>DATEOF010000486.1:0-10942 GCA_035274465.1 Polyangiales bacterium
CGGCTGTGGTTGCCGGACTGCCGGCCACGGCTCGCGGCGCGCCGGCTTGCTGCTGACGGCTGCACTGGTCTCGCTTGTCTACGTGCGGCGCCGGCGTCGCACGAGTCAGGCGGGGTAGGCGCCTCGGTCAGAGCCTACTACGCACTTGAGCACCTGCCGCCGTCGGCTGCGGATTCCGGCGCCCCGTCTAGGATAGACTGATCGACGGTGCTCGCCGATCAGCTGTTCCAATTTCTGACGCGCAGCGAGGTGAAGGAGATCGCGCTGCACACCGGCCGGCCGCCCTGCGCGCTGGTCGACGAGACCTACCGGCGACTGAGTGCACAGTCGCTGCGCGAGGACGACATCATCACCGTGCTGTCCGCGGCGCGCGGTCACGATCACCTCGCGCACCTGGCGGACGGGCGCAGCTGGGAATTCCAGCACCCCGCGGTGGGCGTGATCGTGGTTTCGGCCATCTACGACGCGAGCGGTATCAAGGCCATGCTGCGCCTGCGCGATCGCCCCGGCGCTGCGCCGCCCGAGCCTCCGAAGCGTCCGTCGCGCGCACCGCGCGCCAAGCGCAACTCGGTGCCGCCCAAGCGTCCTTCCGTGCGACCTGCGCGGCGGAGCCAGCGGCCCCCGCGTCCGCCCGGAATGCCGCCGCAGCCACCAGCGGCAGACCCGATCGAGGCGCCGACCGCGACCCTGGGCACCGCGGTACCCAGGCGTCCCGCGCGGCCACCCAGCGACGGCGTGAGCCTGCCGCCACCAGCGCCTCCCGAAGAATTGCTCAGCGGCTACGGCATGAGCTTGCCGGCGGCGCCGATGCCACCAGGCGGACGGCCGTCGAGCAGCGCGAACTTCGCTGCTGTCTCGGCGCGCCCGGCCAGCAGCCAGAGCATGCCCGCGGTGCGGCCGCCCAGCCGCCAGGACTTCCAGGCCGTTCCTGCCGCGGCCGATCGCCGCCAAGGGCTGCAGGAGCTGAGCGCCCCTCCGGGCGCACGCGCGCTGAGCCGGCCGGTCATGCCGCCGTTCCACGGCGATCAGTTCGACGACTTGCTGCGCGCCGCCCTGGAGCGCCGTGCGAGCGACATGTTGGTCGTCGCCGAGCGTCCCGTGCTGTTCCGCATCGCCGGCGAGCTCTTGCCGCACGGTGCGCCGCTGCCAGCCGCAGAGGTCGAGGCCATGCTCGCGACGCGCGTGCCCGACGCCAAGCGCGACGAGCTGGCGCAGGCGGGCTCCTGCGACTTCGGCATGGATCACCCGGTCTACGGCCGCTTCCGCGTCAACGTGGGCCGGCAGCGCACCGGCCTCAAGCTGACCGCACGCATGATCGGCGCCGCCATCCCGACCCTGGAAGAGCTCGGTATGCCGCTGGCGATCCGCAAGGCGCTGCATCACCACCAGGGCTTGATCGTGGTCACGGGTCCGACCGGCCACGGCAAGACCACCACGATGGCGGCGATCGTCGGCATCATCAACCGCGAGACCACGCACCACGTGATCACGGTCGAGGATCCGATCGAGTACACCCACCCATTTGCCAAGGCCGTGATCTCGCAGCGCGAGGTCGGCAGCCACACCAAGACCTTCGCTGCCGCGCTCAAGGCCTCGTTGCGCGAAGACCCGGACGTGATCGTCGTGGGCGAGCTTCGCGACACCGAGACGGTGCGCATGGCGCTGAGCGCGAGCGAGACGGGCCACCTGGTGATCAGCACGATGAACACGCCCAGCGCGGCCAAGGCCATCGAGCGCCTGATCGATCTGTTCCCGCCCGGCGATCAACCGCAGGTGCGCATGACACTGGCCGGCGGTCTGCGGTTGATCATCTCGCAGCGCTTGATGCCCACCGCCGATCGCAAGCAGCTGTGCGCGGCGGCCGAGATCCTGCCGGGCAGCACCGCGCTCTGGAGCCTGATCCGCGACAACCGCACCTACCAGATCCCGAGCTTGCAGCAGCGCGGCAAGAGCCTGGGCATCGTGCGCCTCGACGATTCGCTGGCCGAGCTCGTGCGCAGCGGCCGGACCACGCTCGAGATCGCGCGCGACTACGCGGACGCTCCGCAGCACCTCGAGGCGCTGGTTGCCGGCCGGCCGGTGCAGGCGCCGCCCGAAGCGGCAGCGCCGGGCGAGGACAGCAACGCGGAGCGCGCCGCGGCCGCCGCCAAGCGCGGCGTGGAAATGGGCAAGTCGGTGCTGTCGCGCGCGGGCAAGCTGTTTGGCAACGAGAGCAAATAGTCCGTGGCACAGATCGACCAACTCTTCGAACACCTGCTGGAGCGCAAGGGCAGCGATCTACACCTGGGCGTCGGCGCTCCACCGATGGGCCGCATCCGGGGCGAGATGGTGGCGCTCACCGCCGATCCGCTGAGCACTGGCGAGATCGAGGCGTTGCTGCTCGAGATCACCAACGAACAGCAACGCAAGCAGATCTTGAACGAGTGGGATCTGGACTTCGCCTATCAGCTCGGCACTCGCGCGCGCTTTCGCGCCAACTACTTCTACAAGAAGACCGGCCTGGCTGCCGTCTTCCGCACCATCCCGAGCAAGGTGCTCACGCTGGCCGACCTCAAGACGCCGGACGTCGTGCGCAAGCTGTCCGAGAAGCGCGCCGGCCTGATCCTCGTGACGGGGCCGACGGGCTCGGGCAAGAGCACGACGCTCGCGGCCATGCTCGATCACATCAACCGCAACCGCGCGTGTCACATCCTGACCATCGAAGACCCGGTCGAGTTCGTGCACGAACCGCAGCTGGCCCAGGTCACGCACCGCGAGGTCGGCGCGCACGCCTCGAGCTTCGCAGTCGCGATCCGGTCCGCCGGCCGCGAGAACCCCGACGTGATCCTCATCGGCGAGTTACGTACCAACGAGACCATGAAGATGGCGTTGCAGCTCGCGAGTTATGGGGTGTTAGTGTTTGGGACGGTACATACGAACAGCGCGCCCGCGACCATCGAGCGCATCGTGAACGCGTTTCCTGCCGATGAACAACCGCAAGTCCGCGGCATGATGGCGGAGTCTTTGCTAGGGATTGTGGCGCAGCAGTTACTCAAGACCGCAGATGGCCAGGGTCGCGTGGCGGCTCACGAAATCCTGCTCGGTTCACACGCCGTGGCGTCGATGATTCGTGAGTCCAAGACGTATCAGCTGACCAGCTTGATGCAGGGCGGCAAGGGTCAGGGCATGCAGACGATGGACATGGCCTTGGAACGCCTCGTGCGCAGCGGCACCGTCGAGCTGTCGGCGGCTTGCGAAAAAGCCGAAGACAAAGAAGGTCTGCGAAAGCTGTTCGCGGGCGAAGCGCCGCCTCCCGCAGCCGATCACTAAAACGCCCCGAGTTGGCGGCGTTTCTCGACGGCCTGCGGCAGCGTACAGTGTGCGCTATTCTCGATTCGACTGCAGTCGCGCGGATCGACAAACTGCAGCCAAAGGAGTCGCGCCATGCGTTCTCGTGCGATCGTTGCCACCTCGGCGTTGGTGGTGCTGCTGCTTCCTGCGGGCGTACACGGGCAAACCTTCGGCGGCTCGCGCCCCAATCCCTGGGCGGCTCCTGCGGCGCCGATGGGACCCGTGCGACGCGAAGCGCCGCCGCTCGATCAAACCGGCGCGGACACGGTGGCTACCGAGTTGCGACAACGCAACACGCCCGCGGCGAAGGTCGCGGGTGATCTCAAGCAGGAGGGCGCGAACGCCCAACTGGTTGCGCACGCGCTGAAGGCAGCTGGGTACCCGAACAAAGACATCGGCGGCGCGCTGAGTTCGACGTTTGGCCTGAACGGATCCGAGTCGTTGATCGAGCCGCTGCGGGGCGCGGGTTTCGACACGATGGCGGTCATCGGCGTCCTGCAGGACACAACCCAGCCTGCACTTCCCGACCTGATAGCTAGCCTGATCAAGGGCGGCTTCAAACTTCCGGAGATCGCACGCGCGCTTGCGGCCAACAAGATCGACCTCGGCGCGATCGCACAGGCGTTCCACAAGCAAGGCCAGGACGCTGCGAGCATCGCGCAGGCGTTCAAGGCCGCGGGGTGGTCGGCGACGCAGACAGTCGTCGCGCTCAAGGGTGCCGGCGTATTGCCGACTGAAATCGCCGGCGCGCTCAAGGCCTGCGACTACGAGCGCGGCGCGATCATCACCGCCATGAAAGACGCCAAGATCTTTCCGGGCGACGTGGCGAGCGAGCTCAAGGCCAAGGGCGAGAGCTTCGACAAGATCGCGGCGGCCCTCGCGGGGATCGGCTACGACCCGCCTTCGGTGCTGCGCGGCCTGAAAGCCGCGGGGGCGGACACGGGGGTATGCGCGAGTGCCGCGCTCAAGGGCCTCAGCATGAAGCCAGAGGAGGTCGTGCAGGTCCTGCAGGGGCAGAAGTTGTCGATGTCCGAGATCGCCAAGGGCCTGCTCGGCGCCAAGCTGTCGGAGCAAGCCACCGTCGACGCGCTGCGCAGCACGGGCCTGGGTTGGAAGGCCACCGCGATCGCGCTGAACGAAGCCGGTGCCCCACCGCGCGCAGTCGCGACCGCGGCCGCAGCCAAGGGCGTCGCGCCGGTGGAGGTGGCGCAAGGTCTGCTCGAGAACGGCGTGTCCGCGCAGGACGTCACGTCGGGCCTGGTCGCTGCCAAGTACAAGCCGGGCGACGTCGCGTCGGGCATGATCTCGGCGGGTCAAAAGCCACCTGCGGTCGTGACCGCGCTCAAGGCTGCAGGCATGAAGCGGCCGGAGATCGTCGAGGGCATGCGCAAGGCGCGCTTCAGCGACGAGGCGTTGGTCGCCGTGTTCAAGGCTGCGAGCTACACGCCGGCCATGGTCGTGGAGGATCTGAAGTCCGAGCACTTCGACATGCCCAAGCTGGCGGCCGCGATGAAGAAGGCGGGCTACGAGTGCAGCGACATCGCCAAGGGCTTCAAGCCCGGCAAGGGCGGCGCGGCGCGCGAGGAGCTGGCGAACGCGCTCAAGGACGCCAAGTGCGACCCGGTCGAGATCGCGGTGGCGCTGGCTGCGACGGGCACACCGCGCAAAGAGATCACGCCGATGTTGCGCGAGCTCGGCTTCGATCGCGCCTACGTCGTGCGCGCGCTCAAGAAGCTCGGCGCGCCCGCGCACGAGATCGCCGACAGCATGCGCAAGAACAAGTACACGTCGCAGGACGTGGCGGTGGGCATGCGGCTCAATCAGCTGCCGGCCGGCGAGGTCAGCAAGGCCATGCAGGCCGCCAAGTATCCGAAGGACGAGATCCCCGCCGCGCTCGCCTACGCCGGCTACAAATAGCCGTTTCCTTCGCGGCGCTGGGCATGCGAGGTTCTCTGCATGTTGAGCGGTTTCGATCACGTGACGCTCGTGGTGCGCGACGTCGAGTCTGCGATCGCGAGCTACAGTAACCTCTTCGGTTGCGCGCCCAGCTGGCGCGGAGGCCACCCGGAGCTCGGTACCCGCGCGGCGCTGTTCGCGCTCGACAACTCGCTGATCGAGCTGGTCGGGCCGCTGCCCGAGGCCGCCGAGTCCGAGGCGTTGCGCGAGTTGCTCGCGAGCCGCGGCGACCACCTGCAGGCGCTCGCCTTCGCCACCGAGGACGCCGCCGCCTGCAGCCGTGAGCTGCGGGCGCGTGGGCTGCGAGCGACGCCCCCGCAAGCCGGTGTGGCGCGCGGCGACGATGGCGCCGAGCGCGGCTACGTGACCGTCGAGCTGTCGCCGCGCGAGACGCGCGGGCTGTCGGTGTTCGCGGTGGAGCGGCCGCCGCTGGAGCTGAGGCTGACAGCGGCGGGGGATCGGCCGCATGCGCTCGATCACGTGGTCGTGCGCAGCGCCGACCCGGAGGCTGCGGTCGCGCTCTACGGCAACAAGCTGGGCGTGCGGCTTGCGCTGGATCGCGAGCTGGGGGGCACGCGCATGCTGTTCTTTCGCATCGGCGGCGTGACGCTCGAGGTGGTCGCCGATGCCAGCCAGAGCGCGGGCGACACGCTGTGGGGCCTGGCCTACCGTGTGCGCGACGTCGCCGCTGCACGCCAGCGGCTGATGGCGGCGGGCTTCGACGCGAGCGAAGTCCGCGACGGCAACAAGCCAGGGACGCGCGTGCTGCGCCTGCGCTCCGGGACGTGTGGCGTGCCCACGCTGATCCTGAGCGATCCGGCGCGCAAGTGAGTGATGACCTCACGAGCTGACCGCCTACGCATGCGTTGTTAGCATGATCTGGTGGCCAACTCGCGAGGTGTCATGCGGATAGACTCCTGGACCGTCCTGCTAGTCACGACTGCGGTTGTGTCATGGACGTGTCCTCTTTTCGCCTTGGACGCGGGTGCGAATCCCGCGGTACGCGCGGAGATCCTGAAAACCGCGCAAGCCAAGCTGCAGAACGGAGACGAGGCTGCGGTGCGCCAGGCTTTCTCCAGCCTGGTCGAGTTGGGTGGCGACGAGGCGGCGCAGGCCGTGGTGACGCGCTTGCACCGGGGTTTGCCTCCGCAGCTGATAGAGGCGGCCATCGATACGCTGGTGCTGCTCAACCGTCCGAGCCTCGCGCCACCGCTCCTGGAGCTGACACAGCACCGACGCATTCAGGTTCGCATCAAGGCCATGCAAGCGCTGGCTATCCTGAAGGTGAAGAGCGCGCAGTCCGCGCTGCTCTACGCGCTGGATGATCCCAGCTCCGAGGTACGCAGCGCGGCCGTGGAGGCGCTTGCCAGCGTGGGCAATGCGCGCGCGCTGCCGGCGCTCTACACGTCGGCGGAACGCGGCGTACCCGGGGCCTGGCAAGCGATCGGACAGATCGCCAGCCCTGCCGACTTCAAGTCGCTGATGGCGCGCGCGCAGAAGGACGACGTGATGATGGTGCGACCCGCGCTGGATGCGCTGATGCTGCGGGCGAACGTGCCGCTGGACGCCAAGCTCAAGCTCGTGCAGCAGGTGGGCGCGCTGGGCTCCCCGAGCGCGCGCGCCGCGTTGGTCGAGTGGAATGCGGCGTACAAGGCGGAAGGCCACCCGCGGCTGCGTCAGAGCCTGGCGGATGGCCTGATCAAGTTCGATCGCGAACACCCGCAGCCCAAGTTCGAGCCGCCGGCAGCCAAGCCGGCCGCTCCACCGGCGCCGGCGACCAAGCCGCGCGCGCAACTGAAGGCGGCGGGTGAGGCTGCACTGGCGGAGGCTCGATGATCAAGCACTGGTTGCTCGCGACTGGCTGTGCGGGTTTGCTCGCCTGCGCCAGCGCATCGTTTCAACCGCAGTTCAAGGCGCCCGAGACGCCGAAGCAGACGGTGGTGGTGAGCCAGCTCGCGCAGTCCAAGCCGCGCACCGAGCGGCCCGTCGTCGTCGGCCTGACCAGCGATCCGATGCGGCTGTTCGCCTGGGACCTCGCGCAGGGCTTGCTCTGGGAGACCCCGGTGGAGGCGAAGAGCGCGCCGCTGGTGGCTGCGGATGCGGTGATCATGCAGGAGGCGGGCGGCGTGACCGTGCGCGACCTGGCCAGCGGCAAGCTGCGCGTTACCGTCGACGAGAAGGCCGCCCTGATCGGCGCGGACGGGCAGGGCGGCGACATCGTGATCGCGCTCGGCTATCCCGAGAAGTCCCTGCCGGGCGCGGTGGCCCTGGTGCAAAACGATCGCGTGCGCTGGAAGCAGACGCTGAACCTGCCCGTCGGTGTGCCCGCGGTGTCGGGCGAGTACGTGATGGTGCCCTGGGCCACGCAGCGCCTGTCCGTGCTGGCCGTGGCCGACGGCCGCGAGCTCGCGCGCTTTCACTACAAGAGCTCGGTGATGGGCCAGGCGATCGTCGATGCGGGACAGCTGTACGTGGGCCAGCTGGGCCTGTTCCCGGTCACCGCGGAGCTGCTCGAGCAGCCGGGCCTGAAGCACGTGCCGTACACGCCGCGCAAGCGCGAGCTGCCCGGACAGCCGCCGCTGTTGCGCGACGGCTACACGCCGATCCCGGACCCGGACAGCGCGTACCATCGACTGCAGGTCAACTGGCGCGTCGAACGGCGTGGCGACGAGATCGCGACGCAGAACGATCAGTTCCTGCTGCGCTTCTATCGCCTGCTGTTCGCGCTCGACGCCAAGGCCGACGAGATCCACTGGGTTCGCAGCTTCGATCACGACCTGGTCGGCACGGCGATCATGCCGGGCGGCATGCTCGTCGCCGACAGCGCCGGCACGCTTCGCTACCTCGATCCCGCGGGCGCGACGCAGTTCAAGGTCTCGCTCGGGCGCGAGCTGCGCGTGGTGGCGCTCCGGCCTGGCGGCTGGACTCCGCCGCCGCCAGCTGCACCGGAGGTCGAAGGTGACCCGGCGGCGCTGGCCGATCGGCCGCAGGGCCCGCTGCGCCAGCAGCTGTACGCGGCGGCCGCGTTGGACGACGATCGGCTGGGCGCCGGGCGCGCCTACGCGGCTTCGTACCTGGGCCACTTCCCGGAGGCCGAGACCACCAGCCAGCTGATCACGCTGTGCTCGCAGCGCAAGAGCCCGGAGCCGGTGCGCGCTGCCGCCTGCGCGCAGCTTCGCGATCGCACGACCGGAGATGCCGCCGTGCTGGCCGCACTGCGCGTGCGCGCGTCGTTCCTGGAAGGCACCGACGCACCGCCGGTCGGTCCGCTGGCCCAGGCCGCAGCCAAGCTGCAGCTGAAGGCGGCAGGGCCGCTGCTGGTCTCGCAGATCGAGGATCCCAACACGCCGGCGCGCGATCTCACGGCCGTGTTCGAGTCGCTGGCCGCCCTCGGCGAACGCACTGCCGCCGCCAGCGTCGAGCGCTTCGTGCGCCTGCATCACGCCGAACCCGAAGGCTCGGAGCTCGGGCCCGCGCTCGGCTCGGCAATGAACGCGCTGGCGGCCCTGCACGCGAAGGCGCAGCGCGGCACGCTGGTCGACATCGCGTCGGACACGCTCACGCCCAAGCCGACGCGTGAGCAGGCGCAGGCAGCGCTCGCGCAACTCGACGCTCCGCCGCCGCCCAAGGTCGCCGAAGCGCCGCCGCCCGCGCCGCCACAGGACGAGGTCCAGACCGATCCGCGGCCCTACGCGCTCAGCGCGGACCTCGTGCAAAAGACGCTGGCCCCCATGCGCGACCGCTTGAAGCGTTGCCTGAAGGGTGACGCCAGCGCGCCACACGTCGGCCGCACCAGCCTGGTGGTGGACGCCTCCGGCCGGGTGGAGGGCGTGTTCGTCGCGCCCGCGACCCTGCAGCCGTGCGTGGAGCCGATCCTGCGTGCAGCGCAGTTCCCGAGCACACGCCTCGGGCGCCAGCGCATCACGCACGTGTTCAGCGACGGGAAGTAGGCCTTAGAGCGCCGAACAGCTTGAAACGCCGCGCCTGGGCGCTCTATCGGGGCCCTGGGCGCCCGCGTACCTCCTCGACGTAGGATCGAACTACGCCTCGTCGGCCCGCGGCCCCCCAGAGCCCCGCTAAAGCGCGCATCCATCGACGTTTCAAGCTGTTCGGCGCTCTATTCCGGCTCGGCTGCGGCGGGCTCCTGCTCGTTGATCTGCTTGCGCACGTCGTCCATGTCGAGAGCGCGTACCTGACGAACCAGGTCGTCCAGCGCGGCTTCGGGCAGCATGCCGGCTTGCGAGAACAGGCGGATACCGTCGCGGAAGACCATCAGCGTCGGGATCGAGCGGATCTGGAATGCACCGGCCAAATCGCCCTGGGCTTCGGTGTCGACCTTGCCCCAGGTCAGGTCCGGGTGGCGCTCCGAGGCAGCTTCGAAGATCGGTCCGAACGCGCGGCAGGGCCCGCACCAGCTCGCCCAGAAATCCAGCAGCACGATGCCTTCCTTCGCCACCACGTTCTCGAAGTTGTCGGCGGTGATCTCTCGCGTCGTCACATCAGCCTCACTTGGTTGAGAGAGTAAGCCTAACCACTCGCCAGCAAAGCGCCAGGGCGCCCCAAGAGGCGCCGGGCCCAGGCACGGATTTCCCAGACGTGCGGCAGGGTTGCGCGGGGCGGAGTCGCGGTGGGAAACTCGCGCCAATCCACACAGGAGGCACTCCGTGACGATTCGACTTGGTGACATCGCTCCCAACTTCACCGCACCCACGACCGAGGGCGAGATCGACTTCCACGAGTGGAAGAAGGGCAAGTGGGCGGTGCTGTTCTCCCATCCCAAAGACTTCACACCGGTGTGCACCACCGAGCTGGGTTACACCGCCAAGCTCAAGAGCGAGTTCGAGAAGCGCAACGTCAAGGTCGTCGGCTTGAGCGTGGACTCGGTCGAGGATCACAAGCGCTGGGGTAAAGACATCGAGGAGACGCAGGGTCAGGCCGTGAACTTCCCGATGATCGGCGATCCGGACAAGAAGGTCGCGAACCTGTACGACATGATCCATCCGAACGCGAACGACACGCTGACCGTGCGCTCGGTGTTCGTGATCGATGCGAACAACAAGGTGCGGCTGACGATCACGTACCCGGCCAGCACCGGTCGCAACTTCGACGAGATCCTGCGCGTGATCGACTCGCTGCAGCTCACCGACGGCTACAAGGTCGCGACGCCCGTCAACTGGAAGCAGGGCGACGACGTGATCATCGTCCCTTCGCTCTCGAACGACGACGCCAAGAAGCTGTTCCCGAACGGCTGGAACGAGAAGAAGCCGTACTTGCGCCTGGTCAAACAACCCGGCAAGTGAGCCGTCAGTCGTTGCCAGGGCGTGGGCACGCGCCGCGTGCTCACGCCGGCAGCCGGCCGATCAGGCTCTTGAACTCCAGCTCCTCGAACAGTGCGCGCACCTTCTCGAGTGCTGCGCGATCGGGCAGACCGAAGCGCGGACCTTCGGGCAACGGCACGCGAGCATCCAGGCGTGCGAGCCGTTCGTTCTGCAGGAGTTGGCTGCTGGCCGCGCGCAAGGCTTCGCGCAGGCGTTCGGGCTGCACCGTATCGAGGTGATCGAGCAGGTCGTGCATATCGGCATGCTGCTGCGCGAGACGGCTCGCCGTGCGCGCGCCGACGCCCGGCACGCCGGGTAGGTTGTCGGAGGGGTCGCCG
>DATEOF010000487.1:0-14023 GCA_035274465.1 Polyangiales bacterium
CGACGTCGAGCCGGAGCGCTACCTCAAGCTTGCGACCGCTGCCGCCCTCGATGAGGCCCAGATCCCGCTGCCGCACGAGATCGAACCCGCCTGAGCTGCGCGCCGACCTACGTCAACACGGGCACGGGCGAGGTCTTACACACAACGTTCGAAAAGTCGCGAGGATGGAATTGCATACAGCAGACCGGCTATCCAAGCGACTTGGAGACCGCTCACGATCTTGTCCTCGATCGTTCGATGCCTAAGACGAGATCAGCGATTTCAGATGTCGCGACGTCGGTCGACGCACACCACTCGGATCGGACCCGCGCGACGTCACCACCATTCGAATCTGCGTTCCAGTACACGTCCGCGAAGACGCGGCGAGCCCGGTTGGTCCCTTGCGATGTTCCACGTCGACACCGAAGCTCGCGAGCGGCCCATTCTCGACGACGACGCACGGCTCGCAGATGGACGCCGTGGCGTCACCACAAACGCAGCACTTCGCGGAGCCGCGCCGCATCTCGGTGATCGCTTCCAATCGATGGCGGAGTTGCGCGAGCGCACTGGCTGCGGCCTTCGGTGTACTCGCACGCGCGAGGCGGCCGAACTCCGCAGCTTCACGGGCACTGACGATGAACCCACCGCGCATCTCTGACCATTGATCGCGCAGCGCGACAACCTGGTCAGGTGGAAGCTTGAGCTGCTTGACGATTTCTACAGGGTGCTCGCCGGCGTCGAGGAGCGAGAACACTTCAGCCGCAATGTGACCAGCCGAACTCCCCAACGTGGTTGAGGTCTGCGTGCGGCGCACGGTAACCATCACTGATCGCACTTCCGACTCATCGAACATGTGAACGCCGTCGGGACCAACGATCGGCTGCAGTTCGTTACCCTCGCGACGGCGCAGCGTGCTGACGCTGACCCCCAGCAGACGAGCAGCTTCCGCGCGCCGGATGAGCTTGCCCTTCGACACGCTGTCGGAGACAGACATCTCGCGCGGTTTGGTGTGGCTAGCTGTTGTTTTCATTGGAGAAGGTGCTTTTGACGAGTTTATCGCGAGCGTCTTGCCGCGAGCCCCAGCTACCGTGACACTGCCACCACGGCAGCGCAGCCGGAGGAAGCTCCGCAGCACCATCTCCGGTCCGCACGAAAGGAATGGCCAATGGAAGACCCGATTGCCGGGTTCGACGTCGAAGCTGCTATCGCAAATCTCGGTCGCGAGGCCATCCGTCTCGGTGCCAAGCCATCGCCAGGTTGTGATCCAAGCAATCTGTACGACCTCGCGTTCCAACACGCGCTGCTTCATGGACCGCGTCACGAAATCGGCAGTTTCGCACCGCACGAAGCGAGCGATGTACATCAACGCCGTTCCGCAGATCGCTGCCTCGTGTCCACGTGCCGCTTGGGGGGAGTGTCCTTCGCGCTATGTGAGCTTCTGGATTACCAGAGAGAAGCTACTTCACGCCGGTTGAAGGCGGTCGTCGCGACAATGAACGCGGCGTTCGAGCTGTGGCCACCGCTTCGCGAGCAGATCCTGAAGTTCGGACCGCTCGTCCGCGAGCTCGAAGAAAGCAGCAGCGCGTTGCACGAGCGGGAGCGGGAGCTCGCTGCGCCAGGGACGCTTCACAATCACCAACTCACCTGCGTTCTGCCGCGAGAGGCCTTGAAGCACAGCGTGGAGCTCCTCAAAATTCTGAAGGTGCTCGATGACAAGTTGCCTGAACTCATCGAGAGTTCCGAGCTTAAGCAAGCACCAACTCCAAATCCTCGAGCGCTACTGCTCACGGCCGTGGCTCAACACCTTCGCTGGGGCGGACTCAAGTACAGAGAAATCATGCAGCTCGTGCCGGATGGGATGTCGGACGACAAAGGTGAGCGCGTGCGGCAGCGCGTGCATGCCCCGGACGCGCGAACATTCGTCCCGGGTGATGTAGCCGTGTGTGATCCCGTAAACGGCAAGCCCGCTCTTCCTACGGCTGATCTCCGCAGCAAACGGTAGCAACGTGTTGGCGACGAGAGTTGCCAACGATGTCGCCCAAGTACTTGTTCATCGAGGAGGTTGCCGAGGAGACGCGCAGGACGAACAGCACCGTGCGTCACTGGCTCAGCAAGCGTCGACTCGCCAGCGTGCGCATCGGCCGCCGCCGAATGGTGCTCCGAGCCGACCTCGATGCATTCATCGCAAACGGGCTGAAGCCCGCGCTCGACACTGGGGCCCGCGGTCTGACCAACCGTGGGGGCGACCCCGGCCGGCTCACGCCGACCGCGGACCCGAGTGTCGAGAGCGCGGCTTCTCCTCAGCTCGAAGCCAGGTTCAAGGAAGGCGAAGACCGGTCGGGGTTCGCCGGGGGTGAAGCGCGCAGCGCTGAGGGGGCGCAGCCCCCTGGTCCGTGCCCTGGGGCCCCGCGAAGCGGGGTGAGGGCACGCAAGCACAGCAACTCGGGTGAGCGCTAGACCGCGATGACCTTCGTCGCCCACAGCGCTGCTGGCAGTGAGGTCGTCGCCGACGTGGCGGGGGTCGAGTATCACCCCCCGCCAAACGCCAGCACGGACTCGTCGACGACGGCAAAAACTACGGTTTCTCGCTCTCCACAGAAGAGCTCGCAGGCTACACCGCCAAACGCCAGCCAAACACGGCTCCTTGGATGTCGGGTCGATGCACTGGTAGTCGCCTTCAAGATCGACGTCGGTCCCCAAGTCGCTCAGTTACTCGAGACGCGCGCACAACTCGCATCCGCGATGTCAGTGGCGGAGTTGCAGCTTGGTGGGTTCTCTCTCGCTCTGAAAGCCACGCGCCGTGAGTCATTCCTTGCCTTTGAGAACGCTGACGTTCGAGGAGTGTTCGACGCTCGCGCAGCGGATGGCTACCGGCTCGAGCTGATCGCGCGAGCGACTTATCTCGCGACGCATACGCTAGAAGCGACACTCGCATTGCTTGTCGCGCTCGCCAGCGAGTTCGGCACCGTCCGCGGATGTCCGCGACTCCGCCGTTTCGATCTCGCAGCTGACTTCGTCGCTTTCCCGCTGTCGGGGAGAGACTCGGAGCGCTTCGTTACCAAGCGCGCAAGCATCGACGAGTTCCAGGCAGAGGAGAAGGACTTTGACGAAGTGCAAACCGGACTGAGCAAGCCGGCCACGCTTGCGCATCGCGACTTCACCCGGAAGGTGATCGGCTTCAGCATAAGTAAGGGCAACCCGATCTCGGCGCGCATCTACGACAAGACTGCAGAGCTCCTCGCTTCAGGGCGCGAAGAGAAACGCGAGATCGAGTACGAGCGTTGGCGCCGGGCCGGATGGAAGGAGTCCGATCGCGTGACACGCGTGGAGTTCCAGCATCGCGGAACATTCCTGAACGAGGTCAAACTTCGCGACCCGACCAACCTACCTTCGAAACTCGACGAGGCATGGCAGCACGATGCGGTGTGGCTCCGGATGGTCGACCCAACGACCGCAACGCGGCTGTTCCGCTGCAAGTTGGACCCGAGGTGGATCGCAGTCGCGGGCGTCACGTTCGAACACGCCGCCACACCGATCCTACGAATGCGGGTCCGTGGCGGCGCGACGGCGCCTCACATGCTCGGAACTGCTACGTCGCGACTAGCAGCAGTCGGTCAGCTCACTCGAATCCCATTGATTGTCTACGAGACAGGCGAAGTTGTTGATGAGGGCAGCTACGTGGAATCGATGACTTCAGACGACGCTCGCGCATGGGTTGAGGCCTACTGCGACGATGTTTACGAGAAAGCTGCCGCGGATACCGCACAAACCTTCGGTCTCAAGTACGGGTGGAAAGAGGCCATGCATCGACTGCTCACGCGTCACAACGCGGCAGTAGCGCGCTTCACGAGTGATGACGATCACGCACGCAAGACCAGCGAGTGACGACTCAAAGCAAATCGCGCGCACCGCGCTATCTCACGGCCAACGACATCGCTGACGACCTTCAAGTCTCGCGCGACACTGCCTACCGCCTCATGCGCGAGATGGTGCACTTCAAACACAACGGCGTCCTCCGTGTGTCACGTGCAAGCTTCGAAACCTTCTTGCGGCAGCGGGAGAGACGCGGATGGCCGGACGACTCTACAAACGCGGCCGCATTTGGTGGGGCTGGTACTACCGAGACGGAAAACGAGTCTGCGCGTCGACGCGCTGCTGCGACCGGCGGGCTGCCGAAGCTGTCTTGCGTCAGTGGGAGCGGCATGCCGTCGATCCGGATTACGCAGCCGCGCACTCGACCACGCTCAGTGAAGCCCTCGGACGATTCATAGTAGATCGAGGCAATAGAGGTCGCGCTGATTCGACAATCGACTTCTATCGTTCCAAGGCCGGGCACTTGTTGCGACTGTTTGGCCAAGAGCTAAAGCTCGCTCACGTGAACGCGAGGCGAGTCGACGACTACGTGAACACGCGGTTGGACGAAGGTGCGTCGCGGCATACGGTCTACAAGGAACTCGTCACGCTTCGCGGCACGCTCAAGGTAGCCAAGAGGCGTGGAGAGTTCTGCGGCGACATCCAGGCCGTAATGCCCGACGGGTTCTCGACGGGCTACAAGCCGTGTGAACGGAAACTGACCATAGACGAAGCACGGCGTCTGCTCGCTCAGCTTCGACCGGACCGCGCGGCTCACGTGGCGTTCATGATCGCGACCGGTGCGCGCTGGAGCGAGTCAGGT
The DNA here is from genome assembly GCA_035274465.1 of Polyangiales bacterium. Lineage (GTDB taxonomy): Bacteria > Myxococcota_A > Polyangia > Polyangiales > JAFGIB01 > JADGRF01. The sequence goes on from DATEOF010000487.1 coordinate 4,655, forward strand.
CGGGCCATGCGCGTCGACATCGACTGGCGACGCGGTCTCGTGCGACTTCGCGGCACGAAGACTGCCTCAGCCGAACGTGCAGTGCCGGTCGCTGGTTTCTCGATCGAACTGCTCGAGTTCGCCGAGCGTCACGCGGCCGGCGTGGGCGGACACTTGTTCCGACCTTGGGGCAATCGGCATCGTGACATCAAGGCGGCTAGAGCAGCTGCCGAAATCGCCAGCGGCGGCTTGCTGCTTGCCGAGAACAGCCTCGACAGAGCAACGCAGCTCAAGCATGTCGCGATCTCGCCGAACGACTTGCGTCGCACTTACGCGACCTGGCTACGCGAAGATGGGATCGAGCCGCACCTGCTCGCGCCCGCGCTCGGCCATCGGGATTCGCGCATGGTCGAACGGGTGTACGGGCGCCTTGTCCCCGAGGCGCTCGGCAAGATCCTTCGCCGACGCCTCCGGCCCTCGCAGCAGCTGGTCCCGCACAGCAAACCTGTAAACCAGCAGTGCAACGCGGCAGCAGCCGCGATCAGCGACGCGACATCACGACCGGAACGAGAGTATCGTCCGCCAGCGACGTTCGAGCAGTTTCGACGTCAGCCAGAGCAGGACGAATGGCAGCCGAACGACTCTACAAGCGCGGGAAGATCTGGTGGGGATGGTACTACGACGCGGATGGAAAACGAGTCAGCAGGTCGACCCGTTGCCGCGATCAACGGGCCGCTGAGTCGGTAGTTCGCGGCTGGGAGCGAACTGCCACCGATCCGAATCGCGCGTTTGCAGACGCTGCGGTTCTGGCGGAAGCCATTGAGCGCTTCCTCTTCGATCGGAGGAACAAGGGGCGCGCAGCGGGCACGCTCGACAGCTACCGCGTCAAGGCCGGCCATCTGATGCGGCTCCTCGGCAGTGACATGCGGATTGCACGCATCGACGCTCGCGCGGTGGACAACTACATCGAGACGCGGCTGAAGGAAGGCGCCGCTCGCCACACGATCCAGAAGGAGCTCGTGACGCTGCGCGGCACGCTCAAGGTCGCGAAGCGACGGGGCGAATTCACGGGCGACATCGGAGCGGTGATGCCCGATGGGTTCTCTGCCGGCTACAAGCCGCGCGTCCGGTTCCTCTCGGGAGACGAAGCACAACGCCTACTCGGCGAGCTGACGCCGGACCGCGCAGCTCGGGTCGCGTTCATCCTGGCCACCGGCGCGCGTTGGAGCGAATCCGATCGCGCGATGCGGACCGACATCGACTGGCGACGCGAGATTGTCCACCTTCGCGGGACGAAAACGGAGGGTTCAGCGCGGGCCGTTCCGATCGTCGGCGCGTCTTTCGATCTCCTCGCGCACGTCGAGCGCTACGCCGAAGGCGTGGGCGGCCTTCTCTTCCGCTCATGGGCCAATACCCGCCGTGACCTCAGCGAGGCTTGCGCACGCGCCGCGAAGAAGGCGCTCTCCGTTCACCTCGCTGCGATCGAGAAGCCGTTCGAGGCGTTCAGCAAAGCGGAGCAAGCGGCGCTCCAAGCCCGCTTTGCCTTCGCGCCCGTGTCGCCGAACGACCTCCGTCGCACCTACGCGACCTGGCTCCGCCAACACGGCACCGAGCCCCACCTGATCGCCGTTGCGCTCGGGCACACCGACTCGCGCATGGCTGAGCGCGTCTACGGTCGGGTTCCGGTTGAATCGCTGGGCCGAATGCTCGCCGAGCGGGTCGGCGACTGTAGCGCATTCGTAGCAACCACCCGCGGATCAGAGCGTCACGTGCAACACATCGGACAGCTCGATCACGCGAATTACGCGGTAAATACAGTGCCCAGAGACAGAATCGAACTGCCGACACGAGGATTTTCAATCCTCTGCTCTACCGACTGAGCTATCTGGGCGGGATGGGTGGGGTCACCCAGGGGGCGCAAGATAGCCGCTAGGGTTGCGGAGTCAAGCTTGGCTTGAGGTGGGTGGGGGTGCGTGCGGGACTGCCTGCGGGGGCAAGCCGCCGTGGCGAAGTTGCCGGGCGTCACGCCTCTTCAGGTAAACTTTTGGGGTATGCAGAGTTCGACGCCTATCGATACGGCGACGATCGCTTTTCGACGCGTCCTAGCCGACGCGACCGCAGGAGAGCAAGCGCGCGTCGATGCTCTGGTGGTGCTCGCTCAGCGGAAGTTGTTCGCCGCGACTTGGCCCGGGCCGAGTCAGATGGTGCGGACGTTGACGAACAGCGACGGCGAGACGGCGCTGCCGCTCTTCACCGGCTTGGATTCGCTCGAGGCGACTGCGACTCGGTTCGGATGGCGAGAGCCCGACGGATCGCTCCAGTGGAAGGAGTTGAGCGCTCGCGAAGCACTAAAGCATGTGCTCTCGCGCGGCGTGAACTTCGTGGTGCTCGACATCGGCTCCGAGCACAGCGTGGAGTTTGCCAAGGGCGAGCTGGAGCCACTGCTGCAAATGCCAACCGGGCGCGCAGGCTCCGGGCCGTTTGCATCCGCCGGCGAGCCTCAAGCCGCGATCCTGCAGGCCGTAAAGCGCTCCAGTCGGCCTCCTCACGGCGCACCCGAAGCTGCCGCTGGCGGCGGCGACACACCCGCGCGCGTACTGCCGAAGCGCCCAGCTTCCCAACCGCTCACCGGCAAGGCAAAGCCGCCGAGCGTCCGCCCGCCTCCAGTCTTGAGTGCGAACGACAACTCGCCGCGCACTCGAACTCCGATGCCCACGCCGACGCCCGCCCCTCCAAACCGCGAGGCACCCACCGCAGGCCACGGCCGCGAAGCCGCAGCCGCGCGCGTAGCCCCACCCACGCGCGACGATCTCAAAAAGCACCTCAAAGCCCTCGCCCCACCCAACCTCGTCCTGAGCGACGCGCTCCGCCACGGTATCTCCGCCGCCCTGCGCGCCTTCCCCGAGGTCGAATGGGCCTGCGTAGTCGCCGACGACTCTCCCATCCCAGTCATCGGCGTCCGCGTGGATCCCTCCTTCCTGAACCGAGTCGCCGAGATCACCGACGCCATCCTCGGCGCCGCCGAAAAGCAGGCAGGCGGCGAGCTCCAAGTCTTGCTCCTCAACAATCCCGAGCTCGTAAAAAGCGCCCACAAGAACGGCCATGCCTTCTATCCCTGGCGTAAGTAAATAGCCCGAGCCTGGCGTTTGCTCTCGAGGCACTTTTGGGGCAAGACGCCCCCCCATGGATGTGCTCGGCGATTTGCTGCCCCGCGTATCGGGGTCCTGGCCCGGTCCCCTGTCGCAGCAAGCGACGGATCGGCTGGCATCCGCCGAGTGCCCCGCCCTGACGCAACGCCGCGCGCGCCGCTCTGAGCGCTCGGGCGCCCCGCAGGATCCGATCGTCTGGGCCGAAGCGCGCGGTTGCAACGTGCGCGACGTCGACGGCCGCATCTACGTCGACCTCAGCGCGGGGTTCGGCGCGGCCGCCGTGGGGCACTCACACCCGCGGATCGTCGAAGCACTGCAACAACAGAGCGCACGCTTGATCCACGCGCTCGGCGACCTCCATCCCTCCGACGTGAAGATCGCGCTGCTCGAGCGCCTGACCACCCTATTCGACTATCCCACTCGCGCGATGCTGGGCCTCTCCGGCGCAGACGCAGTCGAAGCCGCGCTAAAAACCGCCCTGCTCTTCACGAACCGCCCGGGCGTGCTTGCATTCGAAGGCGGCTACCACGGCCTGAGCCACGGCCCACTCTCCGCCTGCGGCTACAGCCCAGCCTTCCGCACGCCGTTCGCCGCGCAACTGAACCCGCACGTCACCTTCGCCCCCTACCCGCGCGATGAGTCGTCGCTGCGCGCATCTCTACAATCCGTCACCGCAGCCATCAGCGGCAGCGCGATCGGCGCACTGCTGGTCGAACCGATCCTCGGCCGCGGTGGCGTTGTGGTCCCACCCGCGCAATTCCTCCCAGAGCTGAGCGAACTCTGCCGCAAGCACAAAGTCCTCCTGATCTGCGACGAGATCATGACCGGCCTCGGCCGCACCGGCGCCTGGTTCGCCCACACCGCAACCAACATGACCCCCGACCTCATCTGCATCGGCAAAGCCCTCGGCGCCGGCATGCCCATCAGCGCCTGCATCGGCCGCGAACCCATCATGCAAGCCTGGGGCACCCCCGATCACGAAGCCCTCCACACCGGCACATTCTTCGGCCAACCCCTCGCCTGCGCCGCCGCCCTCGCCAACCTCGACATCCTCAGCGAAGAACGCCTCCCCGAGCGCGCCCTCCAACTCGAAGCGCACCTCCGCACAAAAATCCCCAACCTCCGCGGCGCCGGCCTCCTCCTCGGCCTCCCACTCGACGCCCCCGCCCGCGCCCTCCACCGCATGCAAGCCCTCCTCGAACGCGGCTTCATCACCGTCCCCGCCGGCGCAGACGCCAGCGTCCTCTCCCTCACCCCTCCCCTCACGATCACCACCACCCAACTCGACGCCTTCACCACCGCGCTGGAGGAACTGCAGTCGTGACGCTCCCCGCCCGCATCGCCGCCTTCATCGATCGCTGCTCGAACGGCGACCGCGACGATCACGCCCGCGACGAGCTCCTCGGCGAGCTCCTCTCCCACCAATCCCGCGAAGTCCCCGCCTACAAGCGCTTCCTCACCAACGAGCGCCGCCGCCCACTCCCCTTCGGCCTCCCCGCCCTGCCCACCGACGCCTTCCGCTTCGCCCGCGTCTCATCCCACGCCCCCGATCTCGATCAACGCACCTTCCGCACCTCAGGCACCACCAGCGGCGCCCGCGGCCACCACCACTTCTCCGATCTCTCCCTCTACGATCGCGCAGCCCACGCCGCCGCCCGCTTCGCCCTCTTCCCCGACCTCCCGCAAATGCGCCTGATCGTCCTCGCCCCCGACGAGCACGAACTCCCCGACTCCTCCCTCTCCTACATGCTCTCGCGCTTCCGCGACTGGTTCGGCAACCCCACCAGTCGCTACGTCTGGCGCCGCGGACAGCTGCAGCCCGATCACCTCCACCAACTCCTCCTCGAAGCCCAAGCTGAAGACGAGCCCGTCGCCCTCCTCGGCACCTCCTTCGCCTTCGTCCACGCCGAAGACGCCCTCCGCACCCGCTTCGAGCTCCCCGAAGGCAGCCGCATCATGCAAACCGGCGGCTTCAAGGGCCGCTCGCGCAGCATCGAACTCCCCGCCATGCTCGAGCTGCTCGAAGCTCGCTACGGCGTCCCGCACACCCACATCGTGCAGGAGTACGGCATGACCGAGCTCAGCTCGCAGTGCTACGAAACAACGCTGCGCGCAGCGCTCCTCGGCACACCCCCAACCCCACGCCGCCTCTGGGTACCCGGCTGGATGCGCGTACAACCGATCGATCCCGACACGCTCGCCCCCGTAGGCCTCGGCGCCGTGGGTCTGCTCCGCATCGACGATCTCGCCAACCTCGACAGCGTCTGCGCGATCCAAACCAGCGATCTCGCCCGCCTCGACGCGCACGGCCTCACAGTCCTGGGCCGCGCCCCCGACGCCGTAACCCGCGGCTGCTCGATCGCCGTGGACGCCTGGCTGGGAGGCTAACGTGAACGCACCCGCGGCCACGCATAGCGCAGCACAGGTCGCCGAGGCGGCAGCCCGGCTGCGCGCGTTGCCCCCGCTCTTCGCCCCGGACGAGATCTCCCGCTTGGTGCGCGCGCTCTGTCAGTCAGGCATTCATCTGCTGGGCGCCGATCGCGCGCTCGCGCAGGAGCTGCGTCGCGAGCTGCTCTCGAGCACGGGCCTATCCGCCGGCATGCTCGAGTGGGCGCTGACCACCACCTTCAGCAGTCTGCGCCCCGACGTACTCGATGGCCTCGCACGCGAGGTGACCGGCACCCCCGGCCTCGTGCCGGTGCCGGCGCGCCTGGCATCCGTGGTGCTGGCCGGCAATATCTTCTCCGCCGCCGTACGCGCGATCTACCTGCCGCTGCTCAGCGGCGCACCGGTGCTCGTCAAGACCTCGAGCAGCGACGACGTGCTGCCGCGCTTCCTCCTCCGCGCGCTGCACGCGATCGACCCCGACATCGCCCAGCGCTGCGAGCTCGTAAGCTTCGGCCGCGACACCCCCGACGCCCTGCAAGCCCTGCTCGCCGACGCCGAAGTCGTCTCGATCTACGGCGACGACAGCAGCATCCAGCGCATCGCCGCCCAGGCCCAACCCAACACCCGCGTCCTGCGCCACGGCCACGGCATCTCCGCCAGCTTCGTGGGCGCCGACGCCCTCCGCGGCGGCTCCACGGCCACCCGCGACGCCGGCCAACGCGTAGCCCTCGACATCGCCGCCTACGATCAACGCGGCTGCCTCTCCCCGCACGTAGTCTTCGTCGAAGGCGACGCCCGCAGCTTCGCCCGCTCCCTCGCCGAAACCGCCCTCCCCGAGCTCGCCCGCCTCCTGCCGCCAGGAGCTGCAACCCTCTCCGATCAAGCCCTCGCCCTCCAATGGCGCGCAGCCGCCCAGGTCCGCGGCGAGCTCTTCGAAGGCCGCGGCTACGCCGTCAGCTACGAATCCAACCACGCCCCCCGCTCGAGCCCCGGCGGCCGCCTGATCAGCGTCTACGACTGCCCCGCCCCCGACGCCGCCATCCAGGCCCTGCGCCCCTTCGGCAGCGCCCTCAAGTGCATCGGCGTCGCTGGCCCGCGCGAGCTCCGCCTCGAGCTCGCGCAATGCCTCCGCCCGTTCTCCGCCGCACGCGTCTGCCGCGCAGGCGAGATGCAAACCCCACCGTTCCACGCCTACGCAGACGGCCAAGCCCCGCTCTTCGGCCTACTCGCCTTCAGCGAAGCGCACTAACTAAACACCGATGAACAACCGGTGCCCGAAGTTCCGCTCGAGGTTCGAGTCGAAGATCTTCGTCGCCGCCATGTCGATGTCGTACTCGACGCGCTTGAACTCGAAGAACTTCTCCGCCGTGTCGTACACGGTGAAGCTCGCGCGATTGTCGTAATCCCGCGGCTGCCCCACCGATCCGACGCTGACGATGTACTTGTAGCCTTCCTGCAAGTGAAAGCTCTTCGCCGGCAGCTCCCGCACTTCACCCGGGCGCAGCGCGAACACCTTGCACAGATGGCTGTGCCCGATCAGCGTGATGTCCCCGAGCTGCTCGTAGATCGGCAAGCACTCCCGCGCTTGCTCCGGCGCGAAGATGTACTCGAACTCTTCGATCCGCACCGGCGATCCATGGCACAGCAGCACGCCGAGGTTCGCCAGCCGATGCTTGTACGGCAGGCCCTTCAGCCACTGCATGTTCTCGGACGTGAGCGCCTGCGCGTGCTGGTCGAGCGCCTGCCGCGCAGCCTCGTAGTAGTACGAGTAATCCATGCGCCCGGCGACCGCAGCGTCATGGTTGCCGAGGATCGTCAGCTCCGCGACTTCACGCACCAGGTTCGCGCATTCGTTCGGGTTGGCTCCGTAGCCGACGACATCCCCCAAACAGAAGTAGCGATCAATGCGCTCGTGTTTGTAGGCCTCGATGACAGCGTTGAGCGCTTCGAGGTTGGCATGCACATCACTGAATATGCCGAGTCGCATCTGGAGCGGAAGGTATAGGTCTCTGGCGTTTTTCTGTCCATCCCGGGGCACGTGGCGGTCTTGACGTCGAGCCCAGAGAGCTCCAGCGACCTGCCCCACCCGAGGCATGTTGATTTAGTGGTGCTCGTCCCTAGATAGCGACTTTCGAGGCTTCTGCATAGAAGGCTTGTGACAAACGCGCGGTGGGGCTGGCGTCGGTCAGTGTGCGTTGCTCGCGAACCGACAGGTCTTCCCACTCCATCCGCGCCCTACGCGCCATGGCCTTTCTGGCTGCCTGCGCGACCTCTCCCTCGGGATCGTTTTCTAGCTTTTCTACTTCCCGCGCACACCCGTGGTTGGCCAAATGGGCCAGGGTGAGCACGAGTCTGTCAGGGCGGGTAGCCCCTGGGATCACCCGCACCACACTGCGCAACGCAGGTGCACCGAAGTCCCCGAACGCACGCGCGATTTCCGCATGCAGCGGCGAATCTTCGTTCTCGAGCGCTTTGAGCAGGGGCAAAAGCGCCCGTCTCAATTGCAGCTTTCCCAATGCCAGTGCCGCACATTGGCGCACTGCCTCATTGCTGGAGTTAAGCGCGGAGATCAGCCCGTCACCTGCCGCCTCACCGAACATCAGCAGCTGGGCCGTCGCCACAGCCGCCTCGCCCGGCCGCAACGCATCCAGCACCGCGCACACTTGCTCGATGGCCGAGGCATGCCCTCGCACGCAGAGCTCCCGGATCGCCTCCAGGCGCTGTCCGGGGTCCTGTAGCTTTTGTTTCAGCTCCGCTGCGCTCGCTCCCTCGAACGCTCGCGTGGCATGCAGCGCCGCCCGGTCCGACAGCGGCTCGGCCCGCGACAAGGCCAGCGTGGCATGTTCGACCTCGACGCCACGCGCATCCGCCGCCGCCAGCAGCCGGTCCCAGTTCTTGCGCGTGGCCTCTTTGCCCAGGTCGTTCTGGTTGTTTTCTATCCGCTGCCGAAACGCTTGCAGCTGCTCTCGCACCGCGCTGTGTTCGTCGCTGGCCGCGCCGTGCTCGACCGCCAGCCGCAGGAGCTCGTCGGGCAGCGCCACGCCGAACGCGATCGCCGCACGCACGACGCGGCGGATGGTGGCGTCGATCACGTGGCGCGGGACGCTGTAGGTCAACGTGGCCTCGGCGATCTTCTCCGGCCGCAACCACGCCGCCAGCTGCTCGACCGACGCCCACACCGAGACCACGGTCGAGGCTTCGCGCCGCGCGGGTCCGAAGGGCAAGTCGTCATTCATCAGCGCCGGCGGCATGCTGAGCACGCTCTCGAGCAGCTCGGCCGGGTCGCGCAGGCCATGTTCGAGCGGCAGCTTGGCGATCTTGTCCTGGATCGCCTGGGCGACGCCTTCACGCAGGGTCGAGACCGTGACCGTCTCGATGTACAGCGAGTCGATGTACAGCGCGACGCGCGCGCGGAAGGAGCGCGAGAGGTGTTCGAGCACGCGCTGGTCGCTCTCGGAGCGGCCATCCAACGCCATCCGAATCACGTAGGTCTCGTCGCGCTGATCGACGAGCGACAGCACGGCCACCGGGTGGGCATCGACCTCGGTGTACTGCAGGGCCAGATCCGCTCCATGCCGGAACGCCGAGGCGTGCGGCTCGTCGAGGCGCGCGAACAGCCAGAGCTCGTCCTCGGCCAGCTTGTGCGCCATCTGGCCCTGGTGCAGGCCGGCGAAGTGCGGGGGCGCGTGGACCTCGGGCTCCGGGTCGTGCGGCTCGGTGACCAGCGCGTCGTGCGTGGGCAGCGGCGGCGGCGTCGAACGCATCCGAGGCGGGCGGTCGTCGTTTGCGGCCTGTTCGCGGCGCATGGCGAGCGGCGGTGGCGTGCGGCGCGTGGGCCGATGGGGCAGTGGCG
>DATEOF010000488.1:0-30768 GCA_035274465.1 Polyangiales bacterium
TCGCCTTTTCGGGCTGGCTATTCACGCACAACGTCGAGGTGTCGTTCCTGGTCTTCGCGCTGGGCGTGACCTTCGGCCTCGGGACCGTCGGCCTGCTCTTCTACAACGGCGTGCCCCTGGGCGCGCTGGCCGCGCAGTACCACCAGGAGGGCCAGGGCCTGTTCTTCTGGGCGTGGATCCTGCCGCACGGAGTCGCCGAGCTCACGGAGGTGTGCGTGGCCGGTGCGGCCGGGTTGATCATCGCTCGAGGGCTGTGGCTCCCCGGGCGGCGCGGACGCGCGAGCGCCTTTGCCGAGGAGGCAAAGACGGCTGCCAGCCTGGTGTTGGGAGGAACGCCGTTGCTCGTGCTGGCCGGCCTGATCGAGGGCACGATCAGCCAAATGCACGCGCCCGTCCTGCCCTACTCGGCGAAGCTCGCGTTCGCCGGGCTGGTAGCGATCGGCGTGTTTCTCTTCCTCACGCGCGCAGGACGCAACCCGCAGCCTACAGCTGCGGGCTCCACGCGCCGCGACTAGAACATGTCGTCGTCGCCGGACTTCTCCTCGGAGCCGCCCTCACTCTCGCCGCTCGAACCTTCGTCCTCACTCTCGCCGCCGCTGCTGCTGCGCTCCGAGAGCTTGGGCTCCTTGTTCTTCTGCTTGTAGGCGTTCCAGGGGCCGCCGCCGGTCTCCTGGTCACCCAGGCCCCACTCGCCCTTGAGCACGTGCTGGCCGTTCGACGAATCGACCATGTAGCGGAAGTACCCGTGACCTTTGGTGGACTGCGCGCGGTTGCTGACCATGGCCTTGGCCTCGGTCCACTCGAAGCGCATCAGATCCCCCTGCACCTCGCCCTGAATCTTCCCGGAGCGCATCTCGCTGGTGTACTCGCCGACCACGTTGGCGCCGTTCTGGATCAGGTTCATCTCGCCGTACTGCTGCGAGAAGTAGACGCCCTGGAAGTTGCCGCCCTCGGGCATGTTGCCCGCTTTGATCTCCGGGGCGCTGCTACCGCAGCCGGTCCACACCAGGGCCAAAACTACTGCCACACCAATCTGCCTGCGCATTGGGCTCTCCTGTCGGCGCCACGATAGTCGAGCGCCGCGCCTACAGGCAATGCATCCGTGGGGTGGGACCGGAAGACTCGCGCTGTTCAGCCGAAGTAACCCGACAAGCCCCACGCGTAGTACGCGGCCGGCTCACGCTGGGCCTCGAGCAGAAAGCTCAGATCTCCGAGCCAGCTGAGCGGTACTGCGGGCGCTCGCTCGCGTTCGGGTTGGGGCGGCAATGCCCCGCCTTCGCCCTTGCCCGTGCAGGCTCGCAGCTGGAGGGACTCGCGCAGCTCGGTCGGCAGGGTGTCGAGCTGCTCGCGCGCCAGCTCGAGCGCGCGATCGATGCCGCCCAGCTCGTCGACCAGCCCGTGCGCCCGCGCCGCCGTACCGGACCAAACGCGGCCGCCCGCCAGGGCCTCGATCTCGCCCACCGGACGCTGGCGACCCGTGGCGACCACCTCCAGGAAGCGCGCGTACAGCTGGAGCGTGTGCTCGTGCAGCACCCTCGCCTCGTCGGGTGACAGCGGGCGTACGCTCGAGAACATGTCGGCATGCGGGGCCGTGCGAAGCGTCTGTGCGTTGACGCCCAGCCGCGCCAGCAGATCCGCGATCGCCGGCTTGGCGGAGACCACGCCGATCGAACCGGTGACGGTGAGCGAGCGCGAGACGATGCGCTTGCAGGCAGACGCGATGTAATAGCCGCCGCTGGCTGCGACGTTGCCGAAGTACGCGATCACGGGCTTCTTGGCGGCCAGCCGCTCGACCTCGTGGTGGATCAGCTCGCTCGCGAACGCCGAGCCGCCGGGCGAGTCGACGTGCAGCACCACCGCGCGCACCTGCGGATCGGCGGCCGCGTGGCGCAGCGCACCGACCACGCTCGCACGGTCTGCCCCGGACGGCATGAATTCGCGGCGTTCCTGCGCGATCGTGCCCGCGACGCTGACCACACCGACGTACGGTGGCTCGCGCAGCGGTTGCCAGAGCCGGAAGCGATGCTCGCTCAGGTACGCATTCGCGCTCTGCCAGATGCGCGGCGCGGGCGCCTGCTTCTTGCCCTCGGGCACAGGCTCCGGCGCCAGCACGTCCGGATCACCCAGGCGCTTCGCGAGCTCGTCTTCGTACGCGAGATCATCGATCACACCCGACGCGAGCGCGTCATTCGCGCCGAGCATGCCGCGCGCGAACAGCTGCTCGACCTTTTCGGGCGCGAGACCCCGATCCATCTTCAGCGCGTGCTCGAGCGCGGCCTGCAAGCCAGCCAGCAGCTCGGCCTGTTGCTCGCGCGCGGCGTCGCTCATCTGATCGAGCACGAGCGGCTCGGCCGCGCTCTTGTACGGACCCGTGGCCTGCACCTCGACCTGCACACCGAGCCGGGACAGCAAGTTCTTGAAGTAGACCGACTGGGCGGCGAAGCCGAGCGGACCGAGCGTGCTCCACGGCGCCATCACGATGCGGTCCGCGGCCGAAGCCAGGTACAGCTCGCGATTTCCACCGCCCTCCGCGAGGTACACGACGACGCGCTTGCCGGATCCGCGCAGCCGCAAGAGCAGCTCGCGCACGCTCTCGCACGCGGCCCAACCGAGCTCGAGTGAGTCCACGCGCAGGCACAACCCGCGGGTCTCCTTGTCCGCGAGCAGATACCGGACCAGCTCGCGCAGGTCCTGGATCGAGCCGGGCTGGTTCCGCCGGCGCAGGGAGCGCAGGCGGCGCCACAGCGGCTGGACGCTGCGCAGCTCGACCATGTTCTTGGGCAGCCGCAGGTACACCCAGCGCGCGCGCCGCTTGCGCCGCGCCGAACGCGCGAGAAACCACAGTGGCGCCAACAGCAGACGCAGAAGATTGGCTATGAAACGCAGCAGTACGCGCACGGCGCTACCATAGCCGAAAGCCGCTGGCAGCGCCGGAGTGCGGGGAGCCGCCGCGAAGCGCCGGCGACCGATAATCAATCGGAAGGCTTGCGCCCTGAGGCGCGAGCCTTCCGGCGTGCTCTCAGGATCGGGCCGGGACGCTCGCAACGCAAGTACGCCGCACACGGATGGGAACGAGACCAGCGCGGATGTAGCGCGGGGTGCGAGGCCGCATCGTGTCGCTTACCGGCCGGACGAGCGCTGACGTTCACGTCGTAATTGTACCTGCGATCCTGCTCCGATATGATGGCAACGATGCGAGACCATATGGGCGGGCTCGAACACCGCAGGTTCCGTACGCGGTTCATGCTGCACACGAAACTCTCAGTCCCTGTTCCCCAAACAGCCCCGGCCCTCTCGGCCTGAGCGCCCGCCCTCGCGGAGGAGTGGATGCCAGAACCACAAATGGTGATGTTCGCAGAGGAGTTCCACCAGATCCAAGGGATCGTGGACACTCTGGTCCGATCATCGAACGCCAGCGTGGTGTTCATCATCGACAAGAACGGCCAGCTGATCGCAGCCGCCGGTGAGTCTGATCACATCGATACCACGTCGCTCGCGTCACTAACGGCAGGCAACATCGCAGCCACTGGCGGCATGGCCAAGCTGCTGCGTGAGCGTGAGTTCACCACGCAGTTCCACGAAGGTGAGAACGCGAACATTCACATTCAGCTCGTCGACAACCGGGTCATCCTGGTCGTCATCTTCGACAAGAAGACGAGCTTGGGCCTGGTGCGGTTGCGCGTGAAGAAGGCCTGCGAGCAGCTAGGAGACATCTTTCGACAGTTGGCCGAAAAGGCTCAGGGTCTCGGGCAAACACCGTTTGCAGAGATCACCGACGACGACATCGACAACCTTTTCAACGACTGAGCGGGCCAAAGGCGCATGTCTTTCATCAACTACCTATCGCGCGAAATCAACTGCAAGCTCGTGTACTACGGCCCCGGTCTGTGCGGCAAAACGGCCAATCTTCAATACATCTACAACAAGACGAACCCCGGTGCGCGCGGCAAGATGATCTCGCTCGCGACCGAGACCGAGCGCACGTTGTTCTTCGACTTCCTGCCGCTCGCGCTGGGCGAGATCCGCGGCTTCAAGACGCGCTTTCACCTGTACACGGTGCCGGGCCAGGTGTTCTACGACGCGAGCCGCAAGTTGATCCTGAAGGGCGTGGATGGGGTGGTGTTCGTCGCGGACTCGCAGATCGCGCGTATGGAAGCGAACCTCGAGTCCATGGAGAACCTGCGCACCAACCTGGCCGAGCAAGGGTACTCGTTGGACAGCATCCCGTTCGTCGTCCAGTACAACAAGCGGGACATGCCCGGCGTGGCTCCGGTCGAGGAGCTGCGGCAGATGCTGAACCCGAACAACATCCCCGACTTCGAGGGTGTGGCCACCACCGGTGTAGGCGTGTTCGACACGCTCAAGGCGGTCGCCAAGCTGGTACTCACCGAGCTGCGCAAAGCCGGCGGCTGAATCAAGCCAGCAGCCGCTGCAGCAGCTCGCTGCGCAGCGCGGCGGTCTGCTCGTGGCTGGAGTCGGCCTCGGCCAAGAGCTGCTGCGCCCGCGTGTGATCGCCGAGCTTCGCGTGCGCGAGCCCGCGCAGCAGCTTGAGTTGCTGCTTCTGCACCTCGTCCAGCGGTTCGCGCTCGGCGCGTGCCAGCATCGACAGCGCGACCTGCAGATCCTCGCCTTGCCGTACCAGCGCGTGCGCGAGGTTGCGCTCCACACCGGGCAAGCTGGGCGCGCTCGCCAGTAGCTTCTTGTACATCGCGATCGCGCGCACGTCGTCGCCGAGCGTGAAGCTGCTGTGCGCGAAGCCGAGCATCACGCGCAGCGGTGCACGCTCGGCGTGTTCCTCGAGCGCCTCGCGATACGCCTCGCGCGCGCCGCGCGCGTCACCGCACTCGGCCAAAACCATGGCCTTGCGCTCCGCGCGCAACGCGGGCACCCCGAACAGGCGCAGGCCGAGCGCCCGCGCGTAGCGCCGGCGCAGCTCGTCCGACTTGCGCGCCGCCAGGAGATCGACCGCGTCGCGGTCGAAGCTGGCCATCGACTTCGCCGCCCACAGCGGCGCCATCGCGTACAGGACCAACATCGGCACCGCGCACACCAGCACCACCCAGAACGGCTGCTCGGCCAGGTAGTACAGTGCGAAGCAGCCGAGCACGCTGACCGGCAGGAGCAGCTCGCGCGTGGCGCCCAACGTCAGGCCGTGTTTTTCAGGCGGTGCATCCACGGGAGCGTACAGCCTACGGTGTCCCACGATGTCGGAGCAAGGTGCGCTACCGCGCAGGCCCACAGGTCCGGTATGCTGAACGGGTGAGGATCATCGGCTGTTTGGGATTCATCGTGCTGGCCGCCTGCGGGACCGCAGAAGACGTCGCACGCGTCGATCGCGGCATCGAGGGTAGCGTGATCGACGAGTTCACGAAGGACGGCCTGGCCGGCGCCAAGGTGCGCTTCGTGTCCGACACGTTGGACGAAGCCGAGACCGTCACCGACGGTGAGGGCGGCTTCACGCTCGACGTGCAGGTGCCCGAGGGCGTGCGCTTCGGCACGCTCGAGGCCTCGCGCGAGGGCTACAACGACAGCAAGCAGGTCAGCGTGTACTTCGACGGCACCGCGCCGCGCGCCGAGCTGCTGCTCCGCCCCAAGAATTGAACGCAGGAGCGCGCGCGTGGTATTGGGCGCCGTCGTGCGCGCCCTCTGTGTAACGCTGTGTCTCGCGCTCTGTGGCCTGGGCCCGGCACGCGCACGAGCAGAGCCCAGTGTCCGGAGCAGCGCTTCGCGCTCTCCGCTTGTTCCCGTTGCCGCCGTACGCGGCATCACGATTGGACCCATCGAGTCCTCGCAGCAGCCCGGCCGCGGCTACGGCACCGCCTACACCGAGGTGCTGCTCGACGAGCTCGTGAAGCTGGGCGCGAACGCCATCTCGATCACGCCGTTCGGCCGCATCTGGAGCCTGGACAGCACGCAGATCCTGCTCGACTTCGAGGCGCCGTTCGCGGCCAATCGCGCCGCGATCGGCCGGCTGGTGGCGCAGGCCAAGGCGCGCGGGTTGACGGTGCTGATCGTCCCGCACTTGTGGGTCGAGACTCCTGGCTGGCGCGGCGAGATCGATCCCGGCACACCCGAGCGCTGGCAGGCCTACCAGGCCTCCTACCGCGACTTCGTGCTGACGTGGGCCAAGGCCGCCGAAGAGTTCGGCGTGGATGCGTTCTCGATCGGCGTCGAATGCAAGTCGTGGTCCGGCCGCTTCGGCAGCTATTGGCTGCAGCTGATCCAGGACGTGCGCGCGAGCTTCGGCGGTCAGCTCGGCTACTCGGCCAACTGGGACGAGGCCGAGAACGTGCTGTTCTGGGACGCGCTCGACTTCATCGGCATCAACGCCTTCTATCCCCTGGCCGCGCAGAGCGGCGCGGACTACGCCGAGTACGCGCGCGGCGCCGAGCGTGCGCTCCAGAGCTCCGCCGAGCTGGGCGCGATCGTCGACAAGCCGGTGGTGTTCCTCGAGATTGGCTACACCAGCCGGCCTGACGCCGCCGTGCAACCGTGGTTGTGGCCGGATGAGATGTCCGGCGTGGTGGTCGACGAGTGGGAGCAGGCGCGCGCCCTGGCCGCGTTGATCGGCGCGGCCGCGAGCAAGCCTTGGTTCAAGGGGTTCTTCGTCTGGCGCTACTACGCGAACCTCGACGACGTCTCGCAGGAAGCTGCCTGGGGCTTTTCGCCTCACGGGAAGCTCGCCGAGCGCGTGCTCCGCAACACATTCATGACGCCGTGGGCTGCGGACACCGACCCTGCGCAGCTGTGGCTCGAGCCCCGGCGCGGCGCGCGCACCGCCCTGGCACGCGCGCAGAAACGCTGAGCGATCGTCACTCCTGCGTCACCCGAGCTTGTGAGAGTCTGGCGCGCACCGACTTTCCAAGGACATTGACGATGATCCACAGCCATCGACGCACGTTCTTGCGAGCTCTCGCCGGAGGCGCAGCGCTCGGCATGTTCCCGCCCGTGATCCAGAAGGCGCTGGCGATCCCGGCCAAGCGCTGCACCGGCACGATCCGCGACGTAGAGCACATCGTGATCCTGATGCAGGAGAACCGCTCCTTCGATCACTACTTCGGCACGCTGCAAGGCGTGCGGGGCTTCGCCGATCGCTTCCCGATCCCCGTGCCGGACGCGCCCGGGATCCAGCACAAGAACGTATGGTACCAGCTGAACGACGGCGGCGCAGCGCCGTACGTGGTCGCGCCCTTCCGCTTGAACACCGAAGAGAACTTCGACGTGATGCGCGTCACCGGCACGCCGCACACCTGGCCCAACGCGCAGCTCGCGTGGTCCGACGGCCAACTACGCAACTGGCCGCGCTACAAGAACGATCACGCGCTCGGATACTTCGCGGAGGCCGACCTCCCGTTTCAGTTCGCGATGGCGAACGCCTTCACGATCTGCGACGCGTACCACTGCTCGTTCCACGGCGGCACCAACCCGAACCGCGTGTTCCTCTGGACCGGCAGCAACGATCCGCTGCAGCGCGGCAAGGGCCCGGTGCTCTACAACGACTACGACAACCTCGAGCACGATCCCGACAACGGCTACACCTGGATCACGTACTGCGAGCGCCTGGAAGACGCCGGTATCCGCTGGCAGGTCTACCAGAACATGGCGGACAACTTCACCGACAACCCGCTCGCCGGCTTCCGCAGCTTCCGCGACGCGTATGCCGGGCTGCCGGGCGCACGCGCGGTCCTGAAGGAGCGCGGATTGAGCACGCGCGATCTCGATCTGCTCAAGGAAGATGTCGTGAACGGCAAGCTGCCGCAGGTCAGCTGGATCGTCGGCACGGCGGAGGGCTCGGAGCACCCCGGACCGTCCAGCCCGGCACAGGGCGCGGAGTACACGGCGCGCGTGCTCGAGGCATTGACGGCGGATCCCGACGTGTGGGCCAAGACGGTCTTGTTCGTCAACTTCGACGAGAACGACGGGTTCTTCGATCATGCGCCGCCGCCAGCTGCACCCTCCTACGTGCGCTGGGCGGCCGATCCAGCTGCCGCGGAGCTGGCGGGCGCGTCGACCGTGGACACCACCGGCGAGTACCACGAGTTCCTGCCCGAGGGCTCGGCCGAGGAAGAGAAGGCGCTGCTGCACAAGAACTACGGGCTCGGGCCGCGCGTGCCGATGTACGTGCTCTCGCCCTGGAGCAAGGGCGGCTGGGTCAACTCGCAAGTGACCGATCACACCTCGGTGATCCGCTTCATCGAGGCCCGCTTCGGCGTGCAAGAGCCCAACATCACGCCCTACCGGCGCGCGGTATGCGGCGATCTGACCTCGTGCTTCAACTTCGACGACCCCGACGACAGCGAGTTCTACTCGTCGCTACCCGACACGACCGAGCTCGCCGACCGAGCGCGCATGCTGAGCGAGACCACCACGCCCGAGACGCCGGAGCTGCCAGCCTTGCCCGCGCAGGATCGTGGCGTGCGTCCGTCGCGCGCCCTGCCCTACGTGCTCCACGTCTTCGAGGAGCTCGCAGCGGATGGCTGCGAGCTGCGGCTCCGCTTCGCGAACCAGGGTCGCGGCGCGGCCGCGGTGTTCCACGTCTACGACCGCCTGCACCTGGACCGCATCCCGCGCCGCTACACGGTCGAGCCGGGCAAGTCCCTGCGCGACAGCTGGCAGGCGGAGGGCGGGGCTTACGACGTCTGGGTGCTCGGCCCGAATGGCTTCCATCGCCACTTCACTGGCAGCTCGGCGACGCACGGGCGCTGCCCGGAGATCTCCTTGCGCTACGACAACCGGCGCGGCGACGTGCGGGTCGAGCTGAAGCACCGCGGCACAGAGCCCTGCACGGTGCTGCTCGAGTCGAACGCCTACCAGCAGCACCACCCCTCGCGCTCGTTCACGGTCGGCCCGCGCGGCGAGGCGCTGCACGTCTGGGCGCTGCGCAGCACCGGCTACTGGTACGACTTCACGGCCACGGTCGACGGCGTCGCGGGCTTCAGTCGCCGCTTCGCCGGCCGCGTCGAGACCGGCAAGGACTCGATCAGCGATCCGGCGATGGGCGGCGCCGCGCTCGGCGAGCAGTGGAAGCTGGACTGAAGGTCACTTGGCCAACGGCGCGGTCAACACGGCGATCGTGTTGGCCCCGCCGGCGCGCGCCAGGTCCATGGTCGAGACGGCCTTGCCGAACTCGGCTTCCTCGTCGGCGTCGAAGAAGATCGTGCGATCGCCCTTGGCGGCGAGCATGCGCTTCAGCCTGGCCGGGAGCTCGCTCTCCGAGATCACCTGCGAGTTCACCAGGATCTCGTTCTGCTTGGTCACTTTGACCACGAGCGTCGTGTTGTTGTCGTCGGGCTCGGCCGGCACGTCCTTGTCCACCTGGTTGGGCAGGTGGATCCAGAACTGGCGCGCCATCAGCGGCGTGATGACCATGAAGATGATCAAGAGCACGAGCACCACGTCGACCAGCGGCGTCACGTTCATGCTCGGTGTTGCGCGGCCGGGCTTGCCCTTGGGCGCGCCGATATTCATCGCCATCGTTCGACCTCAGGGTTTCTTCTTGTCGTCCTTCAGCTCGTTCACGCGCAGCGAGACGCCGGGAAAGCCGATCTCCTGGCAAGCCTTGAACAGCTTGCGCACGTCGCCGTAGTGGGCGGTGCGATCGGCGCGCAGCACCAGGCGCCGATTGGGCTCGTTCTGCAAGGCCGCCGTCAGCTTCTCCTTGAACGCGTCCGTCTCGAGCTTCTCCTGCTCGAAGTACATGCTGCCGTCCGTGGTCAGCGAGAGCGTGAACGGATCGGTCTTGCCCTTGGCCTCGGCATCCACGTTGAAGATGTTGGGCAGATCGACGTGCACCGACTTCTCCATCATCGGGATGACGACCATGAAGATGATCAAGAGCACGAGCACCACGTCGACCAGCGGCGTGACGTTCATCACCGGCTGCGGCCGGTTGGTGGCGCGAGACAGCGAGCGCATGCTCAACGCCAAGCCGTCGCGGAACGCGTCGCGTGGGTTGCCACGCCCTCTTCGGCGGTCTGACCGGCGGGCTGCGGCCCGGAGCCGGCCGTCTCGAGTCGGTCGACGAGTTCACTTCCCGAGTTGATCAGGCCGCTCTCGTAGTCGGCGATCCGGCTGGACAGCCAGTTGAACACGAGCACCGACGGGATGGCGACGCACAGGCCGTAGCCCGTGACGATCAGCGCTTCACCGATGGCAGCGCCGATCGTGCCGATGCCGCCCGAGCCCGTGGCAGCGATCATCTTGAAGGCGTTGATGATGCCGAGCACCGTACCGAGCAGACCGACGAAGGGCGCGGTGGAGCCGGTCGACGCCAGCACGTTCATGCCCTTGTTGAGCTCGCGGCTGATGGCGTCGCCCTTGCGTTCGAGCGCGCGTCGCGTCAGCTCGGCAGCGCGCGGCTGGTCATCGCCGGCGTGGATGCGCGAGATGAACGTGCGCAGGCCGAAACCCAGGTAGTCGCCGAGGTGACTGCGCTGGACCGAGTCGAGGGAGCGCAACACCTGGTCGTACTGCCCGGCCTCCATGGCGGGCTGGACCGTGGCTGCGAACTCACGCGCTCGCGCGCGCGACTGAAACAGCACGTAGACACGGTCGATGACCACAGCGATGCAGGCGACGGCCTGGAGGGTCAGCACCATGACCACCAGGCGCACAGCCAGCCCCATCCCAGCCCACACCTCTAGAAAATTGAGTTCCATGCGATGTCCCTCGTGGATTGTCTCGTAGCTGGGCGCCCCCAGCGAAGCTCGCGTCAGAGGTCGTCCAAACGAAAGCGGATCGATCGGGTTAGACGGATCCGCACGGCCTTGCCCCCGCGCTTCGCCGGCTCGAAGCGCCAAGTCGCCACAGTCTTCAACACGTTCTCGCGCAGCTCTTCCGGGCCGCTGACGATCGTCACATTCGCGACCGTGCCGTTCTCGAGCACGTCGAACGACACTACTACCGCGCCTTCGATCTCTTTGCGCCGGGCGGCCGACGAGTAAGCGGGAGCCGCGTTCGTTTTCGCAAATACCGGCTGAGTCAGCGGCTCGGGCTTGGGCGGGGGCGGCGGCGGCGGCGCTGCCGCACGCGCGACGCCGGTGCCGGTGCCACCTTCGACGCCGTTCAGGAAGCCGTCGACCGGGCCGCTCGGCGCCGCATCCGACAGTGGCGCATCCGACTCCTTCGGCTTCTCATCGGGCAGCTTCTCGGGCGCCTTGAGCTCCTTGCGCTTGACCTTGGGCCGCGTCGCTGCGAGCGGCTGGACGGCCAGCGGCTCGGGTGGCGGGGGCGGCGGAGGTGGCGGCGGCGGCGGCGCGAACTCCACCTGGGTCATGTGCTCGACGATAGTCTTGGACGCCGCGGTTGTGCCGCTGACCACCAAGATGGCGAGTCCCGCGTAGAGGGACGCGGCCATCGCCATCGATCCCCCCATGCGTCGCCGCGTCTCGCGTTCGTTCCCTGCTGGGCGGAAATCATCGAACATCGGTGTCACACGCAGTCAGAGAGCGAAGCACTTCGTGCCATCCGACAGTCTGCGGTGGGATATCAGGTTTCCTGTCATCCATGCAATGCATGGTTCGAGGACTGCACTACGATGGTTCGAGTCCGGCGCTAGGAATGCAAATCCGTTCGTGCCCCAAGTTGGGCAATCGTGCCTCTCCGCGGAACATTTCGTCGCGGAAAAGCCGTTTTTCAGCCGTCTTCCAGGTCTCTGGATTGCGGCCTGGCGGGAATGGATATCGAATCCGGCCAGCCGAAGCGCGGCGCAGTCGGCACAGGTTTCGTCAGCGTCAGTATGCCGGCGTCATGTGACGTGCCGCTCACAACAAGCGACTAAATGGCGCGCGCAGTTGAGCTGGGACCAGCCCACTGCGCCGACGCCATCAGCTGCAGCGCTCATCAGAGCTGGATGACTGCAGACAAACGCCCCGACAAGTACTGATCGATCGCGCCGCCAGCGACCCGACCCTCGTCGCGTACGCCCTCATCACGCGGCTGTGGATCGAACGACATGAAGTAACGCTGGATGCCGAACGAAGCCTCGAAGCCGAACGCCCGCGAGACGGTCCAGCCGAACTGGAGCTCGGCCTCGACGCCGTCACCCGAGACGTGCGGGAACCACTCGCTGTCGGAGATCTCGCCGTGCGTCACGGTCACCAGGTACGCGGCCTCGAGCCCCATGTAGACCGGATCGTAGAACTTCCAGCGCATGTCGGCGCCGAAACGCAGGAAGCCGTAGCCGGTGCTCGGCACGTCAGGCTCGGCCTTGGAGGTGCCCTCGAGGCTGAACGAGTGCACGCCGTAGCCGGCGATCGCCCCCAGCTCGACGGTCGAGATCGGCAAGCGGCCGCGCAAGCCCACGCCGAGCGTGTGCGAGTTGGTCGAGAACTTCTGGCCAGCGCGGTTCGTCGAGGTGACCCCGACCAGCAGCTCGCCGCGCAGGTCGAGCCCGATGTTCGGCAGCACGCCGCCGTCCTCGAAGTGCGCCACCGGATACCAGCGCAGGCGCAACGACAGGTTCGGGCTCACGCGCATGCCGTACTTGCGCAGGCCCGGCATGGGATCGTTGTACTCGAAGTTGCGCGTGCCGAAGCGCGCGCCGACCTTGATGTCGAGCGCAGCCAGCGCGGATGCCTTCGACGGCTCCGTGACCTCCTCGACCTGTTCGCCGGGCGGCACCTCGTCGGCCTCGACGTCGGCCACCGGTGCGGGTTGCTCGACTTCGCCGCTCACAGCTGCGGCCGCAGCGACCTTCGCAGGCTTCTTCTTCTGCTGCGGCGGCGGCTGGACTGGCTCGTCCAGCAGCGCCTGTGGCTCGGGCTCGGAGGCAGGCGCAGCCGAGACCTTGCCCTGAAGGGCCGGTCCGAGCTGATCCCAGAACGTGGCCTGGAGCTCGCTGTTCACCTGCTTCTTCGGCGCGCTCAGGTTCATCTCGCCGACGACCAGGCCATCGCGTGCGCCGTAGACCGTCATGCGCACGCGCACGGCGCCCTTCTTGCCTTTCTCGACCCGGCCGTCGAGAAATGCCGTCAGCCGCAGCTTCTTCCCGACGCGCACCCGGCCACTCTCGGTATCGAGCTCGGCGCCGGATTTCTTGGCTTGCGCGTTGGCGACCTTGGGCGAGACCACCTCGACCGCGTGCGACTCGAGCAGGTCGACCACGATGTCCCGCACCTGCGAGCCACCCGACCCGGCGAATTCGTTGACCACCACACGCGTCTGCGCGTGTACGGCCGAGCTCGCCAGGCACAGTGCGAGTGCACCCAACGCGGTCGCCCATACACGGGGACCGTTCTCGCAGTCGAATCGACTGCTCCCGAAGCCACGCTTCATCGCTTTCACTCCTCAGTTCGTGTTCAAAGCGAGTCGACCCAGTCGGTCAAGCAAGTCTGCTCGGTATCCGTGAGCATCGAACCGATCGGCATCGCCGAGCCGCAAGGGGGTTGCGTCTTGGTCACCTTGTCGATCAGCAAGCTCTCGCCGCCGCTGGCGGAGACCAGCACGCGGTTTTTACAGAGCCCGTTGCTGGTGCTCATCTTGCCGACGAGCCGCTTCTCGACACCTGCCGAGACCAGATCCACCTGCGAAGCGCCCGCGCCGTGGCATGTGACGTTCTTGCAGGTGTTCTGGAAGATCTTGGTCACGCACGCGGGCGGGGGCGTCAGCTCGACGGGCGTGCCGGAGTCTTTGTCAGACCCTCCATCCTTGGCGCTGCCCATGCCGCCGTCGCCGCGATCCAGCAAGAAACCGAACCGATCAGGATCGCGGAGGTCGCCGGCACAACCCACCCACATCACCAACAGTGCTACTGTGCATCCACGCTTCAAAATCAGATCCTTTCGGAGGAGTTCGCCGCGGGGGCGGCTGACTGATCCGAGGGGCGTGTGGCCAGGTCGTCACTCGCGCCCGTGGCAACTGCGCCACGATCAGCCTGTTCGCTGGTGCTCCGCGAACGAGCTCTCGGGGTAGCTTGCCGTGCCATGGGTGTGCAAGGCAAGGACGCCGGAGACGTACGTGCAGCGCGCGTAAGTACGCCACCGATATCAGGATCAGCTCAGGAATCGCAGCAGGTAGCTCGCCCACGTGAGACCTGCGCCTACACCGGCGACAGCCACGTCGTCCTCGCTGTTCCACGCGTCCCAGCGCGCGGAGAGTACGCTCGGCGAGCCCGCGGCCGCCGTGTTTCCGAAGTCACACACGTTGTGGAAGTGCCTCGACGCGGGGATATCGCAGCCGTCCGCGACGGACTGCAGCATGCGCAGGTTGGCCTGGTGGCCGATGAAGCTGAGCGGCCGACCGGGCACGCGATGCGCGCTCTGCAGCGCCTGCACCATCGCGGTCATGCGCTTGATCGCGAACTTCTGCACGACCTGACCTTCCTGACGAAAGAAGCCCTGGCGCGGCACGGTGACCTTGTCTTGGCCTGCGGGGCTCGAGCCGAGCGTCGCGCCCAGGATCTCGGCGCGACCTGGCACCTGCATCGAGATCACGGCCGCGGCGGCAGCGTCACCCCACAACACCGATGCCGAGCGATCGCGGTAGTCGACGGTGCAAGTCAGCGTCTCGGGGACGACGATCAAGATGAACTTCGGCGCGCGCTTGGCTTCCATCATCGACAGCAGATGCAGCGGCACGAAGAAGCTCGTGCAGGCCGAGGCGATGTCGAACGTGGGCGCTTCGATGCCGAGTCGCGCGGCGACCACGCAACCTTCGGCGGGCGTCACGAAGTCGGGCGCGGAGCTACCGCCGATCACCATGCCGATGTCGGCGGGCGTGAGGCCGCTGCGCTTGATCGCCAGCTCCGCAGCGCGTGCGCCGAGCTCGCCCTGATCGCAGGTGCGCGCCTCGACGCTGGCGCGCGGATCGGCGTTCTTGGTGTGTTTGATGTAGTCGAGCGAGAGCACCGTGCGGCGCGAACGAATCCCCACGCGCTCGGTGATCCAGGTGTCCGTCGTGCCGATGTCGAGGTCTTCGAGAAACTTGTTCGTGATCTCGGTGGGCGGATGAAAATGTCCCAGACCATGCAGATAGACGCTCACGTGATCACTCCGTGGGGATGGCGTTAGCCCCGGTTTCTACTGCGAATCTGCACCGATTACCAAGCAAGAGCGTGCCGGCGCCATGTTCTCGTTTGATTGCGCGGGAGTAACGGACCGGCATCGGCCAGATCTCGCAGCCTGGCGCGCGCGTGTATTGAGAGCCATGTTTGAATCGATACGGCACTCGCGCCGTCGGTAGAGGTCAGCGTGGAGCTCATGTCGGATTCACGATCACGAAAGCTACGCAACTTCATCACCGCGGGCCTGTTGGCCGCAGCAAATGGGGCGCTCGCGGGTTGCGCCAGCGCGCCGGTCCTGCAGCCCCAGGTCGTCCACCGGACGATGTCGCCCGCCGAAGAGGCCGCGGCCATCGAGGCAGCCAAGCAGCACCCGATCGCCCTGACCTACGAGCGCAAAGCCGAACCCCACGCCCTGCCGGTGGCGCCGCCGCCGATTCCGCCCGCGCCGCCCCCACCCCCTCAGCAGCAGGTCGCCCGGGCCCCTGAGCCCCCGCCAGCGCCCCGGGACCAGGTCATCATCGTGGGCGAGGCCCCCTCGGCCCGCAGCTACAACTGGCCGTCCAGCGAGGGCAACTACGTCTACGTGGACGACGCCTGGACCGCCCAGTCGAATCCCAGCGTCTATGTTGATACCTGGGTAGGACCCGGTTGGGGATGGGGATGGGGCGTTGGATACCCCGGCTGGGGTTATCCGCCGGCGTACTACCCGCCGTATCACGATCACGACCACTGGCACGGTGGCCACGGGCACTGGACCGATGCCGACCGCGGCCACGTCTCTCACCACGGGTCGAATAGCGGTACCCCGCGGTATCGCGAGCCGTATCGGGCGCCCCCCGCCGCCTCGCAGCGGCGCGACGTCTACACTGCGCCTTCGAGCCGCTCGGCAGCGCCCTCGAGCCGCGCGCCCATGCGGGCTCCGAGCTCGCAGTCCGCGCCTCGACGCACCGTGCGCATGCGCTGAGGCGTTTTCCCTTCCCTCCCGGCCCCAAACGACCATGTATTCCTCCGGTCAATGACGGAGGACTCGCCAGCGCCACGGCTGTTCAGCATCGGGGCGCTCTCGCGCGCCACCGGGGTCCCCCCCGATACGCTTCGCACCTGGGAGCGTCGCTACGGCTTCCCCAAGCCCGAGCGCACCGACTCCGGCCACCGTCGCTACTCGCACGCGACCCGGGAGCGCCTCCAGCTGATCCGCGAGGCGCTGCAGCTCGGGCATCGCGCAGCCGCGGTGATCCACGCCGAGCCCGCCGAGCTGCGCGGCTTGATCGAGCTCGGCCGCGGCGCTGCACCCGTGGACGATCGCGGGGATGCCGCCCCGCTGCTCGAGCGCTGGATCGAGCTGGTGCGACGCTTTGACGGACGCTCGCTGGAGCGCGAGCTGGGGGCTTCGCTGGCGGCGCTCGGCGTGCCGTCGTTCTTGAGCACGCGGGCAGCACCGTTCATTCAAGCGCTCGGCGATCGCTGGGCCGATGGGCTGATCGGCGTGCGGCACGAGCACTTCGCGAGCGAGCGGATCGCCGAGTT
The DNA here is from genome assembly GCA_035274465.1 of Polyangiales bacterium. Lineage (GTDB taxonomy): Bacteria > Myxococcota_A > Polyangia > Polyangiales > JAFGIB01 > JADGRF01. The sequence goes on from DATEOF010000488.1 coordinate 16,529, forward strand.
TTTCCTGCGTCAGTGGCGACCGCTGAGCGACGCCTGCAGCGGACCTGCGGTGGTGTGCGCCACGCCGGCCGGAGAACGGCACTCGCTCGGGCTGCAGATGGCCGCCTTCACGCTGGCGTTGAGCAACGTGCGGGTCGTGTACCTGGGCGCCGATCTGCCGGCCCAGGAGATCGCCGATGCCGTCCGGCAGCGCGGCGCCGTCGCAGTCGCGCTGAGCGCGGCGCTCGGCACCGACGAGGCACGGCTGGTCGCCGAGCTGGGCGAGCTGCGCCGGGCGCTGGGACCGGACTTCCCGATCGTCGCCGGAGGCCGTGGCTTCCAACCAATTGAACAGGTTTTGCTCATGCCAGACTTCACAAAACTTGAACAATGGGCCCGTTCAGCGGGTTGACATCGGCCAATATCTGTTCAAAACATGTTCAGAACAGATGGCGCTTCCAATCGATCCACCCACCCTGGACTACATGCGTCGCGTGCATCAGCTCCCCACGCTGACGCGCGAGGAAGAGCTCGCGGCCGCGACCGCCTGGCGCAACGGCGACCTGGCTGCGGGGCAACGCGTGCTCCGCGCGAACCTGCGCAACGTGATCCCGATCGCGCTGCGCTACCGCCGCTATGGGCTGCCGGTCTCCGACTTGATCGCGGAAGGCAACGCCGCGCTGGTCCGCGCGCTCGAGCGCTACGAACCGGAGCGCGAGCTGCGCTTCGCCACCTACGCGAATTACTGGATCCGCGCCGAGATGCTGGCGTTGGTTCTGCAGCAGCGCAGCATCGTGGGCGGCGGCAAGGGCCCGTTGCGGCCGAAGTACTTCTTCCGGCTACGCCGCGACTACGCCCAGCTCTGCACGCAGCTCGGCGAGAGCGAAGCCAAGCGCGCGCTGGCCGCACGCTGGCAACTCGACGCGAACGAGCTGGCGCTGATCCTCGAGCGGCTCGAGCACCCGGACAGCTCGCTCGATGCGCCCTTCCAGCATGGCTCGGGCAACTTCTCCGACGTGCTGCGCGACGGGTCGATCGACCCGGAGCAGCAGCTGGAGCGCCTGCGCATGAACACGCAGCTGTCGGCCGCGGTGCGATCTGCCAGCGCCGAGTTGGACGCGCGCGAGCGCTTCATTCTCGAGCACCGTCTGCTGGCGGATCCCGAGGTCGAATACTCGCTGGTCCACATCGGGCGCGTGTTCGGAGTCTCGCGGGAGCGCGCCCGCCAGCTCGAGTGGCGGGTCAAGGAAAAGATCAAGCGCCACCTCGCGCCGCTACTGGCGACGTTCGAGACCAGCCTCGCCTAGTGCTCGTTGGCCACGAACAGGTGGTTCGCACCGAAGTGTGATACAGCTGGGGGTCCCGCTGAGCGTTGATACGAGCGCGCGCGGCCTAAGGACTACCCATGGGCAAAACTCAGGACACACTCGCTGCTGCATCGCGTCGCGCGATGCTGGCAGTGGTGCAGATCCACGCTTACGGCTTCAATCACGCTGCCATCGGTTCGATCTTGGACCCGCGCTTTCCCGAGCCGATGACCTGGCGTGGCTCGGGCTTTTTGATTCGCGTCAACGGCAAAGACGGCTACGTCCTCACCAACGCCCACGTCGTGCGCAATGCACGCAGCTTGCAGGTCATGTCGCTCATGACGAGCGAGGAGATGTTCGCGGCAGACGTGGTCAGCATGGTGCCCTCGCTCGAGCCCGACGTCGCGCTGATCCGGCTGACCGAGAGCGCGCTCGATCACTTCCGCGGTCTGTGCGAAGGCAGCGTGCCGCACCTCGAGTTCGGTGACTCCGAGAACGTGCAGCGCGGCACCGAGGTCAAGGCCATCGGCTATCCGTTCGGCATGATGGAGCCGAACATGTCGGGCGGCGCGATCTCGAACTTCATCGCCGGCGATCTGGACAACCCCGAGCGGCTGGTCACCGACGCCGCCATCAACCCGGGCAACAGCGGAGGCCCCGCGATCGTGCACGGCGGGATGGCCATCGGCATCAACACCTCGGTGGTCGTCGACGCAGACAACATCGGCTTCATCACGCCGATGGAGTGGGCGCGCATCCTCTTGCCGCAGATGCTCGAGACGCCCGACGCACACCTGGCCGACATCGGCGCCATGTTGCAGCCGAATTCCACGGCCAACGCCCGGCACCTCGGCCTGTCACACGTCGACGGCGTGATCGTCATGCGCGCGCACCCGGGCGGCCTGCTCGATCGCGCGGGCCTGCGGCACCTGGACGTGGTGGTAGCGATCGACGGCTTCCCGATCGATCGCTTCGGGAGCCTGGTGCGCGCCAAGGATCTGCGGCGGCGCAACATCTACGACGCGGTGCGGCACATCCCGGTCGGCAGCAAGCTGCGCATCGACTACATGCGCGACGGCAAGCTGCGCAAGACCGAGACCAAGGCCATCCACTCGCCGCAGATCGACGTGCCCTCGCAGCCGATCGTCAGCAAGCGCCGCTACATCGAGTTCTACGGGCTGATCCTGCAGGAGCTCAGCCTCGAGATCGCCAGCGCCCTCTCTGCCCAATCGGGCACCGACTACCTGGCGCAGGTCGAAGGCCGACCCACGGCCGTGCCCAAGCTGGTGGCCACCTTCGTAATGCCGGGCTCGCCCGCCGATGATCTGTTCTTCGTGCCCGGCAGCATCATCACCAAGGTGAACGGCACGCCGATCGCCGGCGCCGACGACTTCGTGAAGAGCGTCAAGGCCAAGACCAAGGACTCGAAGGTGGTGATCGAGACGCAGCTCGGTGGCTTCGGCGTGTTCCACATGGACAAGAAGGCGCGCGATGCGCTGGCCGTGAGGATGCCGCCGCTGGTCGCCGTGCCGCCCTGAGCCCGGCAGGGTTACACTGCCGGGATGCGCCGCGATCACTTCACCCCCGAGCACACGCTCTTCCGTGACCAGTTCAAACGCTTCGTGCGCGAGCAGATCGAGCCGCACATCGAGGCCTGGAACGCGCAGGGCCAGAGCGATCGCGCGACCTGGCGGCGCATGGGTGAAGCCGGCTACCTCGGCGCCAACATGCCGAGCGAGTACGGCGGGGGTGGCGGCGACTTCCTCTACGATCAGATCCTGATCGAGGAGCTCAGCTACGCGCGGGCGCACGCGCTGCAGACCTCGCTGCACACCGACATCTGCATGCCCTACCTCCTGCAGTACGGCAGCGAGGCGCAGAAGCAAAAGATCCTGGCCCCGGCGATCCGCGGCGAGCTGCTGCTGGCCATCGCCATGACCGAGCCGGGGACGGGCTCGGATCTCGCCAACGTGCAGACGCGCGCGCGCCGCGACGGCGACGACTACGTGATCGACGGCGCGAAGACGTTCATCTCCAACGGCCAGAATTGCGATCTGGTCATCGTCGTGGCCAAGACCGATCCCGACGTGAGGCCCGCCCACCGCGGTATTTCACTCCTGCTCGTGCCGACCTCCGCGCCGGGCTTCGTGCGCGGCAAGCGGCTGGCGAAGCTCGGGCTGCGCGGCCAGGACACCAGCGAGATGTTCTTCGAGAGCTGTCGCGTGCCGTCGAGCGCGCTGCTGGGTCAGGAAGGCATGGGCTTCAAGTACCTGATGACGCAGCTGCAGCAAGAGCGGCTGACGATCGGTATCGGATCGATCGCCTCGTGCCGGCGCGCGCTCGACGACACGATCGCGTACGTGAAGCAACGCAACGCCTTCGGCAAGCCGATCGCCGCCTTTCAGAACACGCAGTTCAAGCTCGCCGAGCTGGCGACGCAGGTCGAGGTCGGTCAGAGCTTCGTGGATCAGCTGTGCCTGCGTCATGCGCGCGGCGAGGAGCTGGTGATGGAAGCCAGCATGGCCAAGCTGTTCACCACCGACCTGCAGAAGCGCTTGACCAGCGAGTGTCTGCAGCTGTTCGGCGGCTACGGCTTCATGCTGGAGTATCCGATCGCCACCGACTACGCGGACGCCGCCGTGCAGACGATCTACGCCGGCACCAACGAGATCATGAAGCTGATCATTGCGCGCCGCTTGGGCTTGGACTGATGGACGCCCGGCGCGGGGGCCGTCCGTCGCGATCGTCGTCATCGCGCAGGCGCTCGGCGAGCATGCGCAGCACCAAGACACCCACCAGCGGCACCGCCATCGCCGCCAGCGCGCACAGGATCACCACGTCGGGCAATGCATCGGGCAAGCGCTCGACCCCGAACAACAGTGCGTTGTAGCTGCCGTGGATGGCGATCGCGCAGGCGAGGCCGCCCGATAGCCCCACGGCGCCCGCATCGAAGCGCCGCCGCGCCCAGAGATAGCCGACCACGCCACCTGCGAACAAGTGCATCGGACTGGCCATGTACGCGCGGAGCACGAAGCGCACGGTGAACACGGCGAGGTTGGGCGTGTCGAGCATGATCAACACGTTCTCGACGATCGCGAAGCCGGCCGCGGCGTGCAGCGCGTACAGAAACGCGCCGTAGCGCGTGCGCGGACCCAGCGTGACGCGCGTCAACAAGTAGAGACACAAGACCTTGCCGGTCTCTTCGATGCTGGCCGCCACGATGAAGGCCTCGAAGAGCGAACGCTCGGGCTCGATGGCGTCGGCGATCACGAGCGCCGCGGCGCGCTCGGTCCAGGCCAATGGCACACAGGACAGGCCGGCAGCCACGAGCACGCGGTAGCGCCAGTTCTTGTGCGGCTCACGCACGCGGCGCTCGAAGCGCTCGGCGTACCACAGCATCAAGAACGGAGGCAGCACACCGACCAAAGCAGGCAGTCGATCCAACATGCGAGCGCAGTGTCCAGTTTAGCACCCGGGTCCCAGCGTTCGTGGGTACGCAAAGACGCACAGCCGTGGCGAACTGCCGAACCGATCGGCGACCTCTCACGTACGGCTCTGTGTACCGCACCGACCTGACTCCTGCGTGGGTGTGAACGCAGGCGATGGGCGCGCTTGGCCTGGAGGACTCGTCATGCAACGGCAGCCCGTGGAGCTCTGGTGGACGTCGTTTTGTCTGGTCGCGTGTCTGGTGGGCTGCGAGAGCCCACGCGACACACGTCGTCAGGACGACGACCGTGCTGCTGACGGCGGCAGGGACGCCGGATTCGCCGATGTCCCGCCCGAGCCGCCGCCGCCGATGCGCGACGCGGGCAAGGAGCCGCAGCCGCCGCCAGGCGAGAACAAGAACCCGACGATGAACCCGGATGGCGAGCGCACCCCGAAGGAGACGGGGATGAACCCACCGAGCAAAGCCAGGGCAGATAGCTTCGGTGTGACCACGCGCAACCGGCTGATCCGCTTCGAGCGTGCGAGCGGTGCGATCCAGCGCGCGGTTGCCATCACGGGCATGGCCGAAGGCGAGCGCATCGTGGGCGCGGACGTGCGTCCGGCGAACGGGCGGCTGTATGCGCTGAGCGCGAGCGGCAAGCTGTACTCGGTGGATACCGAGATCGGCACGGCGTCGCTCGAGGCCACGCTGCGCGCCGATCCCGCGGACATGAGCTCGCCGTTCACTGCGCTCGCGGGCAAGCGCTTCGGTGTCGACTGGAACCCGGTGGTCGATCGGCTGCGCGTGGTCAGCGACAGCAGCGAGAACCTGCGCATCGACCCGGCGAACGGCAACACCACGACGGACATGCCGGTCGGACGTCCGCTGACTGCGGCCGCGTACACGCAGAGCTTCGCGAACACGTGTCGCACGCGCCTGCTGGTCATCGACGCGATGTCGCGCAGCTTGCTGCTGCAGGATCCGCCCAACAACGGCACGCTGTCGATGATCGGCGGCCTGACCGAGAGCTTCGACGAAGTGTCGGCGTTCGAGATCCAGACGGCCGACGACGGCAGCGACCGCGGCTTCGTGGCGGTGCTCGAGAACGGGGCCACGACCCTGCTCGATGTCGACCTGAGCTCGGGCGCGGCGAAGAATCCACGCAGCCTCGCGCTCGACGAGGACGAGCAGCTCATCGGGCTCGGAGCCCCGACGCCAACGGCTGCGGTGGCGCAGAAGCCGGGCGAGTTCGCGGGCCTGACCACGGGCGACAAGTTGATCACGTTCAACCGCGGCGCGCCGGGCAAGTTGTGTAGCAGCGCGGGGGTGACGGGGCTCGCGGCAGGCGAGAAGCTGCTCGGCATCGACGTGCGTCCCGCCGACGGCAAGCTCTACGGCCTCGCAGACAGCGGCAAGCTCTACACGCTGATGCTGCCCGGGGCGGAGGCTCGGCTGGTCAGCACGCTCGCAGCAGACGCAGCGGACACCAGCGAGCCGTTCGGCAAGCTCGCCGGCACGCAGCTCGGCCTCGGCTGGAACCCCGTCGCCGATCGCTTGCGCGTGCTCGGCGATGGCGGACAGAACCTAAGGATCCAGCCCACTACCGGCGCGACCACCAGCGATGCTGCCCTCAGCGGCGTGATGGACCTGGGCGCCGTGGAAGCCGCCTACACCAACAGCTTCGGCGGCGCGAAGTCGACGACTTTGTTCGCGCTGAGCAGCGCGCAGGGCCTGGTGCGCATTGGCAGTGAACCAGCCAGCGGCGGGGTGTGTGCGCCCGAGCTCGACGCGGGCAACCCCAACTGCGGCGTGGTGCGCGCGATCGGTCCGCTCGGCCTGATGGACGTCCACGTGCACGGCTTCGACATCGACGGTCGAACCGGCATGGCCTGGGCGGTGCTCGCGCTGGGCTCGGCCACGACCTCCACGCTGTACACAATCAACCTGACCACGGGTGGAGCCAGCCTGCCGATCGGTGTGGCCAACGCGACCGTCGGCGGAGGCGAGGCGCTGCGCTCGTTCACGCTCGCAAGCGACCCGATGGCACGCGGCCTGGGACTGACCGGCGATGGACGGCTGCTGATGTTCAACCTCGGCACGCCTTCGTCGCCGCTCGCCGACGTGGCCCTGGGCGGCTTGCAACCGGGCGAGCGCCTGCTGGGCGTCGACTTCCGGCCGCTCGATGGCAAGCCCTACGCGGTCGGCAGCAGCGGCCGGCTGTATGCGCTCGACTGGATGAGCGGTACTTTGACCTCGGTCGCGATGCTCGCAGCTGCCAGCGGCGGCGACGCCATGCTCGGCAACTTCGGCGCCGGCATGTACGGGCTCGACTTCAATCCGGTCGCGGACTTGCTCCGCCTGGTCGACAGCGACGCGCAGAACCGGCGCATCGTCCCCTCGGCGCGCGACATGCTGCAGGCGGGCAACGCGTTCCGCGACGCGCCGCTCAACCCGGGCGATCCCGCGATCGTGGCCACCGCCTACAGCAACAACTACGCGGGCAGCACGGCGACCACGCTCTACGTGATCGACTCCGAGCGCGACTACCTGTTCCTGCAAGGCGGCACGCTCGGTGCGCCGTCTCCGAACGAAGGCACGTTGACGGGCGTGGGTATGCTCGGCGTGGACGCGCAGGGCGACATCGGCTTCGACATCGTCGGCGGCCACAACGGCCTCGCGCTGGCAGCGATCCAGACCACGCGCCCGCAGTCCGAGCTCTACAGCATCGATCTCGGCACCGGCCGCGCCACACCCTACAACACCATCGACAATCAGATCGGCGCGAACGGCTCCGCGCCGCTGGTGGGGCTCGCGATCGACCTGCGCTAGCGTACTTCGAACTCGGTTGCCAGCAGCGTGACGCCGTACGGGTTCCAGGTGGAGACGTTCCAGTACATCGTCAGCTGCTGCGCGCTACCGCGGGTATACGCGTCGATGACGTTGGCGCCGTAGAAGTAGCCCATGTCGCGCTGCGCGCGTGAGGTCGTGCAGTCGCCCGAGGTGGTATCCAGGGCTCGGATCTGATCGCTGCGCGCGCAGCTGCGTCCGGGCCGATCCGAGCACGCGGCGTTGTACAGGATGCCGCCCGGGCCGCTCGCGCTGCCGGACAGGCTGGCGTCGCCGGGGGACATGTGCACGCGCGCTGCGCTCCACGGGCCCCAGGGCTGATCGGCAAAGCGCATCAGGATCGCGCCCGCCCGCGGCGAGCTCGGGGTTCCCGACTCGCGCATGCCCGAATCGGGCCCGCCCGCGTACAACATGATCCACTTGCGCAGCGGAGGCCCGAGCCAGCTGATTGCCATCTGCTCGACCAGGCCGACCTCCTCGGTCGGATCGCCATTCACGTTGCCATCCAGCGCGATCGGTAAGGACTCGCGCGGATCCTCGCTCCAGCGCGGCGCGTTGCTGGTCGGGTCGACACCCGCGAAGTACTGCGGCCGCCAGTCGAGCGCACCGCCCTGCACCGAGAGCGGGAGCGCATGCGTCAACAGGTACAGCTGTCCACGCCCGCGCGGCGTGGAGAAGCCTGGCCGGCCCCAGAGGAACAGCTGCCCGTAGCCTGGCGCGTAGTCGTTGCCCGCGAGGCCGTAGCCGAAGGCGCGAACCGTGCGCGCGGTCGGGTTGTGGAACTTCTTGCTGCGCAGCGTGAACACCGAGTCGAACGTCGCGGGCTCGGACTCGCGCTGCATGCCGAGCTCCGTGTCGCGAGCGATCGATGCCGCCTCGCTGCCGCTGCCCGTGTACGTGGCCGCGGTGGGATCGATGCAAAACCCCGGGTCCGCCGGCACACACTTGCGCGAGCCGCAGCCGCTGTCGGCTGCAGCCGTATTGCATGACCGCGCGCTACCCTCGCACGTGCCCAGCGTCTCCGCGCACGACAGGCCCGAGGCCTCGCAGTCCTCGGAGCAACGGCTGGACTCCACCCGACCGAACAACGCGAACACGTGCTCGCCGTCGCTCCAGCCGGTCAGCGGCGTCTTGAACGCACCCATGGACAGAGGTGCTCCGCGCTTGATCACCCGCAGCCACGCGGCATCACTCGACCCGGCGCCGCGGGTCACGAACTCGAGCCGCGGCACGCCGCCGGCGTAGACCGCAGGCAGGCTGCCGACGGTGTCATCCTCGAACGGAGGCGGCGCATCGCAGTAGAAGTTGGGGTAAGGCACCGTATCGCCGAACAGCGCGATCAAGCGCCCGCGATGCGCGAACGTCCAGCCCAGATCGCTGCCGCTCACCCGCACCCCGGCCGGCGCCAGCTGCGCGTTGGCTCCGACCAGCGGCCCGATCGGCCGCGGCTCGCCGATCCACAGGTGCGCCAGGTCGATGCCCTTGCCGTCGCCGAGACCCGCGCCGCTGCCAGCTGCGGCCTCGGGCGCGGTCACGACCCCAGCCAAACGCGGCACGCCCTCGCCGCCGCCGCACGCGGCAAGACCGACGCTCAAAATCAGCCAGCCTCGGAGATCGGCGCGCATTACCTTGCGCGGATCTCAAACTGAGCGCGACCTGCTGTCAACGCCTCTAGTGTGGTTGATGCCGTGCTTCCGCCGCTACCGGCAGCGCCGCCGTCCCGCTGCGATGCGGCAATCGAACGGAAAACTTCGTGCCGTGCCCCACCTTGGAGCTCACAGTGATCGAGCCACCGAGTGCGGTCACCAGCTCTCGAACCAGCGCAAGTGACAATCCCGTGCCGGGCAATTGCTTGTGCCGGGCGGTCTCGTCGTCGAACGAGGCGAACAGCCGGCTCTGCTGCTCGCGCGGAATCCCCGGCCCGGTATCGGCCACGGTCAGCCGGCACGAACGCTCGTCGAAGCGGATCGTGATCCGCACCTGCCCGTGCTCGGTCGAGCGCAAGCCGTTGTCGATCAAATTCAGCAGGATCAAGCGCACCAGGCTGGTGTCGCTCTCGAAGTCAGCCGCCGTATCTTCGACGTTCAGCTTCAGCACCACGCCCTTGTCGTCTGCCAGCATCTGCAGCTCGTCGAGCACTTCCTGCGCCAGGCGCGCGACGTCCACCGTCTCAGCGCGTGCATTGAAGCGCCCGCTCTCGATGCGCGCGTACTGCAACAACCCCTCGATCAACGCGTGCACCCGACCGATAGACGCCGACATGCGCCGCACCAGCGCCTGCTTGTCCGGGGGCAACTCGTGCTGCCCGGTGCGGAGCAAGCGCTCGAGCTGCAGCTGCAGCGCCGCCAGCGGCGTCCGCAACTCGTGCGACATCATGCCCAAGAACCCACTCTTCAAGCGGCTCTGCTGCTCGGCGTGCTGCCGCGCCACGCGCATCGAGTCCATCGCGTTCTGCAGCTCGCGCTTCTGCTGCGTGACCTCGCGCGCCAGCAGCTCGACGTCGTGGACCTCGCTGCCCAGCTCCTTCTGCAGCAACTGCCGCGTCCGCTTGACCGTGACCAGGTTCGAAACCCGCGCGCGCAGCTCGTCCGCCGCGAACGGCTTCATGACGTAGTCCTGAGCGCCTTCGCGCAGCATGCGCGTGCGCAGCGTCTCGTCGGTCTTGGCCGTCAGCAGCAAGATCGGCACCTCGATCAGCTCGGGCGAATTGCGGATCGCCTGCACCAGCTGATCGCCGCTCATGCCGGGCATCATCAGGTCGCTGACGATCACGTCGGGCATCAAGCGCAGCGCCTTCTCCAGCCCCTGGCGGCCGTCGAGCGCGGGCTCCGTGCGGTAGTCCATCGAGAGCGTCTGGCAGACGAAGCGGTTCATCTCCAGGTTGTCTTCCACCACCAGCACCAGCGGCCGCTCCGCCGCCGGCGCGGGCGCGAGCGAATCGCCCGAATGCGCGCGCGACCACAGCTCGTCGAGCGCCAGCTGGCTGGCCTCCGGCGGCGGCAGCGAAGGCCGCTCGCTCGGCGTCTCGCGCACCGTCGCGCCTTCGGGTGCACGCATCGGCAACTCGACCACGAACAGCGCGCCGCCCTCCGGCGCGTCGCTCACATCGAGCGTGCCGCCGTGCAACTCGACGAAGTCCTTGGCGATCGCCAGGCCCAAACCCGCACCGCCGAAGCGGCGCGTGGCGCTGCCGTCCGCCTGTCGGAAGCGCTCGAAGATCAGCTCGCGCTGCTCGGCCGGCACGCCGGCGCCGTTGTCCGCGACCTCGATCAGCGCCCTGCCGCCGTGGGCGTCACGCACGCTGACCCGGATCACGCCCGACTCGGGTGTGAACTTGAAGGCGTTCGACACCAGGTTCAACAGCACGCGCTGCACCAGGTCCGCGTCGATCTCGGCCAGCAAGCCCTCGGGCGCCTCGGTCGAGAAGCGCAGGTTGCGCTCGCGCGCCAGGGCGTCGAAGTGCGCCGCCGTCAGCTGTACGAGCTTGGCCAGATCGGTGCGGCTGTAGCGCAGCTCGAGCCTGCCCGCCTCGAGCCGCGAGACGTCGAGCAGGTCGTTCACCTGGCGCAGTAACATGCGCGCGTTGCGCGTGACCAAAGCCAGATCGCGCCGTTGCTCGTCGCGCAGATTCGGCGCCGCCAGCAAGCGCTCGGTGGGCCCGAGGATCAGCGTCAGCGGCGTACGCAGCTCGTGGCTGACGTTGGCGAAGAACTGCGTCTTGATGCGCTCGAGTTCCTTGGTCGTCTCGTACATGCGCTCGAGGCCCTCGACGGCAGCCTCCAGCTCGATGCCGCGGCGCCGGGCCGCCGCCGCTCCGCGCGTCAACGACAGCGCGCGCGGCACCAGGCGCGGCAGCAAGAACACCGTGCCCAGCGAGGCCAGCGCGGTGACCGCTCGCAATAGCGCGTCGATGCCGTGCAGTGGCGTGAAGGTCACGAACACCAGCGCGAAGTGCGACAGCGCGCAGCACACGATGAACGTGCCGAAGGCGAAGCTCGTGCGCTTGAACGGCATCGACGCCGCCCGCATGCGCAGCACCGTCAGCGTCAGCGCGATGGCGAGGAACGAGATGCCGATCAGCGTGTTGCTGATCACCTGCGTCCAGAGCAACAGCCCCTGCCAGTGGTAGCACTGTGCGCCAGGCAAATATGTGTCCGATGCAAAGAACTCCGCTAGACCGCCCGGCATCTCCTGCTCCTAGGGCAATAGCTCGTTGGCCGCACGTCGCGGCGCAGGCGGCAGGATGGAGCGCTCGGAGCGCGACACGTGTTGGCTGACGACGTTCATCAGCTGCGCGGTGCGGATCGGCTTCTCGATGTAGCCGTGGATGTCGCTCAGCGAAGGCTCGATGCGGTAGCGATCGAAGCACGAGAGCACCACCACCGGCACCGAGGACAGCTCGGCGTGCGACTTGAGCGCGGCGTGCAGCTCCCAGCCGTCCATCACCGGCATCATCAGATCGAGCAGGATCAGCGCGGGCGGCGGGTTGGCCTGCAGATAGGCCCAGGCCTGCCAGCCGTTGTCCGCCGTCTCCACGATGTAACCGTGCTCGATCAGGATCTCCTTCAGCTCGCGGCGGAAGGCCACGTCGTCGTCGACCAGCAGGATCGGCCGCGCCACTGCGCTGTCGGCCTCGGGCAGTTGCTCGCAGGGCGGCAGCGTGAAGCAGAACGTGCTGCCCGCGTCGGGCGTGCTCTCCGCCCACATCCTGCCGCCGTGCGCTTCGATCAGCCCGCGCGCGATGTACAGGCCCAGCCCGGCTCCGCTCGAGCCGCGCACCACCGGCCGGGTCTGACCCTGGAAGTAGCGATCGAACAGCGCGGGTAGCTCGTCCTGCGCGATGCCGCGCCCGCTGTCCACGACCGAGACCATCGCCTCGGCCGGCAAGCGCGAGAGCCGGACTTTGATCCGGCCTTGCACCTCGGTGTACTTGACCGCGTTGCCGACCAGGTTCGACAGCACCTGGAAGATGCGCTCGCGATCGCACAGGACCTCGAGGTCCTTGGCGTCCTCGGTGACGTCCACCAGCAGGCTGTGGCGCGCTGCCATCGGCCGCGCGGACTCGACCGCGTGGCGCACCAGCTGCGCCAGGTTCTCGCGCCGCAGCTCCACGCGCAGGCTGCCCGCCTCGAGCTGCGAGAAGTCGAGCAGGTCGCGGATCATGCGCTCCATGCGCCGCGAATTGCTGAGGATGGTCGCGGCGTCGCGCGCCAGCATCTCTGCGGGCGCGCCGCGTAGCAGGTTCGACGCCGTGGTCGCGATCGCACTCAGCGGCGTGCGCAGGTCGTGTGAGACGATGGCCAACAACTCCTCGCGCGCGCGCACCGCACGCTGCGAGGCCTTGCGCAGCTGATCGTTGTCCAGCGTCAACGCCAGGCGGTGGCCCAGGTCGGTCGCGGTCTCGAGGTGACGCATGCCGTAGCGCCGAGCTCCACGCGACGCCCACATCATGCAGCCGAACACCTGCCGATGCGCGATCACCGGCACGATCAACGCCGAGCCCAGCCCGAGCTCCGCGAGCACAGCACGATCCGAAGGTTCCACCGCGAGCGCTGCGAGCTGCTCGCTCGAGATCTCCGTGTGCAGCTCCCCTACCCCGTTCTTGAGCACGTCGTCGACGCTGCGTACGAGCCGGCTGTCGCGCGCGAGCAGCGCGCGCAGCTTCTGCTCGAGCTCGGAGCTGTCGTGCGCCGAGACCAAGGCCGACACGCGCCCTGCCTCGAGGCGATGGACCACGCACCAATCCGCGAGCCCGGGCACGATCTGCCGCAACAGCTCGCGCAGCGCGAGCTCGATCTCCGAGCCATGCGCCAGGATTTCACTGGCCCGGCTGAGCAGATCCGCGAAGCGCCGCGCTTGCTTCTCCACGCCGGGCGAAGCCTGAGTCGCAAGCTCGGCGTCCGAGCGCGGCCCCTCGGGTATGCGCGATGGCAGCTTGATATTGTATTCGCGCTCGACCGCGCTCAGCAGCTCTGCGGCTTCGAGCGGCTTGGCGAGCAGGCCGACCACGCCCAACTGCTCGAGATCACGTTGCTCGTCGATCCAGGCGTCGTCGCCCGTGACCAGCAAGACGGGCGAATGGATCCCCGCAGGCCATCGCGCCTTGGCTTCGAGGAAGGCGTGGCCCGTCATGTCCGGCAACCAAAAGTCCAACAGGATGAGGTCCGGATGCGCGCCCCCGTGCAGCAGCTTGAGCCCGTCCCGTCCGGTCGCGGCTGCGAGTACCTCGTGCCCGGCACCCCTGAGCACTTTGGCAACCGCTTCGCGGTTTTCTGTGTCGTCCTCGATGACTAACAGCGTTTTGCCAATACTCATCCGAACTCCGCGAAAGTAGCCACGCTTGCACGCAGCTGCGTCTCGTCGCCGGCGGTCCACAAGTCAAGCGCACGTCGTTCCGAGTTCATCCGGCAGCGCAACGCCGTCACGACTCAGAAAATCTCAAACTCGATCCGCCCCGTCACGCCCCACCCAGGCCTGCTGCTGCCGATGCTTCCGTCGCACGCTTCCTCCGCACGCTCGTTCTTCCCCCAAGCCATGCTGCGCGTTTCCGTTACGGTGCCGCCCCCGCGGCAGTCAGCCTAAGCAGTCGCCACGTTACCCGATTCGGAGGGTGCCACTCAATACGCCGAACCCTCGCAGGTGGTGCGTTCAGTGAACCATTTCGCCCCGGCACTTACGCA
>DATEOF010000489.1:0-24327 GCA_035274465.1 Polyangiales bacterium
GGGCCAGCTCCGCGCCGCTGGCAGCGGCGGGCTGCTCGCGCCGGCGCTCCCCCAGCTCTGCCACGGCGGCTGCCAGGCGGGCCTGCTCTGCCTGGGCGGCCGAGAGCCGACTGCGGGCGGCCTGCAGCTCGAGCACTGCCACATCCTGCGCCTGTGCGCGCAGCTTTCGGGCGGCCTCGAGCGGGTACGGCTTGGAACGCATCGCGGGGCCCGACAATAATCCAGAAGCCTCCCGAGATCGCGTTTCATTTCCGATCGATGTGCGTTTGGCGCCGCCGGTCTGGGCGTGGTACATGGCCGCCGGCCCTACGTGATCGGATACGCCCTCGACGTCGGATTGCGTTACCTGCGCAGCAAGAAGCGCGCGAGCATCTCCGTCATCTCGGTGATCGCCATCACCGGCGTGGCGCTGGGAGTGGCGGCCCTGCTGGCGGTCACCTCGATTACGTCAGGCTTCCAGCGCGAGTTCCGCGACAAGGTCCTGGGCGTCAATGCGCACGTCCTGGTGCTCAAGTACGGCCTGAACTTCGACGAGTACCGAGACGTAGTCGCCCGGGCCATGCGCATGCCCGAAGTCTCCGGGGCGGCCCCCTTCATCATCAATGAGATGATGCTCGCCAAGGGCGACCGCCTCAGCGGCGTCCTGGTCAAAGGCGTCGACCCCAAGCTCATGCCCACGGTCCTCGACCTCCCGGGCCAGCTCGTCTCCGGTTCACTCGAGGGCCTCCGGCGGCCGGGCGCGGCGCCGCAGGTCAGGCCGGAAGACCTCGACCGCGGCGTACCGGTCAAAGAACACGACGACCTCGACGCCTACCTCACCGGCCTGGCGGAGAAAGAGAACGAGCTCAGCGGCGCCAACCCCAAGGCCGAGGCGCCCAGCCCCGAGCCCGATCCCGTCGTGCCGCCGCCGGCGGCAGACCTGCCGCGCGTCGACGTCCCCACGCCGGCGGAGATGGAAGCGGCGCTGGCGGACGAGCCGCTGGCCGATTTGCCCAGCGACGAGCTCGAGAATCAGTGGATCGAAGCCAGCACGGAGAAGGCACCGGATCAAAAGGACGACGAAGACCTACCCGGGGTCGTCCTGGGGGTCACCCTCGCGCATGAGCTCGAAGTCGCCCTCGGTGACCGAGTCAAGATCATCTCGCCGCTGAGCGGCATCGATACCAGCCTCGTCTCGTCCGAAGCCACGGCGCCGAAGAGCCGAGACTTCCGGGTGATCGGCATCTTCCAGGCCGGCTTCCAGGAGTACGACAGCAAACTCGTCTACGTGGACCTGTACGAAGCGCAGGCGTTCCAGGACCAGGGAGACACGGTCGTCGGCGTGGAGATGAGCCTCCACGATATCGACAAGAGCGGCGAAGTCGCGGTGCGGCTCGAACGAGACCTGGGCGGCGGACCGTTTCGCACGATGGATTGGCGCGAGCTCAACCACAACCTCTTCACGGCGCTCGAAGTCCAGAAGGTCATGCTGATCCTCGTGATCGCCACCATCGTGCTCGTGGCGGCGTTCAACGTGGTGGCGACGCTGATCATGATCGTGCTCGAGAAGCGCAGGGAGATCGCCATCCTGAAAGCGATGGGGGCGACCGACCTGGCGATCTTGAGGATCTTCATGGTCCAGGGCGCGGCGATCGGCGTGGTTGGAACCAGCATCGGGCTGGCGATCGGCGGGGCGATCTGCGGGTACCTCAACTACTTCCGGTTTCCTTTGGACCCAAAGGTGTACCTGATCGACCACCTGCCGATTCGCACCAGCGTCACCGAGTTCATGATCACGGTGGTGATCGCGCTGGGTATTTGCGTGACGGCGACGTTGATCCCCAGCTTCTGGGCGGCTCGGCTGCTGCCGGCGGACGGGATCCGGCCACAGTAGGCTGGGGGTGCGGGTGTTGCTTGACAGAGGGAGGAGGGTGGTCTATCCAGCCTGTCCCCAAAGTCCTGCGGGAGTAACTCAGTGGTAGAGTGCAACCTTGCCAAGGTTGACGTCGAGGGTTCGAATCCCTTCTCCCGCTCTACATCGCCGGCTTCGCCGTCGCTTTCTAGCGGGAGAAGCGTTCTTGGAGGAAGGCTGAGCTAGCTCAGCCTTCCTCGGCAAATCCCTTCTCCAGCCGAGGCGCACGCGAGCACTGGGGTGGCCTTCGGGCGGGTGAAGCGCTGGGGTGAGTCCGTTCTGTAGCCGAGGCCTACGCGAGGACCGGGGTGGTCTGCCGCACCTTAGGCGGTTGCTAGCCCGAGAACGTCGCTCAGCTCACCCACCCAGCGCGTGAGGCCCGCCGCCGTCCGCGGCAGGCCTGTCAAGCGCGCCTGCACGTCCTGTAGGCCGGCGCGCTCGATTAGTCCCTTTTCGTTCATGACCCATTGCCGACGCTCGCACATGCGCGCGTGCGCTTCATCGAGCGCGGCCGTGGCCCCCTGCGCCAGCGTGCCCAGGGCGTCGCCGCGCCGTGCGTGCTGGTACGCGTAGTCTAGGCTGAAACGCGCGCATATCCGCCAGCGCACGGGCGCCAACTCGGACAGCTTGCGCGGATATTCCGGCTGCGGCGGTGCGTTCCCCACGAGCGGTAGCGCCAGCGCGCACTCCCCCATCAGCATGTAGGTCGGTGCGCCGGCGACGTAGCCAAGCAGCTGATCGATGTCGAACGTGCCATGCTGCTCGGCGCGCGCTGTGACGCTCTCGATGAAATCCAGGTCGCGCAAGAGCACGTCGACCTTCACTCCATCGATCGAGAGCCACGCGCCGCCGTTCATGATGCGGCCCCAGGAACCGGGTGGATGCACTGTGCCGAGCTCGCGCAACGCCGACAGGTCGAGCGACCCGCGATAGTACACGCCCAGATCCCAGTCGCTGTCGGGACGCGCTCTGCTGGACGCGCGCGAGCCCCCGAGCACGACACCGGTCACGCCAGACATCCCGGCCACGCGCTCGGCAACTTCGAGGTGTGACTCGCGCGGCGCCATCTGCTCAATCCTCTGCCACGGTGATGGTTGCGATCCCCCACGCTTGAAACGCCGTCATCAGCCGTTGATTGGCGACCAGAAGGTCGTCGTCCGGGACATCAGTCATGTCTTCCTCTGGATCGCGATGCATCACTGTTCGAGCCAAAATTACTTTCACGCGCAGTCGCTAGCAAGCACATGCTACCGGAGCTCGACTGCGCGCGCAGCGGGTCATCGACGAACGCGTACTGCACTGCATGCATCCACATTGACCCGGCTGTGAGCCGAAGAGCTCTTACGTGCTCAGCGCCGAGCGTGCTGGCCCGAAAAGCGTGCTCGCGAAGCGCATCACGAGTTGCACGGGCCAGGCGAAGGTGAGCGTCGCCGAGTGGCGCTGAAACACTCCTGCCACCTGCACGAAGCGCGCGATGCCCGCGTGTTCGCGCGTCGCCGCGTACAGCGACGCGAACATCTCGGCAGCATCCAGGCCTGGCGTGAGCGTCGCCTCGAACTCGAGCTCGTCGTCGCCGCCGTTGAGCGGTCGATGGTACTTGCCTGCCGGCAGGCTGAACGTGTCGCCGGCACGCAGCAGAACGCGCGCGCCGTCGATGATGCCGAGGTCGAGCGTGCCACGCAGCACGCGAAACTCTTCGCGCTGCCGGGGGTGGCGCTCCGCCGCGGGGGGCCCGAAGCCGCGCGGCATGCACATGCGAAAACGCATCGGCGCGACCGCATCCCCATGCTCCAGGATCGTGATGCTGCCGCCCAGCCCGTCGTGGTGGATCTGCTGGCTCATCACAGCCTCACGAACTCGCCCACTCGCAACGACCCCGCGAAGTCGCGAAACGTTCCATTGACGTCGCGCCAGCTCGGCAGCTCGGTCACCTGCGCATACCAGCGCTGCACGTTCGGGTAGTCGTCGAGCCGGCAGCCGACGAGCTCGCCGAGACTGAGGATCGACGCGCAGAAGAAGTCCGCGATGCTCAGCGCACCGCCCACGAGCCACCCGCTGCCGCCCAGCAGGTGTTCGTCGAGCACCTGCAGCCAGGCGCGCGACTTGACGCGCCCCCACTCGATCGCGCTGCGCGTGCCTTCCGGCGAGCTGCGCGCGTGATGGGGCAAGAGCTGTGGGTACACGTACTGGTAGCCGAAGTCCTTGAAAAAGTTCGCCTCGAACCACGCCATGCGCTCGTCGATGCGGGCGCGTGTCTGCAGATCGTCGGGGTAGAGCGGCGATCGCGACCGGCACGCCAGGTACCGCAAGATCGCCGACGATTCGGTCAGCACGAAGCCGTCGTCGACCAGCACGGGCACCAGTCGATTGGGATTGAGCGCGGCGAACGCCGGCGCGTGCTGCTCGCCGCGCAGGATATCGACGTGCTTGATCTCGAGCGCGACGCCGGCCGCATGACAAAACGCCAGCACCGCGCGCGAGGTCGTCGCTGCCATATTCACGTAGAGCTGCATATCGGGCCCTCCAAGCGCCACTATGGCCGAGCGCCTCTTGCAAGAACATGGGTAGCAACGCAGCATGATCTTGCATGAATGCAAGACGGTTCGAGTGGAGCGACCTCGAGATCTTCCTGGCGGTCGCACGGGGTGCGACGTTGGCCGCTGCTGGAGAGGCGTTGCGCGTGGACGCCTCCACGGTGCAGCGCCGCATCGGGAAGCTTGAAGCCGGCTTGCGCACGCGCCTGTTCGATCGCAGCCAGCGGGGCTACTCGCTCACCGCCGCCGGCGAGGAGCTGTTCGCACACGTCTTGGCGATGGAAGAACAGTCGATCGCGCTGCAGCGCAAGGTCATCGCGCGCGACGACAGTCTTCAGGGCAGCGTGCGCGTGGCGACAGTCGACGATCTCGCGATTGCCGTGCTGTCGCCGATCCTGCGCGACTATCGTAAGCTGCACCCCAAGGTCAGCATCGAAGTCGACATCCGCACCAGCTTCATGGATCTGACGCGGCATCAGGCCGACGTGGCGCTCCGCTTCGGCGCGAAACCCCTCGACAGGGACATCATCGCCAAGCCCATCTCGCGCGTTGGCATCGCGCTCTACGCCAGCCGTAGCTACTTGAAGGAACACGGGCGCCCGATGTGTTTGGAAGACCTGCGCGAGCACACCATCGTGCGGGGCGACGTTCAGGTCAGCGGCTTCGCGATCGAAAAGGTCTTCGATCGTTACGCGGACCCGAGTCGGCTCGCCTTCCGCAGTAACTCGTTTTTGGCGAGGCTGGCAGCTATCCGCGAAGGGATGGGTATCGGCTGGCTCGGTTGCTATATGGGGGAGCGCGAGAAGTCACTGGAACGGCTGCCGTTGCGCTTCGCCGACGCCGCGCGCCAACTGTGGTTGCTCGTGCACCACGACCTGCGCCGCAATGCGCGGGTGCGCTCATTCGTTCAGCACGTGCACGATGCGCTCGTCGCCCAACGGACCTCATTCGAAGGCCCGGGTTGAGGCGCACCGAATTCGATGTGCATCGAACGGTTCGTCAGAGTGTTCTGTAGGTCGAGTTCAGTACCCGAAGTTGTATATCGCCTGTCCTGCGGAACCACCGTTGCTCAGAATTGACGTAGCCGGATTGGCCGGTGGTTAGAAATCGCCATCGCGAGCTCATCCCGTCGTTTCCCGGCCTCCTCGCAACGCGGTTATCTGCGCAAAGATGTTGCGACAGACGAGCTACCAGTCTTGCTGCCGCAGCCATGAGCGGCGAAACTTGTCTATCGCCAGCCATCGCCAAGCACGTGCTCGATGGGTTCACCATTCGCCAGCGCGAAGTCCTGAAGTTCGTGACCGAAGGCGCTGTGGGGGCAACGACCGACGACGCGTACGCGTGTGTTAGGCCGCGTGCACGTGATGAAAGGACTGCCATGTCGCGCAAGAAGATTCTGTTAGTCGACGACTCCAACACCGTCTTGATGATGGAGAAGATGGTGCTGACGAGTAATGGCTACGATATCGTGGTTGCCCACGACGGAGCCGAGGGCGTCGAGAAGGCGGTGAGTGAGAAGCCAGATCTGATCCTGCTCGATCTGATCATGCCCAAGATGGACGGGATCGAGACCTGCCGCGCGCTGCGGGCGCGCCCGGCGACCAGCGCGATTCCGATCATCATGGTCACGACGCGCAGCGAAGAGGCGATGGTCGAGAGCAGCTACAAGAACGGCTGCAACGACTACGTCAACAAGCCGATCAACAACGCGGAGCTGCTGGCCAAGGTGCGGAGCTTGCTCGAGCCGTGAACACGGAACGGCCATGACCAACAAAGACGACAGCCAGGAACATCGCGAGTACGTCGAGCGCGTATTGCAGAACACCCAGCGCTTCCTCGAGGACGCTCTGAAGGAGAACGAGCGCTTGCGCGCGCTGACCCTGCGCCTCGAGAACGAGCGGCTGCGCGCAACCGATCAGGTGCTCGAGCTGACCGAGACCGTCGCCAAGCTGCAGGCGCAGCAGGCGCGCCAGCAGCAGCTGAGCTCGGCGATGGAGAGCGAGAACCGACGCTTCTCCGAAGAGTTCGCCGAGATCGAGCAGCAGAACAACAACCTCGCCAACCTGTACGTCGCGAGCTATCGCCTGCACGGCAGCATCGATCGCGGCGAGGTGTTGCAGGTGATCCAGGAAATCATCATCAACCTGATCGGCTCGGAGGAGTTGGCGATCTTCGAGCTGCGTCCCGGCGAGCAACGGCTGCGGCTGCTCTCGTCGTTCGGCCTCGACAGCCAGGCGTACGCGGAGCTTCCGCTCGACGACGCGCCGATCGCCAAGGTCGCGCGCAGCGGCGAGATGTTCCTGTGCGAGCCGCCGTACAACATGACGGCGGCGCCCGCCAGCCTCACCGCGTGCATCCCGCTCAAGGTGGACGGCAATGTGATCGGTGTGATCGCCATCTTCCGCATGCTCCCGCAGAAGCAGTCGATCGCGTACGTCGACCGCGAGCTGTTCTCGCTGCTGGGAAGTCACGCGGCGATGGCGCTGTACTGCTCCGGCCTGCATCGGCAGCGAGCAGCGACATGATTGCGCGCCGTGAAGAGCGCGCGGCGCCCCCGAGGACGGCGAGCAGCACGATCATCAGCCGCCAGTCCCTGTACCTGCAGCCGGGGCAGCTGATCGCGACTCGTGTGCCCACCACGGTCAAGACCATCCTCGGTTCCTGCATCAGCGTATGTTTGTGGGACGATGTCCATGCCGTGGGAGGCATCAATCACTTCCTGCTGCCGTTCGGGACCGTGAACGCAGACATGCCCGGGCGCTTCGGCAACCTCGCGATCCCACTGCTGATCGAAGGCTTGCAGAGCCAGGGTGCGGAGCTCGACAACGTGCGCGCCAAGCTGTTCGGTGGCGCGACGATGATCGCTGGCGGACGTCCACGTCGCTCGCACGTGGGCATGCAGAACCTGGAGATCGCCAACGAGCTGCTGGCGAAGGCTCGCATTCCCGTGGTGAGCGGCGACACGGGCGGCGCGCGCGGGCGCAAGATCGTGTTCAACACCGACACGGGCGAAGTCACGCTCTGGGAACTGTAGGAGCGCATGGAATTCGACCACGCCCTGCTGATGCAGACCTTCTCCGTGGAAGCCGAGGAGCAGCTCGCAGCGATGGAGCAGGGCCTGGTCGCCATCGAGGTGCGTCCCCGAGACGCAGCGCTGCTCGCGAGTGTGTTCCGCGCGGCCCACACCTTGAAGGGTAACGCGGCCACGGTGGGGCTCACCGCGATCGCCGCGCGCGCGAACGTGATCGAGGACGCGCTCGACGCCATGCGTACCGGCGCGGCCGCGGTCAGTGCGAACCTGGTCAGCGCGCTGCTCGCCACGCTCGACGCGCTACGCATCGAGGTGGCCGCGACGGTCGCGGGTGACGAACGCCCGCGGAACGAGCACGACGACGTGTTCGCGACCGTCACGCGCCTGCTGCTGCGGCTCGGCGTCAGCAGCGCGCCGCGCGAGCCCGCGAGCTTCGCGCGCGAGAAGGGCCAGCGGCCGATCGAATCCATCAATCCGCGCGATCTGCACGCCAATACCCTGCGCATCGACGCCGCCAAGCTCGATCGCATGCTCAGCCTGAGCGGTGAGCTCTCGATCGCGCGCGGGCGGCTGCGCTCGTACCTGACCGCCGGCGGACCCGATGCGATCAGCGACGCGCTCGAGTCGCATCAGGAGGCGGAACGGCTCTATCGCGACCTGCAGGACGAGATCATGAGCGCGCGGCTGGTGCCGCTCGGGCCGATCTTCCGCCAGTACCAGCGCGTGGTGCGCGACCTCGCGCTCGAGCACGGCAAGCGTGCCGAGCTCGCCATCGAAGGCGAGGACGTCGAGATCGACACCACGGTCGCCGAGCACGTGCGCGGACCGGTGATGCACATGCTGCGCAACGCGCTCGATCACGGGATCGAGACGCCGGAACGGCGGGAGGGCGTCGGCAAGGAGGGGGTCGGCCAGCTCATGCTCGCCGCGCGGCGCGAAGCCAGCCACATCGTGATCGAGCTGCGCGACGACGGCGCCGGCTTCAAGCGCAGCAAGATCGCCGCGCGCGCTGGTCTCGCAGCCGACGAGGCGCAGGCCCTGAGCGACGAGGCGCTGTTCGAGTACGTGTTCCAGCCCGGCTTCTCGACCGCCACCGAGAAGACTGGCCTGTCGGGTCGCGGCGTGGGCATGGACGTGGTGCGGCGCAACATCGAGGCGCTGCGCGGAACAGTGTCGATCAGCAGCGTCGAAGGCGCGGGTTCGTGCGTGAGCATGCGCCTGCCGCTCACGCTCGCGATCATCGACGGCTTCTTCGTCGACGTCGGCGGCGAGACGTTCGTGATCCCGCTCGAAGCCGTGACCGAGTGTCAGGGGCTCGTGCGCGAGGACGTGCGTCACGAAGGCGGTTCGGGCGTGCTCAACTTCCGAGGTGAGCCGCTGCCCTACCTGCGTCTGCGCGAGCTGTTCGCGATCGGCGGCCCGGCGCCCGCGCGCGAGCACGTCGCGATCGTGCGCTACGGCGATCGCCAGGCGGGCATCGCGGTCGACGACCTACTCGGTCAAGACCAGGCGGTGATCAAGCCGCTCGGCAAGATCTTCCGCCACGTGCCCGCCGTCGCCGGCTCGACGATCAGTGGCAACGGCAAGGTGGCTTTGATTCTCGATGTACCCGCGCTGCTCGGCCTGGCCGAAGCCCGCGGTGCTGGCGTGTCCACCGCAAGGAGAGTCGTCGATGCCCCGACCCGCTAACCCGCAGGAGCCGAACCGCGCGACCGACTACCTCACCTTCTTCATCGCCGGTGAGGAGTATGGAGTCCCGATCCTGCGCGTACGCGAGATCCTCCAGTTCCGCGCGCTGACGCGCGTTCCAGCCGCTCCGCCTTGCGTGCGCGGCGTGATCAACCTGCGCGGCAGCGTGGTACCGGTCGCTGACCTCGCGATCCAGTTCAGGCAGCCCGAGTGCGCCATCACCAAGTTCACCTGTGTGGTGGTGGTCGAGGTGGCGATCGAGGACGAGCTCGCGGTGATGGGGTTGATGGTGGACTCGGTCAACCAAACGGTGGCGCTCGGCGAAGGCGACATCGAGGCCACACCGACGTTCGGCACCCTGGCGCGCCCCGAATACCTCCTCGGCATGGGGCGCGCGGACAATAAGTTCATTCTGCTGCTCGACATCGATCGCGCGCTGTCTTCCGAGGCGCTGGAGGTCGCGCACGCGCGCGTGGAGCTACCTCCGGACCTGCCCGAAGCGGAGGCCGCGCAGGATGGATGAGGCTCCGACTCAGAAGCGCCTCTGGCCGGTGCCCGAGGTTCGCGCGCTGCGCATGCGGGATTTCCACATGCTGCGCAAGCTCGTCTACGACGAGGCGGGCATCCACTTGCCCGACGCCAAGCGCGTGCTGGTCGAGGCGCGGCTCGCGCGCCGGCTGCGCGAGCTCGGGCTGCGCAGCTACGAGCAGTACTGCGAGCTCGTGCTCGACAGCGCCAACTCGGAAGAGCGCGTGCGCATGCTCGACTGCATCACCACCAACGAAACGCACTTCTTCCGCGAGCCCAAGCACTTCCAATTCCTCACCGAGCGAGTGTTCCCCGAGTGGGCAGCGCAGGCGCGGGCACGCACGCGCGGCAAGCGCCTGCGAGTGTGGAGCGCGGCCTGTTCGACCGGTGAGGAGCCGTACTCGCTGGCGATGTGTCTGCTGACGGCGTTTCCGCGCGAGGCGGGTTGGGAGATCGAGCTGTACGCGAGCGACATCTCCACTCGCGCGCTGGATCACGCCGTGGACGCCACCTGGCCGATCGACAAAGCCCAGGAGATCCCCGAGCGCGAGCGCAAGCGCTACATGTTGCGCGGGATCGGCGCGCGCGAGGGGGAGCTGCGTTGCGGCCCCGAGCTGCGCGAGTTGGTGCGCTTCGTGCGCATCAACCTGAACCAGCCGCCGATCCCGCTGCCCGGTCAGTTCGATCTGATCTTCTGCCGCAACGTGCTGATCTACTTCGATGCCGGCTCGCGCGCTCGCGTGATCACCGGGCTGCTCGAGCGCCTGCACGCGCGCGGTCACCTGTTCGTCGGCCACTCCGAGACCCTGCACAACGTCACGCGCAAGTTGACGCTGATCGCGCCCAGCGTCTACGTGCCGAGCTCTGCTGGCACGCAGCCCGAGGCCCTGAGCGATGAGGAAGCGCGATGAGCGCACGTCCGATTCGCGTGCTCGTGGTCGACGACTCGGCGGTGATGCGCCAGGTGATGATCTCGATCTTCTCGCGCGAGCCGGACATGGAAGTAGTGATCGCGCAGGACGCGCTGATCGCGTTGCGCAAGATGAAGGAAGCACTGCCCGACGTGATCCTGCTCGACCTGCAGATGCCGAAGATGGATGGGCTGACCTTCCTGCGGAAGATCCGCGGCGAGCACGCGATCCCGGTGGTGATCTGCTCGGCGTTCTCGGGCCAGAACAGCCACGTCGCCGTGCGCGCGCTCGAGTACGGCGCGGTCGATGTGGTGCGTAAGCCGGATCTCGGGCTCAAGGAGTTCCTGGACGAATCAGCGGTGACGTTGGTGGAGATGGTGCGGGGCGCAGCGGCCGCGCGTGTGACCGTGCGCGGCGGGCTCGACCTCCCCGAGGTCGACAAGCACGCGGTGCAGCGCTCGGCCGACGCGGTGCTGCCCAAGCCGCGTCCGCGCGCTTCGCACTCGGCGCGCGCCGATCGCATCATCGCGCTGGGTGCGTCGACCGGCGGTACCACGGCGTTGTATCAGGTGCTGAGCGCGATGCCGGCCGATTGTCCGGGCATCGTCGTGGTGCAGCACATGCCAGCCGGCTTCACGGCCGCGTTCGCGCAGCGCCTGGACGAGACCTGCAAGATCTCGGTGCGCGAGGCGCGCGAAGGAGATGCGGTGCTGCCCGGATGCGCGCTGATCGCGCCCGGCAACCAGCACCTGGTCGTGGTGCGCCGCGCGGATGGCTACGCCGTGCAAGTGCGCAGCGGGCCGGCGGTCAACCGTCACCGGCCGAGTGTCGACGTGCTGTTCCGCTCGGTCGCGACCGTCGCGGGCAGCAACGCAGTCGGCGTGATCATGACCGGGATGGGCGACGACGGCGCGGCCGGGTTGCTGGAGATGCGGCAGGCGGGCGCCGCCACCATCGCGCAGGACCAGGCATCCTGCGTGGTCTACGGCATGCCCAAAGAAGCCGTCGCATGCGGAGCGGTGGAATCGGTCGTGCCGCTCTCGCGAATCGCTCCGAGTGCGCTGGCCGCGGCGCAGGTGAAATGAAGCGTCGACATCGGAAGTACACAGCTCGGTATCTGACCAACAAGGACAGCGTATGAACGGCTTCAGTATTAAACAGAGACTGTGGATCACATCCGGTGCGACGATCGTGTTGCTGCTGGTGATGTGGGCGTTCGTCTATTCGGTCGTGACGACGATGGGTAAGAAGCAGACCCTCGTCGCCGAAGAGCTCAAGAAAGCCGAGTTGCTGCAGGACAACGCCTCGCTGCTGCAGCAGCTCGATGCGCCCGGCAACGACGTGCTCGCGACCTGGGATCACCGCACGGAGCGCGCGAACTTCCGCACGTATCGCACCGAGTTCGACCAGCAGCGCCAAAAGCTGCGCGCCTACGTGGCGAAGGACTCCGAATTGCGCGATGGCGTCGAGTCGACGTCGGCTGACCTCGAGCAGATGATGCGCAAGGCCGAAGCTGTATTCGAGGCAGTTGCGCAGAAGGAAGCCGCCGAGCACAAGGGTGACACGGTCGGAGCCCAGGCCGCCTCGACCGTCTCGGCCGCGCGCATGGCGGAGATGGACCAGTCGTACTCTGCGATCTCCAAGACCCTGCGCGTGCTCGACGGTACCCAGCGCTCGCGTGTCGAGAATCTGCTGTCGGAGACCGAGGCCTTCAACCGCAGCGCGGTGACGACGTCATTTGCACTGTTGATCGTCGGCCTCCTGGCCGCGGTGCTGATGGCCGTGATCCTGGTGCGCTCGATCACGCGTCCGCTCGCGATCGCGACTTCGGCCGCGAAGCAGCTCGCGGTCGGCGATCTCGAGATCGACTTCGACATCCGCGGCAACGACGAGATGTCGCAGATGCTGCGCGCGCTGCGTGAGGTGGTCGACTCGACCAACTCGATGGCCAAGCACGCGGAGCGGCTCGCGGCGGGCGACTTCACCCTGGTGGTGAGCCCGCGCTCCGAGCACGACATGCATGCGCTGTCGTTCGCGCGCATGGTGCAGACGCTGACACGGACGATCAGCGAGGTGCGAGATGGTGCGTCGGCAGTGAACTCCGCGGCGCAGCAGGTCTCGGCCAGCGCCCAGGCGCTCTCGCAGGGCACCAACGCGCAGGCGTCGTCGGTGGAAGAGACGACCGCGAGCCTGGAGGAGCTCAGCGCCTCGATCAGCAGCAACGCCGAGAACAGCCGCCAGACCGAAGATATCGCCGGCCGCAGCGCTCACGACGCCGAGGAGAGCGCGAGGATCGTGATCGCCACCGTCGACGCAATGAAGACGATCGCAGAGAAGGTCACGATCATCGAAGAGATCGCATACATGACGAACCTGCTCGCGCTCAACGCTGCGATCGAAGCGGCGCGCGCTGGCGAGCACGGTCGTGGCTTCGCGGTGGTCGCGACCGAGGTGCGCAAGCTGGCCGAGCGCAGCCAGAAGGCGGCCAAGGAGATCAACACTGTCGCGGCCGGCAGCGTGCTCGTCGCCGAGAAGGCCGGCCAGCAGCTCAGCCAGCTGGTGCCTTCGATCCGCAAGACCGCGGAGCTGGTGCAGGAGGTCGCGGCGAGCTCGCTCGAGCAGTCGAACTCGGTGCGCGAGATGAACACGGCGATGATCCTGGTCGACCAGGTCACGCAGCGCAACGCCGCCGCGTCCGAGGAGCTGTCGTCGACCGCCGAAGAGCTGTCGGCGCAGTCGGAAGTGCTGATGCAGCAGGTCGGCTTCTTCCGCCTCGGCGCCGATGCCGACAACGGTCAGTCCGTGCCGAAGCCTCGCCTCGCGGCGCAGCCGCAAGCCGTCGCGGTCGGCCAGGCCTGGAACGCCCGCCCGCGCAAAGCCACCAACGATCAGGATTTCAGGAACTTCTAGCGTCAGGGGCTACACGTCCCAGGCGGGCCGTTGTTGTCCGACGCGAGGCCGAAGGGTAGGCGCGCTGCGAGCCAGTCGATCTCACATTGCGGCAGCGCGAGATTGCCTTGGATGTTCAGTCCGCCCGTGTACGTGGTCAGAGAGCTCAGCGCGCGCACCTGGCTGAGCGCGGCATTGTTCCTGATCAAGATCCCGCCTCCCCCGACTGTAGTCAGGCCTTCGAGGCCGTGGAGCGTCGTGAGTGCTGCGTTGCCGCTCAGCGTGATCCAGTAGACGTCTCGCACCTGACTGAGCACCGAGATGTCCGTAAGCGACGCGTTGTCCCGAAGCGCCAGCTCGTACAGCTCAGCTCGCGTATGCTCGAGGCCGCTCAAGCTCGACAGCGCGGGCAGCTTCTCGATCCAGAGAGGATTGATGCCGACGTTCGTCAGCGCTTCGAGGCTGGCGAGCGCGGGCAAATCGACGAGCCTCAGATACGTTTGCTCTACCAATGCCAGAGCATCGATGTGAGCGAGCTTGGGATTCGCCTCCAGGACGACGCTGCCGGCCTTTCGAAGCTCGGGCACGCCGTCGAGGCTTTGCAAGGTGTCGTTGGAGCTCAGCGAGAGCGGCCCGGACACTTCGCGTAGCGAGCCGAGACCAGTCAAGTTCAGGAGTCCATCGCAGTCTGCGACCGACAGCTCGCCGGCCTTTTGGAGGTGTTCCAGGCCGGAGAGCGACGTGAGCTTCGGGCAGCCGTAGACGCTGAGCCGCCCGATCTCGGTGACGGATGGCGCCAGGGCCGTGAGCTCGGTCAAGCTGCCGCACTCGCCGATGAACAGCCCTCCGATCCCAACAGCGTTCGAAAGCCCCTCGAGACTCTCCAGGGCAGGCAGGCGCACCAGTGACAACGTTTCGATCCGTCCACTGACGCTCGTGAGGGCAGCGATGCTCGTGAGCATCGCATTGTCTGCGATCTCGATGTTCTTTAGCGAGCCGGTGAAGTTCAGTCCGGTCAGCGTCTTCAGCTCATCGTTGTGCGAGAGCCTCAGCTCTTCGGGCGCGGTTTCGACGTGCTCCAAGCCGCTGAGATCGGTGATCTGACCCAACCACTCGAGGACGATCCACTTGGCACTGATCAATGCCGACAGGCCGTGCAGGTCTCGCAAGTTGGGTTGATTGCGTATCCAGAGCCAACCGCCGACGTGCTTCAAACTCTCTAGACCGGTCAGGTGTTGCAGCAGCCCCGGAGTCTGTTCACTCCCGATGTTGAGACGACCGCGGACCGTCTGCAGCTTGGACAGCGGTGCAAGACCGGTGCCGTCCTCAGCGGTAAGCTCCAGATCGCGTAGCGCGAGCTCACACTTCGCGAGCGCCGCAAGCTTGGCCGATGAATTCGCCTTGTACGCGCAACCAAGCACACCATCGCGGCAAGGCTGCTGGTTCGGGCTGCAGCCCACGTACACGTCGTTCGGGGGTGTCGCGTCCATGGGGACGCGGCTCCAAGCTCCGTACACGCTTTGGAGCCGCGGTGGAGTGAAGCTGGTGTTTGCAGCTGCGTCGCCCCACACGCGTTGCAGCGAGGCGAACGTGTCGATCTTGGCGTCGGGGTGTCTGATAATGATATCCAGCGATCCACCGACCTCGACGAGATCGCGAAGCGCGGACAGATCGAGCGCCTGGCTGTACTTCCGATCGACCTGCTCGATTCGCAGATCCCCACCGACGCAACGCAGGTTCTCGAGACCCTTCAGGCTCGTGAGCTCGGCGTTGCCACCGTGGAAGCCGCCCTCGTCGAAGTACTTGCCCTCGAAGACGAGATCGCCCTCGATGACGTGCAGCGCCTGCAAGCCGTTCAAGTCCGAAGGACCTTCGAGCCGCACCCTCATGTTCCCCTCCACGCGCACGCACCCGTACAAGGCGTTGATCTCGGAGGCCTTGGTGAGTGTCAGCGACCCGTGAACGACGCCGTCGGGGCACTTGCGATTGGCGACGGTGAGTGGCGGATTCGGTCGCGGTTCGAATGCACACGCGCCCGCACTCGGCGTCGGCAGCTCGACAGGCGGCTGCATCGGTTCGTCCGGAATCTCTGGCCAGTCGCTGAAGTCCTCCTCGGGTATCTCCGGCTCGCCCGCGTCTCCTGGGGCGGCGTCTGCATTGCCGGGCTGCGCCGCATCGGGTGCAGCATCGGTGTCGCTTGCATCCGGTACCGCGTCGCTTGCATCCGGTACCGCGGAATCGGAGTCCTGCGGATCCTCGTCCGGGCGTGCGTCGCGCATCCGCCGGGTGCCGGCGTCACTCGGCGTGGCGGATTCTTGCTCGTAGCACGCCGCCGCCGTCAGCAGCAGGCAGGTCGCGAACGTACGGACTAAAGGCCAAGTCATTCCAACACCTCTCGCCACCGCGCCGAGCGGGCTGGCTGCGCGGGATCCAGACATTCCGCCACGGTCACCCACGCGCACAGCCAGCATCTCCAACACGAACCCGCCATTGACTGCAATTCTGACGCCATCAGCGGCAGGTAGGCCTCAGCGGCCGTGCCACCGGCGATTGCGACATTGCTGTCAGGGTCTCGATAGTCTGGCACGGACAGGCGCAACAGGCGCGAAGTACCTACCTCGCCGCCGTGAAGGATTTTGACGGGTGGGTTCATAGAGGCGTGGATTCGATCGACGCGAGCGCGCGGACCGAGCACGCGCCGGGAGGGGCATCATGTGTTCGCCGTGGGGTCATGCTGTGTGTTCAGCGCTGTGCGCGCTCTGGCTGAGCGGGTGCAGCGCGGAGTCGCAACCGACGCGCGGCGCGTCGATGCCAGCTGGAGCGGCCGGCTCGGGGGCGGGTTTCGTCCCTGCAACAGCTGTTTATTAAACTTTTTGGTTGAACGATTCGCACTGTCGAGATATTAAACCGTATGGTTGAATATCCGGCTGCCCAGCTCGACCGCGTGTTTCACGCGCTTTCCGACCCGACTCGACGTTTCATGCTGCACGCCATGGCCGAGTCGGCGCAGAGCATCGGCGAGTTGGCGGCACCGCATCAGATGTCGTTCGCAGCCGTGTCCAAGCACGTGAAGGTGCTCGAGGTGGCCGGTCTGCTGCGGCGCGAGGTGCGCGGGCGGGAGCACGTCTGTCACTTGACGGTCGCGCCGCTGGCAGCCGCGAGCGACTTCCTGGCTTCATACGCCGCGTTTTGGTCCGCACGACTGGATGCGCTCGAAGCCGTGGTCGCGGAGGAGGCCGAGGCCGAGCAGGCACGGCGGCGCGAAGGCGCCCAACCACGCCGACGAATCAAACCCGACCGCAACACGACCAGCCGCGCAAAGCGGCTTACGAGGTGAACCATGACGCAAGACAAACTACTACCGCCGCTCAGCTTCGAGCGTTTGATCCCCCAACCCGTGGAGCGCGTCTGGGCTGCGCTCACACGCCCGGACTTGATCGCCAAGTGGCTGATGCAGAATGACTTCGCTGCGCGGGTCGGGCACAAGTTCACGTTTCACGCGCGGCCGGTGCCCGGCTGGTCGGGCGTCACGCACTGCGAGGTGCTCGAGCTGATCGAGCACGAGAAGCTCGTCTACAGCTGGGGTGACGGGACCGAGTCGACCAGTGGCTTGCGCACCGTCGTCACGTGGACGCTGAGCGCCAGCGGGCAAGGCACTCTGTTGCGCTTCGAGCAAAGCGGCTTTCGCGAGCAAGATCGGCGCGGCTACGAGGGCATGGGCTCGGGTTGGCCACGCATACTCGAAGGCGTTGCGCGCGAGGCGGCGGAGTTGGCCTGAGCGAGCCTCCGAGTAGAAAAAAGGTTCGAGGCCGTGTCGATCTGCGCTGGGTCCGTTCGTCGTCTCCATGAACCGAGAGGATGTCCCACGCAGGGAATCCCAGTGTTTTCAAGGAGATAGCCATGACCTCGATCACCGCCGACGCCCTCGACACCCGCCTGAACCTGGCCGCTGCCCCGCGCACCCGTGGATCCTCCGCGGCGCTCTGGACCGGACGAGTTCTCTCGAGCCTCGGCGTCCTCTTCATGGTCTTCGACGGCGGCGCGAAGGTCCTCGACCTCATCCCGCCGGAGGTCAAAGCGGCGAACTCGCTCGGCTGGCCGGACCACGCGCTGCCCATCGTCGGTGCGATCGCGCTGCTGTGCACCGCGCTCTACCTCATCCCGCGCACGGCCCTGCTGGGCGCGGTCCTGCTGACTGGCTACTTCGGTGGCGCGATCGCGAGTCACGTGCGCGTCGACAGCCCGTTGTTCAGCCACACGCTCTTCCCGATCTACATCGCGGCGCTGTTCTGGGTCGGCTTGTTCTTGCGCGATCCTCGAGTGCGCGGGTTGTTCACCTCGCGCGGTTCGGTTTGAGCCAATCAGTTGGTAGGCCGTTCAGCTCGACTACGATCCTCACCAAGTGTCGTTACTCGGTTAGTTGACCGCCGCAGCAAATGTTGTGATCGGCATGGTCAAAACGTGATAGCTCAGATGGACTCTCCCCCCTGTAGTTTGGGCTCACCGGAGGTCCTTCATGGTTCGTTGCGCGCGGCTCTTGTTTCTGACTATCGGTTGCGTCTGTGTGATCGGTTGTAGCGACGACGAGCCGGGAGATATGAACGGGGCTGCAGGCAAGCCCTCGACTCCGATGTCCGGGGACGCACGCTGGACGATGATGGGGTACGACGCGACGAACACGTACCACCAGGTGAACGAGAAGCAGCTTACGGTCGACAGCGTGCGGGGGCTCAAGGAGCAGTGGCGTCACAAGGTCGACGGTTTCCCTGCGGGTTCACCGGTGATCGTGGACGGCGTCGTGTACATCACCGCGACGGGCGGTACGCTCGCCGTGGATCTTGCGACCGGCCGCGAGCTCTGGAAGCAACCGGTGCTCGCAGCGACTGCTTCGCCGGCCTACGCGGATGGAGCTCTGTACGTCCATGCGGCCACCGGGGCGAAGCTCTACAAGGTCGATGCGAAGACGGGGTCGATCCTGTGGGGGCCAGTCGCAACGTACCCGGACAATCCTGCGAGCGATGGAACCTCGTCTCCAGTCGTCGCAGGTGACAAGGTCATGGTCGGTCATAGCACCTTTGCAGAAATCGCGACCGACGCGCGCACGACCGCGTTCGGTGGTGTCGAGGCATTCAGCACGGCGGATGGAGCGCGGCTGTGGTCGTATCGGACCACGGAAGGAGATGAGAACGGCGCGATGGTGTGGTCGACCGTCGCAGTCGATCTGGCGGCCAAGGTCGTGTACGCCACGACCGGCAACAACTACACGGTCGCTGGTCCAAACTCGGACGCCATTCATGCGATCAACCTGGACACCGGTGCACGGTTGTGGGTCGCGCAGGTGCGTCAAAATGACGCGTGGACCATCTTCAGCCCGAACTTCGCCGACCCACTTGCGGATACGGATTTTGGTGCGAATCCGATCCTGGCAGAGAGTGCCGGTATGCCCATCGTCGCCGCCGGCGACAAGGGCGCGGCGTTTTGGGCGGTGAGTCGCGAGACCGGGAAGGTCGTGTGGACGCGTCCGGAGCTCAGTGCGACTCACACGACGACCAATGGCGGCGTGCTGAACAACGGCGCGTACGACGGACAGTACTTCTACGTCGTCTCGAACGAACCGCCGAGCAAAGCCTGGCTGCACGTCCTCGATGCGAAAGACGGCGCCGATGTGCGGCCGCCTCTGCAGTTCGATACGATGACCTGGGCTGCACCGTCGCTGGCGAACGGCGTCTTGTTCGTGCCCATCGGTAGCCTGCTGAAGGTCTACAATGCGAAGACCGGCGAAGAGCTCAACAGCTTCGACACCGGGGGGACGATCGCGGCGGGCGCCGCTGCGATCGCGGACGGCCACGTCATCGTGAAGAGCGGGCTGCAGTACATGTTCGCGATGAACACGTTGGATAACGACGAGTTCATCTGCTACGGCCTCGGCGAGCCGCCGGCTCCCGCGCCGGATGCCGGCACGACGACACCCGACTCGCCGACTTTCAGCACGGTCTACCAGAAGCTGATCGTTACGAAAGGCTGCGCGGGCGCGGCCGTCTGTCACGGTTCCAACGTGGGCGGTGCCTTGGAGCTCACAGACAAGGCGAGCAGCTATCGAGCGCTCGTGAACGTCAAGGCGATGGGCACGAACTCCATCCCGGTCGGCCTCAACTGCAGTGCGTCCGGCCTCACGCGCGTCGTCCCAAACAAGCCGGACGAGAGCCTGTTCCTGCTGAAGCTACTCGGCACGCAGCCGTGTGGAAACATCATGCCGCCCGGTGGCAAGGTTGGAGCAGACGACATCTCGTTGGTTCGCTCGTGGATCGAGCTAGGCGCGAAGGACGACTAGGTGATCGGCCACGGCGCGTCCGGCGCGTCGCCGAAGTGAGTACCGTCGGGGAAGCGAAGACCGAAGAATTCATCGAGCAGCTCGAGCAGCTGCTTCGCAGATTCGACCGGACGCACCTTCGCGTGGCCGTCACGCTCGCGAATCTTGAATTCTCGATTCAGCAGCGTGTAGCGGCGGGCTTCGGTGCCGGCTCGGGCGACGATGAGCCGGTTCTTGAAGTGCGACTTGGGATGGGCGCTGGTGAACCAGTTGCCGACCTCGCGATCGATCTCCGGCATCTCTTCGCCGGTGAACTCGTAGACGTCATGCCAGTCGTCGCCGAAACGAACCTGATGGAAGCAGCGCCCCGACTCGCGCACGATGCGACGTGGCTCGTGCGGCGTGGGTTGTTCCGCCGCCGAGTCGAACGAGATTGCCGATGTGAGCGAGCTCGCGCCGACGCCGACATCGGTGAGCCAGGCCGTGCCATCCAGCGCCACGCGGATGAACATGTGGGTGCGCGGGGGAATGAAGTCGCGAGGCCGATCGAGCCGCACGCGCGCGGATAGGGGCGTGGCAGCGAAGCCCAAGCTCTGCAGTACGTTCAGGAACAGCCAGTTCTGTTCGAAGCAATAGCCGCCGCGCCGGCGCCGAACCAGCTTGTCGAACACTGCGTTGAAATCGAGATCGATGCCGCGACCGAGCAGTACGTCGAGGTTCTCGAACGGGATCGTCTGCGTGTGTGCTGCGGTCAGCGCGTGCAAGACTTCGAGATTGGGCGTGCGCGGGCCGCGATAGCCGGTGCGCTCGAAATACAGGTCGAGCTCGGTGGAGTTCACGCATGGATTGTAGCCGATCGCGCGGGCCAGCCCCGGAGCAGGGTGTCGTGGCTCCGGCGCGTTCGGCGATTCCGAACCCCACGCTCCGATCGATCGCGCCGACAGCAATTGAGTGTGTTCGAGGCGGGTCGGCCTGGGGCGTTGTCGTGCCAACCTGTGCCACGATCACCGGCCCGGTTCGCCTAAATCCTTGTGAATCTGTAGGGGTACGCTTCTTGCTCTAACCGTGTTCCGTGCACGCATCCGGCAAACTCAGCCTCCACGCGGTGGCGCTCGAGCTCACGCGCTACTGCAATCAGAGCTGCGGCTATTGTTACAACGCGTTTCGAGGGGAGACCCACGCGAAGAGCCAGCTCCCTGATCGGTGGCCCGCGCGCCTGCGGCGACTGCTCGATGCGTTCGACATCGATCACGTGACGCTCACCGGAGGCGAGCCATTCGCTTATCGCGGGATCTTCAACTTACTCGAGACGCTGCGCGCAGCGGGCGTGCCGATGCGCATGATCTCGAACGGCGGACTGATGACCGACGCGATCGCGAAGAGGCTCGCGCCCTTCGCGCCTCAGTTCGTGCAGGTCACGCTCAACGGGCCGGATCGCGCGCTGCACGAAGAACACGTCGGCGAGGGCCACTTCGACAAGACGATCGACGGCATCACGGCGCTGCACCGGCACGGCATCAACATGGTCGGCTGCATCGTGGTCACCCGCAAGAACGCGACTCGCGTCGGTGAGACGCTCGCGCTGTGGCGCAGCCTCGGCGTTCGACACATCGCGCTCAGCCGCTTCAGTCCCGCAGGCTACGCCGTCGCACAGGTCGCCGAGCTGCTGCCATCGCGCGATCAGCTGGTCACGGCGTTCGAGCAGGCGCTGCCGTTCGCGCGCGACCACGGGATGCTCGTGCACTGCACGATGCCGATTCCACCGTGCGCGATCGAGGTCGAACGCTATGCGCCAATAGGCTTCGGCAGCTGCGCGATCGGCACCTCGATGCAGGAGCTCGCGATCGGCCCGGACGGGCGCATGCGCAACTGCACGCTGCACGGCCGCGCGATCGCCGATGCGGGCGACATCGCAGACGAAGCCACGGATCTCCGGGCACTGGTCGCCCACGACGACGTGCGCGCGTATCGCGCAACGGTGCCCGAGTTCTGCCGCGGCTGCGAGCACGAGCACAGCTGCAACGGCGGCTGCGGCGCCGCGAGCGAATGGGTCCTCGGCGGGCGCCAGCGCTTCCCCGACCCGCTCGTGGCGCAGTACATCGATCCGGCGTTCGCGCACCGACTCGCGCAGGCGCGCTCCGCCAAGCGCAAGCTCCCACTCACGCTCGGGAGCACGCCATGACAGACTCCGATCGAGAACGCGACGCCGCGGAACCTGCGTCGCTCGAGGACGAGGTCGAACTCACGCGCAAGCTGATCCTCGAGCGCCGAAACCGCTTCATGGCGGCGGCGCTGGCGGGGATCGGCATGGCGGCAAGTGGGGCCGCGTGTACACGCGCCACCGTGTGTTTGTCGCCTCTAATTCCGAGCGGTGGCGCAGGTGGAAGCGGCGGCACCACAGCCAACGAACCTTGTCCCGGTCGGCCCGGGAAACAGCCCCCTTGCGTCTGCCTGAGCATCTCGCCGGTCGCCGGCCAGCCGGGTCCGTACGCCGGTAACATCGCTCAGCCGGTCGGCGGCATGGTCGCTCCGCCGGTCGCGGGCATGGTCGCGACGCCGAATGCCGGACATGCCGCCAACGGCGGCAGCGGCGGAACGAGCGGTGCCGCGGGCAAGCGACCGAGCGTGTGCCTCTCGCCGCCCATCGACGACAACGACGCAGGGACGAAGTGATGCGCCGGCTCGATCGGCCGCGGGTACTGTTGCTCTGGCCCGGCGGTCTGTTCGAACGCAGCGGCGGCTTCGGCGTGGCCCAGCTGCTGCACCTCGCGGCGGCTGCACGCGGCGCTTGCGACGCCGAGGTCGATGTGGTCGATCTCGACATGGAGGGTGCGCTCGGCGGGTTCGACCTCGCGGCGCAGTGCCGACCCGGCTACGACTTGGTCGGCATCAGCTGCTACTCGTCGTACGACCTGCTGCGCGCGCACGCGCTGGCCGCACGCGTGCGCGAGTTGCTGCCGGACGCGTGGATCGTCGCCGGTGGCTATCACGTCAGCGCGCGTCCGATCGACCTGCTCGCCGAGGGGTCCGCCTTCGACTATGCGGTGGTGGGCGACGGCGAGCAGCCCCTCTGCCGACTGCTGCGCGCGCTTGCGGCCGGTCGCAAGCCGCTGCAGCGCGTGTGCGGCCCCGAGAGCTATCCGGACCTCTCGCAGCTGCGCGGCTACGACTGGTCGCTGCTCGAGCGCTACTTCCCGGTGCTCCGGCAGTCGGCGAGTGAAGTGCAGCTCTATCTGTCGCGCGGCTGCCCCTACGACTGCTCGTTTTGCATGGAGCGGGCGAAGCGCGACACCTCGTGGCGCGCGATCGAGGCCGATGCGGCGATCGCGGAGCTGCACCGTGTCGACCGCATCATCGATCTGCGCGGGATGACCCTGCGTATTCTGGATCCACTGTTCGGGATGAAGAGCGAGTGGCGCAAGCGCGTGCTGACCGGGCTCGCGCAGCAGCCGCTGCGGGCAGAGAAGACCTGGCTCGTCATGCGCGCCGACCTGATCGATCGCGAAGACATGGAGCTGATGGCGCGCGCCAACATCGCGTGCGGCTTCGGCCTGGAGAGCGGCGATCCCGGCCAGCTGCGCCGCATACGCAAGAGCGGCAAGCTCGACAGCTTCCTCGACAAGATGCTGCAGATCGCCGAGTGGGCGCGCGAGCTGAACGTTCCGTTCGGTGCCAACATCATCGTCGGCCACCCCGGCGAAACCGAGGCCAGCATGCGCACGAGCGCACGCTACATGGAGCGGCTCTTCCTCGACCCTCGCGGCACCCACGGTTTCCTCGCGGTCGATCCGTTCCGACTCTACCCAGGCTCCCCCATCGACGAGCACCTCGAGCAGTGGAAGGCCGATACCGGCATGCGCGTTCACCGGTACCCGTGGTGGTTCGATGGCGACCAGGCGTTCTTGTCGGAGTGGATCGATCCCTCGGACAGCCTCGACTACGTGCGCACCAAGGCGCTGTACTACGAGCTGTTCGAGCCCATCGTGCGGGCGATCCCCGAGCGCTTCGCGTATACCGGTCGCGGTCGCGAGTACATGCTGCGCGCGCCGCTCGGCGAGCTGGACGTGTTCAGCTCGCAGCGCAAGCGCGAGCTGCAGCGGCAGCACGAGTTCTGGAGCGGTGTCGAGCGTCTCGGCCTCCCGGCTCCCGTCGCGTTCAGCCCGTGAGCAGCTGCTCTGCGAGCGCCGCGCTCGCGGCCGGCAGCGCCTCGCGCGCGAAGTGCTCCGGCTGGAGGCCGAAGTGCGTGCCCCATGCGGCGTGATCACGGGCGCGACCCTGAGCCGCTGCGCGCTCTGCGAACACGACGACCGCGATGGCTTCTCCTGCGCGCTCGGGCAGCGGCGTACGCCGAATCGCGGCGGCCTCGTTCACCTCGAGTACGGTCGCTTCGTGCGCGGCCTGCAGCGCGGCGTGCTCCACGCTGACGTTGAACGGTTCGGCAGGCGCCCCGATCCAGATCGCTCGATCGTACACACGGCCATGCACGGTCAGCGCCGGCACCACGTGGACCGGCGCCGTAGCGAGTCGCGGCGAGCTCGCGCATG
>DATEOF010000490.1:0-6398 GCA_035274465.1 Polyangiales bacterium
CGGCCGCCCTCCCCCGCGCCGCCGTCAGCAGCAGGTCGCGGGGGACGCTGGCGGCGCGTACCGGCGTCTTTGGCTGGACCGTCGTCGTCGGACGGCCGGTCGACACAGGCCAAAGGCCCGGCCGCGCTCAGCAGCACGACGATGACTGCCCAGCCTGCGCGTCGACCCATGCCTGCGTCCTCTCGGTGCATTGACCGCGTTGTGAGCGATGCCCGGAACAGGCGAAATTTATGGTTACCGGCCAAAAATTCCCCGCGACCTGTGTGCTTTCGGACGCATACCTGTGGCGACGCCGCCGTCAGCGGCCAGCCCGCCCTTCAAGCCGGCAGGAGGCTGCGGTAGAAGGGCGCATGCGACTCGCCGTGGTGTGGCTGCTGCTGTCGAGTTGCGGGCCAGTGCTGCTCGGCGAAGAGCAGCCAGGCCCGACCGGCGCGGCCGGCTCGACGAGCCAGTCCGCCATGCCGATCGATGCTTCCACGCCACGTGATGCCCCAGCCGTGCCATCTGTGGCTGTGCATATCAAACCCGTGGATTGCGGCAAGTGCTTCGAGCTTCAGGCCGAGGGCTCCGGCGGTCAACCGCCGTACGCATTCGAATGGGAGGATGGTTCGCTACGCGCGCAGCGGCTGGTGTGCGTGGACAGCGCGACCCTACTGGTGATCGCACGAGATGCGGCCGGCGTGCGCTCGGCGCCGCAAGCCATTCAGCTGCAACGCGCCCCCGACGCCGCGTGCCCGCCACCGGCGCAGCCGAACAAGCCAGCACCGCGGCCGAAACTGTGCCTGAAAAATCCGTCGTTCGAAGGCACGCCTGCCGCGAACTTCGGACAAGAGCAAGCCTTCGACGCTGCGCCCTGGAGCACGTGCACGAACCCCGACGCGATCAACACGCCGGACATCGGCAACGATACGGTCGCGCAGACGCTCGGCCTGATCCCGAAGCCCACCGAAGGCGATACGTTTCTCGCGCTCGGTGAAGGCGAGCAGGTTTCGCAAGCATTCTGCAGCGCACTGCCCGATGATGACCAGCCCGTCTACCTGCAGCTCGATCTGACGCGCTTGAACATCGGCGCGGGCCTCGTCCCCGAGACCGAGCAGGTGTTCCTCGAGATCTGGGGCGGATTGAGCGTGGACTGCTCGCGGCGCGAGCTGCTCTGGGCATCTCCACCGCTGGAACCGAGCTGGAAAACTTTCTGCGTACCACTGCGACCGCGGGCATTCCTGACCCAGCTGACCCTGCGCGGGGCCGCCGATATGTCGCTGCCCAGTCCGGCGTACTTGCTGGTCGACAACCTGAAGCCGGTCGAAGCCTGCCCGTGAGCTGGCTTGCGCGGGTGTGAACGTAGCTTCAACCCTCGCGGTGGCCGATCATAAAAAGTCTGGAGTTCCGGTCATGGCGGTGACTATGACCAGGCAAAACTCAGGGCCGACACTCCTCTCTCTCTGCGTGGTGGCAGCCGCGCTGCTCGGCGGCTGCAGCGAGCAGACAGACGAACCCAAGCCCCATCGCCCCTCGAAGCGCCAGCAGCCGACCGAGCAAGCGGGCGCGATGGCCGAGGTACCGGCCGTGAAACCGGCCGAGGTGTGCGACGGCGCGAAGTTCGGATCGACGTTCGAGGCGATCCAAAAGCTGATCTTCGAGGCACGCGGCTGCACCAACGACATGTGCCATGGCGTGGGCGCGATGAGTGGTCTCGACCTTCGCGCAGGCAAGGCGTACGACAGCCTGATCGAGGTCAAGTCCGGCAACAGTCCGCTGTTTCGCGTGATGCCCGGCGAGCCCGACGAGAGCTTCCTGTACAACAAGCTGCGCGCGGCGACGATGCCCGGCAGCGTGATGGTCGAAGGCAGCCCGATGCCGACTGGAACGGCTCCGCTCAGCACCGATCACCTGGAAGCCGTGCGCAGATGGATCGAAGCGGGCGCGCCGCGCGAAGGCTCGATCGGCGACAGCGTCACCGGCCAATCCGGTGGCGTCGCCAAGTTGCTGGGATCGTGCTTGCCCCAGGTCACGCCGGTCGAGATCAAGCCGCTCGAGCCTCCCGCTGCGGACGAAGGCATTCAAATCGCGATGGCACCGTTCACGCTGAGCTCCGAGAAGGAAGTCGACGTGTGCTTCGCGCAGTACTACGACTACTCCGACGTCGTGCCCGACGAGTTTCAGGACCGCGAGAAGGGGGTGTTCTTCGTCAACGGTCAGCGCACGCGCCAGGATCCTCACAGCCATCACCTCGGCATCCGGCACTCGGGCCTCGGCAAAGACAAGGTGAACGACCCGAGCTTCGGTCAATGGGCCTGCCGCAGCGGCGACAGCCTGGGCAAGCCGTGCGACCCGCTCGATTCGAGCGCATGCGGCTCGGGCATCTGCGCCAGCGAGCCGAAGAACACGGCCGCCTGCATCGGCTTCGGCCCGGCCGGCACGATGGGCGACATCCGCTTCGGTAGCATCGCCACCGCGCAGACCGCGCAGTACTACCGGGCGCCGCGCGAACACGTGTACGAGACGATCCCGATCCGCGGCATCCTGTACATGAACTCGCACGCGTTCAACCTGACCAGCCAGGACACCAAGCTGCACGCCTGGATCAACCTGTTCTACGCCAAGGATCGCCGCTACCCGATCCAGACCCTGGCCGTCGTCGA
Source organism: Polyangiales bacterium (assembly GCA_035274465.1). GTDB lineage: Bacteria > Myxococcota_A > Polyangia > Polyangiales > JAFGIB01 > JADGRF01. The sequence continues at coordinate 2,643 of DATEOF010000490.1, forward strand.
TCGACTCGGCATCGCCGCTGGACAGCCTCCGTTCACCAAGAAGAGCTATTGCGCCACGTGGATCGCCCCGCAGAACTCCGACCTGTACACGCTCGGCTCTCACACGCACAAGCGCGGGCGCAACTTCACGGTCGACCTGGCGGACGGCACGCGCATCTACACCAGTGAGATCTACTCCGACCCGGTCGAGAAGATCTTCGAGCCGCCGCTCCGCTTCGACTCCGCAGATCCACGTGAGCGCACGCTGACGTATTGCGCCGAGTTCAACAACGGCCTGAACGAAGACGGAGTCCCGGACACCTCGCTGGTGACACGCCTCTCGACCATGCCGGACCGCACCACCTGCACGCCGGTCGCATGCGTCAAGGGCAAGATCGGCGCGCCGTGCCAGGGCGCATCGGACAACGCTGCGTGCGACTCCAGCCCCGGAGGCGGCGACGGCTCGTGCGACGCCTGCACCATCACGGCCGGACAGACCACCGAGAACGAGATGTTCGCGTTGAGCCCCTCGATCGTCAAACGCTGATTCGACTTACAGCTGGCGCCTCTCCCCGACCTTCGGCAGCGCGAGCGGCTCGAGCCACACGGCCCCACGCTGCCAACTCCACACCGCGGTCCCAACCGACTTAATCCGGCCGGGGTACGAATCCGCTTCACATCCGCGCGTCGCGAACCCAACCATCCTGGAAGCCATGAGCGAGGACCGCGACGCGCTCGAGCGACAGATCCGCGAGGCGTTCGAAAGCCAGAGCTACGAGCGCGCGGCCACGCTGACCATCGAGCACTACGGTCCGGAACTCCTGGGTTTTTTGCTCAGCCAGCTGCACGACTCGGATGCCGCCAGCGAGGTCTTCGCCGAGTTTTGCGCAATCTTCTGGGAGACCCTGCCGACGTTCGAATGGCGGTGCAGCATTCGTACTTGGGCGTACAAGCTGGCGCGCAACGCGGCCGCACGCCATCGCAAGCGCGAACGGCTCCGCGGTGGCGCCCAGCAACTGAGCCGGCTGTCCGAGCTCTCGATCGCAGTCGAGCGCGTGCGCACGGCCACGCTCGGCTACCGCCGCACCGACGTGAAGGATCGCTTCCAGGAGCTGCGCGCGTCGCTGCCGCAAGAAGAGCAGGAATTGCTGATCCTGCGCGTGGACCGCGGGCTGAGCTGGCTCGAGCTCGCCGAAGTGCTGTTCGACGAGGGCGAGTCAGCCAGCGAATCCGGGCTCAAGACCGAAGCCGCCCGCCTGCGAAAGCGCTTCCAGCTGGTGAAAGACCGCCTGCGCACACTCGTCGCGCAGGCGGGTCTGCTCGAAGACCAGTAAGAGAGATCGAACAGGAACGGCGGGAAGACGATTATTTGCTGCCGCGGGCTTGCATCGACCTGCTTCGCGAGCCCGCGGCAGCACAAAATCTCGTCTGGCCTTCCCGACTTCCCGCCTTCCTGTGAACTCATCTGACTAACGTCGCGACCGAGCTCAGTCGCAGCCCACGGTGTTCGGATCTACCTTGCCCGTGTTGAAGTCGTTGATCCGACCGGCGACCTTGGGGCAGCTGCCGGTGAAGCAGCGTTGTGTCGCGTAGCGCGCGTCGGCGGACTCGGGGCCACCGCCGCCGACCTTCTGCGGGCTGTTGTTCCAGCAATCGATGAACTGCGCGCCGTTCATCGTGCCGTTCGAGAGCAGTCGCGACGCGGAGTAGCCTCGCTGCGAGCCCTCGGCGATGCAGAAGTCCATCTCGGGGCTGCGCGGCCAGTAGGTGCCGAGGAACATGCACATTTCGTCGGTGGTTTGTTGGCCTTGCGCCACGTTACGGTCCTCGGGGTTCTGGAAGTCGCACGACCAGCGGATCCACTGGCCCGTCTGCAAGGTGCGCGCGGGCTGGTTGATCGCGACGATCGGTTCATCCCAGGTGTTCGTCTCGTAGAGCGTGTCGATCGCCTTGCCGCCCATCAGAGGATCGCCGTCGAGCAGCTCGGCCTTGTAGCCGACGCCGCGCTTGTGCATGTGTGAGACTTGATCCGCCAGCATCACATCGTGCTGGATCGGGCAGGCCATGGTCGAGGTGGTCTTCGAGCGCGCGGGCAGCGTCAGGAAGCTGTTGTAGTAGAACATGGTGCCCGCTTCGTGCTTCACCTGCGCATCCGGGATGCTGTACAGGTTCTGCTTGTAGCAAGCCTTGATCGGTTTGTCGGTCACGTTGATCATGTGGAAGTTCACGGCCAGCACTTCGTTGGCATCGATCTTCAGCGCAACGTCGTCGGGCAACGTGCCCTTGCTGTGCAGCGAAGCCTTCGGCGTAGAGTCTGCCGCGTGTCCGCCCGCGATCACCGCGAAGATGTCCCAGTCCGAGTTGAGCGACTCGCACGTCGCGAGCTGCGAGGCGTCCGCGACGGGCTCGCCGCGGATGTTCTCGGTGGGCAGCGCGTCGCGATAGGACGTGCGCGCGGTCAAACCGTGGTGTGAGCCGCGCGTGTACAGCCCCTCGGACCAGTTGAGGTTCACCGCTTCCTCGAGCAGCACCAGCCTGCAGACTTGCCGCTCTTCACCGGGGCCGAGCGGCATCTCGATCTTCACCTGCACGCCGGCGCCGGGTTTGGGTGGATCCAGCTTGATGGCTTCGCAGCCGTCGAGCGGCTCGACGCGCACTGGGGGGTCGGACGTTTCGGGAGTACCCGTGTCCGCGCAGCCCGCGCCGGCGATCGACGCCAGCGCGCTCAGATAGCAACAGAGGATCTTGGGTTTTGGATATGGCATACGGCCTCCGCATGGCAGAGCCTGCGCGGGCCGGATGTGAAACCACTCGGGGACGAATTCGTCGCCGCTGTGGGCGGCGTCACACTCAATTCGACAGCGTGCAGTCGCCGCTCCAGGTGAAGCGCTTGCCGGCCTCCACCATCTCGAAGTCGCTCGGCTTGATCTTGTCGAGATCGCGCGGCTTGAGCACATCGTCCCATTTGTGCACGGTGCTGCGGTCGTCCTGCCCCATCAGCGCGATGTTGCCGCCGTCGGCCAGGATCATCCCGTAGCGCTGCAGCGCGCGCGCCAGCACCCGTGCACCTTCGCTCGGCAAGCTGTCGAGCGGATAGTCCTTGCGCAAGCGCAGCCGCGCGCCGTACGGCACGCCGTTGACGCCGGCCTTGGCTGCGCCGGTGGCGTGCGTCGCGGGTCGAACATAGGTATTGGTCCGCAGGTGCGTGTTGGGTAGCGCAAAGCGCACGGCGTGCTTGATCTCGCCGGCCGCGACTTCATCCGCATCGAACAAGAGCGGCGCGATCGGCAGCCCCGCCGCATCCGAGCTCGTGCACTGGTCGCCGCGCAGAGTCTCTGGATAGTCGCGCGTCAAATCCCAGACCGCCAAACACCCACCCTCGTAGCGGTTCTGCGCATCGATGTTGACCACCCACTGCTCGTATAGCTTGTGCGTGTTCTCGGCGATCACGATCAGGTGGCAGTCGCCGCCACCGGTGCACTCGTACCCCTCTTCGCCCTCGACGTGTCCGCCCACCGGCACCGGCACCTGCGCCTCATCGCACTCGCCATCATAAAAGTTGTCGGTCTTCGTGAACGTCCGCAGCGGCGCACTGGCTCCAGCGCACAACACATCGATCGAAAAATCGATCTGCAGCCGTCCCGCCCCCCAATTCATGCTCTGCAGCGCCGCAATGATCGCGTCCGACTGCGAGTCCTTCGCCGCATTCTCGATCGACTTGTTCCAAGCCATGTTCGAGGAAAACAACGGCTTGGCCCAACAAGCGCTCGAAGCCTT
>DATEOF010000491.1:0-13744 GCA_035274465.1 Polyangiales bacterium
CACAGGCGAGCGGCGCGCTGTGCCGCGCGATCGCGCAGCGGGTTGCGGGCGCGAGCGACGCGGTCCTCTCGCGCGCGGCGTACGTGGAGATCGTGAGCGGGCGCGTCGACGCCATCGACTACCTCGCCGAGCGAGCGGAGCCTCGTAGCAGGCGGCTGCACGCCCGCTGTGACGTTCCGCGCGGAGTGCCATGAGTCTCCTGGGTCGAGTCGATGCGCGCTTCTACGCGCCGCTGGGGCCCGAGCGGCTGGCCACCTTGCGCGTGCTGTGTGGCGCCTTCGCGGTGAGCTACCTGCTCGTGCGCGCGCCGGTCATGGCCAGCTTCACGAGCTTCGGACGCGATCAGTTCCACCCAGCGGGGCTCGCGCGCCTGCTCTCGGCGCCGCTGCCGCAAGCGCTGGTGCTGCTCCTGTACCTTGCAGCCATCGGCTTCGGGCTGCTCTTCACGCTCGGCGCCTGGTTCCGCATCAGCGGGCCGCTGTTCGCGCTGCTCGCGCTCTGGGTGACGAGCTACCGGAACAGCTGGGGGATGATCTTCCACACGGACAACCTGCTGGTGGTCCACCTGGCCGTGCTCGCACTCTCGGACGCTGCCGCCACGCTCTCGCTCGACGCGCGCGGTCGCCCCGAGGTCCAAGGCGACGGGCGCTTCGGCTGGCCGGTGCGGCTGATCTCGGCGGTTACCGTGCTCGCCTACGTGCTCGCCGGCGTGGCCAAGTTGAAGGCCAGCGGCGCGGGCTGGCTGCAAGGCGAAATTCTCCGCAACTACATCGCGTTCGATGCCTTACGCAAAAGCCAGGTCGGCTCGCTGTACTCGCCGCTCGGTGCCTGGCTGGTGCAGCAGGCGTGGCCGTTCCCACTGATCGGCGCGGGCACGCTGGCGCTCGAGCTGCTGGGACCGCTCGCGCTCTTGCACCGGCGCGCAGCGCAGTGCTGGGTCTTCGGGGTGTACGGGTTTCACGTGGGGGTCCTGCTGACGATGGCGATCGCCTTCCCCTACCCGCTGTCCGGCGTGGCGTTCGCCAGCTTCTTCGCCTGCGAGCGGCTGTGGCTCTGGCGTGGACTGCGCAGATTCGCAGGTTTCCTCGGCTGGCCGCCTGTCGCTGATGGCGGCGGAACAGGCTGAGGGCCAGTTGCGCCCCGGACGCGCTGTAGTAGAGTTCCCAAGTCGTGTCGGCGCTCGCCTATCGCTTTACGCTGTTTACCTATACCGCCTACGGATGGTTTACCTGGCCATCCTCGGGGCGGTGGTGGGACAACGCGTAGCGACAACGTCAAGAAGCGCGCGACAGTTTCATAGACCACCAAGTCGCCCCGGAGGATGCGCCAGCAGCAGGCGCTCTCGGCGGCTTGCTGGCGTTTCCAAACGGGCGACGGGCGGTTCGGAGTCGAGACCATGCACCAGACACAAGACCTACGCGTTGACACAATCATGCCCCTCGCCAGCCCCCAGCAGATCAAGTCGGAGCTGCCGATCAGCGAGGTCGCTGCGGCCCATGTCAGCCAGGCACGGGCCGAGATCGAGGCCATCCTGGCGCGCCGCGACGATCGCTTGCTCGTGATCGTCGGCCCCTGCTCGATCCACGATCCCGAGGCAGCGAAGCAGTACGCCGCGCAGCTCCAGCCCCTGCGCCAGCGCCATGCCGGCGAGCTGTTCATCTGCATGCGCGGCTACTTCGAGAAGCCGCGCACCACCGTCGGCTGGAAGGGGCTGATCAACGATCCGCACCTGGATGGCAGCTGTGACGTGCGTCACGGTCTGCGCGTGGCGCGCAAGCTGTTGCTGGAGCTGGCCGAGGCAGGCATGCCGACCGCCAACGAGGCGCTCGATCCGATCATGCCGCAGTACCTCGCCGACCTGATCGCCTGGAGCGCGATCGGCGCGCGCACCACCGAGAGCCAGACGCATCGCGAGATGGCGTCGGGCTTGTCGATGCCGGTCGGCTTCAAGAACGGGACCGACGGCGGGCTGGACGTGGTGATCAACGCCATGAAGGCGGCGCGCGCACCGCACAGCTTCATCGGCATCGACGCCTCGGGTGTGGTGAGCCTGGTGCGGACGCGAGGCAATCCGCACGCGCACGCGGTGCTGCGCGGCGGCAAGAGCGGACCGAACTACGGCGCGCGCGAGGTGAACGCGGCGGCGCGCCAGCTGGCCGCTGCCGGCCTGAATTCGCGCGTGCTGATCGATTGCAGCCACGACAACAGCCAGAAGAACCACGAAAACCAGCCACTGGTGGCGCGCGACGTCGCCTCGCAGCTCGCGAGCGGCTCGGGTGACATCCTGGGCGTGATGCTCGAGAGTCACCTGGTGGCCGGCAGGCAGGATCTGGTACCGGGCCAAGCCTTGGTGTTCGGCCAGAGCATCACCGACGCCTGCATCGATCTGACCAGCACGGCCGCCGTGCTGGAAGAACTTTCGCACGCGGTCGTCCAGGGCCGCAGCGGGACGCGCGCGGAGGCCGTAGGCAGCGGACCCGCGGTGGTGTAGATGCTGCGCTTGTGGCGCATCGATCGAATCCTCAAAATCCGCGGCTGCGTCCGCTGCTCGTACGGCCGGGCGCAGCGTTTCGCTGCTTCGGTGACGGGTTGTGCTGCACGGACATCCATGCGCTCGGCGTGCTGACGCGCTCCGAGGTCAAGGAGCTCCGGCAGCGCAACAAGCTGTCGGTGATCTACAGCGACGACATCGAGGGCTATGCCCTGAAGCCGGTGGACAATCACTGTCTGTTCCTGGAGGACTCGCGCTGTGGCTTGCACGCGCGCCACGGCGCGGAGGCCAAGCCGGTCGGCTGCCGGCGCTTTCCGTACGGCCTGGTCAGCACGCCGCTCGGCGGGCGCGTGACCACCGAGCATCGCTGCACCTGTCGCACGCTCGGCGAGCGACCGCCACTCTCGATCGAAGACGCCGAGGCGTCGCTGCGCGATCGCGCGGGGCGGTTGGAGGTCGATCAAGATGCGCCCACGCGCATCGCGCTGAGCGCGGGCAAGCGCGTGGCGTTCGCGGTCTACGCCGCGCTCGAGGGCGACATGATCGCGCGCTTGAACGCCGGCGAGCAGGCCGAGAGCGTGCTCGCAGCGAAGCCGCTGCCGACGCTGGATGAAGGCAGTTGGCCGCACATCGCTGCCGACCACCTCGAGAGTCACGACGCCAGCGCCGGGGGCGAAGCCTTCGCGTGGTTCGGCGACGCGCTGCTCGAGCTGGCGGTGGGACACACGCCGCCGCAGCGCCCGCGGCCGTGGCGAGCGGCCTTCGAACGCGCGCTCTTGCGCGAGGGTCGCGCGCAGACGGCCGACGAGGTCTACAACGACTGGATCGCCGACGAGCTGTGGGGCTTTCGCTGGTTGTCGTGGGGGCCGTTCGATGTCGCGCGCGCCGAGCTGGCCACGCGGCTCGCCGCGGCGCGGCTGATCCAGCGCCGCATTCAGCGCGAAGACGTGCGCGACGATCAGGCGGCGGCCGAGGCAGTGATGGTGTGTGAACTGATCAGCGAGGGCTCCGAATGGCCGCGCGCGGTGTCCAGGATCGCCACCGATCCCAGCCCCGCCCAGCCGCTGCACGTCCCGGAAGCCGCGCCCGTGGCCGCCCGGCTGAGCCGTTGACAACCACCCGGCCCCTTGTATGGTCCAACACCCCACGTTTTTCGGGGTTTAGTCCGTTCGAGGAGTGACCATGGGTGCTAACGCCGAAGCCATTTCAAAGGCCCTGACAGTTCGCAAGGCGCGTCGCGCGCGCGTGCTGGCGAAGCCGCCGCGTTCGCTGCTCTCGGTCACCGACCTCTCGCCGCAGGAGTTCAGCGATCTGCTGGCCGCGGGTGCGAAGATCAAGGCCAACCCGGCCGACTATACGCGCAGCCTCGCCAACCGTCAGGTGGCGCTGGTGTTCCAGAAGACGTCGACCCGCACGCGCGTCTCGTTCGAGACTGGTGTCGCCGCCATGGGCGGCAGCGCGCTGTACATCGACTGGCGTACGTCGAACTTCACGCTGGCGAGCCTGCAGGACGAGATCCGCGTGCTCTCGCGCTACGTCGACCTGACTGTCGCGCGCGTGTTCGGCCACGAAGACCTGGACATCATGGCAGCGCACAGTGAGGTGCCGGTGATCAATGGTCTCAGCGACTTCTGTCACCCGTGCCAGGCGCTCGCCGACTTCATGACCGCGCAGGAGTACTTCGGCACGCTCCAGGACCTGCACTTCGTCTACGTCGGCGACGGCAACAACGTCGCGCACGCGCTGATGATGGCCGCCCTGCTGACCAAGGCCTCGATCACCGTCTGCACGCCACGCAGCTACGCTCCGAACGGCGCGCTGGTCCAGCAACTCGTCCAGCAGGGCCTCCGACTGAAGCTGAGCGACCGGCCGGAAGAAGCCGTGCGCGACGCGGACATCATCTACACGGACACCTGGGTGTCGATGGGTGAAGAGTCGCTGGCGGAGACCAAGGTGCGCAGGTTCGATGGCTTCCAGGTCAGTGGGGCGCTGCTGTCCAAGGCGCCTCGGCACGCGGTGGTGATGCACTGCTTGCCCGCGCACCGCGGCATGGAGATCGCCGACGAGGTCATGGACTCCGAGCAGTCGATCGTGTTCGACCAGGCCGAGAACCGCCGCTACGTGCAGCAGGCGCTGATGATCTGGTTGTTGTCGCAGCAGCGTTAGACTGCAACGACGACTGCAGTCCGAAAATGTCACTCGAGTTTGCTTGCAGCGGTCGCACGGATGCGGCCTCTTCCGGCATTAAAGCTGTGAGCGCGATCTGACCGATCGCACGCATCCGCGCCACGTGGCGTTCTGCAACGAGTGGCTCGCTCGCGCCACCAGTCTCTATCAACTGTTAGTGAACATACTTTGCTGAAGGGGGACGGTCGTTCCATGAACCTCAAACCATTTTCAATTCTGATGCTCGCTGCCGTCGCGGCTGGCTGTTCAGCTGCAAACGAGCCGGAGCGCTCTGCTGTGCAGGGCTCGTCGAATGCACTCACGCTGGAGGAGTGCGCCGATCAGCGCGACGAGTGTCTGGGCCGCAACCAACCGCTTGGGCTGCTGCTGTGTCCCCTGCAATACAATCAGTGCGTGTTGACGGCGAGCAATGGCATCCCGGCCGAGGTCGCCACAGCCGTGGGTGATACGGCCATGTGCGCGCAAACTGCACTGCGCTGTCGAGGGAGCGCCGAAGGCGCCACCGACGTTCTCAAGTGCACACAAACCGAAGCCGATTGCATCGCAGATGTAATCGGCGCCAATTTGCCGCCGATCGTGACAGGCACGGCGGCCTGTATCGACGACGCCGCAAGCTGCGTCGGCGACGCCGAATCGGTGGCCGATGTCACGGCATGCCGGCGAAAGCTCGAGGCTTGCGCGAGAGACGAGGCGATCTCGGCGCTGCCGCCCGAAGTGAGCGATGCGATCAAGAAGATCAACGCCTGCATCTCGACGCTCAACACCTGCACCGGTGACGCGAGCAGCCCCGGCGAGCTCGCCGGTTGCGCGCAGGACGAGGCCGAGTGTGTGGCGAAGGGTCTCGGCGTGATACCGCCACCGCGGGTGGACGCGGCGGTGGACTGCGCCGAGGCTGCGGTGAATTGCACGTTGGACGCGAGCGACCCCGCTGCCCTGCGTGCGTGCGCCGCCACACTGGTTTCGTGCAACGCCCGCATCGGTAATCCCGACGCACCCCTGACTTGCGAACAACAGTGGACCGAGTGCCTGGTCAAGGATCCATTCAACTTCGTGCAGTGTGGCGCCAAGCTCAACACCTGTCGCCGTCCGGTCGCAGACTAGCCGGCTCGGAGCGCGTGCGAATGCGTAGGCTCATCGGCGCCGCAGCCTGTCTCGTCGTGTTCGTCTCCGCCGCGTGCAAGGCGGAGACGAACGACGGCGCCGGCGCGACCACCAGCGACGCAACGCGTGCGCCCGAGAGTCAGCGCGATACTGGCGCTCGCGTGAGCCCAGCCACTCCAGCGCTCGATGCGGGCACGCCCGATGCATCGAGCGTCAGCAAGCCCATGGATGCAGCCGCACCGCCAGCGCCTACGGCTTCGATGGATGCTGCGGTGCGCACCGAGCCGCCGGCTGCCGCGACCGATGCTGGCACGGCCGCGGCGCCGGACGCCACTCCAGGGCCGGATGCGCGCATCGCGCCATCAGACCTGGGCAGTTGCTGCGCCGCGCACGACAACGCGGGCTGCAGCAATGCGGACTTGCAGGTATGCGTGTGCGAGAAGTTGCCGGCGTGTTGCACCGACGCCTGGGAGCCCGCCTGCGCCCTGATCGTCAAACAGAAGTTTTGTCAGCCGGGTGTTCGCGACTGTGTGTGTGGCGACGGGCCGAAGCAATGGGGGCAACACGCCTGCTGTGACAGCACCTGGAGCGAGACGTTTTGCAACCAAGTTGCAGAACAAAAGTGCGCTGCGGTGCCCGGCTGTCTGTAAGGCTGTAGCAGGTAGTTCCCAGCTCATGGAGTTGGGGCGCTCAGGTGTGGACGGAGCAGTGCGGCGATTCGCGCCGTCTCCGCCAGCGAGACTCGTGGCACCGGGCCCTGCACAGTGCCGCCGCCAGGTAATTCGGGCAGCAGGAGCCTGGTACGAGCGCGCAGATCGAGGAGTTCTGCTCGACGCGTTTCTCGGTGACGTTGCCGGTGTTCGAGAAGCTCGACGTGAACCGGCCCGATGCGTCGCCGCTGTCCTCGCTACCACGGCATAGCCGGTGTCTGCGACCTTGGCGACCCACAACTGCTCGCGGCAACTCTGGGAAGTGGGACGACCGGTGGCGGCGGAGGATGCGGCGGCGGGGACTCGCGCTGCGGCGGCTGCCGCGGCTGTGGTGGTTGACTACCGGAGGCACTGGCAGCAGGCTGCGCTTGCGCCGCCCGACCTCGCGCCATGAATAAACCCACACTCGTCCGTGCGCTTGTCAGCCTGCTCGAACAAGAGATCGCGCGCGCAACCCAGGCGGCGCAACGGACCCGCGAGGGCGCTGTCCACGAGGAAGCGCGCCCCGAAAACGACAAGGACACCCGCGCGCTCGAAGCCAGCTATCTCGCGCGCGGTCAGGCGCAGCGCGTGGTCGACCTCGAGCAGGAGAGCAAGCTGATCGCGTTCATGAGCGTGCCCGACTTCGGTTCGAATGACGCGATCGACCTCGGCGCGGTGGTCGAGCTCGAGAGCGACGAAACGACCAAGTGGTACTTCCTCGCGCCCGCGGCCGGCGGCCGCAGCCTGGTACACGAGGGCATCGCGATCGACGTCATCACGCCACAAGCCCCGCTGGGCCGCGCGCTGATAGGCCGCATGCGCGGCGACGATCTGGAGCTGCGCGTGGCCGGACGCATGCGCGAGCTGACGATCGTCGACGTGCGTTGAAAGGGGCGCGGTCGGATGTCGCAGGTCACGACGCTCCAGGAGCTGGCCGCTTTGTTCTTCCGGCTCGGCGCCACGGCCTTCGGCGGGCCCGCCGCGCACATCGCGATGATGCGCGCAGAGGTGGTCGCGCGCCGTGGCTGGCTGAGCGACGAAGCCTTCCTCGACTTGCTCGGCGCGACCAACTTGATCCCGGGCCCGAACTCGACCGAGCTGGCGATCCACATCGGCTTCGCGCGCCGCCGCTGGTCGGGCCTCCTGGTCGCCGGTCTGTCGTTCATCGTGCCGGCGATGGCGATCACCTGGCTGTTGGCGTGGATCTACGTGCGGTACGGCTCGCTACCGAGCGCGCGCTGGTTGTTGTACGGCGTGCAGCCGGTGATCCTGGCCGTGGTCGCGCAAGCGATCTGGTCGCTCGTGCCGGCTGCCGCGCGCAGCTGGCCGCTGCGGGCGTTGGGCGTCCTGGGCGTGGTGCTCGTGGCGCTGGGTGTCGACGAGCTTTTGGTGTTGTTCGGCAGCGGCGCGCTGGCGGTCGTGATGTCGCGCGTGCGCACGCGTGCCGAACCGCTGCTGCTCGTGCCACCGCTGCTGACAGCGGCGGGCAGCGCGACGCCCAGCCTGCTCGGCATCTTCGGCGTGTTCTGCAAGATCGGCTCGGTGTTGTTCGGCAGCGGCTACGTGCTCCTGGCCTTCTTGCGCTCCGACCTGGTCGATCGCCTGGGCTGGCTCGACGAACGACAGCTGCTCGACGCGATCGCCGCGGGCCAGATCACGCCCGGACCCGTGTTCACCACCGCGACCTTCATCGGCTACGTACTCTCGGGCAACGCGGGCGCGCTCGCAGCCACCAGCGGCATCTTCCTGCCCGCGTTCGTGTTCGTGGCGTTGAGTGCGCCGCTGGTCTCGCGCATGCGCGCATCGCCCGCGACGGCGAGGTTCCTCGACGGCCTGAACGTCGCGTCGCTGGCGCTGATGGTCGTCGTGACGGCACAACTCGCCAGCAACGCGCTGGCGGATCTCCCGGCTGTCGCCATCGCCGTATTGAGCGCGCTGCTCCTGATCCGCTTCAAGCTCAACTCGACCTGGCTGATCCTGGGCGGCGCCTTGACCGGTTGGCTCATCCACGCCGCGCGCTGATGCGATAAGCTTGCGAACGGATGCACATCCAGCAGAACCGTGCCAGGCCTTACGCTGAGCGCTACATGCCCGCAGCCTCGGGTGTGAGCTTGGGCGCGAGCTCGCGCAAGCTCTTGCAGACCGCGTCGTCGTCGGCGCCTGTCGCCTGATCCGGCGAGAGCCGCACGAACTGCGCGAAGTGCAGGTTCGCATCTGCCGCCCGCACCGCTTCGCTGCCGAGAAACGGCGACCCGTCGAACGCCATCACGTTCGGCTCCTGGTCCCACTTCAACGCCAGCTTGAAGACCGAGTCGAGGTTCGGCACCGTGCCGGACAGCTGAGTCCACTCGCGCGTCGCGACGAAGATCTTTCCCGCGACCGTGCCGCTCAGCACGCCGGTGATACCGGGGTTCGCATCGCCATCCCAATCTTCCCAGCCCGGCGTCGTGCCCATCGCCTTCTGCTCCGCGGTCGGCAGCGGGACCGACGGATCCAGGTAGTGCGGCAACGTCGCGCCGTAGACCGTATACAGCTTCGCGATGTCGATCTTACAACCGTTGGCGACCTTGGCACTGGTCCCGGTTCTCCCTGCGTAGACCACCTTACGCATCTGGCTTTGCCACGCACCCGAGAAGTCCGCCCTGATCGCGAAGGCTCCGTCGGCGACCGTATCGGTCAGACACTGCATGCCTTTCTTGACAGTGAATGTGTCCCCAGTCTGTTCTATCTCGTAGTAGATGTATTTGTGGACGTACTGTAGTTGTCCGAGTCCGTCCGTGACTTGGTGCAGCGTGCTGAGCCAGCGTCCGCTCAGATCGCAGGCCGCTGATGGCGGCATGCCGCTCGGCATGGGCTTCATGGGTTCGTTCGTCGCGGGCGGGCTGGGCGCCATGCCTGCTGCACCCGCGCCCCCGCCTGCGCCTGCGATTGCTACGCCCGCACCTGCTGCCTCCATCACGACCGGGCTCCCCGCCGCTGCGCGCGGCGTGGAGCTCGTCGGCGGAGCGGCCATCGCCCGGCTACCCGCCTGGGCCGTCGCCCCGTAGTAGCCGGGGGCCACGTAGTCGCGCTCGAAGCCACAGGCAGTGGCCCCGGCGACCAGGAAGGCCGTGAGGAGCGTCGAGACGTGGGTTCGCATGCCTGTATCTGGCCGCCACGGGCGTTTCCTTCACGCCAGAAACACCTGTCGCCGGACGGCCTCGGGGATGCGCCGCGGATCGGTCAGTTGCGGGAGATCCGCCATGACGTTGGAAGGAAACGCGCCCAGCGCCGCGATCTCCTGGAACACCGTCGCGCCCATGATGCGCGCGGTAGCCGGCAGGATGAGCCGCGTCTCCGCGAGGACGGCCGGACTCGAGTGGATGCGGTTGAAGCTGATGTGCCCGTGCTCGTCGGCGCAGATCTCGACCAGCCGCTCCTCGATCGCATCGCGCGTCGCGGGGGCGTGCTTGAGCACGCGCGGCGCGAGCTCGAGCAACTTCTGGAACATCAAGGTCGCGATGATCTCGCCGGCGAGCGTGAGCGGCCGCGCGATCGCCATCGGCGCCGTCGCGATACCTCCGATCATGATGCGCAGCGCCGACGGCGGGCTGTAAGGCTCGGTCACCTCGATGCCGTAACGGTTCGCGGAGCTGAGCAGGATGCGCGTGTGGTAGCCCTCCTCGCACAGGATCATCAGCTCGGCGTCGCTGTTCTCCTTGATCGCACGGCTCTTGGTGCGCTCGAAGTTGACGCTGACGCCGTAGGCTTCGGCCGCGTTGACCTTGACCAGCGCGAGCAGCAGCAGCATCTCGGGGTTCGGCGGGTTCCTTCGATCGAACGCACGGTACTGCGCGCGGAATTCGGCCTCGTTCATCCGCTCGATCGCCTTGGGCGGCGTCTCGTACTTCTTGATCGTCTCCTCACGCTTCGACAGCGTACGCTCCTGGAGGTTCATCTCTCCGTTGCGATCGCGCAGATACTGCGTGTACTCGCTCAAGGTCGCGGCGCGCGTGTCCTTCGAGATGGCGGCAAACAAGTCTCGCATGACGACTCCTTTTCGGCAGGAGGGTCGAAGCTAGCGCCGGCTTTTCCGCTCGGAGCGGCCATCCCTTGGTCGAATCAGCCACGGCCATTCTGACCGCTCGGGTCAATGCTTGACCTGCGGGAGCGCTTCGGCGGCGGCAGTATTCGACGACGCGCTGGAGGAGCCATGTTCGCAGCGAATTCGGGACGGAGTTTGGTGTTTCTACTCTCGGCGGCGCTGGTCGCGCTCGTGGCCGTGGCGGGAAGTCACGGCCAGGCACGACACAAGCCCGGCGACGAGATCCTGGGCGAGTGGTGGACCGAGGGTAACCAGGGTCGGATCCTGATGAAGCGCGCGAGCGACGGCACGTTCCTCGGCAAGACGACGTGCTGCGTGCCGGTGAAGCCTTCGGAGGATCATCCGGCGCAGGACGTGCACAACCCGAACCCGAAGCAGCGATCGCGGTCGACCGTCGGCATCATCCTGATCTGGAAGCTCACGTACGAGGGGGATGGTGAGTACGCCGACGGCTACGTCTACAACCCGCGCGACGGGAAGACCTACCGCATCGACATGGAGGTCGTCGACCGCAACACGGTCAAGATCCGCGGCTACATCGGCATCCCACTGCTGGGTCAGACGCAAACCTGGAAACGCTTCAACCCGGCCCGCTAGAAACTTCGAAGGCGCGGGCTCGGCCCGGCAGTAAGCAGCGAGACCCATGTCCGAACGTCCCGCCCTCGCGCAGCGCTCGAGTGCCTGGCTGTGTTGCGCCCTGCTGGCGCTCGGCCTCGGCGGCTGCACCTTCTCGAACCGGCAGCCGGAGGTGCTGGGACCCGAGCCAGGAGGCTCGGACGCAGCGGCCGAGGGCGGCGCCGGCGAATCCAGCGCGCCCGATGCCGCTGTGAGCGGCAACGCCGGCGCGGCCGGGATGCAGAGCGCGGGGCAGGCAGGGGCGGCGGGCAAGCCAGCACCTGCCCCGGACGCTGGCGGGTCCGGATCCACGGGCGGCCCCGCGCCGACGCTGGACGCCGGAAACTCGCCGAGCGACGACGCGATGACCGAGGACGCGGCACAGGTGGACGACATCACCTGCGCGTTCGAGCTCAGCGCGTGCATCATCCTGGATCCGTTGAACTTCGAGGCGTGTGTGCGCACGAACATGGAGCGCTGCAAGTTGCTTGCCGCTGACGGCGGCGTACCGGCGAGCCCCTCCCCGGCTTGCTCGATGCAGACTGCTCAGTGCATCATGGAGCACCCCAACAAGGCCCAGGAATGTCTCGACATGCAGAAGAACTGCACGCTGTGATCGAAGCTTAGATGAGAGTCCACGCATGCCTGTTCGCCGTGCTGGTCGGGTTGGGTCTCGGCTGCGGCGACCTCGCGACCATCGGCGGGTTGTGCCTGCACAATTGCAACGCCTCCGGCGCGCCGGCGCGCGGCGTGGACGCCGCTACCGAACCCGATGCCAATGCCGATCGCACGCCCGATGCGGGGCCCATGTGCAGCGAAGGCTCGCACGCGCTGTCGGCCATGCCGCAGAACCTCATGCTGCTGGTCGACGACTCCGCCTCGTTCGCTCCCTGGTGGCCGGCGATGAACGAAGGCCTGTTGCAGTTCCTGCAAGACCCCGAGCAGAACGCAGTCGGCATCGGCCTGCAGCGCTTCGACGAGATCTGTGAGGCGGACCCCTATGCCGTCCCGCTGGTGCCGATCGCACCGCTCCAGGACAACCGGCAAGCGCTGCTGCAGGCGCTCCCGCTCCCGGGCACCATCTCGACCTCGACGCTGCCGGCGCTCGAGGGCGTGCTGCGCTATGCCCGCGACTGGTCGAGCGCGCACGACAACGCGCGCGTGGCCGTCGTCCTGCTCACGGATGCCTCGCCGGGCGCGTGCGACGGCTTCGCGCCGGACATCGACGCCGAAGCGCAGCGCATCGCGCGCGCCGGCGTCGAGGGCGTGCCGTCGATCGCCACCTACGTGATCGGCTTCAGCACCCTGCCCTTGCCGAGCTCGATCGCGCGTGGGGCCGGCACCGATCCGATCTTGATCAGCGTGACGCCGGCGGATGGCGAGGTCCGAGCCGCGCTCGAGCGCGTGCGACGCACCGTACAGCCGTGTGCCTTCCGCCTGCAGCCGGGCTGGACGATCGCTGCGGGCGCGAGCATCACCGTGTCGCAGCGCAACTATCCCATCGTTGCCAACGCTGCAGCGTGCGGCCAGCAAGACGGCTTCTACGTCGACGACCCCGCGACAGCCTACCCGCTGCACGCATGTCCACGAACCTGCGACGCACTCCTCCCGGCCGATCGCCTCACCCTCTCCCGCGCCTGTTCCGAACCCTGAGCCGCGGCGTCAGAGGCAACCTTGATCGCTCGGGACGCCCAGGACCGCACTGCGCCGCTGCAGGATTTTCCCGGCTTCGGTCGTCCGGGCTTCGTCGCGAGTGCGCTCGCGTCGCTGGCACGCAGGACGAACGACGTGAAGCTGCCGACTGCCTTGCGCTCGATCGCTTCGATCGCAGCCATGCTGTCGCCCAGCGTCGCGCTGCGCGCGCGGCTCGCGGGCTGAGAGGAGAGTTCGGCCGGTCGCGGCGCGAATGGAAAGGCCTGGTCGAGCCGATCGAACGGGGCGTCGGACGGCGAACACCTCTGGCTTCGTGGGTATCGGCACCACGACGCCGAACGACTTCGCATCGCCGGCGAACACGACCTCGCGGATGAAGTGCTGCACGCGTGCGATCGGATCGTGCACGATCAGCACGCGCTCCAGCTCGGGTGAAGGCACCCTCTTCGGCTCGCGCACCGGCCCGAAGATCGCACAGGCTTCGGCGCGCCGGACGGCGCTCGGCGCGAGGGTGCAAGCCAGCGCGAGCGCGCCTGCTGCGAGGAAGCATCTCATCGCGCGAGTATGCCGCGTCGATCCTGCACAGAGAAGCTCGGTGAACCCGCAGCTGATGGCGGCATGCGCAGCACGCGCGGCTGCGTGCGCGCGAGTCAATCACCCTCTCGGGACGCCGGGCACCGGCCGAGCGATCAGTCGGGTTTCACGCGACACGCACGAGCGGCGGGCGGAGACGCACGAAGCGCGCTACCTTAGGCGCCGGTGGCCATGAGCATACGGGTTCGCGACTGGCTCGGTGCGTGCGTCGGGTGCTTGCTCGCCTGCGCCGCGGGTTGCTCGATGACGCACACTGCCGGCGACGACCTCCCCGACAGTACGGACCAGGGCCGCGCAGCCACGGGCGGCAGGCCGACCGGCGCGCGA
>DATEOF010000492.1:0-18953 GCA_035274465.1 Polyangiales bacterium
CGATGGATTCGCGCGTTTTGCGGGGTCCTGGGCGCACGCGCGCCGACGAGGCGTAGTTGAACACTACGTTGAGGAGGCGCGCGGGCGTCCAGGGCCCCGCAAAACCGCGAAGGCGCGGCGTTTGAAACTGTTCGGCGCTCTAGGGACGCTGCGCGCGCCTCGGGGCGCAATCGTCAGTTCTGGACGACCGGCTGCGCGACCGCGGCAGGCGGCTGCGGCAGCACGTCGCCGGCGAGCTGGCGGCAGATCGCGCGCGTGAGTCCGTATTGCTTGATCTTGTTCAGCAGCGTGCGGCGGGAGATGCCCAGCGCAGCAGCCGCATGCGTGCGGTTATGACCGTTCTCGATCAGGGCTCGAGCGATTTCCGTCCGCTCTGCGTTGCGGCAGATCGCCCACAAGCGCTTCGAGGGTTTCGCGGTCTGCTGGGGTTCCGCTGACGTGTTGGTGTCCGACATAACGCCTCTCTTGTTTTCTGCAGATGCCCAAAAACGTGGTGCGCCCCGCTTGCCCACGGCGAGCAGCTCGCTTCACCGCGGCGGGCGGTTCCGACCCGGGCAGGCCGGCCGCTTGATCGAATAGGTGGCGCGATCCCTGGATGTTCGGTCGGATATTTTCCGACGCAGTGTGCAAAAACCGCCTACGGTTGCGCCGAATGTGCGACTTGGTGCGCCACCAGTCAACGGAATTCAGTCAATTCAAGCACTTGAAGTCCGGTCCAAACGCTCTGCGAAAATTACAGCCGTCGGGTCGATTTTGGCGGGATCGATCCGAGGCCTGCCGCGCATGGCGCGAACGACCCCGACTTCGGCGCGATGGATGCTGCAGCCCACGATCGCGGACGCGACCAACAACGCGAGCTCAGCCAGGTCTGCTGCGCCATGCCAGTGGCGCAACGCGCCAAAGGTCGCGCCGAGACCGAGCGCGCACGCGCTGCTCAACCGATACACCGACCAGCGCGCGAACATGCCGCGACCGTGCAGCTGACTCAGCATGTACCCGAGCACGCTGAAGGCCGCGACATCGCGCAACAGGAACAGGCCGCGCGTCGCGCCGTGCCGTCCAGGCTCCACGTGGAACTGCTGCACGCCCACCAGTGCGAGGTAGAGGCCGAACCAAGGCAACGCGCGCAACACCGAGCTGACCTCGAAGCGCCGCTCGCCCGCGCTCGTGCCGGATTCGAGCGCGAACGCGACGCGCGCGAGCAGCGTGCTGCCGAACGCGATCGCCAGCGCCTCGCGCGGCATGTGCACCGCGATCGGCGAAGAGACCAGCGCGAACACGCCCGCGAAGCCGAACGCGAAGCCCCACGCGTCGCGCTCGCGCACCGTGTCGGTCCGCGCGCCCAAGCCTGCCGCCCGCGCGCGACGCTGCAATGCGGCCGCGACGCGCGCGGTAAACGCGGCCAGCGGCAAGAGCGCAGCGGCGTCCAGTCGATCGGCGGCGCTCCACGCCTGTAGCGCGATCAGCGGCGCGCACAGATAGAGGAGCTTTGTCAGAGGCAGGGTCAGACAAACACGGGAGAGCCACGCGTCCGCGTAGCGGCGACGCAGCGCGTCATGTGCGAGCGCTCCCGCCCAGGCGCCGAGCCCGTTCATCACGACGTCGGTCGGACTCGCGCAGCGCATCGGCAAGAACAGCTGCAGGCCCTCGAGCAGCGAGCTCAGCCCGATCCCGAGCGCGAGGCCATCGAGGCTACCCGGCCAGCGCCGTCCTGGACGCGCGATCCGCCACAGGAAGCCCGCGGGAAACAACAGCCCGACGTTGAGGAGCACATCCTCGGGCGTGGTGCCGAAGACCACGCGCCCGACGGGAAGCTGAAAATCGAGTGGCCAGACCGTCGCCAGCGCCGCCATCCCGACGACGTACGACAACAAGAGGTTCGCGAGGCCCGAGAGCTCTCGCGGCGGGGACGGCGCGGCCACTACCCTAAAAAGGGTACCAGCCGCGCTCCGCACCAACAATGCGCGGGCGTGTAGCCCGAGCTCACCCCAGCTTGATCGCGGGATTCAACGTCGGCTGAGCACCGCTGTAGTCGTAGATGCCCGACCCGGTCTTCCGGCCCAACTGACCTGCATCGGTCAGCTGAATCAGCGTCTTGGGCATCTCGTAGCGAGCCTTGTCGCCCAGCTCGCGGTGGAGCGTCTCGGCCATGGCGCGCACGATGTCGAGGCCGATCAGATCGGCCAGAGCGAGCGGACCCATCGGGTGGCCACAGCCCAGCTTCATCGCGGTGTCGATGGCATCTGCCGTGGCGATCCCGCTCTCGAGCGTCGAGATGCCGTGCAGCAGGTACGGAACCAGCAGGCGGTTGACCACGTAGCCGGGCGAGGCCTGGATGGCGACGGGGGTCTTGCCGATCTGCTTGCAGAAGTCTTCGATCTTCGCGGTCGCGTAGGCCGCGGTCTTGGCGATCGCGCCGACCTCGACCAGGTCCATGGCCGGCACGGGGCTGAAGAAGTGCACGCCCAGGAAGCGCTCCGGCCGGGCCAGGCTCTTGGCGAGCGTATCGAGCCGCAGCGAAGACGTGTTGGTCCCGAGCACCGCCTCCGGGTGCATCTTGGCCTCGATGTCCTTCAGCAGCTTGATCTTGGTCGGCTCGTCCTCGACGGCCGACTCGATCACCACGTCGGCCGTGGCAACGGCCGCCAGCCCGGCCGACAGCTCGATGCGACCGAGCACGGCGGCGCACTCTTCGGCGGTCATCTTGCCCTTCTTGACCCGCCGCTCGAGCGATTGCTGAATCTTTGCCTTGGGTCCGGCGAGATCTCCGGGGGTGAGCTTGATGCCCTTCACCTGCAACCCGGCAGCCGCCGCGACTTCCATGATACCTCGGCCCATCATGCCGCAGCCGACCACCGCCACCGTTGCAACACCCATGAAATTCTCCCGTGAGAAGTCTAATCCCGGACGCGAGTTCGGCTCGGCGCCCAGGTATGGCACTACCCGCTTACCGGGGCACACAGCCTCCAGCGCGTGGTGCAAGTCTGTACCCTGAGTGGATAGGTCCGTCAATCTACGCAGGGTAATTGTTATCGAATTCACGTGACCCGAACCCCGTCATGGCCGCAACAGCGCGCCCGACGTGGCCTGATTCGCGGCAAAAGCTTACCATCCGGCCCTTCGTACAAGCTGGCCCTCGCCGACCCCGACTTAGATCTGATGAGCCCCACGGTGCCCTCGCAGCCCTCCCCTTCGACCGCCCCGGACTCACCCGCGTCCGTCCATGCCCGCCTGCGGCGTAGCTTCGACGCGGAGGCCGAACGGCTCGGCGCGCTCGGAAACCGCTACTCCCTGGTCCGCCTCGTCACCTTCATCGCGGCGGTCTCGCTGCTGATCGCCGGATTCGTCCAGCAGTCGACGCTCGAGACCCTGCTCGGCGGCCTGCTCGCCGTGGCCTTCCTGGTCGCCGTCGGTGCGCACGCCCGCACCATCAACGCCGAAGAGCGGGCCCGCGTGCGCCGCGACATTCACGCGCGACAACTGGCGAGGCTCGGCAGCGATTGGCTGCGCTTCCCGAACACCGGCGCCGAGCTGCTGGCGCGCTCGCACGCCTACGCCTGGGACATCGACGTGGTCGGCCAGGGTTCGCTCTTCCAGCGCATCGACGTCAGCCACACGTTGCTCGGCGAACGCACCCTGGCTGCGTGGCTGTCCACACCCGCCGATCCCACCACGATCCGCGCGCGACAGGCTGCGGTCTGGGAGCTCTTGCCGCTGGTCGAGCTACGGCAAGAGCTCGAAGCCGCCGGCACGGCCGAAGGCGGGGTGCGGCTCGACGCGCACGGTCTGGAGGCCCTGGCCCGTCTTCGCCCGCTGTTCGAGGGCCGCGCCTGGCTGCGCGTGCTGATGTACGTGCTGCCGGCCTGCACGCTGGTCGCGTACGTGCTCGGGTTGAACGGCGTCGGCATCAGCAGCCAATGGCTGCTGCCCGCCGCGTTTCAGGTGCTGCTGCTCAGCATCTTCGCCAAGGACATCCGCTACGCGCTCAACCTGGTCAGCGCGCGCGCGCCGCTCCTGGCTGCATTCGAGGGCATGCTGCTGTTGCTCGAGCGCGCCAAGTTCCAGAGCCCGGGCCTGGTCGCGCTGCAAAAGCGCGTGGCCTTCGGCGAACGTCCGCCATCCGCCCACATGCGGCGCCTGGCGCGCTGGGCAGGCTTCGCGGAGCTGCGCCAGCAGCGCCTGTTCCACGTGATCGTCAACCCGCTCACGCTCTGGGACCTGCACGTGCTCGACGGGCTCGAACGCTTCGTGCGCGACGTCGGCGCGCTCAGCGCCGAGTGGTTCGTGGTGCTCGGTGAGCTCGAGGCTCTGTCCTCGCTCGCCGGCCTGGCCTACCTCGACGAGTCCGCCATCCGACCCGAGCTCGCCGAGCCGGGCGACCCGTTCCGGGCTACCTGCCTCGCCCACCCGCTGCTGGCGCCGGACGTGCGCGTGATCAACGACGTGCAGCTGCGCGGGCCCGGCAGCGCGCTGGTCGTGACCGGCTCGAACATGGCCGGCAAGAGCACTCTGCTGCGCGCGGTCGGGCAAAACATCGCGCTCGCACTGGCGGGCGGACCGGTGATCGCGGAGCACATGGTCGTACCTCTCGTGCGCTTGCGCGCCAGCATGCGCGCCGACGACTCGCTCGAGAGTGGCGCGAGCTACTTCCACGCCGAGCTCACCAAGCTCAAGCGCGTGATCGAGCACGCCGAGACCGGCCCGCCGGTGTTCTTCCTGCTCGACGAGCTGCTGCGCGGCACCAACGCGCGCGCCCGACACGTCGGTGCGAAGGCGGTGCTACTCCACCTGCTCGAGCGCGGCGCGACCGGACTGTGCGCGACCCACGACGTGGAGCTGGCCGCCCTGGGTGACAGCGACCCGACGCGGATCGAGAATGTCCACTTCACGGATGTGGTGGTCGATGGCGAGATGCGCTTCGACTACAAGCTGCGCCCCGGAATCGTGCGTACTAGCAACGCGCTACGCCTGTTGGCCATGGCGGGTATTCACGTGCCGGAGCAAGATCGGCAAGATCAGCAACAGGCGCCGCCCCAGCCGGCGCGTGAAGTCGGCGAAGGAGCACGCTGAATGTTCGTGTCGCAACACCTGCGCGGTTTCCTAGAGCTGCCGCGGGTGGAGAGCGACGAGGAGAGACGTTCACTCTGGCGACAGGCGATGGCCACGCTGGCCCGCGCCGCGCTGGAGCAACAGCCCGTGCCGCTGGAAGGTCTCGATCCGGCGCAGCTGTTGGAAGCGGTGCGCGCAGTGTTCAAGAACGGGTTGCTCGACGACCTGGATTGGCTCGCGCCGCCCGGAGCGGCAGCCGCCGTCTACGAGCTGGCATCGGCGCTGCCCGTGGGCCCCGAGCGCAGGCAGCTCGGCCGGCGCGTGCTGACGCGCCTCTACGAGGGTGACGTCGAGACCTTCGTGGTGCTGGCCACCTCGCTCGCGGCCGAGTCCAAGCGCATGCTGACCGGCGCGCCGATCCGCGCGCGCCTGGCGCTGGCGCTGGAGCTGCCGCTCGGTGGCGGCGTGCGCACCGATGCGCTGGCGCTGATGCTGATCTCGCGGCCCGAGCCGCGGCGCGAGTGGTTGACCGAACCTGCGAGCGGTTCACTGCCGTCGCGGCGGCTGGCGGCACGGCTCCTCGAACGCGCGGCACGCGAGTCTGCGCGGCTCGCCGCCCAGGGCGACGCGGGCAGCCTCGAGGCCTACCGCGAGCCCGCCGTGCGCGCGGCGTGGAAGCTGCTCTTCAACGATCGCGAGTCGCTCGTCTGGCGCCACGTCGCGACCGCGCGCGGCCTGCTCGCCAAGGCGGTGCCGGACTTCATGGAGGAGATCGAGGCGCAGCTGGACCCGAAGCTCACGCCCACCGAGTGGCGGCGGGCCGCGGTCTCGCTCGGCGCGAGCATCGCGCTCGAGCCGCTCGTGGGTCTGGCGCGCTGCAAGGCGATGCTCGAGAGCGAGACCTTCCGCTCCGATCCGGGCCTGATCGAGACCATGGTCTTCGGTCTGGGCCGCGCGGCCGAGGTCGAGCCCGAGGCGGTCGAAGATCTGCTCGAGCAGATCGCGCGCACCGGCGGCATCGAGGTCGCCGAGGCGTTGGTGGACCTGCGGCGCGAGCGCATCGACAGCGAGATCGGCGTGCGCGCCGCGCATCAAGCTCACGGCAAGCTGCACAAGTGGCTGGCGGCGCAACGCTTCGACGACGACGGCCGCATCGCGCTCTGCGAGGCGCTGTCCGAGGAGCTCGGCGATCCCAAGCCCAACCTGCGCAGCGCGCTCGATCAAGCGCTGCGCGCCTACGTCGAACACGATGCGCGCCAGGCCTTCAGCGCGGCGCAGCAGGTCTTCCAGGCCGCGATCACCAAGCTGACCGAGCTCGAGCTGTCGTCGGACAGTGAGCCGGAAGGTCGGCGTCAGGCGTTTCGCATCATGCGCGAGCTCGACGCGACGTTGCTCGAGACCGCGGCATTGACCGATCTGCTGAGCATGGGCGGCAGCGCGCAGACGGCGACTGCAGCCGCGCCGCTCGGCGATCTGTTCGAGCGCCTGACGGTCTGGCTGTTGCGCCTCGAGAGCAAGCCGCTCTCGACCAGCGGCGCCGTCCCGCACCTGTCGCTGCGCATGCGGCGCTTGCGCACGCTGCTGCACGTGGTGGACGCGGACGGCAGCTACGGCGAGGACGTCACCGGCCAGCGCCGCGCACGGCGGCTGCGCATCGCCAAGATGTTGCTCGGTCGCGCGCGTCACGACGCCAGCTCGCCACTGCGCCGCATCGTGTGCGCCGCGCTGGCGCGCGCGCTGGATGCGCTGGTGCGCGACGAGGTCTGCGAGCTGTCCGACGTGCTGGTGGCCGTGGCCGATCACGTGCTCTCGGTGCACGACGTGGTCACCGTCGGCGAGGCCTCGATGCTGCCGGACTTCCAGCGCGGCCTGAACGCCTACGCCGAGCTGGTGCGCGCCGCCGACAAGCCCGAAGCCTCGGGCCGCAACGCGCGCCACGCGATCGATGCGCTGCGGCACATGGCGCAGATGCTGCCGTGGGCAGGCACGCTTCGCGTGGGTGCGCTGCGCGCCCAGCTGCTGACGCTGGCCGGGCGGCTCGAAGACATCGCGGCCGCACGCACGCTCGAGGATCTGGCCGAGGGCGCGGGGCACGACCAGCTGGTCGGGCTCGAGGCGACGCTTGCCGCGCTCAGTCAATTGACCGCGGGCGCGCGCCGCCGGCTGGTGCCGCGCCCGCAATCCGCGGGCGATGCCGCGATCCTCGCCTCGCTCACGCTGGCGGTGGAGCGCGCGGCCCGTGAAGGGCCACAGCCGATCCGTGACGCGCTCGAGAACGTCGGCGAATCGCTCGAACGCAGCCTGCCGCTCGCAGCTGCCAAGACCGTGCTGATGGTGCTGCGCCGCGTGGCCGAGCTACCGCTGTCCGGGACCACTCGCCGCGCCAACAGCTTCGCGCCCGCCAGCCCCAAGGAAGCGCCGCTGCCACCCTGGCTGACCGGCCGCCGCACGATCGGCGGCTTCTACGTGCTGCAGCCGCTGGGCGCCGGCGGCGTGGGCAGCGTGTTCGTTGTCACGCGCGCGGAGGAGCGTCACCGCGAGGACGCCGTGCGCTTCGCGCTCAAGGTGCCCGACTACAACGCCGAGGCGGCGCGCACGCTGTCGGAGGAAGAGTTCCTGAACCTTTTCCGCCAGGAGGCCGGCGCGCTCCTCGCGCTACCCGCGCACCCCAACCTGGCGCGCTTCGTGACCTTCGACGCCGGTGCGCGGCCGAAGCCGATCCTGGTGATGGAGCTGGTCGAGGGCCCCACCCTCGAGCGCGTGCTCGAGCGCGGCGACCTGGACGTCGGCAAGGCGCTCGAATTGCTCGACGGTATCGGCGCGGGCCTGCAGGGCATGCACAGCATCGACATCGGTCACCTGGACGTGAAGCCTTCGAACGTGATCCTGCGCCCGGACAACACGCAAACCGAGGACGGGACACGGGCCGTGCTCGTGGACTTCGGGCTCGCGGGCCGCAACTTGCGCCCAGGCTGCGCCACGGGTCCCTACGGGGCGCCCGAGATCTGGGGCCTGTTGCCGCCGGATTTCGAGCCGAAACCGAGACAAGCGGATGTCTACGCTTACGCCTGCCTGGCCTACGAGACGCTCACCGGGGACACGTTGTTCGACGGGGCCTCCGAGCTCGCGGTCATCCAATCTCACCTCAGCCACGACGGTTTTCCCGACAAGCTGCAGGCGTTGTGTGCCAAAAAGGGCATGCAAACCCTGGGAGAACTGATCGGCAACGGTTTGCGACGGCATCCAGGGGAACGCATCACGGTGCAGGAGATGCGCGAAGGTTTTCAGGAGCTGCGTCACTCGTTGAGCAAGTGGACCTGGCCGCTGCGTGCGGCGTAACAGCAAGCGGATGATCAGACATGGCCGCGTACAGGCAGACGCCTGAAGAGATCGCCGGCATGCCGAAAGGCGTGCCCTACATCGTGGGCAACGAGCTCGCCGAGCGCTTCAGCTTCTACGGCATGAAGACGATCTTGGTGGTGTTCATGACCCACCACCTGAAGAACGCGGCGGGTGACACCGCCCCGATGAACGCCGAGGACGCCAAGGCCTGGTACCACGCGTTCTCCGCCAGCGCGTACTTCTTCCCGATGCTCGGCGCGATCCTCTCCGACGCGTTCCTGGGCAAGTACCGCACGATCATGTCGCTCTCGATCGTGTACTGCCTCGGACACCTGGCGCTCGCGCTGGACGAGACCAAGCTCGGTTTGACGCTCGGCTTGACGCTGATCGCGATCGGCTCGGGCGGCATCAAGCCCTGCGTCTCGGCGCACGTCGGCGATCAGTTCGGCAAGCAGAACCAAAACTTGCTCGAGCGCGTGTTCGGCTGGTTCTACTTCTCGATCAACTTCGGCTCGTTCTTCTCCACCCTGCTCACGCCGGTGTTGCTCGAGAGCTACGGCCCGCGCGTGGCGTTCGGTTTGCCCGGCGTGTTCATGCTGCTGGCCACGATCGTGTTCTGGCTCGGCCGCAACCACTTCGCGCACATCCCGCCCGCCGGGGCTGGCTTCGTGCGCGAGGTGTTCTCCGTGGAGGGCGCCAAGCTGCTCGGCCGGGTGATCGGCCTGGTGCTGTTCATCGCCATGTTCTGGGCGCTGTACGACCAGAACGGCTCGGCCTGGGTGCTGCAAGCCGAGCGCATGGACCTGGAGTTCCTGGGTCACACCTGGCTGCCCTCGCAGGTGCAGGCGATCAACCCGATCCTGGTGATGATCCTGATCCCGTTCTGCAGCTACCTGCTGTACCCGGCGATCTCGAAGGTCTGGCCGCTCACGTCGTTGCGCAAGATCGGCATCGGCTTCTTCTTGACCGTGCTCACGTTCCTGATCTCGGCCCACATCGAGACGCGGCTCGACGCCGGTGACAAGGTGAACATCGGCTGGCAGCTGTTCGCCTTCGCGGTGCTGACCCTGGCCGAGGTACTGGTCTACGGCACCGGGCTCGAGTTCTTCTATGCGCAGGCGCCGAATCGCCTGAAGTCGCTGGTGATGGCACTGTTCTTGTTGTCGGTCTCACTCGGCAACGTGTTCACGGCGCTGGTGAACGTCTGGGTTCAGAACCCCGATGGCTCGAGCAAGCTGGCCGGGCCCTCGTACTACCTGTTCTTCGCGGGGTTGATGTTCGCCACGTCGGTGCTCTACATTTTCTACGCTGCGTTCTATCGCAGCCAGCGGTACGTGCAGGGTATGGAGCCGATCAGTGCATCGGGGAGCGGCTGAACAGGAGTTGATTGCGGCGGCGCGGGCCTCTCGCGACGACGACCCCGATCCGCTGACGCGTGCCGAGACTGACGCGCTTCTACAGCGGGTCGCGCTCGACGAGCTGGCCGAGCGCTTCGGCTCGGAGATCGCGTTCGGCACGGCCGGCCTGCGCGGCTTGATCGGCGCAGGCACGAGTCGCATGAACCGACGCGCCGTGGCCCGAACGACCGCAGGGCTGTGCGCGTACCTGGTGCGCAGCGTGCCCGACGCCCAGCGCCGCGGAGTGTGCATCGGCTTCGACGCTCGACACGGGAGCCGCGACTTCGCCGATGAAGCGGCGAGCGTCGCGCGCGGCGCGGGCTTCGAGGTGCACATGTTCGACGGCGTGGTGCCGACGCCGCTGCTCGCGTTCGCGGTGCTGGATCGGGCGGCGTGCGCGGGCATCATGATCACCGCCAGCCACAACCCGGCCGAATACAACGGCTACAAGGTGTACCTCTCGGACGGCGCGCAGCTGAGCAGCCCACACGATCGCGAGATCCAGCGCGAGATCGCCGGCGTCGTCTCGGTGCTGCAGCTGCCGCGCGTGGCCACGGGGCGACGCTCGCTCAGCGACGCGGCGGAGCGCTACGTGAGCGCGATCGCAGGCCAGGTGCAGCGTCCGGCGTGTCCATTGCCGCTGCGCGTCGCGTACACGGCCCTGCACGGCGTGGGCGAGCTGCTCGCGCGCCGCGTGTTCGAGCGCATCGGCGCGCTCGACGTGCACAGCGTGGCCGAGCAAGCGACGCCCGATCCCGACTTCCCGACCGTGCGTTTTCCGAACCCCGAAGAAAAGGGAGCGCTCGATCGGCTGCTCGAGCTCGGCGAACGCGTGCGCGCGGACCTGGCGCTCGCCAACGATCCCGATGCCGATCGGCTGGCGCTGTGCGCGCGCGACGCCGGCGGCAAGCTCGCCGCTCTGAGCGGCAACGAGCTGGGCGTGCTGCTGGCCGATCACCTGCTGTCACGCGCGCCGCACGACGGCAAGAACCTGATCGTGACCACGATCGTGAGCACGCCGCTGGTCGAGCGCGTGGCCCAGGCGCATGGCGCCCGCTGCGAGCGCACGCTGACCGGCTTCAAGTGGATCGTGCCGCGCGCACTCGAGCTGGAGCGCAGCGAGGGCCTGCGCTTCGTGCTCGGCTTCGAGGAGGCCATTGGCTACTGCGTGGGCCCGCACGTGCGGGACAAGGACGGCATCGGGGCCGCGGCGCATGCGCTGCACATGGCCGAGCTGCAGGCGCGGGCCGGGCGCACGCTGCACGCGGCGCTCGAGGTGCTGTACCGGCGGCACGGCTTCTGCCAGAGCAGCCAGGTGTCGTTCACGCAGCCGGGCCCGGACGGGGTCGCCGAGCTGGCGGCTGCCCTGGCGCGGGTGCGGGCAAAGCCTCCGTTGAGCCTCGGGGGCATCCGGGTGGCGCATGTGCGTGATCTGCTTCACGGGACCGGAACGGCCGCCGCTGGGGGCGGCGGACAGGCGGCGCTGCCTTCCAGCGACGTGTTGGTGCTGGAGCTCGAGGGCGGCCACCGAATCACGCTGAGGCCGAGCGGGACCGAGCCGAAGCTGAAGATCTACCTCGACTTGTGGGCGCAGCTGGAGGCGAGCACCCCGCTGGTGGAGGCGCGCGCCAGGGCCGGGGCCCTGGCGGCGCAGCTGGTGGCGGCGTTGGTGCACGCGTTGGGGTTGAACTGAGACCTTTGCGTCTCGGCACAGCCCCGTTTTCGGTCCCTTGTCCCTTGTTTTTTGTTCCTTGTTGCAGTTCGTCATTCCTCCGTTCAGACGCGCGCGCTTCATGCGGGGAACGAACGGAAACTTCGAACGGAAACAAGGAACAAGGAACCCTGGAACCAGACCTCAGCGACTGGGCTGGCGGCGCAGGTCCTTGTCCAACACACCCTTCTCCATCAGCCCCCTCACCGTCTTCAACCGGAAGTACCGCGGCCCCGCCCACTCCTCCGCCGTCATCGACTTCCGATACGCCTCGTACAGCTCCTCGATCCCCGCCCGCAGTGTCCAGCTGGGCTTGAAGCCAGGCAGCTTGCGTTCAGCCTTCGTGAAGTCGACGCGATAGTTCCGAGTATCGGCCGAGGCGCCCGCCGCAAACGTCACCTCACAGTTCGGCACCACTTCGGCCACCAAATTCGCCACATCGCGGATGCGATAGTTCTCACCGTTGCGGCCGATGTTGAAGGCCTGGTTGTGGATCGCGTCCTTGGGCGCGCTCAGGCCGGCGCTGACGGCTGCAATGATGTCGCGAATGTGCACGAGCGGGCGCCACGGCGTGCCATCGCTCTGCAACAAGACCTTGCCTGTGGTCACCGCGTGGCCGACCAGATTGTTCACGACGATATCGCCGCGAAGCCTTCGCGAAACACCGTAGGCGGTCGCATTGCGTAGATACATCGGTGTGAAACGGGCATCCGCCAACTTGTCGAGCGCCTGTTCGACCAGGATCTTCGACTCCCCGTACGGAGTCTGGGGATGGAACGCCGCGCTCTCGTCGAGGAAGTCGTCGCCGCCGGCGCCGTACAGGCTGCATGAGCTCGCGAACAGGAAGCGGCTCACCCCGGCAGCCTTGGCCGCGTTCGCCAGCCGCACCGAAGCGTGCTGGTTGATGTCGTACGTGATGTTGGGATTGAGATCGCCGAGGGGATCGTTCGACAGCGCAGCCAGGTGCACGACCGCGTCGAAGCCTTCGAGATGCTCGGGCTGCACGTCGCGCAAGTCGACCGCCAGCTCTGGAATCTGGTCCGGTGGAGCCGCGAAGTCGCACTCATTGAAGAAGCCCACATCCAAACCGACCACCTCGTGACCAGCTTCACGAAGAATGGATACGGCTTCGACACCGATATAACCGAGATGCCCCGTGACCAAGACCTTCATAATCCAATGCCTTCCGTGCCGTGCGGCCCGCCGAGCGCCGCTGGGAGCGGCCTGGAACGTACAACGAGCGGCACCAGTTGCAAGGCCGCAGTACGGGACCCAACCCGCTGTACGCAACTCGCACGCAGCTTTGCGCGGCACTGCCGCCGGACCTATCCCTTGACGCTGCGGCCAGAATGGGTCAAAGGGGTTGACATTCGGCGCGGTCCGACCGCGTTGGGAGAGTTATGAAGGCGGTCATCTTAGCTGGCGGTCTGGGCAGTCGAATCAGTGAAGAGTCGGTCTTGAAGCCCAAGCCGATGATCGAGATCGGTGGCAAGCCGATCCTCTGGCACATCATGAAGCTGTACTCCGCCGCGGGTATCAACGACTTCGTGATCTGCCTCGGCTACAAGGGGTACGTCATCAAAGAGTACTTCGCGAACTACTACCTGCACACCTCGAACGTGACGTTCGATCTCGAGCACAACACGATGAAGGTGCACGAGAACACCGCCGAACCTTGGCGCGTGACGCTGGTGGACACGGGTGACCTGACGATGACCGGCGGGCGACTCAAGCGCGCGGCGAGCTACATCGGCAACGAAGACTTCTGCATGACCTACGGCGACGGCGTGAGCGACATCGACATCCGCGCCGTCATCGCCTTCCACAACAGTCAGAAGGCGCTGGTGACTGTCACTGCGGTGCAGCCTTCTGGCCGCTTCGGCTCGCTGCGCTTCCAGGGCGAGATGGGCGGGGTCGTGGACCACTTCGAGGAGAAACCGCTCGGCGACGGCCAGTGGGTCAACGGCGGCTTCTTCGTCATGTCGCCGAAGGCGCTCGACTACGTCGCGGGCGACGAGACGGTCTGGGAGAAGGGGCCGATCGACACGCTGGTGCGCAACCGCCAGATGTCTGCGTACAAACATCACGGCTTCTGGGGCGCGATGGACACGATGCGCGACAAGGCCGCGCTCGAGAGCTTGTGGGCATCCGGTAAGCCGCCCTGGAAGACGTGGGCCTGACAGCGAGCGAGAAAGCAGACAGATGACGACGCCAAGCTTGACTTGTAGACACTGCAGCGCAGCGCTCGAACACTCATTCTGCGACTTGGGCATGTCCCCGCTCGCCAACTCGTACATCGAGCCGGACAAGCTGAACCACATGGAGCGCTTCTACCCGCTGCATACGTTCGTATGCTCGAAGTGCTTGCTGGTGCAGCTGCAGGAGTTCGAGAGCCCGGAGGACATCTTCGGCGACTACGCCTATTTCTCCTCGTACTCGGAGAGCTGGCTCGAGCACGCGCGCAAGTACGTCGAGCTGGTGAGCGAGCGCTTCGGCCTGTCGGGCAGCAGCCAGGTGGTCGAGATCGCCAGCAACGACGGCTACCTGCTGCAGTACTTCGTGCGCAAGTCGATCCCGGTGCTGGGCGTCGAGCCCGCGGCGAACGTGGCCAAGGTCGCCGAGCAAAAGGGCATCCCGTCGCGCGTCGCGTTCTTCGGCAGCGAGACCGCGAAGAAGCTCGTGGCGGACGGCCTGTCCGCCGATCTGTTACTCGGTAACAACGTGCTCGCGCACGTGCCCGACCTGAACGACTTCGTGCGCGGGCTCAAGATCGCGCTCAAGCCGAGCGGCGTGATCACCATGGAGTTCCCGCATCTGCTGCAGCTGATGCACGAGAACCAGTTCGACACCATCTACCACGAGCACTTCTCGTACTTCTCGTTCCTGACCGTCCAGAAGGTGTTCGCGCACCACGGGTTGCGCATCTTCGACGTCGACCAGCTGCCGACGCACGGCGGCTCGCTGCGCATCTACGCGGCGCACACCGACCACGCCGCCCACGCCGACACCGCGCGGATCGCGGCCCTGCTGGAGGCCGAGCGCGCCGCCGGCCTGGACGGGCGCGACGACTTGGCGGCGTATCGCGACTTCTCGGAACGTGTGAAAACCGTGAAGCGTCAGCTGCTGACCTTCTTGATCGAGGCCAAGCAGGCCGGCAAGCACGTGGTCGGCTACGGCGCGCCGGCCAAGGGCAACACCCTGTTGAACTACTGTGGCGTGCGCAGTGACTTCGTCGACTACACGGTCGACCGCAGCCCGCACAAACAGGGCCGCGCCCTGCCCGGCGTGCACATCCCGATCCTCCACCCGGACAAGATCCGCGAAACCAAGCCGGATTACGTGCTGATCCTGCCATGGAACCTGCGCGACGAGGTGATGAGCCAGATGGCGCATGTCCGCGATTGGGGCGGCCGGTTCGTCGTGCCGATTCCCAAACTCACAATTCTTTGACCCATTCGGCGCGCTGAGCGCACTGCAAAAAATCCCTCGACTCAACACTCGCGTTGCGCGTGGGGGCGATTGCTAGCGCCGATAGGGGCCTATACATTCCGGTCGTGCGGTACACGTTTGCTGGGTTCGAGCTCGACTCCGACGCTTACAAGCTCACTCGCGGCAGTCAGGAACTGCACTTGCAGCCGCTCGTCTTCGATGTGCTGCACTACTTGATCCGGCAGCGCGAGCGCATCGTCAGCAAGGACGAGCTGCTCGAAGCACTCTGGGTCGACGGCTCGGGCAACGACGCGGCGGTCACCTGGAGCATCAGCCACGTGCGGCGCGCGCTCTCGCAGACGCGCTGGCAGAAGGCGCCGATCGAGACCGTGCACGGCCGCGGCTATCGCTTCGCGACGCAGGTCGACGAGCTCGACATCCCCACCGCTCCACCCACGCCGGCGCCGCTCAAGGAATCCGGCAGCCTGCCGTTCGTGGGGCGCGGCGAGCTGATGGATCAGCTCCAAGCCCAGCTGCTCGCGACCGAGCAGGGCAGCGGCAAGCTGACGGTGCTGGTCGGCGAGGCCGGCATCGGCAAGACGCGCTGTGCCACCGAGCTCGCCGAGAGCGCACAGGCGCGAGGCTTCGTCGTGCTGCGCGCGAACTCGGTGGAGGGCGTCGGTGCGCCGGTGTTCCGTCCCTGGCAGCAGATCCTGCGCGGCCTGATGCAGGCGCAGCAACACTTCCGGCAGCCCGCCAGCGCGCTGCTCGCGCAGCTGTCGGCGGCAGGGCCCGAACCGATCAGCGGCGGCAACGAGGGTGGTAGCTGGCAAGCGGCGGCCGCGTACACGGCGGTCGCGGTCAACCGCGTGCGGCTGTTCGACGGCGTGGTGCAGCTGCTCTTGCAAGCGGCCCGGTTGATCCCGCTGTTCCTGTTGTTCGACGATCTGCACTGGGCGGACGCGGGCACGATCGAGTTGCTGTCGTTTGCGGCTCCCGAGCTCGTGCTCGGGCGCTGCATGATCGTCTGTACGCAACGCGAGCGCGGCACGCCGCAGAACGAGCGCGCGCTGACCAACCTGGCCGTGCGCGGCCAACACGTGCCGCTGCAATACCTCACGCAGAGCGACATCGCGCGCTACATCGCGGAGTACACCGAACGCCACGAGCCGCCGCCCGAGCTGAGCGCGGCCGTGCTCTCCGCGACCGCCGGCATTCCGCTGTTCGTGCAGGAGACGGTCCGCTCGCTGAGCGACAGCGGCGATGCCTCGCCCTTTCACAAGCTCTCGCCCGCCGCGGTGCAGCCATCCCAGCTGGCGCGCGAGGTGCTGCGCAGCCCGCTGCGGCAGCTCGAGCCCGAGGTGGTCGCGCTGCTCTCGAGCGCCAGCGTGCTCGGCGAGAGCTTCGAGCTCACGCTGCTCAAGCACGTGGCCGAGCTGGACACCGAGCCGCTGCTCGATCGACTGGACGCGGCGTGTCAGGGCGGCTTCGTGCTGGCCGAGGCGCCGAACCGCTACCGCTTCCGACACGCCCTGATCCGCACGATCCTGTACGACGACATGCAGCCGGCGCAGCGCACCGCGGCGCACCGGCGCGCCGCCGAGCTTTTGGCGCGCAGCGCGGACGGCGACGAGCGCCAGAGCGAGATCGCGACGCACTACTACAGGTCGCGTGAAGCCGGCGATCCCGCGGCGATCGCGCGCGCGGCCATCCTCGCCGGCAGCGCCGCCGAGCGCGTGCACGCCAGCGAAGACGCCGCCACGTTCTTCCAGTGGGCGCTGGAATTGCAGCCGCAAGATCCCGGCGAAGGGACGCGCGAACGCGCCGAGCTGCTCGTGCGCTGCGGACGCGCGCAGCGCCTGGCAGGCCGCGAAGACGACGCGCGCCGCAGCCTGGAGGCCGCGATCCACCTCGGCTCCACCCACGGCTACGGCGATCTGCTGGTCAAGGCCTCGGGCATTCTGCGGCCGACCCATGGCACGAGCATGTTCCCGGACGAGCTCGTGCGCGGCGCGCTGGAGCAGGCGCTGCACACCGCGCCGGCCGGCCCCCACCCGCAGAGCATCAGTGCGCTCAGCCAGCTGGCCTACACGCCGCCGATCTCGCTCGACATGGAGGCCAGCAAGCGCACCAGCGCGCTGGCATTGTCGCTGGCGCGCGAGCGCGTCGCGCAGCTGGAGGCGGCGGCCGAGCGCGAGCCGGCGCTGGCCAACCTGCGCAAGCCCGCGGGCATGGATGGGCGCACCAGCCTGCTCGAAGCGCTGCGCTCGCGCATGTTCTCGCTCAGCGGCCCGGACGACATCGACGAGCAACTGCGCGTGTGCGACGAGATCCTGACCCTCGATCAGCCGCGCAGCGACGTCAGCTGGCGCGCGCACGTGGCGAGGCTCGGCGCGTTCTTGATGCGCGGCGATCTGAGCTCGGCTGATCTGGCGCTGGAAGCGGCTGGCCATCTCGGCCAGGAGCTTCAGCTACCCGAAGCCGCCTGGCACTACGATCGCCAGCGGGCGCAGGCCCTGTTCTGCGCGGGGCGTCTCGGCGAAGCGCGCAGCGCGTGCCGGGGCCTGTGGGCGCAGGCGGCGCGTCTCGGCCTGGGCTACGGGCCGGAGCTGATGACGCTGCTGCGCGGCGCGATCGACTGGGAGCAACGCGGCGCGGAGTCGATGCGCGCTTACGTCGACGTCTGGGACGTGAAGAACGCCAAGGCCCAAAAGGCGCGCAGCGTGGGTTCGTACGCCGCGCGCATGGCCGCCGAGGCCGGTATGCTCGATAGCGCGCGCCGCAGCTGGGAGCGGCTGGCCGCGCGCGACTTCGCCGACGTGCCCAAGGAGGTCAGCTACCTGCTGACGCTGGGCAACTGCGCCATCACGGCGCACCTGCTCGGCGACGTGCAGCGCGCCGAGATCTTGTACGGGTTGCTCGCGCCCTACCCCGAGTTCAACACGCCCGACCT
Source organism: Polyangiales bacterium (assembly GCA_035274465.1). Classification (GTDB taxonomy): domain Bacteria; phylum Myxococcota_A; class Polyangia; order Polyangiales; family JAFGIB01; genus JADGRF01. The sequence continues at coordinate 17,882 of DATEOF010000492.1, forward strand.
GATCCTGCTGCAACACGGCAGCGTCTCGCGCTACCTCGCGCTGCTCGCGATCACCACCGGTCGCCACCAGCAAGCCGAGGAGCACTTCGCGGTCGCCCTGCGCGAGAACATCCGCCTCGGCCACCAACCGCAGCTGGCGCGCACGTACTACGACTACGCGCGCTGGCTCAGCACGCGCAACGCACGCACGCGCGCAGCCGGCGTCGCGCAACAGGCCGCGGCGCTCGCCCAGGGCATGGGCATGCAGTGGCTGGCCGACGCTGCTCGAGAGATCGCTTAACGCGAACCGTCGATCATGACCTTGGCTAGCGCGATCCAGCGCCGGGCCAGGTCTTTGTCGCGTTCCGCGCGCTCGAACATGTAGAGCTCGTGGCGCGCGAGATTCATCAGGTTCACGTCGGTTGGGTTGGGTAGCCGCGCCAGCAAGCGGTCGGCGCGCTGCTTGTGCGCCTGCCCGAGCGCACGCGCGACCAGGATCACGGCGGCAGTGTCGATCGGCCGCGAGTACTCGGCCGGCATGCGGATGTAGCGCGACAGGTCCTCGTGATTGACGCCGGTCAGGAAGGCCGTGCGGCGCAGATCCCAGCGCGTGTGCGGGATCAGCACCTCACCGCGATCCAGATCGACGCCGCTCTTGCGCGCGTCCAACACACTCTCGCGGCGCAGGATCCGATCGCCCAGGTCGAGCACGATCTCGCGCACGGGCTCCTCGATGCGCATGCGCTCCCGGCCCCGCAAACCCCCGGCGGCCTGGGTGACTTGAGCGACTGCGGCGCGCCAGCGCAGCCGTTCGGGCGTGCGCGCGCGAATCACGCGCACGGCGCTCTGCAGCTGACCGCGGCGCTTGTAGAAGTCGATCTCGTCGGTGACCCGTGCACCGGTAGCCATGGACTAAACCTCCGCTCAGGAGGTTTTCGTCCAGGGTTTCCTGAAGGTCAAAAAATGAGCAGCCGCTACTGACCGAACGGGTTGTCCGGGATGCCCGGGGCATGCGGCTTTTCGGCCGGCTTCTCGGCGGGCTTTTCCGCGGGCTTTTCGGTCGGTTTCTCGGGTGCAGCGGCAGGTGCGGCAG
>DATEOF010000493.1:0-4331 GCA_035274465.1 Polyangiales bacterium
GGGGCGGGCGGCGTTTGCGGCAGATCGCTGCCGATGAACAGCTCGCTCGGGCTCGCGCACGCGGCGAGGCCCGCCGCGATCAGCAGCCAGCGCGTCATGGCTCGGGCGTCTCGTGGAGCGAGGGACACGCGGCGCGCACACGGCTTGCCAGCACGGAGCGCGGGGCGTTCTCCAGGAACTGCGCGCGCTCCTCTCGCGCCTGTGCGCTGCTCCCCAGTCCGCACAGCGCCAGGATTCGCAACGCGCGGCGCTCCTCGGAGAGCACGGCGGGTCGAGCGGCATCGCCCAGCGTGCGCAGTGCGTCGTGGTAGAGGCCGTCGCGCAGCATACCGTCCACTGCAGCGAGCAGCCGCAGTTCGCCGCGCAAGGCCGAGTCGTCGGCGATCGGTGCCTTCTTGTGGGCGGCGACGTGCTTGCTTCGCGGCTGTGCGACGGGCGCCGCGCCCGCACCCGCGGCGGGGCCCAGTGGCCGTGCAGGCGCCGGCCGCGGCACGTGTGCGGTCGGAGCTGGTGGCTGCACCTGCGACGGAGCTGGCCGCTGCTCGCGTGCGGCCCGCAACTGCCAGACGCCGGCGGCGAGCACGGCCATGACCCCGAGGCCGAGCGCGAGCTTGACGCCGAGCGATGGCTGCCAGAAGACGCGCGGTGCCGCGGGCGTCGCGGGTGAAGTCAACGCCGGCAGATCGACCATGCCGTGCGCCGCGAGCGCATCGCGTACCGCTTCATCCGCGCGCGCACGGCGCTGCGGATCGGGATCGTCCAGCGTGCGCGCGACGTCCAGCAGCCGGCGTGCGTGCGGAGGCAGCTCATCCATGCGCCGCACCGCCCTCCGCGAGCCAGGCCACGAACTCGGCGCGAGCCGACCGCAACCAGGAATAGACCGTGTTGAGGTTGGCCGACAGGGCCCGCGCGATTTCCGGCGCAGTCATCTGCTCGAGCTCCGCCATCACGAACACGGCACGGCGGTTGTCCTCGAGGCTGTCGAGGAAGCCGTGCAAGATGCGCCTTGCCTGCTCGCGCGCGGCCTGCTCGAACGGGCCCGCGTCGGACGCTGGCAGCTGCTCTTCGAGCAAGGGTTCGCTCGGCCCGCGCCGCCGTTGGCTGCGACGGTAGTTGCCTGCCACGCGCAGCAAGATCGCGAACAGCCAGGCTTTGACGTGCGTCCCCTGGAACTCCTCGATGCGACGCAGCACCACCAGGTACACGTCCTGCAGCGCATCCTCGACCGCGGGCTCCGGCACCCCGAGCCGGCGCAGGTTGCGAAACACGAAGTCGAAATGCTCGCGGTAAAGCGCATGAAACCGCTCGCGTTGAACGGCCGTGAGTACGACCGCACGCATGTCGGACGCCCGAGCCAGAGTTCCTGACAGCCCTATGTCCGGCTCGGCGCCGTTCCGTGCGACGTCCTGCGAACTATTCGCGGTACGCACCTGCCGAATGCCGCTGTCGCGAGCATCCTGTTCGGCCGGGTCGAGCTTGCGGCGCATCGCAGTCCCTATAGCTCATTCGAACACGTAGGCCAGCTCGGCCGAGACGCGCAGCACCAGCGGAGCAGACTCGAACAGCGGCACGTCGCCGCCCGAGGTATGCAGCCACAACCGCTGGCGCGACCAGGGCGCGAGCCCCAGCACCTCGAGCCCGGCGTGGAGGCCCGCGCCGAGTGCGATGGCGGCACGCACGCCGCCGCCGGCTGCAGTCCAGGAGAACTGTGCGTGATCCGGCATGCTGACGTCGCTGGAGCTCACGTGGAGCTGCCCGTGCTCGAGGACCAGACACGGGGCGAGGCGCACCGGTCGAGCCAGCAGCTCGAAGCCGAAATCCAGGTCGCCGAGTACCCCGCCGCCCTCGAGCCGCGCCGAGGGATAGCTCTCCGGCTGGCTGCGGGCGACGATCCAGAACGTCAATCCTGCGATGGCTTGCAGGGGACCGACCTGCAGCATGAGGCGCGGGCCGATCCCGAACGCGGGCTGCTGCGGCAGCATGCCGACGTCCAGACGAAAGCTCGCGGCCAGGCCGTAGCGCCAGGGCCAATCCGACTCGCCACTGCTGGGCAATCCGCCGGTTGCGGACTGCTCTGGCGCGTCAGGCTTCGGTGGTTGCTGCGTCGCGCTGTCGCGAGGTTCGCTGCTGCGTACCGCGGCCGGCGCGCTCGTCGCGGCGGCGGGCGGCGCTGCTGGTGCTGCAGCTGTCGGCGGCGGCGAAGCCTGCGACTCGATCGCGTCTGCGAGCGCCAGTGAGATCAATACGCCGGTGGCGGCTGCCAGCGCGTCGCAGCGGACCGCCTCGAGCTCGCGGCTGGCTTCTCCTCCTGGCCAGTACAGCGTCAGCTCCAATCGGTAACGTTCGGCGCGAACGCGGACCTGCGCGTGCGCGCTCCACGCGCGATCGGCGAGGTTTCGACCGGCGAGCTCTCGCTGCACGCGCGCGAGCACGTCCGACGCGATCGGGCAACCGTTCGGCGCGTCCCAGACCAGCTGCTCGGCCGAGGGCTGGGCGCGCACCAGCCCGAAGCCCGCGGCTGCGAGAGCCGAGCCGACGAGCCACACGAGGGCGCACCGGCCGGGCGCACCGCGTACCGGACGGCCGCAGGCTGACGTTGGCGAGTCTGATCGAAGCACGTCGAATTTCGGGCGACTATGCCACGGATCAGCGCGCGCCCGGACATACGGCGGCGGGTACGACGCTGCGCGTTGCATCCGCGCAGCGTCACTGCGCGACGAATGCCTCCCCATGCTCGCCGCGCGGTGCTGTTGCTCGCGATGCTCGCGCCGTCTACCCGCGTCGCTAGTCCGCCGCCCGTGTGAGATTGGTCGATGATCGCGTCCGAGCTGGCGCCGAGCGCGGCGTCGGTCGACGAAGGAAGGGTGGATCCCCTTTCGAGGAGAGCGACGGCGGGGGCGGCGCCAGATCGGGCGCGAGGGCGACCAATCTCACGCGGGCGGCGGACTAACTGTGTTCCTGGAGCCACTGCTCCAGGGCGTCGGCGAAGGCGCCGTGGCGGGTGATGTCGTGTTCCAGGGCGTGCGTCGCCGCAGCGCGGACCTCCGGGGGGGCGTGCGGCATGGCGAACGAGCGGCCAGCGAACTCGAACATCGACAGATCGTTCAGCCAGTCTCCGGCCACTGCCACGTGCGCCGGCTCGATCTCGAGCTCGCTCGCCAGCTCGGCCAGTGCGGCGCCCTTGCTCGCGCCCTTGACCATCACGCGCACCACGCGTCCGCTCGCGCCGGGAAAGCTCACGGTGTCGATCAGTGCATCGTGCGAGACCAGTGACGTGACGACTGCCTTCGCGGCGTGTTCGTCGCCGATGCCGACCAACATGATCGCGCCCTGCTCCTCCGCGCGCCAGGCCGCGGCCGACAGCAGATCGTTGTGCGTGGTGATGCTGCGCGCCCAACCCTGCAGGTAGGGATGATGGTTCACACCGCGGTCGCAGCCGTGGATCACGGCGGGCGTCATCACGAAGCTCGCGAGCTCCGCGCGCCGAAAACTCTCGAGGATCTGCGCGGCCAGATCCGTGGGCACGAAGCGCCGGCGCAGCACGCGCTCGGTCGTGGAACAGGCGAGCACGCCGCCGTCGGCACACACCAGCGGCGTGTCCAGGCCCAGCGCGCGCGCCACCGGATGCGTCTTGCTGGTCAGCCGGCCGGTCGCGATCGTCACCACCACACCGCGCGCCCGAGCCGTTGCGATCGCTTCCAGATCTCGAGGATGAATTCCGTCTTGCCGATCTACCAACGTGCCGTCCAGGTCAGTCGCAAAAAGCATTGCGCAATTCTGCAGCCAACCGCGTGAGATGGCAAAGTCCGTGCGCCAGTCGCGGCCGGAAGCGGCGTGATCTCGTCGACTTGGCTCGGATCCCGCCTGCAGCCGAGAGCGGCGATTCCGAGCGCTCAGGCGCTCAGCAGTCGATCCAGGCGCTCGCGGCTGTCACCTGCGTGCTGCTCGCAGATGCGATCGATCTCGGAGGCGCCGACGCGCCCGAAACGCTCGAGGCCTCGTGGCGAATCTGCATCGGCAGGCGCTGCAGCTCGGTGATCGCGCAGCAGCTCGAGCGCAGCGCGGATCTCATCTCCCGCCTGAGACAGCGTCCAGGCCAGCGTATCCCAGGCCAAGTCGGCGTGGCGCTGCTCGTCGGCGGCGATGCGGCGCTGCAGCTGCTGTGCGGCGCCCTGTTCTGCCAACTCCGCCGCGCGCTTTGCTTGACGCGCCGCGCAGCCCTCCGCCAGACAGCCATCGAGCCAGCTCTCCACCGCCAGCCGCACCAGCCCCGCGCGATCGACGTCGATCGGACGCGGCGTGTAGCGCGGCAGCGTCGGCAGGATCGCGTG
>DATEOF010000494.1:0-52299 GCA_035274465.1 Polyangiales bacterium
CGAACAAAGCAGCAGCTGCCGAAGGCGCAGCACCCGAGCCCAAGCCCAGGCTGAAGGTCCAACGCCTGCCGGACGAGCTGCCGGAGCTCAAGCTCACCCCGCAGCCGCCAGCTGCCGAGACAGCGCCGGCACCGGCGCCAACACCGGCACCGGCCCAAACCCCGCAAGGACCTCAGCCCGCGCCACCACCCGCGCCGACCGAGTGAGTCAGAGCGCGGCGATCGCCCGCGCCAGGTTCTCGCGCGCCTGGCTCTCCAACCGCTCGTAGAAGTATGGCGTCTGGTAGATCGCCAGACGTTCGAGAAACTTTCCGAGCACGTGCCGCCGGGCCTGCCGATACAGGTCTTCGGGAACGGCCGCGTATTCGCGCCGAATGTCGCGCTCGTAGCGCGCGTAGCGCTCAGGGGAGGCTCCGAGAATGCTGAGATCGACGTCGCGTAGCAGCTCGGCATCGTGGCCGGGTGCCGGCGCATCGTGCTTGGTGCAGAGCACGAGAGCTGCGATCACCTCGGCATCGGCCGGTGCGATGCCGGCGCTCGATGCGAGTTCACTTGCGAGATCGGCGCTGCTGGCCTCGTTGTCGTGCTTGCTGGTATCGTAGACGACGTCGTGGAACCAGATCGCCGCCTCGACGTGGTCCGGCTGCTGCGCACGGTCGCGCACGCGATCGAAGTACGCGAGACACTCCCGGATGTGCTCGCAGTCGTGGTAGGCGCGCCCTTCGCTGCGGTAGGCAGCGGCAATGGCCTCGAACGCCGTCGCGTCCTTGGCGCCGAGTGCTCTCCACATACGTGCGAAACGCTGACCATCCAACGTGTGTTCAGACATGACGAGGCCTCCATGATGCGCGCAGCCACGCGCTCAGCCGCTGCAGCAAGATCAGCGATCGCTTGATGTACAACAGCAGCAAAGCCCGTCGCTTGTCTGCGACGTTGCGCACCGGCACGATGTGAAAGTGCGGCCAGGGCCTGCGACGCGTGCGACTGCCGCTGAACAGGATCACGTAACACCCCGGATCGCCGCAGTACTCCTGACCGAGCCTTGCCGCTACTCGCTGTGCGAGCACGAACAACTCGCGCTCCTCGCGCTGGCTCGGCGCGCCAGGATCGCTCGCCAGGAACAGCACGTGGTAGCTGCGCAACCCCAGCAGCGGACGCGCGCGCAGCGTACAGGTGCGCCCGCTCGAGAGACGATAGCAGCGATCGGCAGTCATCTCTTGCCCGCCTTCGGCTGCGCCTCGATGGCCCCGTACGCCATCGCCCGCAGCGTTCGGGCGGCGCTCGCGCGCGGCACGAGCCCGCCTGCCAGCACCCCGAGTTGCAAATAGCCCTGCATCGCCGCCATCAGCGCCGCCGCGATCGCAGCCGCCTCGCTCGCGACGCGCCGTTCGCCATCGAGCACCTCGCGCACCGCGTGCTCGACCACGGCCTTGGCTTCACGCAGCGCAGCCACGTACAGCTCGCGCACCGCAGGCTGACGCAGGGCCTCTCCACTCAACGTCACCCAGCAAGCCATCGCAGCGGCGTCTGCGCGCGCATCCAGGCCGAGCCACGCATCCACCAGCTTGCCCAGCCGCTCTCGCGCGCTGTCGCCCGGCGAGCTCTCGTGCACGGCGCGCGCGCGCCACAGGCCGGCCAATTTCTCGATCAGCGCCAGCAGGATCTGCTGCTTGGTCTCGAAGTGGTAGTGCACGAGACCAGGTGTCAGATCACACGCCTTCGCGATCGCCGCGATCGTCGCTCCCTCGTAGCCGTGTGTGGCCATGACCGCTTGCAAGCCATCCACGATCTGGGCGCGGCGCTCGTCGGTATTGCTGGGTCGTGGCATGTCCTTGATTATAAGTTGGTTGACCAACCAAGTCAAGTCTACGGCTGAATGGCCGCGAAATCGGCCGGAATTTCGCGAAACTGCTAGCCGCGTTCGCTGTAGCGCTCGAGGAACAGGCGTTCGTCGACGGGGATGCGGTTCGGCCGGCCGTAGCGGCCGCAGGGCCAGCCGATCGGCAGCAGCGCCGCGCTGGGGATGCTCTCCGGTAGGCCGAGGTATTCGTCGAGCTCGCGGCCGAACACGCGATGCACGGTGGTGAGCGAGGCGCCGAGGCCCACCGCGCGGCACGCCAGCAAGATGTTCTGGATGCACGGAAACAGGGCCTGACTCTGCTCTCGCCCGCGGCGGGTCCAACCCGCGATGAACAGGTGGACCGGCGCTTCGTGCAGGTGTTCGGCGAGGTGCACCGCGGCCTGCATGTTCTTGCGCTTGGCCTCTGGAAAATCCGGAGCTTTGGCTGCCTCGAGCGCGGGTGCGATGTACTCGGCGAATGCCGTGCGGTAGCGCTGCGCGATGAAGGCGCGACGCTCGGCCTCGGTCACCACGATGAAGTGCCAGGGTTGGCGATTGCCCCCGCTCGGTGCGAACGTCCCCGCCTCGCAGACCTTGCGGATCAGTGCCATCGGCACGGGGTCGGGCTTGAGGCGACGGATCGCGCGCGTGGTGCGCAGCGCCTCGAACAACGAGATCTCTTCACCGATGCGTTCGACATCAACTTCAGGCGACATGCGCGCGGATACTACCAGCTGCCAAGAGAGCGCGCGCACGCTATCGTAGCGCCCATGAGTTACCCGCGCCGTCTGAGTGGCATGGCGGCGGCACGCGTCCGCTACGGCGTGCGTGCTGATCGCATCGCCGAGTTCTTCTCCGAGGGTGACGCGCTCGCCGATGCGGCCGTCACGGCGCTGCGCGAGCTGCCCGGCGGCCAGGCGCGGCAGCTGCTCGAACGCGCGCTCCAGCACGGCATCGATGCGGTCGAGGCTCCTCCGCCCGCACTGGTCGCGCTGTTCCGGCAGCTCGAGCATGTGCCGTTTTGGGTCGATCACGAGCGCTGTACCCACGGCGGTGAGGTGTTCTACCGCTGCGGCCCATTCGGCGGCATGGCGCTCGGCTTCGGCGCACTGGCCCGTGCGTATTGCTCCTCGGGCGGGAACAAGCCGCTCACCCTGACCGGCGCGCTGATCGATCGCACGCCCGCGCGCATCGCCAACACCGGCAACTTCATGTGCGCCGTCTCGGCACGGGATGGCCTGCTGCTGCGAGCGCCGGGCTTCTGCGCTGCCGTCCAGGTTCGCTTGATGCACGCGCGCATCCGCACGGGCTTGCTCGCGAAGTCGAGCTGGCGCAGCGACGACTGGGGTGTACCGATTAACCAGGCCGACACGGCGCTCACCGCGTTGTTGTTTTCTCACGGCTTCGCGGGCTTCGTGCGCAAGCTCGGCGTACACGTGAGCGCCGAGGAAGAAGCGGATCTCGTGCACCTGTGGCGCTACGCCGGCTACCTGATGGGCGTGCGCGAGGAGCTGTTGTGCGCGACCGTCGCCGAAGCCCAGCAGCTCGCAGAGATCGTCGACATGATCGACGCGGGTCCAGACGACGACTCGCGGCGCCTGCTCGAACCACTGCTCGAGCGCCGACCCAGTGAACTGGCGGTGCGCTCCGAGCGCGTCGGCCGCTTCGTGCAGCGCCTGTTCACTGCGGCTTGCCGCGACATGATCGGTGACGCCTTCGCGGATCGAGTCGGCCTGCCGTTCGGGCCCGGCGACCTGGGCTTCCGCTACGTCTTTCGCCCCACGATCTCGCTGCTGAACCGCGCGCAGCGCCGCATCCCGGGTGCAGCTGAGCGCGGCATGCGCGCCGGCGAGCGCTACTGGGCGGCGGTCGGAGTCGACGCCGGCGTGACCGAACCCGTGAAGGGGTGGGGTCCCGACGGCTCCGCCGGCGGGGCGGGGGAACGGCGACGTTCTCCCGGTAATAACCTGTAGAAAACTTGCGAAATCGGCGGGGCGGGTTTGGAGTCCCTGCATGAAAACCGTGGCCGTCACCAATCGCAAAGGTGGCGTCGGCAAGTCTTCGCTGACGACCAACCTTGCAGCCGCGCTCGCCCTCGAAGGCAAACGCGTGCTGGTCATCGACATGGATTCGCAGGCCAGCGCGAGCGCCGTGTTTCTGGACGAGCTCCCGGCCGGCGCCTTGACCACCGCACACCTGCTCGTCGGTCAGGCAGCGCTTGCCGACATCATCCGCCCCAGCACGCGCGAGGGCGTCTTCATCGCACCGGCATCTCGCGATCTGACGGCTGCCCAGCTCAGCATCGTCGCGCGCACCGGACGCGAGACGATCCTGCGTCGCGCCCTGCGCTCTCTCGACGGCTACGATCTCGTGCTGATCGACACCGCGCCGGAGCAGCAGCTGGCGACCGTCAACAGCCTGGTCGCGGCCCAACACGTACTGATGCCCTTCACGCCCGATCCCAAGGCGCTCGAAGGCTTGCAGACCACGAGCGAAGCAGTCGCGGAGATTCGCGCGGCGGAGCTGGCCGAGGTGGACGTGCTCGGCTGCGTGCAGATCGCCCACGACCGGCGGCTGAGCGTGACCGACCAGGCGCGCGAGCAGGTGAAGGCTGCGTACGGCCCCGCGTTGCTCGAGACGCGCATCCGCGCCAACAGCTCGTTCATCGTGTGCCCGGCGTGGCACCGCGACATCTTCGAAATTGAGCGCAGTGAGCGGCCGCCGCGCCGCGGTTCCGATGACTACCGTGCGCTCGCGAGCGAAGTCGGCGAGCGCCTGGGTTTCGCGAAAGAGGAGAGCCATGCCCAAGTTGCCGGCTAACTACGTGAAGGCACCGAGCTTCGACAATCCGCTGCGCGCCACGGCTGCGGAGCAAGAGCGCACGCTGGTGCTGCGCCTGGACCAGGCCACCTGGGACGCACTGTGCGCGGCGAGCGAGCGCGACGCCAAAAGCCCGGAGGCGCTGGTGCTGCGCGCGCTCGAGCGCTTCTTGAAGGAGCCGGTACGCGCAGCGATGGAGCCTGCCTTCGAGGTTCCGCGCCGGAGCATGCGCACGCAGCTGCTCGAGCAGCTTCAGGAGCAGTTCGTGCAACGCAGCTGGGTGAAGTGCCTGCTGACGTTGCGGCTGATCCTGCGCGACGTGCGTCAGCCCCAGCCGACGTGAAACGTCACCTCGTCGAGGGCCGTGTCGACCTCGAGGACTTCGCGCGTGGTGAGCTCGGTGCCTAACGCCGCGTAGGCCGCGGCGAACGCGCCGAGCTGCGCCAGCCGGTAGTACCGGAAGCGGTTCATCGGGTAGCCGCGGCGCGAGATCAGCTGATCGGTCGGCCCGATCTTCGAGATCTGCACGCTGCCGCCCTGATACAGCCGCGACCACATGCGATGCAGCTGGCCGACGGAGCTCCAGACGTCGAAGCCTTCCTCGCGAGAACGCTTGGCCGCGGACACCAGCGTCGTGTGCTGGATGCGATCGCCGACGGTCTTGCCCAGCTGATCGATCTGCTCCTGGCTCAGCTGGAGCCTGTCGACCGCTTCGAAGTGCCTGATCGCGTACTTCACCGGTACCCAACCCGGGCCCAGGCGCGCCAGCAGATCGCTCAGCACGGCAGCATCGATCACTTTGGTATAGGCCTCGTAGTGGCCGTGCGCCTGGAGCTGCGCGATCGAGAACTGCAGCACCAGGTTCTTGACGCTCGTCACCGGTCCCGCGTGGGGATCGTGTGGGATGACGAGCTCGCTACTGGGCGCCATGTTGGACAGCCATTGAGCATAGACGGCGTCCAGCGCGAAGCGAAGGTAGCTGCGTGTAGGCGAGCTGCTCGGCTTGCCAGCTTCCGCCCGAGTGATAGCGTGCGCGCATGGCTCAGCACAAACTGCCACCCATCGAGATCGGCGATCAGGCGTTCGCGAACGACGGCGGAGAAGAGTTCGGCGCTGTGCGGGACATCCAACCCGACGGCCGGCCGGAGCTGATCGTGTACATCGAGAATTCCGGCGAATACACCGTGCCGCTAAGCGCGGTCACGGCCGTGCACTCGGGCAAAGTGGTGATCGATGTCAGGCAGCTCCCACAGGTGCTGCAAGACGCCGTGGCCCACGCCCACGATCGCGAACAGTTCTGAAACACTTCAGACGCGACCGATCCAGACCGCCTTGGCGTAGGCGCACAGGCGTCGCTGCGCGTCGAACAGCGCCGTGCCGGCGTAGTACTTGCGACCTTCGCTGCCGATCGTCCAACCGATGACCACGCACGGTTCGCCCGCGCGCGGCGCGTGTAGGATGCGCACACTCAGTCGCCCCAGGAGGCCGGTGAGCGTGCCTTCGGCCAACCACGCGAACTGCCCCGGGCAGTCCAGCGCAGTGGAGACGATCTCCTCGGGCACGGCGCCCGAAGCATCCGCAAAGCTGGCTTCGCAGACCCAGGCTGCTGCCACCTGCGCGCGACCGGGCACCGGCGCGGCGTGCACGCGCAAGCCCTGATCGGCTTGCAGCTCTGCGCCGCAGCAGAAGCAGATCGGGTGGAAGCCGATGCGCTCGCCGCCGAGCATGCGGTGTTGACCCACGCGCAGCGCAGCCGAGTGTTCGCGCACGGCCAGTGCTTCCTCCCAGCTCGCCGGCTCCGGGATGTCCAGCTCGAGGTCGACCCAGGTGGCCTCCGCGATCAAGCGCTCGCCGTCGCGGACCACGAGCGTGTCGGCCTCGCGGCTCGCCTGCAGCGGCCGATCGAGTGGCACGGGTGCGCGCAGCGTGGTGCTTGCGGCGCGCTCGCTCGCGGAGTCGGCGCCGCGCAGCATGCGCCCGAGCACACCTGCGACGTAGCCACCATTGCCGGACCGCGGCGGGCCGCGGAAGCGTTCGGGGATCGAGAATTCGTGATCAGTCATGTACTGCCGGAGCCTAGCAGCTGCGCGTCAGGGACTACACGTCCCGGGCGGGCCGTTGTTCCCCATCGAGAAGCCGTAGGGCAGACGTGCTGCGAGCCAATCGATCTCACACTGCGGCAGCTCGGGATTGTCTCTGATAGTCATCCCGCCGGCAGAGATGGTCAGGAAGCTCAGCGCGCGCAGTTGGCGGAGCGCAGCGTTGTTCCTGATCACCACCCCCCCCGCGCCGACCTCCATCAGAGCTTCGAGGCCGTGAAGCGTCGGATGCATTGCATTGTCGGTCAGTATGATGCTCTCGGCCGCGCGAAGCTTGGCGAGCGCCGAGATGTCCGCGAGCGACGCGTCATTGCGGAGGACCAGGTCGGACACTTTGCGAAGCGAACCGAGACCCCTCAAGCTCACGAGCTTCGGGCAGTTCACGATCGTGAGCCGCCCGAGCTCGGTGATGGAGTTCGTGCCCGTGAGATCCGTCAGGCCGCCGCAGTCGACGATGGAAACCGCGTCGATCTCGGCGATGCTCGAAAATCGCGGAGAGCCGACAGATCGAGCGTCCGGCTGTACTTCAGCTCGATCTGCTCAATGCGCAGATCGCCGCCGACACAACGCAGGTTCTCGAGACCCGTGAGGCTCGTGAGCTCGCCATTCCCGCCGTGAAAGCCACCTTCGTCGAAGTACTTGCCCTCGACGATCAGGTTGCCGTCGATGACATGCAGCGCCTGCAAGCCGTCCAAGTTCGAGGGCTCGGCGAGGCGCACCGTGACGTTCCCTGCCACGCGCCCGCAGCCGAGCAGCGCGGCGATCTCGGAGGTTTTCGTGAGCAATACCGACGCATGGACGATGCCGTCGGGGCACTTGGGGTTCTTCGATGGGTCCGGTCGCGGCTCGAACGCGCACGCACCGGCGCTCGGCGCGGGTAGATCGACGATCGGCTGCATCGGCAGGTCCGAAAGGTCGGGCCGGTCGGCATCGTCGGGCATCCAAGGATCACTTGCGTCGAAAGCATTCGTGGGAACGCCGGAATCGGGATCCTGCGGTTGCTCGTCCTGACTTGCATCACGCATCCGACGACCGCCCGCATCGCCCCGCGCGTCGTGGTGCTCCTGGCATGCCGCCGCCGTGAGCAGCAGGCAGGCCGTGAATAGTCTATGCGTCATATCCAGACATTCCGCGCGGCCACTGCACATCAGGCAGCCCAGCGTCCCCGAAGCCACTCTGCATGCGAAGCTGACGCCATCAGCGGCAGGCCGCAGGCTCGTTCGCCAACATCAGGCTCGCGACATCGCTGTCAGGCTCTCGACGCTCTGGCACGTGCCGGCACAACCCGCCCGCTAGCCCCTGGAGCGCAGCGCGGCGACCAGCTCGTCGGGCAGCTTGCCCCCGGCGTGAAAGTCGCGCATGCGCACGATCGAGCGGGTGCCGAGCTCGGCGATGCTGTGGCCGTCGAGCAGCTCGCGGTACTCGCGCGGCTTGAATGCCTCGAGCGCACTTGCGGGCTCGCGGTCGATGCGCTCGATCAAGGATAGCAGCGTGTCGAGCGAGTTCATCTTCATGTACGGGCAGGTGGCGCAGCCGCCCGCGGTCGAACAGCCGTCGCCCGCGGCCACGCCGGGAACGATCGGCAAGTGCAGCTCGCCGGTGGGCGCGACGGCTTCGGCTGCGACCGGGAAGACGATCTCGACTTCCAGGCCGGGTTCGGCACGCGCGCGCAGCCGCTCCTGAACCTTGCGCGCGATGGCGGTGGTCATGCCGGCCTCGGTCCCGAGCACGAACTGCAGCCGCTCCGAGCTGCGGGCCTGATCGACGCGGCGCGCGATGAAGTCGAGGATGTTCGAGGTCGAGCCCACGACGCCACGGCCGGCCTGCTGGGCCTGGAAGCCCAGCGCGAACATCTCGCCGGGCACCTCCAGGTGCGCGGTGATCAGCGCGTCCGGATACTCCTCGCGCACGCGCTTGACTACGTCCTCGCCGAACATGTGGTGCACGATGCACACGCCCTGCTCGAACCAGTGGAAGCGCTCGCGCGCGGCGGCCAGGCTCGCGGGTGTGTGGTCGCGGTGCAAGCGCGTGGCGGCGGCCTGGTCGAGGCCGGCGAAGGTCTGCAGCATGTTGGCCAGGTTGCTGCCCATGTACGTGTCCGGGCCGAACCAGACGTGCAGATCGGGCACCTGCGCGAACGCCTGCAGCACCAGCGGCACGACATTCGACGAAGTGCAGGTGATGGTGGGCAGGACGTGCTCCGCGTGGGCCTTCACGCGCAGGCTGGTGTTGACGTAGATCACGTGCAGCGAGCGCGGCGTGCGCGCGGCGCGCTGCAAATAGGCGGTGTAGGCGCGCTGCTCGGCCGACTCGGCGAGCGAACAGCCGATCGCCTGATCCGCCACGCGGTAGACCGGAACGTGCGCATAACCGCCGGCGTCCAGCATGGCGCGCACGTTCTCGGACATGAAGTCCACGCCCAGCACCACGATGGCGCGCGCGCCCCCCGCGGCCATCTTGAGCGCGCGGTCGGCCATCTGCAGCGAGTCGGCCACGTGGATATGCGGCCAATCGCAGGCGGACAGCGCGCCCTGCAGCTCCGCGTCCATGTAGAAGTGCGCCACCACGCCCAGCTGGGCGCGCGCCAGCGAGGCCTTCAACGCAGCCACGAGCTGCGGATCGGGGTCGAGGTACTCGGCCTGTGCCTGTGCGAAGGCTCCCTGCGCGGCGAAACCATCTGCTCGGATCAGCAGCGAGGGAAAACGGTTGGACTGCATCCAGAGATGCTTACCAGATCAGGGGCGTATCGTCACTTGGAGGGTCGCGCGCACTCAGGCCTGTACGCCCGCCGGCGCCTGGGTCGCGCGCACTCGCGTGGTTACGCGTCGCGCGGCGTCGGGAGGAAGATCCATCCTGATCCGTACTGATCGGCTCTCCGGGGGACCTTGCCTCCGGAAAACGCCGGGCGTGCAGATCGCGCGGGTGTCAGCCACTTCCTCAACCGCGCGGCACGCCCGGCTCCGCTCGGCGTGCCAATTCGGGTTTCGCCGCTCGGAATTGGCACGCCGAGAGGTTTCCTCCGTGCAAGGTCCCCCGGAGAGCCTCGCGTTGTAGCGTCGTCCCACCTCTCTTTGACATGTGCACATCGCTCGGGCACGTCCAGGAGGACCTGCCACTCGACGCTGTGCGGCGCGGCTTCGCGCGCCCGTAGCACATAGGGTTCGGCAGCTTGCACCGAGGAGTTCACCACTCGTTACACGCATCTGCTCAACCGCTCGTACGTCAACGTCGACGCGAATTCCGGAACTCCGAGACTAAGCGTTGAGTCGCGGCTCGACGGTTTGGTGCTGGTTGCGCGCATGCGTAACACGCGCGACGTCAGAGTTGGTCGAGCGGCCTCGGCCCACCCTCGGCGGCCGGCGGCCTGCAGCCAACAACTGCGCAGGCAAGGCACGAGAATGCGAACGAATTGCCCATGCAAGACAACCACCTCCGTGCACTATCGGCGCGCGAAGTCGCGCCGCACAGCGCGAGTGGCAGGTCCTCCTGGACGTGCCCGAGCGATGTGCACATGGCAAAAGAGAGGGGGGACAACGCTACAACGCGAGGCTCTCCGGGGGGACCTTGCACGGAGGGAACCTCTGGGCGTGCCAACTCCAAGCAGCACCACCCGAGTTGGCACGACCAGCGGAGCCGGGCGTGCCGCGCGGTTGAGAAAGTGGCTGATACCCGCGCGATCTGCACGCCCGGCGTTTCCCGGAGGCAAGGTCCCCCCGGAGAGCCGATCAGTACGCCACCGGATGGATCTTCCTCCCGACGCCGAGCGACACGTGACCACACGAGTGCGCGCGACCCAGGCGCAAGCGGTCGCACAGGCGTGAGTGCGCGCGACGCGCGCGACTAACGGTTCGCCACAGCGCGAAACCCGGCGCTCTCCCGGTACACGGCCTTGCGAGCACGGCTGAGGCTACCGAGCGGCTCGTGCACCGGCAGCGAGTTCTCCAGCCCAAAAACGATCTGCTCCGCGTGCTGCAAGCGCTCCGGACTGCACGGGTTCTGCGCTTCAATCTCGATCGTGGCCACAGGGACGACCTCGGAGTGCGCGGTCCAATCGGCGCACGCGTCCTCCACCGACAACGTCCGCCCGGCCGCCGGCAACACCAGGCAGAATTCCAGCCGCATCCCCGCGCTCTCCAGGCTGCGCTGCAGGCTGATACGCAGATCGTCGTCCGTCCCGACCTGCACGCCCTGCGGCACCGGCGGCACCGGCCGCACCAGGTACTTCACCGCACGGACATGGCCGAGCGCGTACGCCGACATGCTGTGGTACGCGATACTCAGCGGGTGGTCGGGCACGAGCTTGAGCGCCTGCCTGATGATGCGGAATTCTCGGAGCCGCCGCCCGAGGAACAATGCCTTCCTGAGCTTGTTGGCACGGCTCGCTGGCTCCTTGACCAGGCTTTGAAACACCGCGTAGTCGCGCACGTCCTTCACGATGAACACGGGGTGACTGGCGAGCAGGAAGTCCTGGCTCTCGATCCCGGCCACGCCTTCCAGCTTGATCGCCAGGCCGCGCGCATCCGGCTTCCGGTCGGGCTTGATGTCCTTCGACATGTTGGACACGCGTAGCCACGCATCGTAGCCCTGCCCCGGCTGGAACACGCCCTGCGCCAGCTCGGGCAGCAAGCCGTCGTGCACGATGAACCTGGCTCGCACCAGGCCGTGGTGCTTGGCGTGAATGCCGCGGTGCGCGATCGCACTCGGGTCGCGGCGCCGAGCTTCGCGCGTGGCGCGCCGCGAGGCAGCGCGCTGCAGTCGCGCACAGCGGCCAATCCAATACGCTTCGTCCGGGATCGCGCGCTCGAAGCTGTGCATGCCAGGCAGCCGCACGTTCCCCTGACGCTGCAGGTGATGCGCGGGCGGGCGGCGCTCGACGGCAGCCTCGAGCAGCATGCGCACACAGGCATCCGTCAGGCCGAGGCCGGGATAGTCCTGGCATTGCGAGAGCACCGGGTCGAGCGCGCCAGCGTGCGACTCGAACAGCTCGTACAGCACATCCTCGCGCTCGCCCTCGTGCACGCAGCTGAACAAGAGCGCATCCTCTCGCAGGCTCACGCGCAGGCCCAGCACTCCGGCCGCTTGCAGCAGCGATGTATCCTCGGACAACGCGCGCACCTGCTCCAGCGGTTCGGCGCCCGGCGAGAGCTTCAGCACCGCCGTGAACGCGCGCGGCTCGAGCACCGCTTCTTCGATGCGGTTCAACCAGTCGGTCAGGCGGCCGGGGCGGCGACGCAGGCCGCCATCCGCGGCACCCGCCTCGAGCACGAGGTCGCGCAGAGATTGTAGCCTCGAGCGCGGATGGGCGATGTTCATGGCAAGGCCTCACTCTCCGCCAGCTCTCGCCGCGGCTTTTCTGGCTGTCTCCTGGGTGCGGGCGGCGTACCTGGCTTGGGCGGCGCGGCAGCCCGCGTCATCGTCACGTACAGGTGCTTACCGCCCTGCACGTTGCGCGCGACTAGATCTGCGAGAGTGTTGGTGGCCGCGATCCAGCGAAGCCCCTGCTGCGTGAAGGTCTTCTCGTTGTACACGTGCTCGCTGAAGAGCGGGTTCACCAGGGCCTGCGAGAACGCGTCGAGCGCGACCATCCGCCCCAGCAGCGCAGGCACGGCCCCGTTCGGCCGCGGATCCTCGGCGAACAGCCCCACGTAGAACTCGATGTTATCCACGTGCTTGTATAGCCGGCGCAGCTCCGAGACGATATGCGGCGAGCTCGAGATCTGCTCGAAACGATCGACGCGCGGAAAGCTCATCGCCACGCGGTAGTCGTTGTACGAAGCCAGCCTGTTCATCCGGCCCTGCTCGATGGCGCTGAGCTCCGTGGGCAGCAGCGCCGCCGCGGTGTTGCCGAGCCAGATCTCGCCCGCGGGCTGCACGCTGCTCGCCTCCAGCGCAAAGGCCAGCCCGGTTTCGAGCAGCGGCCGATTGTCACGCTGCCAATCCCACAGCGAGTACGTCTGCTCGCCCCAGCGGATATCGTCCGGGATCAGGCTGTGCCAGCGATACAGCATGTTGAATTCCACGGCGAACCAGCACGGCCGGTTCCACGGGGCCTTCCAGGCCACGCTCGGATCGAGCTCGAAGCGATGGTGAAACGGACTGATGTGGTTGATGTACTCGCCGATCACGATCTTCAGCTGCACCGCAGTGACGATGTTGCGCGCAGTCTGGAACAGCCGCTCGTCCTGCCACTTCGGATTGGCGCGCTCCAGCTCGCCGGCGACGCGGTTGTGCTCGCGGAGCATCAGGATGTTGAGCATCGCGGTCTGCGGCGTGGAGTTGCTGCGCTCGCCGCCGAACGCGAAGAGAGTCGCGCGCTTGACCGGATCGTAGTCTTCCTTGACGCCCACCGGATTGGGTAGAGCATCGAAGCCGGACCGCCTCTTCTTGCCCTCGAACAAGAACGGCGCGTACTCCTCACCCTTGTACTGCTGGCTCTTCATGCGCCCGCCGCGCATCGTGCGCAGCGCGTTCGTCGCCTCCGTGCTCGTCCCGTAGAGCTGAGACAGGTCGAGCTCGTGGGTGGAGTGGTTGCGGTCGCGCTCCTTCGGGTCGAGGTTGCTCAGCAAGAACCCATCGGTGAACCACTGCGCGTACGTCGCGAACAGCATGGTCGACTTGTCCGACAGCTTGGCAGGGCCTCGACGCTCGAACAGCGCTGCGGCCTCCGCGGCGCTCGGCAAGGCTGGCGAAGGCTCCACGGCCGGCAGGTGGCGCGAGAAATAGCGCTTGTCGCGAAGGCTCTCCACACTCGTATAGTCGGACAGTGTGCTGAGCGGGTGCGGCCGCGTCCGACTCAAGCCGATCGAACTATCGATCAGGGCACGATTCACTCGACGATGAATGGGGGGGACACGGTTACTCACCGCCCAGAGCACAGGCGCCGAGGTCAGCGCCCAGGAACGCAAGCGATTACGCCAACCATCTCTGCTTGTGTCACGTGTCATAATATTTTCCGGTTTTGTGTATAGGCGCATTCGTGGCGGCACAGAGTGAATGGCTTCACGGGCGAGAACGAATCGGAGCTGGAGGCCGAGTTCTCGACAGCTGCCGGATCTTCGGCAGGTACGCGGCCTGAATAACAGGCCGAAAACGCGCGGTTTCCCGCTGGCATACCTGCTGCTTGATGGAGGGCGACACCCCGTCAGCAAGGAGAGCCAACGTGGATATCATCGTGTTTCGCTCGCATGAGCTCCCCATCGTCCTGGGCACCCTTCGCACGCTGGTCGCGCGTCCGAGCGCGCGTCAGCTGCGTTACCTCGGCGCGATCGCACGGCTACACGGCTGCAACCTGGATCCCTCGATGGTGACTACGGTGCCCGTGCCGCTAACAGCCGCAGCCATCCAGGACCCCCACCGACGCAAGCGCCTGGTGCAGCTGGCGGTGATCATGACCATGGTCGACGGCAAGGTCCTGGTGCGGCCCGCCCGTGCTGTCGCCGCGCTGGCAGAGGCACTCGAGGTCGAGGAGCCGGCCGTGCGCACGCTCCCGCTCCTGGTCTCGGAGAAGCCGCTGCGCACGCGTGCGAACCTGATGCGGCGTGTGCTCGGCAAATTCCTGAGCGAAGCCTGGCGCGACCAGGGCTTCGCCGGCGTGCACCAGGTGATAGCGGGCTTTCTCGGCCGCGGCGGAGATCGCGCGACAGCGCTTCGCTACGCCCAGCTCCAGCACCTCCCGCACGGCAGCCTCGGGCGCACGCTCTGGGAGCACTGCACGCTGCGCAAGTTCGCGCTGCCGGGTCAACCCGGCGCCATCCCAGAGCGCGTCCTGTTCCACGACGTCGGCCACGTGCTCTCGGGCTACGACACCGATCCGGCCGGCGAGATCCGTCAGGCGGCCTTCCAGGCCGGCTTCGTGCGCAAGGACGGCTTCATGTTCCTGTTCTTCGGCGTGATCCAGTTCCACATGGGCGTGAAGATCACTCCAGTCGCCGAGGCCGAGCACGGCTTCTTCGACGTCGAGGCGGTGCTGACCGCCCTCGCCCGCGGCGCAGCCTGTGCGGTCGACTTGAGTGACCGCTGGGACTTGTGGGCGGCGGCCGCTCAGCCGCTCGAGCAAGTGCGCGCGGAGTATTGCGTTCCGCCGCTGGTAGCCGCAGCGAGCGCGGCAGCCTGAGGAGGGATACCATGATCCTGTGCTTCTTCGTGGGCGGCGGCCGGCTCTCGTACGCACTGTCATCAGCGGGCCTGATCTCGCGAAGCAATGCCCATCTGCACTGGCTCGCGCTCGCGATCGCGGTGGTCGGCGGTGCGCTGATTCCGGGGCGCGCCGTGGGCTTGCTCGCGTTGGGCTGCGTGAGCTGGGCGCAAGCCTGGGTCGGCTGGCGGATGTTCCGCTACGACCCGAACGCGGTGATCGCCATCACACCGGACATGCAGCGTGCGCTCGGCGAGCGCGCGACGCTGCCGGCGCCCCACTGAGATCAGCGGCCGCCCGAGAACTCGGCCACCAGCTGGTGCGAGATCGCGCGCAGCGCGCCGCGTTCGTCCCAGATGCGCGCGCTCGTGCTGGCGTAGCCGCCCTCCGCTGCGAGTGTGTCGCCTTCGAGCAACCAGAAGTCCTGCGCCGAGCCGTTCGCGGGCTCGCCGCAGAAGTTGACCTGCCAGGTGACGGTGCTGCTCGGCGACGGTGCAGCCAGCTGCGGCGAGAAGGCCGGTGGAAAGACGTCGATCAGCGCGGCCAGGATTGCGCTGTCCACCGTGTCCGCGTCGTCGGGGCGCACCCAGCCGGCGATCGAGCCGCGCTCGGCCTTGCTGAACGGTGGCGTCGGGCTCGCCCAGCGGAAGTCGAAGTGCTGCAGGCACGCGGGCATCATTTCCGGCATGAACGGCAGCCGGGGGAGACTCGCGGGGGCCGGCACGTCGGATGCGCGGGTCGCAGGCGCAGGCAGTTGGGTGGCACGGCCACCACCGTACGCCGCGAGCATCACGGCACAGGTCACGTCCTGCTGATGCAAGCGCGCCTGGGCATGGATCAGCGACTTGCCGCTGCGCAGGAGCTCGAGCTGGATGCCGAGCTCGCCGGTCGCGACCGGGGCGACGAAGTTGATCGCGAACGATCGAAGCGGCTGACCCGCACTCACGCGGCCCAGCGCGCGAATGGCGAGCGCGGCGAGCAGGCCGCCGAACGTCGCTCGGCCCTGGCCCCAGTCGGGCGTGATGGTGGCGGTCGCAGTGGTGGTGCTCTGGCCATCGAGCCGGAGCGCTGTGGTCAATGGGTTACGCATGAGATTGTCTTCAACCAGCGCGGCGCTGCGGCTCGCGCTTCCCGAGGTCTACCGCGATCGTCGGTGCCCCGCTCACTCGCATTCGGCCCTGTGCTTCATTCAGCGCCACGCCGTGGAGCTCGAACCAGCGCCGGGCGTCGTCTTCGCTCCAGGCTCTCGCATCTTTGCAGGCTCGCAGCGCCGCCTGGAAGCTCCGCGCGTCCGCGGGCCGTTGGCTTTGGCTCTTCTCCAGACAGCGCATGATCAGCGTCTCCAGATCGCCCGCCAGCGCCCTGCCCGCGCGCTGCGATGGCGGCACCGGTGTGCTGTGCAGGTGATGGCTGCAGATCTCCACGACGTTGCGTCCGCCGAACACTTCGCTCCCCGTCAGCAAGAAATAGCCGACGGCACCGAGCGAATACAAGTCCGTGCGCGCGTCGACCGCCTCCGGGGCCGTGATCGCCTCGGGCGCCATGTATAGCGGAGTGCCGCTGAAGCTGTCGTCATGGGTGACGGCCTGGAGCGTGGTCGCCTCTCCCGTGCCCTGGGCGACCTGCTTCACCAGGCCGAAGTCGAGCACCTTGGCGACATCCGGTACTCCACCCTGCTGCGTGAGGAAGATGTTGGCCGGCTTGATGTCGCGGTGGATCAAGCCGATCGCGTGGGCCTCGCCGAGCGCGCCTGCGACCTGGTCGAGGATGTGGATGGCGCGAGCCGGCGGCAGCGGGCCGCTCAACTTCACCACGTCTTCCAGGCTGGCGCCGTCCAGGTACTCCATCACGTAGTAGAAGATGCCGTCGGGCGTTCGGCCGTAGTCGTACACGCGCACGGTGTTGGGGTGCGACAGGCCCGCGGTCAGCTGCACCTCGCGTTCGAAGCGCGCGACGCTCTCCACGCCATACTTGTCCGGCGGCAGGAGCTTGATGGCGCTCGGCCGGCGCAGCATGGCGTGCTGAGCGCGGTAGACGACGCCCATGCCGCCCTGGCCCAGCTTCTCGGTCAGCGTGTACTGGCCCAGGCGCCTGGCGTCGCGCACCTGCTGGTGCAGGCCGTAGATCACCTTCGAGGTCGAGGTGGTGATCACGGTCGACGCCGTCCACCACAATGCGGCGATCACGGTCCAGCGCCTGGCGAGCGTCTCCGCGCTCAAGCGCAGGCGCGGATCGGCGGAGGCGTTGTAGATGCTCGGATCGTGCTGGGTGAGGTGGATGAAGTAGACGCTGACCAGGAACGGCAGCATGAAGAACACGCCGTAGATCAGCGTGCGGCGCGCAGTGCTCGGCACCATGATGGCGCGCGCGATCAAGGTGTAGGTCATGCACAAGAGCAGCACCGCGTCCGGCCGGGCGGCGTACGACACGTGCGAGCACATCAAGATGGCGCCGGCACCCGCGCCGCACAGGCCGGCGAATTCGGCGCTGCGGATGAAGCGGATCGAGCGCGCGCGGCCGCGGCACGACAACCAGATGCTCAGGAACGCCGCGACGGACAGCGCTTGCCAGGGCAAGTACGCGCGGCTCGGGCTGTCGTCGCCGAGGATCGAGTTGAACAGCCGCCAGCTCATGAACATGCCGAAGATCAGCGCCAGCATCAGGCCGAACCCGGCCACGCGCTTCTGCAGGAACGCGCGCATCTCCTCGCGCGATTGACTGTCGGTGTGCGGCGTGGCCGCCGCGCCACTGGCTGCATCGCGCCGCACGCGCTCGATCGTGGAATTCGCTCTCGCCATGGCCTGCCGACTATATCAGCGCAGTCCGCGTCGGCCCGGAGCTTGCGGTCAGGATCGGTCCTCCAGAGAATCGTCAAGTTGCAGGTTTGTTGCGCAGCGCCAGCGTCAACAGCGCCGCGCACGCCGCGATGCCGACCACCCACTGGGCCACGAGGAAGAGCGGTGGACCGACGCTTCCGACCGCCAGCTCGACCACCGTCGTCAGGCTGAAGGCGACGCCCAGCGCGACCAGCGCGGCGATCACCCAGCGCCGGCTGAACAGCACGGCCACCGCCGCAAACCCGCACACTGCGATCAGGCCCACGTAAACGCCCCACAGGGCTGGCTGAGTCTGGTCCCCATATACGGCCACGCCCACGGCCGCGCGTCGCACGACGAAGCCGATCATCGCGATGTTGAAGAGGATCTGCCAGAGCGGTTGGTCCATGACGCGGAGCGCTGCATCATCCACGCCAACGACCGTTTGCTCCGGCCGCGAGTTGTGACAGCGTTTGACACATGCGAGCCCACACGCGCGGTGACACCGACGTCCCCTTGCTGACCGATACGATCCCGGCCAACCTCGCCGCCATCGCCGCACGCTTTCCCGAGCGCGAAGCGCTGGTGGACGTGCCGAGCGGCCGGCGCTGGACGTACGCGGCGCTCAGCGCGGACGTCCAGCGGATTGCGCGCGGGTTGATGGCCCACGGCGTGGTCAAGGGCGATCGCGCTGGCATCTGGGCACCGAACGTGCCCGAGTGGTTGCTGACTCAATACGCCACTGCCCAGCTGGGCGTGGTGCTGGTCAACATCAACCCGGCGTATCGCAGCCATGAGCTGCGCTACGTGCTGCAACAGTCCGGCGCGCGGCTTTTGATCGCCGCGGAGAGCTTCAAGACCTCGGACTATCGCCGGATGATCGACGAAGTGCGCCCCGAGTGTCCCGAGCTGGAGCGCGTCGTGTACATCGGCAGCAGCGACTGGCCCGCGCTCCTGGCGCAGGCGGACGCCGTGCCGGAGGGCGCGCTGCTCGATCGCCGCGCCAGCTTGTCTGCCGGCGATCCGATCAACATCCAGTACACCTCGGGCACCACCGGCTTCCCCAAGGGCGCGGTGCTCTCGCACACCAACATCTTGAACAACGGCTACTTCGTCGGGCGCATGCAGCATTTCAGCGAACAGG
Organism: Polyangiales bacterium; assembly: GCA_035274465.1. GTDB lineage: Bacteria > Myxococcota_A > Polyangia > Polyangiales > JAFGIB01 > JADGRF01. Next base: position 18,853 of record DATEOF010000494.1, read on the forward strand.
ATCGCGTCTGCGTGCCGGTGCCGTTCTACCACTGCTTCGGCATGGTGATGGGCAACCTGGGCGCGATGACCCACGGCGCGTGCGTGGTGATCCCGGCGCCTGCGTTCGATCCCGCCGCCACGCTGCGCGCGGTCGCCGCCGAGCGCTGCACGGTGCTGTACGGCGTTCCGACCATGTTCATCGCCGAGCTCGGCGAGCCCGAGCGGGCTGCGCTCGATCTGTCGTCGCTGCGCACGGGCGTGATGGCGGGCTCGCCCTGCCCGGTCGAGATCATGAAGCGCGTGATCGCGGAGCTGGGCATGCGCGAGGTCACCATCTGCTACGGCATGACCGAGACCTCTCCGGTGTCGACGCAGACGAGGCCCGACGACTCGATCGAGCGCCGGGTGGGCACGGTCGGCAGCGTGCATCCGCACGTCGAGATCCGCATCGCGCATCCCGAGACCGGCGCGACGCTCGAGCACGGCGAGACCGGCGAGTTCTGCACGCGCGGCTACAGCGTGATGCTCGGCTACTGGAACATGCCGGAGCGCACGCGCGAAGCCATCGACGACGAGGGCTGGATGCACACCGGCGACCTGGCAGTCATGGACGAGGCCGGCTACGTGAACATCGTCGGCCGCATCAAGGACATGGTGATCCGCGGCGGCGAGAACATCTACCCGCGCGAGGTCGAGGAGTTCCTGTACACGCATCCATCGATCCTCGATGCACAGGTGATCGGCGTCCCGGACCGCAAGTACGGCGAGGAGCTGATGGCGTGGGTGAAGCTACGGCCCGGCTCGGCGCTGCTGAACCCCGAAGAAGTGCGCGCGTTCTGCGCCGAGAAATTGGCCAAGCACAAGGTCCCGCGCTACGTGAAGTTCGTCGAAGGCTTCCCGATGACCGTCACCGGCAAGGTGCGCAAGGTCGAGATGCGCGAGCTCGCGATCGAAGAGCTCGGCCTCGGCGACGTCGCGCGCATCCAGCATGCGTGAGCGAGGGCCCTGACTTTCGCCCGCCACTCTTGCCGGCAAACACATGCCAGCGTGCCGAATGAATCAGCGCGTCGCGTGCTCTCGAAGTTTTTCAATTGCTGAGCCCCGATCGTAGAGCTATGCGCGATGTACTTGAGGCGGGGGGGGCGATGGCGGATCTACGATCGGGCCTCGGATCGCCGGTCCGAGCTTCGCGACAGGCTTGCCGCCGGTCTCGATCGAGAGCGTAACGCCGATCGTACTCCATTGAGCCAGTCCGGCGACGATATGTGTGGGCAACCATCGCTTCGAGTCGAACCATCCCAAATTCGGTAAGTTGTTCAGTCGTGGATCTTGCACGAGCAACAATACCCGCTCGCTGGATGAGAGCCGATGCGACCACAGCCTCTGATTTTCGCGCTGCTCGCTGCGTTCTCTGCAGCGTGCTTTGGACAGGTCACCCAGAAAGCGCAGGACGCATTCCCAGACCCCAAGCATCACGCCCCAGCGCGATCGCTCCGGCGCGGTGGTCAATCCAGCGATCGAAATGCTGGATGGCGCATATTGGGCATGACTCGCGCGCAGGCGGCGGAATCACTCGGCCTTCTCGAAGGCCTCGCATATCTCGTCGAAAGCTGGTTTGACCGCGGTGAAGTTGGTCTTCAGGCGTTCGAGCGCAGCTATCGACCCTTTGGCTGCGTTCATCTCGAGGGCGATCTGCGCTACCTCCAAAGGAGGCAGCGTCAGTTGGAGCTCCTTGAGTATCTTTTCGATGTCAGCGTGCTCGATCGCCGACTTGACGCCTCGGCGCGCGATGCCCGGCGAATGGACCACTCCGACTGCCACGGTTACGAATGCAATTATCCTCGCGACGGCGGCGGTGGTGACTTGTTGGATGCCCACCTCGTTGAATTTCTTGATCCCGGCCACCCCACACAGGATGCGCCCAAGCCAAAACGCAACGTCCTCGGCACCGACGCCATCTTTGAGATCACCCACGACTTCGATCGCGATCTTCTCGAGCACTTTGCTGTACAGCGTCGGGTTCTCCGCCTTGACGATCTTCAGGTCCTCCTTGATCAGACCGTAGTACTTCTGGACCGTCGCGAACGCGGGTCGATGATTGGAGTAGATGACGAGGACACGAGCACAGGTCATGCCAATCATGCCTGCCATGGGCACGAACAGTCCGAACAGAAATTCTCGCTCGATTTTGGCCAAATGGATGAGCCACCGCGCGCGCGCGGCACCGTGCTGGAGTCCGGTCAGCCAGGTGTCACGCACCAGCGTCATCGTGTTCCACTCGTAGAGCTGCTCACCGGAGATGTAGTGCACGACCATGTCCCCACAGTCGACTATCATCTTGTCGCGCTGCCAGATCGATCCCGGTACTAACTCGACGGGACCGAACGAGCTCGAGACTCGCACCGGTCGCGCAGTCACCATGATCTTGGCTGTAGCAACCACTGCGTCTCGTCCGCTCAACAATCGTTTAGGTTGCATCGTCGCTGGCATGTACCTCTCCCCCGTCCGTCAACTTCCTCATCGTTGCGCCGCTCCTTCGAGCGCCCCGTGCGCGCAGCGAATAGCGCGAAGTGCACCGAGCCGGTCACGCAACGGCGCACCGGTTTTGAAGCTCCGCACGCGCTCCACGAGATCCATCAGCGCAGCGGAAGTGTCGAGCATCTTCTGGAGCTTGGTTGCGCCGGTCACACAGAAGTCGTCGGCGCTCACCACGCCGTCCGAACCGTACGAGGCGAGCTGATAGGACTTCGCCGGCCACTTGCCTCGGACTTCGTACTGCAGCAGGCGTCCGAAGCCGTCGCGCGCGGGCGCTCCATCGGGACCGGCGATGTGCGAGCCCTCGAGCGGCTTGGGATAGTCGTGTGCTCGCGCGTAGTGTTGTTCGATCTCACTCTGTAGATCGAGCAGAAGCTCCGTGGTTCGAAGCTCGAGCGGTACGACAAACGTCGCGAGCAGACCCCAGACGATCAACGTACCAAGGAGCAGCCCTGCGGGTACGCCGAGCCAAACCGACCGGCGATGGCGGGCGAGAAACCCGTAATACGCCCGGATCCCACGAGGGGCGTACTGAAGCGTTTCAGCGAAGCCAGCGACGTCCGACACATGGGCACCGCCCCCATCGAAATTCAGCACACCGAACAAGAGCGTGAGGCCCAAGATCAAGGCCACGATGGCAGCGATGATGACGAAAGGGAAAAGCGCGAACACGCACAGTGCCAAGAGCCCGCCATGCAGCGCGCCACGAAGCTCGGTGGTCCCTGCTACAGCTACGAACGCGGCTGCGACGGCGAGCGTGATCACCGTCAGTTGCGTCGACCGTCGACTCCATCGCGCAGTAGCTGTCATCGCGCGCCTTGCGCTTTAGTCGTGGCGGTGAATGCGCGACCTGCGACGTCGCCACCCAGCAAGCAAGTGATCTGAGCGCTGCGTAGTGTCCCCACTTCGACAGCACTAGCACAGTGATGTGGCGCGCGGGCACGACTAGTTAACAAAATTGTTACGCCCCCGCCAACTGCGTCAGCTACGGCGGCACTCTGGCCGGAGGGCTCACCGCCCGCGTTGCGGCGGAATCTGTGCGGGACGATGACGCGATGGCGATGATGGCGCTCTCGCAGCGTACACGCGCGCTTACTTGATGAACTCGACGTCGTCGATCCAGATCTCGAAGTCATTCGCCATGGGCGAACCGCTGCTGTAGTCAGCGTTGATCTGAATCGCGAGCCCGACCAGCTTGTCCTTGTTGAGCTTGTCGCCGGGCGGCATCACCCACCCGGGATTGCCCGTGTCTTGCTTCGCGTCTTCGAAGAACACTTCGAAGCGCTTCCAGGTCATGTCGATCTTGTGATTGGCGTACTTCATGAACGCCGCGTTTGTGCTGCCGAGCATCACGAGATAGGGGCTGCAGTTGTACCGCGTACCGCTGGCGAGGACGCAGCCCACCATCTCCGACTGGGCTTCGTTATCCTGGAAGAAGTCGGGGAACTTCACCGAGACGTTCTTGAGCGGCATGCTGCTCTTCGCCCAGAACGCGACGCCGCGATACTTGCTGGCGTCGTAGGTCTGCTTGTAACCCCTGCCTTCCGCTGTCATCCCTGCTGCAACATCAGCCCGGGGTCTGAAGTCCGTGCCAAGGGCGGCGCCCCACTCTTTGAAGCCGGTTCCTTTCAGGCGAAGTGAACCGGCGCCCGAGCAGTCAGCATTCCCGTTGGCGGTGTCGATGGCGAACGCCGTATTGGAAACCACAGGCGGATCGTACGTCCCGCTCTTGTCTCCGTAGACGTACCAGCCACCTTGACGGCCGTCAGTGGACGCAAAGATGGAGTTGTCCAGCTTGAAATCGGAGATCAAATCGTCCGACATCGCGCCCGGGCACACGACGGGAGCACTGCCAGCTCCCGCCATGCCGCCCGAACCTCCCGTACCGGAAGTACCGCGCGTAGTGTCGAAGGGAGCACCGCCGGCTCCCACCATGCCCGTCATGCTGCCCGAACCTCCCGGGTGGGAAGTGTCCGGCGCGGAGGCACAGGCCATGGCCGCAGCGCAGAGCAGTGCCACCGCCGAACACCAAGCAAGTTGGCTCATGTGTTGAAAGCTCTCGATGCTCATGGCTTCGGGATGTTGCCCGTCAGCGTCAGCAAGGTGAGCATGCCGACCGTCGCGTTGTAGTACGAGTAGGCCGTCTTCCCGTCCGTAAACTCAGCCAGAGTGGCGCGCGTGGTGAGATCGAACGTCGCTTGGTAGGCGTCGTCCAAGAAGGCCTTTTGTGCCGCGCCAGCGGCCATCGCGCCCACGGCAGCGGTGCCCAAGATCGACGCGGAGTTGACAGCCGTGTTGGAAGCGGGGCGACCATTCAACTGGTACATGTCGAAGATGCGCCCGATTCCGTCCTTGCCTGCGTCCGCGCTCGTGGAGAAGAAGGACGAGATCTTGTCGACGTAGGCCTTGGCAGCGGCGGTTCCGTACCAGCAGTAGTCCAGACCGACGCGCCACGGCATGCGGTGCGAGTCGTACTGGTAGATCACGTCGGTCGCTGGATTTTGCGAGCCGCTGTTCGTCGCGGCCGCGGTGCAACTGTCGTTGCACCAGGCAGGAACAAGGCCGTTCGTGCCAGAGATGCCATTCAGCAGCGAGTAGGCCTTGTCAGCCAAACCATTCCACGCGGCAGCATTGGCTGTATCGACGGCGGCGAACGCGTGGTACCAGGCCGGCGCGAAGTAGGACGGGTTCAGCGGCCCGCCGTTGTAGTTGCTACCGGCGAGGATGGTGTTGTTGCGCATGTCGGTGCTGAGCACCGCGCCCATCAGCTTCCTGGCTTCATCCAAGTAGTTGCCAATCCACTGTTTGCTGGCGAGCAGGAGGGCCATGGCCGCATCCTCGTCGGCGTCAGTCGCGGTGCCACTGCCGCCCGGCACCTGCCACGTCATGAGCGGGCCGCCGTTGTGCAGGTTCGTACTCCAGTACTTGTACAGACCGTCAAATAGCGGTTTGTCATCCATCGCAACCGCGATGAGCATGCCGTACGCGATGCCTTCGGAGACGCTATCGTTGTTGTTCTCCGGCCGTTGAACACGGAAGCCGCCGTTCGCTGCCACGACGAACTTCGCCTTCCACTGGTTGTAGGCGTGCACCAGGAACTTGCCGCCCACAGCCGGACCGGTCGGCTTCGCGCAAGTGCCCACCATCGGGGCGTCCTGCGGGAACGGCTTCATGCCTCCGCTCTTCGGCGGTGCCGGTGTGTCATCCGTTACGGTCGACTTATAGAACTCGACGTCGTCGATCCAGACGTCGAAGTTTCCTTCGGTGGACCCGGCGGGCTTGGGCCAACTCTTCTCCGTATAGAAGGAGAATTGGAGACCCAGCACATCCGTGGGCACGAACTTGGGGGATTGGCACTTGGCCACGTTTGCCGCAGGTGCGGGGCAAGCATTGGTTGCGCCGGCAGCTGGCACCCAGCGCGGGATCAGCGAACCAAACGGGACATGCACCGTCTTCCATGCGGTCGTGACGTCAGTGACGATCTGACCGCGTCCGTTGAACAGACCGATCGCTGAATCCGGTCCCGGATTCATCTCATTCAGATTGCCGCCGTACTTGGTCGGTTGATTCTGCTTCGTTTGCATCTCGACGAAGATCACGGGCGGAGTGCCGGAGCCCGCCTTGATCTTGAAGCGAATACCCGCGTATTCGCTCACGTCGTAAGCAGCCCTCGATTCCGACGGCGGCGCCATCGGCAGGAACGACGCGTTGAATCCACCGTACGTGCCGATACCTGCACCCGTCACGTGCAACGCGTACTTGTTACACATCGCCGTATCACCAGAAGCCGCGACCGGAATGGCCGTCGTGGACTTCGCGGGCGTCAACGTGCCCTTCTCCGAGTACACGCCCCACCATCCGGTGCGCGGGGGCGTGCCCTGCTTCACCAGCACCCCGTTGTTCTCTTCGAAATCGGAGATCACATCCAAGCTGGCCGGCGCACAGGCGCGCATCGAATCTGGATTCGGCACGACCGCGCCGCCCCCACCCGCACCGCCGCCTGGAAGCGCGCCACCGGCAGCGCCCGCGACCACGGCTCCGCCGCCAACGCCTGCGCCTGCGCCGGCAGCACCAGCGGATCCCGGCCTGCCGGCCGCGGAAACACCCGCTGTCGGTCCACCGCCGCTCGCTCCGGTCGTCCCGCCCGTGGCCGCTGTTCCAGTTTGGGCTACGGAACCGCCGAGACCACCGCTACCGGTCCCGTCACCCAGAGGATTGACCGCTGGACTCTCCTTGCCTGAACACGCACCGAGACACCATGCAGCTCCGAACACCAGCAACACGCGGAAGGTCGAGGCGTTTGAATAGCGATTGATGGGCATTGAACGGACCAGAACATCGGGAACGTCGACTCGGAGTGTTCCCTGTGCGAGTCCAAGTGAGCCGGCCCGGGCGAACCGGGTCAAAAGGGGCCGCACATTCCTAACGCGATGCCCGCCGTCAGCCGCGCCCGATTGTCTCGCAAGGTCGGTGATGGACCACGAGCCGCTGATGGCTGCCGCCGCAGGCTCAGCGCCGTGAGCCTCCACCCAGCATGCTCCGCGCGACCACCATCCGCTGCACCTCGGACGGGCCCTCGCCAATCCGCTTGATGCGCAGCTCGCGATACCAGCGCTCGAGCGGCAGGTCTTGCGAAACGCCGAGCCCGCCGAAGATCTGGATGCAGCGGTCCACCACGCGTCCTGCGGTTTCGGTCGCGAACACTTTGGCGATCGACGCATCGATCTTGAGGTCTTGACCGAGATCCGCCTTCCAGGCGGCTTGGTAGACGAGCAACCGCGCCGCGCGCAGTTCGATCTCACTGTCTGCCAGCATCCACTGGATGGCTTGTTTGTCGGCGAGCAGCGAGCCGAAGGTTTCACGCTGTTTCGACCACTCGGTGGCCATCTCCAACGCTTCCTGCGCCACCCCAAGCGTACCCGCCGCGTACGGCACGCGACCCTCGACGAGCCACTTTTCGGCCAACTTGAACCCCTCACCTTCCTCGCCGAGGCGGTTCTCCACCGGGACTTCGACGTCCTGGAAGGTGAGCTCGTACGGCGAGTACGAGCGTATGACCTTCAGCGCCTTCATGCTCAAACCGCGCGCGTCTCCGTCGACGACGAAGCAGCTGATGCCGCCGCGCGTACCCTGTTCACCCGTTCGCGCAAACACGATGCCGTAGCTATTCGGACTCGCGCCCGTGATCCAGAGCTTCGTGCCGTTCAACACGTAGCGATCGCCTTTGCGAACGGCACGCGTTCGAATCGCGCGCGCCGGGTCGGAGCCACCCGCGGCTTCACTGATGGCGACGAATGAACGCCGGCCGTGACGAATCGAGGGGATCGCATAGCGTTCGATCTGGTCGCGCGTGCCGAGGAACAACACGTTCGGCGGATCATTTCCGAAAGCACCGCATGCTGGGACGTACGCGCCCATGCGACAGCGAGCCGCTTCCTCCGCGACGAGCGCTTGCGCGAGCAAGCCGAGCCCTGCGCCTCCGTACTCTGCCGGCGAGCGAATACACCAGAGTCCAAGCGACTTTGCCCTGGCTTGAAGTACTGCGAGCGCCTCTTCCGGCAGGCGATACGCGTCGTGCTCTAGCCCCGCTTCCGCAGGTTTGACGTGGTCGATCATGAAGCGGCGCACGGTGTCGCGCAGCATCACGAGCTCCGGCGGCAGCTCCCAAGCACCAGTAGTGTGCACGCTCATCGGTCACCCCCCAGACGCGTCGACTACCACACGGGCTGCGAGGACTTCAATCGACTGCGCTTGGGGTCATGTGTCCTGCCGCAGGACCATCCTCCACGGGTTACATGTCGAGCCACTGCACGCCGCGGTAGCCCAAAGCCAGCAGTGCCCGATCACCGACGAGGTGCACCGCGCTGATCCCGACGTGCTCGGAGCGCACGATGCTCGGCTGATCGGTCGCATCCACGACGAAGTACTCGTAGTTGCCGTAGAGCAGCGCGCGTTTGCCGTTCACGACGACGAGCGGTGCCTGCGACGACCACTCGCTGTCATCCTCGAAACCCAACTCGAGCTGTGCGCTCTGCAGCTTTCCGCTGCGGAGTCCGCCCAGCACCAAGAGCCGTGGCACAGTGGGCAAGCTCTCGACGGTGGGTACGCAGAAGCCGCTCGAGCAGTCTCGCGCATTGGAGTCGTAATAGGTACGCATCAAGGTGAGGAAGACCTGCCCAGCGCTCGCCGCGCTGGAATGCACCAAAAGTCCGTCCGGAACCGGCAAGCTGTCTTCGAGCCAGGCCACGCCGTCGCGCAATTCGGTCAGCTGCAGGATCGACGTGTAGCCCGTGCAGCCGCTCGCAGCGGCGTCGACCAAGCCGTCGAAGTGCCGGTAGCACTTGCCATCCCGCTCGCCCGGGATCGTCTCGCGCCGGAAGGCGTGTGTGATGGCGCGCTGGCTCGCTGGATCGAAGTGCCAGAGCGCGCCGGGCGTGTGGATGGCTGGCAGCGCGCGCGGCGCGGCCGGATCGCGGATGTCGATCCGATCCACCAAGTACTGGATGCGATTCGGGCTCAGCTCCTGGTAGCGGCTGGCAAAGACTGTATTGCCCCCGATCGTGAGGCCCACGTAGGGATCTTCCGCGAGCGGCAGCGTTTGCATGGCGGGGTCGGTGGGATCCGAGAGGTCCAGCACGCGCAGGCGTCTGAGCTTGGCCTCCGAGTCGGTGTAGCCCTCCTCGATCGTGACCAGCGTCGCGTCTCGCCACTGGTTCGGTAGCTGCTCGCGGGTGGAGTGGTCGGAGTGGTAGTCCTCGTAAGTCACCCAGCGGTCCATCGGCCACTCGATCCCGCGGAACACCCGCGGAGCGCTCGGATCCGCGGCATCGATCACCGCCACGCCGTGCCGGCTCGTGACGCTGGGCGTGTCCGAGTCGTAGTAGGCCTCGTACAGGACGTAGAGCCGCGAACCGTGCGCGTGCACGTCCTGGATGTGCACGTCGAGCCTGCAGCGCTCCGCTGGATCGGTCGTCACGAGCTCGCGCAGTGACATCGCGCTCGCGGTCTGATTCGGATCTGTTGCGCCTGCCTCCGGCACAATCTCGATCGCTGGCCGAACGAACCAGCTCGGCTCGGTGATGCGCACCACCGCACCATCGAGCTGTATGGCGCGCGAGACCTCGGACGCGAGCACGAGCGACGAGCGCTGCACCGGCGCGGAGCGATCCGCGATCGCAAAGCTGTCGACGCGCGTGTCACCCACCGCGAGCACGTGGTCGCGGTGGAGGAACGTGCGCCTGGGCTCGGCCGAGAGCTGCACGGCACCGCGTGGCACCAGCGAATCACCGGTCCAGTCGATGAGCCGCACGGTCACCTCGAGGGCAACGAAGCAGCTGCCGGCGCCTGAATCCCAGTTCCCGTGCGGGACCAGAATCAATCCGGCGTCAGCCGAGACCTGCATCTGCGCGGGGGTCAGGCCACCGAGCTCCGACTGGGTTGGGAGGGTCACGCGCGACAGTGGCTTGGTCTGCGCGGCATCGTGCGTGTCGAACAACGACAGCGCGATTCCGATGCCATCGTCGCCGGTGCCGATGCCGATCAAGCGATCGGCGTGCGCTTCGATCCGGACGATCCGGCTCGGCAGTGCGAGCTTGCTCGCGAGCTTCGGTTGAGCCGGATCCGCAAGATCCAGTCGGTAGAGCGCATCGCTCACGAAGAACACGTGGTCGCCGATGAACCTCGCCGTGCGGATCTCGCCGCGATCCGGCAGCGCGAGGCTGAGCTCGCCGAGCGGAGTGACCGCGTCGGACGACTGGATGCGAAACGTCTCGGCGTTCGCCGGTTTCCCGGTACTCGAGGGCTCGCTGAGCACGCGCAGCACGCCTTGCTGCTCGTCCAACTGGGAGGCGTTCGAGATCTGGCCGCGAACGCTCCAAGTTGCGCCGGAGCGCAGCTTGCCACTCCGATCCGAGATGTCGACGATGCGGATCGCCGAGCTCAGCGACCCATCCGCAGCGTAGTGTCGACCCGCGAGGTAGACGCGTTGATCCCCGATGAGCGAGATGTCATTGGACCCGCCAACGGCCTGTGGATCGGTCAGCGAGAGCTCATCCACGCGCTCGAGCATGCTCAGCTCGCCCAGGGAGAATGACGAGACCACCGTCGGTCCCGTGCAACCCGGGCAGGAGCCCTTGAGATCAGTCACGACGTACAACACGTCACCGACGACGCGCCACGCGCTGTACCGGCCCGTCGTCACGCCCTGCTGTGCGACGAGTTTCGGCGCTGCGGGATTGGCGACATCCAGCACGAGGATCTCACCCGGCTGCAATACCAACACGTGCGCACCGAACACGTGCACCGCGTACGGAGCACCGCGCAGCTCGCGATACTCGCCGAGCCGTTGCAGTCGCGTGGGATCGGAGATGTCGATGATCGACAAACCCGTGCGCTCCGCGAATGCGAACAACCGATCGCCGTCGATCGCGATCACGTCCGCTTCGGCGATCGCGCTCGAGGCGGGAGTGGTAGATGCGGCGCCGGGCGAAGATGCTGCGGCGTTGGCGGGCGCGGTCGTGCGACCCTCCCCGCTCGGCAGATCCGACTGGAAGTCTTGCGGTTCGAGTCGCGCGGCAGGTGGACTCTCGGTCGCGCAGCCGAATGCCAACACCACGACCGCGGCGACCCACAGCCAGTTTGTCTTGCCGGTGACGACGTTCATTGGCCAGCTCAGCAGCAACTCGCGTGCCGACGCCGTCAGCGGCGGGATCATTGAAAAATCCGCGGACGGCGGCTGTGCCAACGCGTGCCAGCGATCCGGCCCATGCGCAGCAAAGTGGATTGAATGGATACTCCGTTTCTATCCGAGGACGCGGCTCCGGGAGCCAGAAGCGCTTCTCGCCAAGCCGACCTCTCGTCGTTCTCCAGGCAAGGCTCGTATCCTGTCGTGGACAGGGGCAGATGATCCCACGGTGCGCATCGACGACATGCCATAACACGCAGAAACCGCGGCCCACCGCTAGAGCGTGCACTCGCCGCATGCTCGCCTGCCGTTTCATTCACACGGCTGTCGCCGGAAGAACGAGACCGGCTGCAACACCTCGGGCGCACAAGGGCGTCGCTTATACTCATCGCTAGCCACGTTCATCCGTCATGCAAAATCCGAGTCGGAACCGAACCGGCTCTGCTATTTTCCTCGGCATGTGGGCCGCAAAGCTTTTCGCGGGCAAGCTGGCGGAAAAGCGGCCTGAAAGGTGGGGTCCGAATGGTCGGGGACAGCCCCTCCGCGTGTTCGTGCTCGCAGTGATGGTCGCCAGTTGCGCCGAGCCGGAGCCGACGGAGGAACCGCCCGAGCCCGGCGGCCGCACGTTCTATCTGCGCGCGGACGGAGACGACCAGGCGTCGGGCACGGACGAGCAGCACGCCTGGCGCAGCCTCGCGCGCGTGAATCGGCAGGTGTTGCGGCCTGCAGACAGCGTGCTGCTCGAGGCGGGGGCCGCGTTCTCCGGGACACTGCAGCTGGATGCAGCGGACGGCGGCGACCCCTCCGCACCCGTGCTCGTCGGCTCGTTTGGCACGGGTCGCGCGCGCATCGAGGCGGGCTCGGCGGATGGCGTGGTGATCGAGGACGTCTCGGGGTTGATCATCGAGCGCCTGGAGATCCGGGGCGGCTGGCAGGCCGATGAGCAGGCCGGCAACGTTGGCGAAGGCGTGAGCGTCCGCAGCCAACAGCGGCGCGATCACCTGGTCCTGCGCGAGCTCGAGGTGAGCGGCTTCAAGCTCGCCGGCATCGGCCTGCATGCGCGACCCGACGACGAGCGGAAGGACCGAGGCTATCGCGACGTCGAGATCAGCGACTGCGAGCTGCACGACAACGGCGACTTCGGGTTGATCAGCGACGGCCCCTACGTCCACGACAAGGCCGGCTACTCGCACCGCGAGCTGCGCGTGCGCCGCGTGGTCTCGCACCACAACCGCGGGCTTTCGCGCAAGGGCGAGCACACCGGCAGCGGCATCGTGCTCTCGGACGTGGACGGCGCGCTGATCGAACACTCCATCGCGCATCACAACGGCGAGTTGAACGATCACAAGAGCGGCGGCGGCTACGGCATCTGGGCGTGGGATGCGAACGACGTCGTCATCCAGTTCAACGAGGCGTACGAGAACCAGACCCGCACCTCGGACGGCGGCGGCTTCGATCTGGACGGTGGCGCGACCAACTCCGTGATCCAGTACAACTACAGCCACGACAATCAGGGAGCAGGCTACGGCGCGTTCCAGTTCCAGTGGGCGCGCCGGTTCTTCGGCAACCGCATCCAGTACAACATCAGCCAGGGCGACGGGTTCGGCTTCCTGGTGTGGGATGGCAACGGCGACATGGGCTCGCTGGCCGCGCTGCACAACGTCACGTACGGCGACAAACCCGGCCTGACGACCTACAGCGCAGTCTCCGACGTCACCTTCGTCAACAACATCTTCTTCGGTACCGGCCCGCTGCTGTTCGACGTCGACGACGGCGACGGCCTCGAGCTGAAGGCCAACGACTACTGGACGGGGGATCGACCGCTGCAGATCCGCTGGGGCGGCGAGACGTTCAGCGACTTCGAAGCCTTCCGCAAGGCCAGCGGCGTCACGGGCGCCTTCACCGACCCCGGCCTGGTCGCACCGGGTACGGCCGCGACGCTCGACGACACCACGCGACTGCAGACGCTGACCATGTACCAGCTGCGCGAAGACTCACCGCTGATCGACCACGGACTCGATCCAGCAGAGCTCGGCATCGAAGCCCCGAGCCACGACTTCTTCGCTGCCCCCGCACCCCGCGGCGGCGGCCCCGACGTTGGCGTCCACGAGCGGCGCTGAGCTAGGATCGATCCCATGACCGTCACCCTCACCGGCCGCAGCAGCTCACACTTCACCCGTACCGCGCGCATCTTCGCGCACGAGTGCGGGGTTTCGTATCGCTTCCGCCCGGTGCTCGACTTGATGTCGCGCACTTCGGCGGACTATGGCGACAACCCGGCGTTGCGTTTGCCGGTGTTGGAGACGAAAGAGGGACCATTGTTCGGCACATTGAACATCTGCCGCGAGCTGGCGCGACGCGGGTCGCGAGAGCTGCGCGTGGTGTGGCCCGAGCAATGCCACGATCTCCTGGCGCTGAACGCGCAGGAGTTGGTGTTGCAGGGCATGTCGAGTGTCGTGATCATGATCATGAGCGGCGCTCAGCCGGCAGGTGGCTACGCGGACAAGGCGCGACAGAGCTTGACTGACAGCCTGGCCTGGCTCGAGGCGCGGTTGCCGGAGGTCCTGCGCGCGTTGCCCGCCGAACGGGATCTGAGCTTCCTCGAGGTGAGCTGCTTTTGCTTCATCGAGCACCTCGGGTTTCGCAAGGTGCTGGATGTCTCGGAGTACACCGAGCTGCTCGCGTTTTGTCGGACGTACGGTGCCCGGGATTCCGCTCGCGAGACCGCCTACAAGTTCGACGCGGCCTGAACCCGCGGCTGCATGATCGACAGCTCCACCCACTGTGCGTCTCTGATTTCAGTCTGCGACAGGGCAACCTCCAGCTGGCCGAGGCGCCAGCCGATGGTCGGCAGAGGCCCGTCGTCGCGCCGCTCGTAGCGCGGATCGCCCAGCCGCTTGCGCAGCAAACGCTCGAGGTCGCGAAACGGAGCCTCCGGGCCCGTGGACCGGAAGCGGGCCTGCGCCTGCGCGAAGCGCGGCTTGCCGGCGGAGTCGGGGACGTACTGAAATTCCAGGCGGAACTGCGTGTCGCCACCGGCGAGGATCAGCTGGCCCGGGAACGGCAGCGCGCGCTCGAGTGGCACGAGCTTGGCGAAGCGTCGGGTGACGGCCTCCGGCGCGAGTGTGGCGAGGTCGGGCTTGAGCAGCGTGCGTAGCAGATTGCTCGAGTCGGCCGCTGCTGCCGTCAGCGGCAGCAACCACAGCGCACACCAGATTGGCACCCTTCTCCAGCCAACACTCATTACAATCCTGGTAGTAGCGCATGAACACTCGGTCTTCCGCCCCTTTGTTTCGCTTCGCGTCCGCCGGTCGCGGCAGCCAGTACCCCTGGTACCGCGGGTTGGTCGAGTCGCTGGCTCAACTGCTGTACCGCGGCGACTGGCCGGCCAAGCTCTGGGCCCTGTACCCTCGCGCGTGTCAGGTGACTTGCCTGCGCCAACAGCTGGCGATCCTGCCGCCATCAGCTGCGAGCCTGCGCGTCGGGTTCATCTCGGACCTGCACATCGGTCCGACCACGCCGCCTGCCTTGCTGGACGCCGCCTTCGAGCTGCTGGCACGCGAAGCGCTGGACGTGCTCTTGCTCGGTGGCGACTACGTGTTCCTGGACGCCGACGAAGCCAAGGCCGAGCGCCTGGCCGCGCTGATTCGCCGCGTGCCCGCCGCTCGCAAGATCGCGGTGCTTGGAAACCACGATCTGTGGACCGATCACGGCGTGCTCGAAGCGGCGCTGCGGCGCGCCGAAGTCGAGCTGCTGAACAACCAGAGTACGCGGCTCCCGGGCGACATCGCGGTGATCGGCCTGGACGAGCCGTGGACCGGCACGCTGGACGCTTCGGCCGCCGTGCGCGACATCGGTTCGCCGCGCGCGCTGATCGTGCTGTGTCACTCGCCGGACGGACTGCCGGAGGCATTGCGCACGGTGTCGGCCCTACCCGGCTCGCCGCCCGGGCTGTACGTCTGCGGCCACACGCACGGCGGACAGATCGCCGCGCCGTGGGGCCCGATCGTCGTGCCGAGCAAGGTCGGCCGGACGTACCCGTTCGGCTTGCACCAGATCCCGCCCTTGCACCTCCACGTCTCGCGCGGCGTCGGCGCGAGCGAGCTCCCGATGCGCAGCTGGGCGCCGCCCGAGGTCGCCGTGTTCGAGCTGGTGGCTCAACGCGATGCGTGACGCATGGCGCGAAACGCGTCCGGCGGGAGTCGCTTCTCGTCGGCGGTGATCGCGCCGGAGTCGTCGCGCGCCAGCCAGATCGGCGCGTGGCCGCGGTGCGACTCGAAGTACACCACGAGCAGCTTGTTCGAGTACCACAGGTCGAAGGCGGCGGCCTCGTCGAACTTGTAGAAGCGGTCCAGCGCCTCGTGTGCCGCCGAGAGCGGCTCGCCCATCACCTTGCCGTCGCGGTCAATGTCTTCTGCTCCGTGGACCACCAGCGGCCAGGCGGCGTTCAAGGCCGCACGCTGCGCCTCGACGGCGGCTGCGGGTGCGGCCTCGCTCCGCAAGCGCACGCGCACGCGCGTGGCGTAGGACACGATCGGATCACGCCGGCGCTCCAGGCGAACGCCGACCAGGGCCAGCGAAATGCCCGCAGCCAGCAGCAGCGAACCCAAACGCCAGGGCGCTCGGCGGCGGTGAAAATGCACCACGCTCGTCACGAACGGCATCGAGAACGTCAACACCGCCACTGCCTCCGCCACCAGGGTCCCGACCGCCAGCGGCGCGAACTCGGCGAGCCCGAGCTCCGGCGGAAAAGCGCGCGCGTACTGCCAGACCAGCGAGACCAGCAGCAAGCCGAAGCTGATCAGCGTGTAGCCCTTGTAGAGCAGGAACTCACGCCGCGCATCCGACACGGCGAGCCAGTACGGAAACAGCAATGGATACAACACGTAGTACAGAAAGGGCCGCGGCGGGCGCTCGCGGTAGTACGCCTCGAACTCGAGCTGACTGGACAGCAGCGCGTTGAACAGCGGCGAGCGCAGCGCATACCGCCGAGCGGCCGAGCCGGCCAGGAACACCAGCAGCGCCAGCGCGATCTGCAACACCGCCCCACTCACCGGAAACAGCAGCGCGAGCCGGACCAGCATGGAAGGCGCAATGGCGAAGAACAGCAGCCGCAGCAGCCAGTCACCCGTGTCTCGAAGCTTCGCTAGCATTGCCGTTAGCGGTCAGGCGCTGCGCTGGAGCGCGCGCAGCAGTGCCAACGCGGGCTCGGCGAGGTCGAACGGGACGAAGATGTGGTCGTGCTGGGCGCCCGCGATTACGTTGCAGCCGATGCGCGCGTCAGCCAGCGCCCGCGAGAACGCGGCGGTGAAACCCACGGCGTGCAGGTCGGAGGTCACGGACAGGGTGATCCAGGCAGCGCGAAACAACACCGGCAGGCCGGCGCGGCGGATTTCAGCCTCCTCGGCCACGACCGTCCAGCCCTCCCGTTCCCGGATCAGGGCGACCGCGTCGATCCCGCGGAGCTCGGCGCCAGCCGGCGCGACCGAATACACGTACACCCCAGGATTCAGCTCGGGCTCCATTTCCCGGATGATCGATCGGAGCTCGCTGTCGACGTGGCGCATGGGCGTCGGACCATACCGCACTCGAGCAAGTTCGTGGTCGGCTGGAACTGTGGAGCTCACCGGCGGGTCGTGGACGGTGAGCTCGCAGTGTCTGGCCCCGCCGACGGCGCGAGAGTCCGTCTTCTCAGCCAGCAAGAGTCGGCCGCCGCCGTGCGCTGCCGCCACGCGGGGACACAACCCACGATAAGAGTGCAAGCGTTCCTGGCCAACCGGCCGATCGATGGCGCTCCGGGTGAATCGCGTGACGATCGCCGGAGGTTATGTCCCGCTTTTTCACGTGACCACCGTGCCTCCGCGAGTCAAGCTGATGCTCGTATCGCCTGCCGTTCACGGCGGCGGTGCTGATAATTTGGTTCGGAAAGCGCTAGCGTTCGAACATTCGCGACCCGCAACAGCACACGACGAGGTGCTCCGTGAAGCGCGCTTCTAGCTTAATGATATTTTTTGCTTTCGCCGCGGCCCCCACAGCCACCGGCTGTTCATCCGTGCCACCGGAAGACGCGCACTCGGTGCGCGCTCGCATCGAGCCGCTGCATGCCGAGCCGGCATCCGCGACCCAAAAGCAGCGCACGGCCGTGCTCGCCGTGCTCCGCGGCATCCAGAGCGACTTTGGGAAGACGCTCACGCCACGCCAAGTCGCAACCCGGCTCAACACGCAAGCGAACAGCGAAGAGGCGCTCGGCGCCTGGGTGTTCGAGCCGCAAGGGTCGCTCTTCCAGGTGTATGCGAACGCGATCTCCATGGACTCGCCGATCGACTGGCTGCGCGTGACCATGAGCTCGGAGCTGGCGGTGCACCTCGCCGACCTGACCCCGCTGTTCTCCCACGACTACGATGTGGCGCGCGGCAACGCCGAGCTGGTCGCCGTCGAGTTCACGGCCAACGGTCGCATGCACGTGATGGCAGAGCTCAAGAACGACCGCCCTGCATACATCTCTTCGGCGGCGGTCGTTTCCGTGCAGCTGCGGCGACCCGGCTACGACCCGAGTGTCGCCAGGCTCACGGAGCCTGCCACTCGGCCTTGATCGCCTCGCACTGATCCTGCGAGCAAGCAGCTCGTTGCACCAAGGCACGCCGCAAGTGGGCTGAACGCTCTGGCACGCGAAACTACCAACCAAGACGATCGTCGCAGCAGACCTGCCGCTGACGCTCGCGGCCGAGCTCATGCTGGAGGACGCGTCGGCGGCGGGCATGTTGACCGTGCGGTCCGACCTGCATGCCCTCGGCAACCTGCACAGCGCCGAGGACCTGCGGGTCGAGAAACGCCGCGCTGTGTACCTGCGAAGTCGAGTGGCTGGGTCGAGCAGTCGACCAGCTCGATCAAGTGCAGGGCGCGATCAACGGCGGCGATCTGGGCTGCCGCTAGTACATGCGCGCGGCGATCTCGTGCTTGAGGCGCTGCGCTGGGTTGCGCGGCCGCGCGCGCCACAGTGCCAGGAAGCTCAGCAACAGCAGCAAGAACAACGCGCCCGGGATCGCCAGAGTCGCGTGAGCGCCGTAGCCGGCAGCCACGCTGATCAGCGCGAACAGCACCGAGCCGATCGCCAAGAGGTGCGCGGCGATGCCGACCCTCCAGCCCCAGATGCGCTGTCCCAGCAGCCCGAACCCGGCCACCAGCAGCGCGATGCCCGAGAGCATGGCCAGCACGACCGACGGTCCGATGTGCGAGACATCGTCCGTGAACCCATCGGTCGCTCGAGCCATGCCCGCGATCAAAAACAACCCACCCAGCACTGCCGAGGCAGCGCCGCTCATGCGTTCTCTCTCGCTCCTCATCAGCATGACAGCCTCCTGACAAGAAGAAGGAGCAAGGCGCATGCCGGCTGAATTTCCCGAGGAAATTGCGGAGCCCGCCGGCCGCAGCTGCACGGGCGCCACGGCCGTGGCAGGGCTGCCTAGTGCTGCGCCATGCCCGCGTCTTTCGCGTACATGCTCTGGTCGATGCCCGCCAGGACCACCTTCTGCATCGGATCGCGCGGGTAGTAATACGCCCAGAAGAAGCACATCTCGGTGAGCGCAGATTCGCCGTAGCGGATCGTCTGGTCGGTGGGGTTCTTCCAGTCGCAATTGAACCGGAACCCGCCGCCTTCCGGCACCTGCATCGGCGGATCGAGGTACTCCACCGGAGGCGAGTCCCACTCGAACGGCTTCGGTTCGTAGAGCCAGTTCGGATCCGCGGTCCCGGTGTCTGCGAAGCCAACGCGGATGCCCGTGCCGAAGCGGTGCGTGTGGCCGGTGATGGCGTAGTAGTGCGCCTTGTCGAGCCCCGCAGGCTGCGCGGCGAATACCTCGCCGGAGCTGTGCTCGGACATGGGCGGGATCTCGATGTTCAGGTTGCCGACCACGAGGAAGCCGGCCTGCTGGATCGGTTCGTCGCCGGCAAGTGGGTAGATCTCGGCCTCGGCGGTGACGTCGGTCGTCTCCGAGTCGGGGTTGATGTAGTGGAGCTCGAGGTGCATCAGCTGATCCGCGCCCAGCGCGTAGCCCACGCCGTCGGGCAACTGGATGTTCTCGTCGGCCTTCTGCGTGATGGTCAGCGGCGCGCCCGTCAGCGGCGCACGGAAGGGCGGGCACTCGAACAACTCGCGCTCGGTCGCCGCGGGGTCCTCGACCAGCGAGAGGATGAAGTGGTGCGAGTGCGAGCGCAGCCTGTTGTGGATGCGACCGATGTTCAGCGGCGCCTTGTTTCCGAGGCGTACCTGCACGCAGCGCGTGCCTTCCACCCCCGGCTCCACGTCCGGCACGGTGATCGAGACCTTCAGCGGCGCGCCGTACTTCTCCGCCGGTTTGGCGGCGCTCGCCTTGCTACCGGCCGCGCCCGTGTTCGCGCTGCGTTTGCTGCTGTGTGGCGCTGCGGTGTCGTCCGCACAACCCGAGCACGCCGCGAGCACGGTCCAACCTGCAAGCGCCCAACCGAGCGCACCGCCCTTGGAATTCTTCATCGCCGGCCTCCCTTCGCGATGGTCTGGAAGGCCGGCAGCCTAGTTTGCCCAACTTCGGGGCGCAACTCGCGTATGCAGATTGTAATCCGGGTGTCAGCTCGCGCCTTTGTACAGCGCCTCGACCTCTGCCGCCGAGCGCACCGCGCGCGGATTCGTCATCGTCGCGCCATCGGTGAGCGAGAGCTCCGCGCAGGCCGCCCAGTCGCTCGGCTTCACGCCGACTTCACTGAGCTTGGTCGGGTGCTGCGTGCGCACCAGCAGGTTGCTGACCTTGTCCGCGGCCGCCAGCGCGAGGGCCGCGTCGTCCATGTCGCCGTTCACGCCGAGCGCGCGCGCTACCAGCGCGAGCTTGGCGGCCGCGACCGGCGCGTTGAAGCGCATGACGTGCGGCAGCAGGATGCCGTTCGCCGTGCCGTGCGGCACACCGACGCGAGCACCGAGCGAGTGTGACATGCCGTGGACGAGCCCGACGCCAGCCACCGAGAAGGCCTGGCCGGCCATGCTCGATGCCATCTGCATCTGGACGCGCGCCTCGATGTCCAGCGGGCGCTCGATGACGAGCGGCAAGTACTCGGAGATCATCCGGATCGCCTGCAATGCCAGGCCTTCGCTGATCGGGTTGCCGGTCTTGCTCACGACCGCTTCGATCGCGTGCGTGAGCGCGTCCATGCCGGTCGATGCGGTCAAGCCGCGCGGCAGGCCGGTGGTGAGCGTCGGGTCGAGGATCGCCGACTGCGGGATCACCTTGTCGTCGAGGAAGTAGACCTTGCGGCCGAACTCGCGGTGGTGAATCACCGCGCAGTTGGTGACCTCGCTGCCGGTGCCCGCCGTGGTGGGGATCACGACGTGCGGCAGCGGCTGGCCGTGCAGCATGAACACGCCGATATGATCGATGGCCTTGCCGCCCGCGCCGAGGCAGATCGCGGTGGCCTTGGCCGTGTCGATCACGCTGCCACCGCCGATGCTCACGACTGCATCGACGCCGGCTTCGCGTCCGGCGAGCGTCGCCGCGTCCACCGTCTCCAGGCCCGAGTCCTGCGGCACGTCGAGGAACGTGGCCTTGAGCAGCGAGCCGAGCGCGCCCTGCACGCCGCCCAACAATCCCGCCTTCTCGATGCCGCGATCGCTGATCAGGAGCACGCGCTTGCCGCCCAGCTTCGCGACCTCGTCCGCGACCGCAGCGGAGCGGCCCGGACCGATGGTGAGCTTGGTCGAACCCGCCCAGTTGAAGCTGGTCGAGCGCGGATAGCTCAGCAGCAATCGGTTGCCAGGGCGCAGCGCCGGATGACCTTCCGAGCCGATGTGGACGTGCTTGACCTCGGTGTACTCCTCGAGGCCCCACTTGCCGAGCTCGCGACCGATGCCGCTCTGCTTGTAGCCGCCGAACGGCGCGAGGTCGCTGAACACGTGGTAGTCGTTGATCCACATCGTGCCGGTGCGGATCTGCGCGGCCACGCGTTCGGCGCGCGAGACGTCGCGCGACCAGACGCCGCCCGCCAGGCCGTAGGGCGAGTCGTTGGCGATGGCGACCGCTTCGTCCTCGTCCTTGTAGCGGATCACGCTCAACACCGGGCCGAAGATCTCTTCCTGCGCGATGCGCATGCTGTTCTTCACGTCACCGAAGATAGTCGGCGCGTAGTAGCAACCGTCGCGGAAGCCCTCGACCTCGACCGGGTTGCCGCCGGTGATCAGCGACGCACCCTCTTGCTTGCCGATGCGCACGTAGTCCGCGACGCTCTCGAGCTGCTTCTTGCTGACCAGCGGGCCGAGCTTGGTCTTCGGGTCCAGCTGGTAGCCGACGCGGATCTGCTCGATGCGCCCGCGCAGTTGCTTCACGAAGCGATCGTAGAGCGAGTCCGGCAGCAGCAGGCGCGTGCCCGACTCGCACACCTGACCCGAGTGCAGGAACGAAGCCAGGATGGCGCCGTCGACCGCCGAGTCGAGATCCGCATCCTCGAGCACGATGTTGGCGGACTTGCCGCCGAGCTCGAGCGTGACCTTCTTGATCGTGCGCGAGGCCATCGCCATGATCTGCCCGCCGACTTCGGTCGAGCCGGTGAACGCGATCTTGTCGACCTTCGGGTGCGTGCACAGCACGTTGCCGAGCGACCCGCCCGGGCCGCTGATGATGTTGATCACGCCCTTGGGCACCTTCGACTTGGCGACGATCTCGGCCAACGCCAGCGCGGAGAGCGGCGTGTCGCTGGCGGGCTTCAAGATCACGCTGTTGCCCATTAGCGCGGCCATCGACACCTTCCACATGGCCATCGTGAACGGGAAGTTCCAGGGCACGATGCCCACGCACACGCCGATCGGCTCGCGGCGCACGTAGTGCCGGCTGGGCAGCGGCGTGCCGCCATTCGGCATCTCTTCCACCCACGGAAACTCGTCCTGCGCGACGCGCGCCAGGTTCCGCAGCATGCGCGCACCCATGTGCACGTCGCCGACCGTGCGGCGCAGCAGGCCGCCGCTGTCGCGCGCCTCGAGCGCACCGATCTCGCTCGCGCGCTCGGCGATGCGATCGGACAGATCCATCATGATGCGCGCGCGCTCGGCCGGCGCCATGCCGCGCCACGGCCCGCGCTCGAAGGCGAGGCTCGCGGCCTCGATGGCTTGCTCCGCGTCGCGCGCGGTGGCCTGCGGACAGCTGCCGACGACCTCACCCGAGCCGGGATCGATGCTCTCGCGCCGCGCACCATCGCTCGCATCCACGAGCTCACCACCGATCAGCATCTTGAAATGGGACATGAGGTCTCCTGTAGCGCCCAGATTGGACGGCTTGGTGTAGGTCGCCGGACTGCCGCCAGTCAACACGTCAGGCGACGGGGGCGGGATCCACGTTTGTTTGCAATTCCTTGGCTATCGGGGGCCAGCGGCGCTACAGGGTCATCCCCTCTGGGAGGGCGTGGGGGCGCGCACGGACCCGGGGATCGAAGACTGAGACGAGCACGAGTACGAGTACGGCTGCCCGTGTTCCTACTCATGCTCGTGCTCGTGCTCGTGCTCCCGAAGCCCGCGCTATACCGCCGCCATGAGCCGCGACAACCGCTCTCCGCCATAGACATGTGGCCCCACGCGCACGGCCATCTCGCCCTGCTCGTCCCGCACGCGAGCCAGCTCGGTGGCCAGCACACGCAGCCGGTCGTACACGCCGGCATCGAAGATAGCCTGGCGCGCCCGCAGCGCCGGCACAGGGCGCACCGGCAGCCGCCGCACGGCGTCCACGTGCTCCAAATCCAACGCCTCGCGAATCTCCCCCGACTCCACGATCAACCCCCGCGCCCCCTGCATCCCGCGCTCGCGATACACGACATCCGCGCACGACAACAAAACCAGCCAGCGCGCCCGCCGCATCAATAACCCCGGTTGCACCAGACCCCGCTCGAGCCGCCGGCGCACGCGCGTCAGATCCCAGAAGTGCGGCGGGGCATCCGGCGTGGTGGACTCCAGCTCCTTGCGCCCGCGCGCCAACCACAGCGCCCGCGCCGCCTGGTCGACGCGCCGCGCCGGGTCGCGCTCCGGCCGCTGCAGATGCTCGGCCGCGAACGCCTGCCAGCCCTCGAGGAAGAGCGCGTCCTCCGGCAGGAACGCGCCCGGGACGGCCAGCGCGATCGCGCGCAGCAGGGGGGTGGGTTCCGCCCCCGCGGCCAGCTTGATCAGCGCGTACAGGCTCGACAGCGCGCGCTCGGAGGGTAGCGGACCGATGCGGTGTGCGTCATCCGGCGCGGGCGCGGCGCCGGACAGGTCGCGCGAGGCGAACCAGGCCCGCCGCTCTCCGCTGCGCAGCTGCACGTTGTAGGGCGGATCGATGCGCTTGATCTCGTAGGCCTCGAGCAGCGCCGCCTCGAGCACGCTCGGGGTCTGTGTAATGCGGATGTCGTGCACCTGGCTGAGCAGCTCGAGCGCGCGTTCGGTCACGTCGCCGCGGCTCTTGAAGTGACCGGCCACGCGCTTCCGCAAGCTGGCGGCCTTGCCGACGTACATCACGTCGCCGTTGCTACGCAGGAAGCGGTAGACGCCCGGACGATCCGGCAGGGCTCGACGGCGCTCGGCATCGAACGGGTAGCGACGCCGGTCGCGGCGCGTACTGCGCGGTGCATCGGCGATCCAGGCGGCGAGCTCGGTCCAGCTGTGGACCCCTTGCTGCTCGAGCAACGGCACGACACCGCGCCAGATCGCAGCGCTGGCCTCGACGTGGCCCGCGCAACGGCGGATCAGCTCGGGGGTGTGGCCGAGAAAGCCGGCGAGCGCGCGGATGTTGCGCCGCGGTAGGTCGGGGAACAGGCGCGCACCGATGGCGTGCAGGCACAGCGTGTCCAGCGGGAACTCCGGCGTGCCACCCAGACGCTCGTGGAGATCGTGCAGGAACGGCAGCTCGAAGCGGGCGTAGTGGATCAGCGCCGGCGCGGGCGGTTCGCGCACGCGGGCGATGTCCTGATGGAGCGCGGCCCAGGCCTCGTTCTCCGGCAGCGCAGCGGCGACGCAGCTCTCGTTCCAGCCCGTCAAGTCGCGGATCGCGCCCGGCACACGCCGAGCAGTGCGCGGCACGATCCAGTGCTGGTGAATCGGGCCGAGGGTCTCGACGCGGCTGCACACCGCCCAACCCAGCTCGAGCAGATCGCCGTAGGCAGGCGTGGCTCCGCCCGCCTGGCAGTCGATGATCAGGACGTCGAGATCGCGCAGCGACGACATGCGGCGCAGAGCATAGCGCCGAGGGCAAGCGAGCGCTCAGCGCGCGCGAGATTACCAGGGCGCGCTCAGCGCAGCGCGAGATCGCCGGGCGCGCGCGCGAACCAGCGGCGCGAGGCGTGTGCCAAAGCGCTCGCGTCGGCGAAGCCCAGCTCGAGCGCCACGCGCGTGACCGATGCACCTGGCTGCGCGAGCAAGGTGCGTGCGCGCTCGCGGCGTTCGCTGTCGAGCAGGTGACGAAAGCTGATGGACTCGGCCGCCAGCTGCCGCCGTAAGCTGCGCTCGCTCATGCCCAACCTCTGCGCGACCTCCGACAACCGCACCACGTGGCCATCCAGCAGCTCGCGCGCGAGCTCGGCGCGCACGCGTGCAGCCAACGGCTGCGGCGCGAGCTCGGAGATCTGCAGCTCGGCCTGGCTGCACAGGTACTGGAACAGCGCGCGGTTCGCCTGCCGCGGTGCAGCGTCGAGGACGTGATTCGGGAACACCACGCGGTAGCGCGCGCCGTTCCAGTCCACGCGACAGCGGAAGAACCCGCGATGCGCTGCGGTGTCGGCCGGCGCGGGGTGAGCGAACTCCACGCGCAACGGATCCAGCTCGGAGCCGAGCAGCTGCCGCACACCCTGCACGACCTGGGCCACCGACGTCTCGAGCGAGATGCGCACACCCGACTCGATCGGCACGCGGCAGTGCCAGCGCACCTCCACGCTGCGCGGCTCGTACGACAGGCTCCAGACGAAGGCGTCGCTGAGCAAGGCGCCGTAGCGCACGAATGCCTCGAGCGCTTCGCGGAGCGTCGGCGCCGTGCTGACCACGAAGCCCAGCAGCTGCAAGTCCTCGAGCGAGGAGCGCTGCGCGACCTGGATCGGCAGCGCACAGTCGAGGGCCGCTCCCAGCTGCTGCCAGATCTCGAACATGCGCCCGGCGGGAACCCGCGCGTTAGGGCGCGTCTCGCTCTCGGCGCCCGCCCCGATACTGGCCGGCGACACGCCACGACTCGTACCGAAGCGCAACACGCGCCTCGCGTTACTGGCGGCGATGGTGGGTAACCAGGGATGCGTGGCCGGCTGCATGGGGGCTTAACCCTGCCATTGTCGCGCTGGGAAGCAAGATGCTTCGGCCGCTCTTGGCGGCAGAACATGTGCGATTCTCGCGCGCGCCTCCGCGCCTCGGGGATGGCGAGCCGCGTTACCGAACGGCGCGACGGCGCCCCGTTCGGCTACCGTCGCGCCTAAAACCCGCGAAAAGCTGGCTAATTCTGAGGGTTCGTAAAGCCGATCACGCCGTGGCCGGCGACGATGATCGTGCGATTGTCGGGTTTCCCCGCGCCGTTGCTCGCAAACGCGTACCCGTCGCGCATGAACGCCGTGCGGATACGCGTGATGGGCGACGCGACGTGAGCGTCGCGCAGGTACGCGAGCGCCGCGGCAGGCACATGCAGCGTGCCGGTATCGGCCTCCGCGCACTGGATCTCGACCGCGCGCTTCCGAGGCCTGGGCATCGCACTGGGCGGGAGCCCCGCGATGTCGCCGTCCGTGGTGTTGATGCGCACGATGGTCACCGCGGCGGTGCCGCAATCCCCGCCCTCGCCCTCACAGCTCAAGCTGAGCTCTCCGGCCTGTGGATCGATCTGGCGCAGTCGTTCGAGCGTGTCGCGGTCCGGCACCAGGGCGCTGCCGGGCTCGATCTCGACCTCGAACGCGTCGAAGTCCTTGCCGCCGCCCCGCTCGAGCGCGACCCGAACCTGGCTGTCGGCCCGAAAGGGTGAGTACAGGTCGCGCGGGGTCGGGCCTGCGCCGGCGACCACCGTGTAGGTGCCCGCGAAGCTCTCGGCGACGGCCGCGGGGTTCGCGACCACGACCGAGCCCTCGGCCGCCACGCCCAGGATGGCGAATGCCCCGTTGTTTTGCGCGCTACTCGCGCCCGCTACCTGCAAGTAGCGGCCGACGTCCGCCGCCGTCAGCGTCACGCCTTCCAGGGCGTAGCTGCTCGCACCGGCGTCCGTGTTCACTTGCACCGTGGCGCTGCCGCTCGTCGTCGGGCACACGTAGCCGCGTCCAGCCGCGAACACGCAGCTGATCTGCCCACCCTGGATGCCGTCGATGCGCAGCGGTCCTTGATCGCTCTCGACCGGCCCGGGTTCCCGCTCGACGTCGTAGGCCATGACCTTGCAGCCGAACACCTTCCGCCGTTGTTCTTCGAAGTCGGCGGGCCGCGCGGCCGTGAAGAAGGCCTGCACGGTCAAGCCGTGGCCGGCCTGCGGCGCGCCGGCGATCGAGATGTCCTGAATCGAGATCAAGCCCGCGTGCGACGCGGACTGTGTACGCGATTCCTGCCTCGCGGCCGGTTCATCTTCGGGACAACCCGCGGCGAGCGCCGCGAGCATGCATGCGAATCGGGTTCGAAGACCAAGCATGATCACCTCCGAGCCCGACTCTGCGCGCCGCGAAAGCCAGGCACCTGTTCCGACCGGCCAAAAGGTTGTCGACAGCGCCTGATCACCAGCGGTTACGGCGCGTTGTAAATCGGCACCCGCAGATGCATCGGGGTGCTTGCATCGAGCGGCTGCGATCGGAGTATGCTGCGCCGCACGATGACCCAGACGAAGCCCACCCAGCGGCCTCAGGTGCCGCATTTCTCATCCGGTCCGTGCGCCAAGCGCCCGGGCTGGACCACCGAAAACCTCAAAGACGCGACCCTCGGCCGCTCGCACCGCGCCAAGCTCGGCAAGTCCAAGCTCAAGGCTGCGATCGATCGCACGCGCGAAGTGCTCGAAGTTCCGAGCGACTACAAGATCGGCATCGTACCCGCGTCGGACACCGGCGCCGTCGAGATGTCGCTGTGGTCTTTGCTCGGGCCGCGCAAGGTGACCGCGGTCGCCTGGGAGTCGTTCGGCGAAGGCTGGGTCAGCGATGTGCTCAAGGAGCTCAAAATCAAGGACACGGTCTCGCTCAAGGCGGGCTACGGCGAGCTGCCGGACCTGAGCAAGGTGGACCCGGCGAGCGACGTCATCTTCACCTGGAACGGCACGACCTCCGGCGTGCGCGTGCCGAACGCCGACTGGATCAGGAGCGATCGCGAAGGCCTGACGATCTGCGACGCCACCTCGGCCGCGTTCGCGCAGCCGCTCCACTGGGCGAAGCTCGATGTCGTCACGTTCTCGTGGCAGAAGGCGCTCGGCGGCGAGGCCGCGCACGGCATGTTGGTGCTGAGCCCGCGCGCGGTGGCGCGGCTCGAGAGCTACTCGCCGCCCTGGCCGATTCCCAAGATCTTCCGCATGACCAAGGGTGGCAAGCTGATCGAAGGCATCTTCGAAGGCGAGACCATCAACACGCCGTCGATGCTGTGCGTCGAGGACTATCTCGACGCGCTGCAGTGGGCGAAGTCGGTCGGCGGCCTCAAGGCGCTGATCGCGCGCGCCGACGCCAATACCAAGGTGATCGCGGACTGGGTCGCGCGCACGCCGTGGGTGGACTTCCTGGCGAACCAGCCCGCCATCCGCTCCAACACGTCGGTGTGCCTGAAGGTGGTGGACCCGGCGATCACGGCCAAGTCCGCCGAAGAGCAGGCTGCCTTTGCCAAGGGTCTGGCCGGTGCACTGGAGAAAGAAGGCGTCGGTCTCGACGTCGGCTCGTACCGCGACGCACCTCCGGGCCTGCGCATCTGGTGCGGCGCCACGGTCGAGCGCACGGATCTCGAAGCGCTGACGCCCTGGTTGGATTGGGCTTTCGCCACCACCGCCAATCGCTGAGCTAGCTGTGCCGCGCCTCCACCGTCAGCGTCCGCGCTGCGCGGTGGCGGCGCGCGTGCGCAGCGCCTCGAGGCGGGCGGCCGCCTGTGGATCCTTGTCGCGCACGCTGTCGAGCGCGCGGTCGATCTGCGGCAAGGCTTCGCTGCCGAAGCGATTGACGATCACGCGATCGGCCTCGCGCGCGACGCCGCCGTGGATCACGAGCAGGACCAGGCCACTCAGCACTTCGGGTGCGCCGCGCGCGCTCGGATCGAGCGAGATGGCGATCGAGAACTGAGACAGCGCATCCGTGCGCCAGAAGCGGTTGAGGTAGAGCTGGCCGAGCAGCAGGTGCCCGCGCGGGTCGTTCCCGGTCTCGCGGTTGTACTCGCGCAGCGCTTCGATCATCGCCTCGCTGCCGCGCGCGCCGCTCAATGCGGTCTTGCGTGCCCGGCGCAGCCGCTCGGGCAGCGGTTGCAACCACGGGTCTTCGGCCGGAGGCAACGCCACCGGCAAGGTCGCGGCAGCCGAACCCGCCGCACCCCCGTAAGTGAACCGGTCCGCGTTCTCGTCGCTCAACTTGGCGTGCTCGAGCGGTGCGTCGACCGCCAGCGCACCGGCCAGGCCGCTCGACTTGGCCAGCGGGATCGGCATCGCGCTACTCACGGCACTGGCATAGGCCGCAGCGGCAGCGCTGCCACTTCCCGGCAGAACTCCCGGTGGTGTCGCTGCACTCGGCCGCGGCGCGGGCGCGCTGCCAGGCAACATGCCCGGTGGCGCCGCGGTGAAGGAGCTCGAGATCGGCGGCCGGGCGGGCGTCGGATCGGCGGCGAGCGTTGCCTTCGGTTTCTCCGGCTTCGCGGTCGCCGGCGGCGGCTTCGGCGCTTCCGGCGGCGGAACCACTGCAGCTGGTGGCTGCCGGCTCGCGCTGTGCGTGGTCTGGCTGCTCTCGGGCGGCTTGTGGGCCGCTTCCTCGGTGGAGGCGACGCCGCCCGTCGAACGCTCGATCAGCCGGTCCGAAAACCGCTGCCGCAAGGCGCTCAGCTCCGCGCGGTCCGCCTCGTCGCGAAAGAGCAGCGCGAAGATCGCGACCGTCCCGAGCACCAGCAGGACCGAGACGCCCGCGAACAGCCGCACGCCGGTGACGACGACAGTGCGCATCGCGCGCCGAAGCCGAGCGACGCGCGTCAAAGGCGCGCGCGGCAGCCGGACCAGCGTGTCGAGCTGGCTGTTGTCGCTCGGATCGTTCTCGAGCAGCCAGGCGGCGTTCAGCGCATCGACCGCGAACGGGTCCGGCAAGACCACCTCGTGCGCCGGCAGGACCGCGTGCACGTGCTGCGGAAATGCGTGGGCCAGCGCGCGCAGCATCCGGCCCGCGTCATCGAAGCGGTCCTCGCGACGCTTGGCCATGGCCCTGCGGATCAACGCCTCGAGCGCCGGGTCCAGCTCGTGATCGGGCTCGGCTTCGCGCCGCAGGTCGGGCACCGGTGAGATCAGGTGGCTGCGCACCTGATCGATGGCATCCCCCTCGAACGGCAGACGCCCGGACAGCATGCGGAACAGGATCACGCCTGCGGCGTAGACGTCGGCGCGCGCGTCGACGATCTCGCCGGTGGCCTGTTCGGGGGACATGTACGCCGGAGTACCGACGATCGCCCCGTCCCGGGTGAGCGTGGGATCACCCACGGTTCCAGGCATGGTGAACTTGGCCAGTCCGAAATCCAATACCTTCACGCGCTCCTTGCCGTCGCGCGTGCGCTGCAAGAACACGTTGCTCGGCTTCACGTCGCGGTGCACCAGCTTTGCGCGGTGCATGAACGACAACGCCTCGAGCAGCTGCTGGGTGATGTGGAGCGCGCGCTCGACGGGGAGCGGACCGCGGTGCAGTCGCTGAGACAGCGTCTCGCCCTCGAGCAGCTCCATGACCAGGTAGGGCTGAGAGTCGGCGACGCCGTAGTCGAGTACGGCCACGATGTTGGGGTGCTGCAGCGCGGCCAGTGCTTTGGCCTCGCGCGCGAAACGTCCGCGATTGACCTGGCTGTCGCCCAGGCTCTCGTGCATGAGCTTGACCGCGACCTGGCGCTGCAGCTTGGTATGGGTCGCGCGATACACCGTGCCGAGGCCGCCGACGCCGATCACTGCCTCGAGACGATAACGCTCGTCGATGCAGTGCCCGATCTGGGCTCCCTCGGCTGCGGGTGCGGTCTCCGGCGTCACGACCGGCAGATGCTACACCAACGACCGCAGGGGTGAACGCGGAGCCAGGCAAATCCCAGTTGAAGTGCGCGCGTTTGCGCCACTTGGTGAGGATTTGTCGCGCAACTGCCTCCGAATCACACGCGCTGCAGGTATCACGGCGCGCGGATTCAGTTTCCAGCGTGTATCATTCGCGGGGCTGGCGCGCGCGCTCGCCCGGGGGGACCGTGACCAGGCGCACGCGCTCTCCGAGCGCACCGTGGCGCAGCTGGTAGAGCCGCTCGGCGTACGCGGCGTCATCGATCCAGAGCCGGCGGGCGGCGCGCTCCACCAGGGGGCGAAGCAACGGCGCCAGGCTGCGGGCCACTGCGAAGCCTGAGCGCTCGGAGTCGGCGACCGTCAGCTCGACCATGGCGGTCTGGCCCGGGCGAAGGGGCGTGGCATGGGTCTCGACCACCGAGCCGGCGCCCTCCCCGCGCAGGATGGTCATCACGATGGTCCGGGCGTCCGTGCAGTGGAAGCGGGCGTCGACCTCGACCAGACACGGGCCGAGGACCCGATAGGCCACGCGCACCGTGATCTCGTCCGGCAAGCGCTCGATCACCCGCAGGCGGGCGAACGAGTGCGGGTGGTAGTGCGCGCCGTGCCAGGGGTCGAGCCGGTTGGCGATGATGTCCGCGGGCTCGCAGGTCACCTCGACCCGGACCACGCCGGCGAGGCCTCGCGCCGGGCGATCCGGGAGTTGGGGTCGGTCCGTCGGAGCCTCGCCCGCGTCGTCGAATCGGACCCAGGCCAGGTGCCCGTCGTCGAAGGTCGTCAACGAACGATAGCCGTCGCAGGGTTCGGCCCCGAAGCTGAGGCCGTGCCAGGGACAGATCAGCCGACCGTCGCGCACGCGTCCCTCGCTGAGCGCTGCACCCAGGTGCGGACAGGCGTCGCGCGCGGCGACCAGGCGCGTGCCCGAGCGAAACACCACCAGCGGCCGGCCGGCGACCCAGAATCGGCGCGGTGACGTGCTGCAGTGACGCGAGGCGTCCAGCACGTACCAACCGCCGGCCGAGAGCGCCTGGCTCGCGGCCAGTGCCTTGCGGATCCAGGCGGGATCCGCCTGCTCGTGATCGGGGCGCGCGTCGACGACCGGGACGTCGGGCAACTTCTGACCGAATGCGAAGCCGCGGCGGAATGCCTCACGCAGCATGTCGCCACCTCCAGCGCGGCGCGGCCAGCAGGCCGCGCGACGGAACCGAGCGCAGCGCCTGCGCACGCACACCGTGTTTGGCCAACAACCGATTGGCGGCCAGCACGCCTGACACCGTCGCTCGCTCCATCAACGCACACGGCATCGGCACGGATACGTAGTCGCCGGCGAGCGCGAGGTCGTCGAAGCCGGTGTCGACGCTGGGCCGCGAGGCGTGGGTGCCGACGTCGAACGCCGGGCAGTCGCGCCGCAGCAAGAAGCACTCGTCGCGGACCTGCGCGTCGCGCAGCTCCGGATAGAACGCGTGCAAACCACGGAGTAGATCAGCCTTGATCGCAGCCTCGCCGAGCTCCGGCGCCACCGCGTAGGCGTGGAGCTCGATCACCGAACCGCCGTGTTGCGCGCTCCAGGCGCGGCTCTCGTCCTGCAGCTTCTCGTAGACCGAGATGTTGTCGAGCAGACCGATGCCGGTGGTGCCGGCGAACGCCGCGCGATCGGAGCGAGCCTTGCGATCCAGCCACAGCCGCCAGACCGCGAATGGGCGGGTCGGACGCAGCGCGCGGCAGGCGGGCTGCAGCTGGGCGAGGTCCGGGCTCTCTTCGAGCAGGCGCGGGAGCGAGCCGACGTCGAGCGCCAGGACCAACAAGTCCGCTTCGTGCTGCGCGCGATCCGAGTACACCCGATAGCCGCCTTCGGGCCGGCGCTCCACGCGCGTGGCGCTCGAGCCGAGCTGCAAGTCGACCGCGTGCCCGGAGAGCCAGCGCTCGAAGGGCTGCCAGATTGCAGCCGTCAGCGGCCGAGTCGGCACGTCGAAGACGAGGCCTTCCGGGTTTCCCATGAAGTAGAAGTGGAACATCATCAGCAGCTCGGCGGCCGAGAGCTCCGACTCGGGGTTGAAAAACGAGTGCGAGAACACGTCGAACAACATGCGGCGCGCGGTCTCGGGGAAGGCCAGTGAATCGAGGTACGCAGCGGCGCTGGTCGCATCCCAGCGCGCGTAGGTGCGCGCCGGGTCGTAGCGCAGCATCTCCAGCGCGGTGAGACCGCTCACGCGCGGCAGATCTCGCGCGCGCAGGTAGGGCGTGCGCCAGGCGAGCGCCATGACCTGAAACGGCGGACGCGTGGGTAGATCTGCGAAGCCCTGGACCAGGCCGCCCGGGCCGAGGATCGGGTAGTCGGGCAAGGGGGCCAGCATCGAGAGCTGCGGGTCCACGCGGCGGAGTAGCGCGTGCAGGTTGTAGTACTGGCGAAAGAACGCGTGAAAGCCGCGCTCCATCTCGAGCGTCTCGCCCGTGACCAGAGACTTGGCGAAGCCACCCGCGCGGCCGCCCAACGCAGCCTCGCGTTCGATCAGCGTCACGCGCACACCTCGCTCGCACAGCGAGGTCGCGGCGGACACGCCGGCGATGCCTCCGCCGACCACGATCGCGCGGAGACCCGGTGCGCTGAGCGAAGCGCGCTCGCCGGCGACGGGCGGCCAGACCAAAGTCTCGGGAGACAAACGACTCATCCGCAACCCTCGTCAGTACTTCATGTGGATCGTCACCTTCTTGGCCTCGCCGGCCGACAACTGCAGGCGAGCATCCTCGAAGCTGGGCGGACCGAAGCTGCCCCGGGCATCCCGCGTGAAGCCGTAGCCCTCGGACGGGATGCCGAACATGCCCGTCTTCATCTTGCCGTTCGCATCCTCGTCGTGAAACAAGCTGACCGCGAACAGCCCCGGCGGCACGTTGTCGAACGCCAGCTCCACGCGCCGTCCCTTGATCTTCACCAGCTTGCGCTGCTGGGCTCGCTGCGGCTCTTCCGGGAAGCCGGTCGAGTTGCGAAACAGCGCGGCGAGGACCTGCCCCGCGTCGCTCGTCAAACCCAGCAGTTCGACCACCACCCGGCCCGGCGCATTGGCCGGGACGGCCGCTGCGGCCACGG
>DATEOF010000495.1:0-54559 GCA_035274465.1 Polyangiales bacterium
CCGCCTGCACCAGCTCCACCCGCGGGCCCTGCCCCCGCGCCGCCCTCAGCTGCAAGCATCCCCGCCGCACCGGTGCGACCGCTCGCCCCATCCATCCCCGCCGCAGGCGACATCCCCGCCGCGGCCGCCGCGCCCAGAGCAGAGCCGTCGTCCCCGCACGCAGCGAACACACACAAGACCACGATCGCAAACCGGCGCATCACTTGCCATCCCGCACGAACGGGACACCGGCCTCGCGCAGCCCATCTGCCACGAACTTCGCCAGCGTGTCCGCCCCGTGCTCTTGAAAGTGCGTTCCATCCACGGTGCCATCCGCGCGCTGCAGGAAGAAGTCGGGCGGATCGGGCGCAGGACAGATGGCCTTGAGGTACTCCACGGCCTTGGTGTTGAGGTCGACCACGCTCACGTTCTCGCTCTGGCCGAGCTCGCGCATGGCCTGTGCGTGTGCGCCGGTGCCGTTGCCGGCCGTGCAATAAGCCGAGTTGCGCGGCGGCGGCGTGACCAGCACGGGCGTCGCACCGTGCTCGCGCGCAGCGCTGATGTAGCGCTTCAAGTAGCTCTTGAAGTCGGTGCTCGGGTCCAGATAGTACGGAATGCTCTCGCCGTTCAGCTGATAGCTGGCGTTGCGATTGCCGTCGTTGGTACCGAACTGCACCAACAGATAGTCGCCGGCACGCAGCGCGCTCAGGATCGGCTCGAGCCTGCGTTCGTCGATGAAGCGCCGCGCCGTGCTGCCTCCGACTGCGCGATTGTCGACCTTCGCCTGCTCGCGCAGATAGCGCTTCAGCATCTGGCCCCAGCCGGCCTGATCGTTCGGGCTCGCGGTGTCGGGATAGTTCGAGACCGTGGAGTCACCGGCGATGAACACGGTCAAGGCCGCCACTTCGCCGCCGCCAGCGGCCCCGATCATCCCAGCGGCCGAACCAGGCTCACGCGCAGGGCCACCGCCCTCAGGCGAAGCCGTCCCGGCAGCCGCCGTACGCGCGCCCGCACCAGCCTCGGGCGCCGGAACGCCAGCCACCGGCATCACCACCGGCGCTATCCCCTGCCGCTCGCCCCCACACCCCACAGCGAGCAACGCGCCGCAAACCACAGTCCAAAACTTCGAGCAGATGCGCGCGCGACCGAAAGACATCGCAGCAGAGCAGTGGCCCTCCCCCGCTGCCCAGGGTCACGAAGGTTTGGTACAGCGCCTCGCTAGAGTGACCGGGTAGCGGGTCGCTTGCCGGCACCCTGAGCACGGCACGGCGAGGCGCCCCCTGAATCGATTTCAAGTCCGAATCGAGGGTCGAGGTCGAGATTCGTTAGTTGGACGCCTCGCGGCCGCAGCGACCGAGCTTGTCGAGCTGGTCGCGGATCAGCTCCCGCAGCTGCGAGAGTGCGAAGGGCTTCTCCAGGTGGCGGTGAGCCATCTGGCGGAGGAAGTCGATGCTCTCGCCCGTGAAGGCGCCGCCGCTCAGGAACACCATGCGCTGGGCTTGATCGGCGTGGCGCTGGGCGAGCGCGTCGTGCAGGTCCATGCCGCTCATGCCGGCCATGCTGACGTCGCTCAGGATCAAGTCGAAGCGCTCGCCGCGACTGATCATCGTCAGCGCTTCCTGTGCGTCGCTGGCGACGCTGATCGTGTACTCCTTGGAGAGCATCCGCGCGAGGGTGTTGCGCACCATCGGCTCGTCGTCGACCACCAGCACGCGCGCGGGCAAGCTGCCGGTTGGCTCTGGCACTGGTGGCGGCGGCGCGACCATCTCGGGCGGCGCCGCCGGCAGCAGCACGCGGAAGGTCGTGCCTTCACCGACCTGGCTCTGCAGATCGATCTCGCCGCCGAGGGAGGTCACGATGCCGTGACACACCGCCAGCCCGAGGCCCGTGCCGCTGCCCGGCGCCTTGGTGGTGAAGAACGGATCGAAGATGCGCTTGCGGATCTCCGAGCTGATGCCGGTGCCCGTATCGCGGATCTCCACGACGACCTGACCTGCCTCGAACACCCGACTCGAGACATGCACGTCGCCCTGGCCGCCCTTGGCTGCGATGGCCTGCGCGGCGTTGATCAGCAGGTTGAAGAACACCTGGCTGAGCCGAGTCTCGTTGGCGATCACCGGCGGCAGCTCGGCGTAGTCGGTGGACAGGCGCACGCTGCGAAGCTCGCTGGCCGCCATGTCGAGCGCCGAGGCCAACACGCGATTGACGTCCACGCGCCCGAACGGCACGTTCGCCGGCCGCGCAAACGCGCGCAGCTCGGAGACGATCTGGCTCACCCGCCCCGCCCCCACCTGCGCCTCGCCCAGCGCGCGCACGACTTCGTCCAGCCAGGGCAAGCCGCGCAGCTGCGGCTGCGCGCGCTTCAGCTCGTTGAGCGCGAAGTCGACGTTCGCGACCACGAACGACAGCGGGTTGTTGATCTCGTGGGCCACGCCGGCGGCCAGCGTGCCCAGCGAGGCCAGTCGCTCGGCAAACTCGAGCCGCCGCTGCAAGCGGCGCGACTCGCTGACGTCGCGGAACACCACCACCACGCCGAGCAGCTTGCCGGCCTCGTCGAAGATCGGCGCCGCGCTGTCGGCGATGATGTGCTCGTGGCCAGTGCGTGCCACGAGCGCACCGCGGACGTGCAACACCTTGCCTGCACGCAGCACCTGGGCGACTGGATCCTCGACCGCCTCCGACGTGGACTCGTCGACCAACTTCAGGATGTCGGACAGGCGCTTGCCGCGTACGTCGGCGGTGCGCCAGCCGGTCATCGTCTCGGCCATCGGGTTCATCAACGTGATGCAGCCCTCGGCGTCGGTGGAGATCACCGCGTCGCCGATCGAGCGCAGCGTGGTGGCGAACCAGCGCTCCCGTTCGCGCTGCCGGCGCTCCATCTCGTGCTTGTAGATGGCGATCTCGACCGCGGTGCGCAGCTCGTCCACCTTGACGGGCTTGAGCAGGTACGCGTGTGGCTCGGTCAGCTTGGCGCGCGAGACAGTCTGTTGGTCGGCGTAGGCCGTCAGATACACGACGGGCACGTCGAAGCGGCTCTTCAAGATCTCTGCGGTCTCGATGCCGTCGCGCGCGCCCTTGATGCGGATGTCCATCAGCACGAGGTCGGGACAGCGCTCCGCGGCCGCGCGGATCGCGTCGTCCGCGGTGGCGACGGTGACCGGCACTTCGTATCCGAGATTGGTCAACGTGCGCTGCAGGTCCTTGGCGACGACTCGCTCGTCCTCCACCACCAACACGTTGCGCGATTCGACCAGTTGCATGGTCATTTCTCCCCGAACGCGATGCGAAAGCAGGTACCTGCCGAGGTGTCGACCGTCACTTCAGCTTCGAGTTGTTCGGCGAACGTGAACACCAGATCGAGCCCGAGCGAGGTCGTGCGGCGTGGATCGAAGCCGGGCGGCAGACCGATGCCGTCGTCGCGCACGCTGAGCAACAGCTTGCCTGCGCGCGACTCGAGCGCGACGTCCAGCTTCCCGCCGCGATGGCCCGGAAAGGCGTGCTTGAGCGAGTTGCTGACCAACTCGGTCACGATCAAGCCGCACGGGATCGCGGCATCCACGCCGAGGCGCACGTCGGGCATGTGCACACGCACCGTGATGCCTCGCTCGCTGGCTCTGTGCGTATGGACCAGATCGGTGACCAGCGCTTCGGTATACTCGCCGAACGGGATGTGCGAGAGCTGTTTCTGGCGATACAGCTGCTCGTGCACCAGCGCGATCGCTTGCACGCGGTTCTGGCTCTCGAGGAACACGCCGCGCTGCCCGTCATCCGACAGGTGCGAGCTCTGCAAGCTGAGCAGGCTGCATATCACCTGCAGGTTGTTCTTGACGCGATGTTGCACCTCGCGCAGCAGCACGTCTTGCTCGCGCAGCGAGCGCCGCAACTCGGCCTCGACGCCCTTGAGCGCGGTGGTGTCAGACAGCGAGAGCACCACGCGCGACCAGCTGCGCTCGGCGCCGGGCAGCACGCTGGCGCGCAGGTCGACCTCGTTGCGTTCCCCGCGCAGCGTGCGCGTCACACCCTGCGCCGCGAACGTGCCGCCCTTGCCTTCCCACAGGAAGCACAGCAGCTCGCAAAACAGCGGGAAGCCTTCGGGCAAGAACACTTCGCGCAGGTTGGCCTGCAGCTCTTCTCGCGAACCTGCGCGGTACATGGCGAGCGTGGCATCATTCACGTCCACGAGGCGGATGCGGCTGGCCGCCTCGACCACCAGCTGCGGCTGCTCACGCAGCTGCGTGGGCACGTCCTTGCCCTCGAGCCGAAGGCCCTCGAGGAACGACCGTACTTCGCTGAAGTCTTCCTCCCAGAGCGAGATCGGCGAGTCGCGAAACAGATGCCGGTAGCGCGCCTCTTGATCCTCCAGCTGGCTGTGTAGCCGCTGCTTGAGTGTGATGTCCTGCATCACCACGCCCGTCGCCGCTCCGCCGTCGAACGACAGCGGGAAGCCCGTGCCCTCGAGGAACACGACCCCGCCGTCGCGGCGCAAGCTGCGCACGACGTTCGTGGTACCCGGCACGCCGGACGACACGCGGCGCATGCGCTCGACCAGCTCCGCGCGCGCCTCGGGCTCGACGGTCTCCAGCACCGGCACGCCCAGCAACTCGTCCGAGCTGTAGCCCAGCGCGCCCGCAAAGGCGGCGTTGCTGTAGACGAACCTGCCGTCGCGATGCACGAACATGCCGACCGGCGCGCCGTCCACCAGTGCTCGAAAGTCGCTGCCGTGCGCCGCGGGCCCGGGCTCGCCCATCACCAAGAGGGCGCCCAACGGACGCGCAGCATCCAGCGCGTACACCGGTCGCACGCGGTACTTCACCGCACGCTGGCTGGCATCGCCCTGCCAGAACAGCGCGTGACCGGAGTACTCGCGCATCTCGCGGATCACCTCGCCCACGGGATCTTCCAGCTGCGCGCCGGTCTGCGTATCGGTCATTCGCAGGACGTCTCGCAGCGGTGTGCCGCGCAGCTCGCTCGGCGACCTGCCGAACCAGATTGCCGCGGTGTTGTTCAACTCCAGGATGCGTCCGTTCGTGTGCACGGCGATCACCGCCTCGGGGATCGCGGACAACGCGGCGTCGATCCAACGCTCGCCCTCGCGCCAGCGTGCCTCGCTCTGGCGCTTGTGGAGCGAGATCTCGATGGCGCTGCGCAGCTCGGCCGGGCGCACCGGCTTTTGGAGATAGCCGGATGGTTCAGTCGCGGTCGCGCGCTGCAACGTATCGGGATCGGCGTGCGAGGTCAGATAGACGACCGCGGTGGCGAAGCGTTCGCGCAAGATGCGCGCGGTCGCGATCCCATCGAGATCACCCTTGATGCGGATGTCCATCAACACCACCGCCGGACACTTCTCGGACGCGCGCGAAATGGCTTCTTCGCAGCTGGCAGCGATCGCGAACGCGTCATAGCCGAAGCCGAGCAGCGTGCGCTGTAGATCACGCGCGACGATGCGTTCGTCTTCGACGATCAACACTGGCGCGGCGCTGTCAGGCATATACTTCCTGCCCGTGCTCGGCGCTTCGCTGGATGCTGCCGCTCACCACTGCCCCTTCTGTCAGCCTGACGTAACCGCGCGCGCTGCACGCGCGAGGACTGCGGCGGCTTGTTTCCACGTTAGTTATCAAAACTCGCTCCAGCATGCGATGTACGCAAGGGCTGGCCAATGTGCGCACCCTCCGAGATTTGCGCCACTTCCCGCCGATCGGCGCCGCGATCCAAATCATCTAACAGACCTGGGCTTTCTTGTTCTCCGGTCAACGGCCGGTTATCCAATGGGTTATGGCCAATTCTGTCTCTGACTCGGATCCGGCGCAGGCGCGCCGAGCCGTGTCCTACTTCCGCAATAGGAACAGCGGTGATGCTGGACCGACGCACAAGCCGATCCTGGTGATGGAGGAGGTCTACAAATATTTTCGGCGCGACGTGCCGACGTTGCGCAACGTGAACCTCTCAATCAATCGCGGGGAGTTCGTGTTCGTAACCGGGCCCTCCGGTTCTGGCAAGAGCACCCTCTTACAACTGATCTATCGACAGCACACAGTCGACAGCGGGCGCGTGTTGTTCAGCGGCCGCGATATCTCGCGGCTGACCGAACGCTCGATTCCGTTTCTGCGCCGTAATCTGGGCATCGTGTTTCAGGACTTCAAAGTCGTACCGCACTGGACGGTATTCGAGAACACGGCCGTCTCACTCGAGATCCTGGGGACCACCGCGCGCCTGGTACGCACGCGTGTGGCGCAAGCGCTGGAGCGGGTGGGCCTCGCCGGCCGCGGACAGGAACGAACCGAAAACTTGTCTGGTGGCGAACAACAACGCGTGGCCATCGCACGTGCCATCGTGACCGAACCAGCGTTGCTATTGGCCGACGAGCCCACCGGCAACCTCGATCCCCAATTGGCGATCGACATCCTGACCTTGTTCGAGGAGATCCACGCGGCGGGCACCACGGTGATGTTC
Organism: Polyangiales bacterium; assembly: GCA_035274465.1. Classification (GTDB taxonomy): domain Bacteria; phylum Myxococcota_A; class Polyangia; order Polyangiales; family JAFGIB01; genus JADGRF01. Next base: position 6,430 of record DATEOF010000495.1, read on the forward strand.
GCCACGCACGATCACTCGCTCTTGCAGAGCGCACCGCACCGCTTGGTGGTGATCGACGAGGGCCGCGTGATCGAAGCCAGCCACGGTCTACGTGCCTGGTCGACCCGCAATGACCCCGGACAGGCTACTGCCACGCCACCGGCCCATCCCACGCGGCCGCTGACCGCATCGGGCAGTTGAGGAGACAACAGGTATGGACATCTGGACAGCCTTCTCGCGCGCCAAGCGCGGCTTTCGGGACGACCTGCACCTCCACATCGTCGCGATCGCCAGCCTGGTGGTGGCGTTCCTGTGTCTCGGCACCGCTTTGCTCAGCGTGGAGAACCTGACGCGCGTGGCCGAGCGCATGAGTCAGAGCCAACACCTGACGCTGTACCTGCGCGACGCCGCCAAGGAGGGCGAGGTCAGCCAGCTGCGACTGGTGCTCGAGAGCCTGCCCGAGGTGCAGAAGGTCGAGTACATCAGCGCGGCGGCCGCGCGCAAGCTGTTCGCCGAACAGACGCACATGGGCACGAGCATGAGCGACTTGCCCACGGACGCCTTCCCGGCCTCGCTCGAGATCGAGCTGGCGAGCAACGCCGCAGCCGACCGCGTGGACAAGTTGACCGAGCGCTTGAAGCGTTTCTCGGCGGTCGAGGAGGTGGAGAACTATCGCTCGTTCCTCGGCCAGTTCCACGGCTTGCTCGACGCGGGACGCTCCGGCGCGCTCGTGCTGGCGCTGCTGGTGGTGGTGTGCGTGATCGCGGTGATCGGCAACACCATCCGCCTGGCGGTGGCGGGGCGCAGGCGCGAGATCGAGGTGCTCAAGCTGTGCGGCGCGACCGACTCGTTCGTGCGCAGCCCGCTGGTGATCGAGGGCGTGATCCAGGGCGTGAGCTCCTCGGCGATCGCGCTGCTGCTGCTGCTCGTCGGCTACCTGCTCGCGCACAACCACGTCGAAGCCATGCTCAGCTCGCTGACCGGCGTGAGCACGGTGTTCCTGTCGCCATGGACGGTGGCCGCGACCATCACGCTGGCCGGCATCGTGGGCGGCGTCGGCAGCGCCTGGTCCTTGCGCCGCTACTTGCAGGTCTGATCCCATGAAGCGTACCGCTCGCATCTCACTCGTCGCCTGCATCCTGATCAGCGCACTGTCCGTCGAACGCGCTGCGCGCGGCGAGAGCACGGCGCCCCTGCGCGGCATCGGCGCGGATCTGGCCGCCGCCCGCATGCTCGAAGAGTCCGAACAGAAGCACGTCAGCGACGACCAGCTCGCGAACCAGCTGAGCGAGCTCGAAGTGCAGCAGATGCAAGCCAAGCAGACGCTGCGCACCCGCGTCCGCGCGCTCTACCGCATCACGCGCGCCGGCATGGCCCCGATCGCCGGCGGCTTCGAGGCCGTACGCCGCCACGTGGCGCGCATCAAGCGCATGACCTTGCTTGTGCGCGCGGATCTGAACGCGCTGCACGCGCTCGCGACGCGCGAGCAAGGCATACGCACACAGGCCGCCGCACAAGCCGCGGCGCGCGCAGCGAAGGCGCGCGAGCAGCTCGATCCCGCGCCGAAGCAGCTCCTGGTTCGGCCGCTGCCAGCTGCAGCAGCCGCCGCAACGCGTACGCCGAGCAGCGGCGCCTTCTACGGCATCCGCTTCTCGGACGACAACGACACCACCGGCTTCGCCGTGCAGCAAGGCAAGCTCGCCGCGCCCGTCGGCGGCGAGGTGCGCGTGGTCGAAGCGCGGCGCTCGGAGAGCTCGGGCAGCGGCCTCGAGTTCCAGGCACCCGGCGGCACGTCGGTGCGCGCCGCCGCTGCCGGACGCGTGGCGTTCAGCGATCGCTACGGCAGCTACGGCCGGCTGGTCATCCTGGACCACGGCGACGGCTACTACACCGCGTACGGCGGCCTGGGCAGCGTGGACGTCCGCGTCGGCGACGACGTGTCGGGCTACGCACGGCTGGGCTCGATTGCAGCTGAGGGCGGCACGCCCGCGCTGTACTTCGAAGTCCGCAAGGGCACCAAGACCTTGCCGGCGCGCCAGTGGCTCGGCATGTAGCGCGGGAACCTTTCGGCCGCGCGTGGTGTCACTCGGGCACAGCCGAAAGGATTGAAAAATGCCCATTCGACGCCCGAGCCGCGTGCTCTTGCGGAACCTTCCGCTGCCATTCGTGTCGAACCGAGCGGGAGGCGGCAGCGCCCAGAAGCCCGTCGACTCGACGCTACCGCTGATCCCGATCATCGATCTGATGATCTGCATGGTCGTGTTCCTGCTGATGTCGTTCGGCGCGAGCGGCGAGCTGGTCGCGCAGAAGGCCAGCATCAAGATGCCGAAGGCCAGCGCGGGCGACGAGCTCACGCAAGCGCCGACGGTGGCGATCGATCCACAGCTGATCACGCTGGACGAGCGCCGCGTCGCAGACACCGCCACGCTCGCGGCCGATCCGCGGCTCGAACGCATCGAAGACCTGGTGCAACAGCTCGAGACCATGAAGCGCAACTGGTCGGCTCTCCACCCACAGGACGAATTCCCGGGCGCGGTGAACCTCCAGGCCGACGTCTCGATCGACTACCGCGTGATCAAGAAGGTCATGTTCTCCGCGCAGCAGGCCGGCTACCCCAACATCCGCTTCGCCGTAAACCGTGCGAAGACGAACTAGCGAGCGAGAGAGGGAGAGAGATCTCAGGAAGCCGGGAAGCCGTGAAGCAAGAATTGTTTTGCTGCCGCGGGCTCGCATCGACTGCTCAGCGGGCCCGCGGTAGCACAAAATCTCGTCTCACCTTCCCGTCTTCCTGTTGAACCCTCTGCCTCTCTGGCGCGACGCCGGGCTTGTGACTACGATGCACCGGCTTCGCAATGCACGATGTCGCGCTCTCATCACTCCTTCATGACCGGGGTAAGCTCGCCGCTGCCATCGCGGGCGTGGCACTGGCCGGGACGCTGCTGCTGGTGCAGATCGGCCTGTTCGTGGCCTTCCTCGAGACCTCATCTGCCATCGTGCGCCGCATCGGCGGCGACGTCTGGGTGATGGCGCGCGGCACCGAGGTGGTCGACAACGGCGAGACCCTCTCCGCCGGCAGTCGCGCGGCGGTGCTCGCGCGCTCTTGCGTGAAGAACGTGCGCGGCGTGGTGATCTCGGTCGCGACCATGCGCAAGCCCAGCGGTGCGCTCGACTACGTGCAGATCGTGGGCGTCGAGCGCCACCAACGCCCGTTGGTGCCCTGGGCGCTGGCCCGCGGCCTGCACTCGGATCTGCGCGGACCGGGTCGCGTGGCGATCGACGAGCACGACCTCGAGAAGCTGTCGCTGCCGAGCGATCCGATCGGGCACAGCATCGAGGTTGGCGGACGATTGGCTGTGGTGGCCGCGATCACGCACGGCATTCGCTCGTTCGCGCTGTATCCCTACCTGTTCGCGGAGCTGGAAACCGCGCGCTGGCTCGCCGGCGCGGCCGAAGGCCAGGCGCAGTACTGGGTCGCTGACCTGGAGTCCGCGGCCTGCGCCGGCAGCGTGATCGACGGCGTGCGCCGGCACCTCGACCTCGACGCGCACACCACCGATGAATTCGCGCGCATGACCGAGGGCTACTGGGTGTTCGGTTCGGGCGCCGGCGGAGCGCTGGCGTTCTGCGCCGTGTTCAGCCTGCTGGTGGGCGCGGTGATCGTCGCGCAGACGCTGTTCTCGATCACCAAGGAGCACGAGAAAGAGCTGGCCACGCTCAAGGCCATGGGCGCCACGCCCGCCGAGCTGGTGGCGTTCGTGGGCTGGCAGGCGTCGTTCCTGGCGCTCGTGGGTGGCGGCATCGGCGGCGTGCTCGCGGCCGCGTTGCAGACCATCCTGTCGAGCGAAGGCATCGCCATCTCGCTCAACCCCGCGGTCTGGGCCATCGGCGCCGTGGCCGTGGTCGGCATGTGCGCGCTGGCCAGCTTCCCGAGCGTGCGCCGCGTGCTCAAGGTCGAAGCCGCCGAGGTGTTCCGATGAGCCAGGTGCTCCTGCGCGTCAGCGAGGTGACCAAGAGCTTCGGACCGAGCGAGCAGCGCACGACCGTGCTGTATGGCGTCGAGCTCGAGATCCGCGCGGGCGAGTTGACGCTGCTGATGGGCCCGTCCGGATCGGGCAAGACCACGCTGGTGTCGATCCTGGCCGGCTTGCTGCGGCCGACCAGCGGCAAGGTCGAGCTGTGTGGCGAGCCGATCTCGGACCTCGATGAAGCCGCGGTCTCGAGCGTGCGGCGGCGCCGCGTGGGGTTCATTTTCCAGACTTACAACTTGTTCCCTGCGCTCACCGCGCTCGACAATGTCGCGCTCGGCTATCGCATGCGGGGGCAATCGAAGCCCGAGTCCCGAGCCAACGCGCGCACTGCTTTGGCCAGTGTGGGGCTCGCGTCGCGCACCGAATACCTGCCCGCCAAGCTCTCTTCGGGCCAGAAGCAGCGTGTGGCGGTGGCGCGCGCGCTGGCCGGCGATCCCCCGGTCGTGCTGGGAGACGAGCCGACGGCCGCACTCGACGGTCCCAGTGCCATGAGTGTGATGGTACTGTTGCGCGAGCGCGTGACGCCCGAGTCGGCGGTGCTGGTGGTCACGCACGATCACCGACTGGAGCGGTACGCGCACCGGACCGTGTACATGGAAGATGGCCGAATTGTCAGCGAGACGCGGCACGACGTGAACGAGGGTGGTTGAGCATGCGCGCGCGAAGTATCGTTTGGCTCGCAACGGCCTTGGGCGGAGCAGCAGTGGCGGGGACGGCAGTCTGGGCCAGTACCCGCACCGCGACCGCGCGGGTGGAGCCGGGTCCCGTCGCCGAGAAGATCGTCGCGCGCGCGGCGGTCGTCCCCAGCGCGGGTGTGCGGCACGTCTACGCGGGCAGCGAGGGTCGCGTGCTGCGCGTGCTGGCGCGCGAGGGTGAGCACGTGGAGTCCGGCGATCCGCTGGCCGAGATCGAGGTGGGGACCGCCCGGCAGACGCTGTCGGCCCCGCAAGACGGCGTGGTGCTGGCTCGCAACTGCGAGGTCGGCGACTGGGCGCGCATCGCGGAGCACGCGAGCAGCCCCTTGTTCGTGCTGGCCGACCCGGCTCAGAGCGAGCTGCGCATGGAGGTCGAAGAGGCCGACGCGACCAAGCTGGCCCTGGACATGCAAGCCACCGTCACCCCCATCGGCGCCCCCTCCGAGCGCTTCAGTGGCCACGTCTCGCGCATCTCCGAGCAGCTGCAGCGCCGCAGCATCGGCATCGACGACGCGCGCGTGCGCGCCGACGGGCTGATCCGCGCCGCGACCTTGAGCTTTCGCGGCGAGCGGCCCAACTGGCCACTCGGCACGCGGGCCGAGGCCGTGCTCGAGGTGCGGCGCAAGAACGCTACCGCCCGCGTGCCGCGCGCCGCGGTGGCCGTGAAGGACGGCCGCAGCATCGTCGAGCAACCCGTCGCGTTCTGGACGCGGGAGGTACCCGTGGACGTGCTGAGCGTCGACGAGGCGTTCGCGGAGATCCGAGGTCTCGCGCCAGGCAGCGTGGTCGTCATTCCGCGCGTTGCCGGTGATTGACTCGCCGTATCCCGTCGGCTAACGCTGCCGCCGACAGCAGCAGCGCTTAGCAGTCTTATGGTCCAAGAAATCTTACGCGACACAACCGCCGCGGGTGTGCACACCTCCTCGGCGCAGGACGTACCCGTCAGCTGGGCGCGCGACTCGATCTTGTTTTCCTCGTGCAACGAGGACAGCGGCTCGGAGCTGCGCGCCTTCGGTGATTTCAGCGGCAAGCACGTGCTGTGTATCACCGCTGGTGGCGGCCGCGTGCTGAACCTACTGGTCGGCCAGCCGGAAGTCATCTGGGCGGTCGATTTGAACCCGGTGCAGAACTATCTGCTCGAGCTCAAGGTCGCGGGCATGCGCGAGCTGGACCACGCCGGCTACCTGCGCTTTTTGGGCGCGCGCGCCTCTGACGGCGGCGAGCGGCTCGATACGTATCGACGCGTGCGCAGCGCGCTCGGCCCGGCTGCGCGCGACTTCTTCGATGCGCACCCGAGCTTGATCACGGATGGCGTCCTGTTTCAGGGCCGCCTCGAACGCTACTTCGCCCGCATCTCGCGCGTCCTGCAGTGGACACAACCTCTCGGCCTGCGCGCGTTGTTCGAGTGTGAGGACATCGATCAACAGCGCAAGTGGTTGTCCAAGCTGGACAGAACCGCCTTCCGCTGGATCGCGCAGACTGCCTGCCGGCGCGGCATGATGCGCGCGTTCTCGGGCGACCCGGGCTTCTATCGCTACGTGCCGCCCGAAGTGGCGCTGCACCGCGTGATCTACGACGGCGTGATGGAGCACTTCAGGCACTACCTGGCGCGCGACAACCCGCTGATGCAGACCATCTTCTTCGGGCGTTTCATCCACGAGCCCGCGCTGCCGCACTACCTCAACGCCAGGAGCTACGAGCGCGTCCAGAGCGCGCTGGCCAAGGTCAAGCTCGTGACCATCACGGCGAGCATGGACCAGGCGCTGACGCAGGCCGGACCCGAGGCATTCGACATCATGTCGCTCTCGGATATCTCGTCCTACCTCGACGATGCCGCGCACCACCAGCTGTTCGCAGACGTGCTGCGCGGCGCGCGTCCCGGGGCGATCATCTGCTCGCGCAGCAACATCCACCACCGGCCGCTGCTGGTCGCGCAAGCCTCGCGGCTGGAACGCGACCGCGAGCTGGAGCGCGAGCTCTCGATCTCCGATCACTCGTGCGTGCACAAGTTCTTGATCGGCCGACTCGTAAGTTAACTGGTCATCGCAGCCAAGACGCGGCGCGGGCCCTGGAAGCCGGCGCGGCCGTGCATGGTGAGCACGTTGTCCAGCACGAGCATGTCGCCCTTCTGCCAGGGGAACGCCACGGTGTTGGCGTCGAGCGTATCCATGATGTGATAGAGGTCCGCGCGTTCGATCTCGCCGCCGTCGGCGTGGAAGACCTCGTGCATGCGCATGTGCCGGCGCGCGTAGAGCAGCTTGGCCCCGACCCAGCGCCAGGTCCCGAGCAGGCGCGGATTGAAGTCGTACAGGTGCGCCTGGCTGAACCACACCCATTCCTGGGTCTCGGGGTGCGTGATGGCGGCCGGTCGGGTCTGGCTGATGCGGATCCAGTTGTTGTCGTCGTGCCAGGCGAAGTCGAAGTCGTGCTCGCGGCACAGCCGCTCCACCTCGCCGCGCTCACTGGTCTCGAACACGTCGCGCCACGACTTGTGCGACGGCTGCATGGCGTTCACCAGGTCCATCAGCAGGCTGTGGCCGTAATAGGCCGAGACGTACTTGAGCTGGCGGTCGATGAAGCGCGCGCGCACGCCCGGATCGAGCGCGCGGTACACGCGCCGGGCATCACCCAGGATGGTCTCACCGTGCTCGGCCGGAGCGGTCTCGCAGAAGAAGAAGATGTGCTTCGGGTAGTGCCGCACGAACGAAAGCTCGTTGTGCAGCGGGATCTTGAGCGCGGGGGGTGCCTCGGTCGAGGTGTAGACCGCGCCCGTGATCTTGGTCCGCGGACTGTCCCCACCGATGTAGTTCACCGAGCTGCCAGTGCCGAGGGCCTCGATGGCGTCCGAGAAATCCTGTGCGTTCGCCAGCGGCCAGCCGCGGAACAACAGGCCCCCGTGCTGGAGTAGCTGCTTGCGCAGGGCCTCGCGCTCGCCGCGCAGGAGCTCCAGAAATTCCGCCCGTGCAACGTTTCGCTTGGGCGAGAGCACCAGGGGGAGCGGCTCGGAGCCGAACAGCGATTGTTGAAAAGCATCCTGCATGGCACCTGCGCCGCCGACTACCAGCTCACCTGCCGACCGTCAATGTACCCCGCGGGTTCGGCAGGCTCGCGCCGAGCGCCGCGACCCTTCCGATGACTATCGGTCGCCGGCGCTTCGCGGCGGCTCCCACGGCGTTGACGAATACGCGGCGCACGGGTTACGCATCGCGCGCTCGAACATGAATGAGACGTCCAACGGACCCTCCGCACGCTTCGGCGCGGCGCTGCGCGATCGACCGCTAGGCACGAGCGTCGGCCTGGTAGTCGAGTACGCCATGTTCGCGTCGGGGCTCGGGCTGGCCATGTGCCTGTTCGCCACGCGCGTACCACTCCGCATCGCCGACCGCGCCCTGGGGTTGCGGCTGCGCGATCGCTTCGTCGAGCTGCTGGCTCGGATCTCGCCGGGTTGAATCGGCGATGGACCCACTGACATTCCTGGCCTGGCGCTTCTACTACTTCTTCCGCGACCCCGCGCGGACTCCGCCGCCCGGCCGCGTGCTCCTGGCGCCCGCGGACGGCTACTTGCTCTACACGCGCCGCGTCACCGGCGGCACGGTACCCAGCCCGATCAAGCAAGGCGTGCCGGTCCCGCTCGACGAGTGGATCGGACATGTGCCGGAGCAAGGCGACGGCACGCTGATCGGCATCTACATGACCGCGCTCTCCGTCCACTACATCCGCTCGCCGGTGCCCGGCCGCGTGACGCACGTGGTCCCGAGGCCCGCACGCGGCGAAAACCTGCATCAGACCCGCACCTTCGTCCGATTGATCTGGGGCATGCAGCCGTACGAAGAGGGCAGCCAGTACATCACCCAGAACGCGCGCAATACGATCGTAATCGACGGCGAGGTGCCGGTGGTGATCGTGCAGATCGCGGATCGCTACGTGAAAGACTGCGACGCGTACGTGGCGCCCGGCGACGGCGTCGATGCCGGAGCGAAGATCGGCATGATCCGCATGGGCTCGCAGTGCGACTTGTACGTGCCGGACAGCGCCGGCGTGACCCTGGACTGTAAGCCCGGGACGCGGCTGACGGCCGGCGAGTCGATCCTCGGGCGCTACTGAAATCACGGGTTTGCCCCGAGCACGTGTTATAGACCCGGCGCGTGAGGCGCTGGCTACCGGTTTTGTGCCTGTTGGCGGTGGCGCAGGTGGCGCGCGCCGACGGTGTGATGGTGGTCGGCGATCGCGAGTTGTTTCGCGAGGGCCCGAAGGCGCGCGGCTATTGCAGCGACTCCGGCAGCGGCTCGCCCGAGGAGTGCGAGAAGGTCCTGTCCAAGATCCTCTCCGGCTACACCTACGGCCGCGGCTACGTGACCGGCGGGCCGACCAGCACGGGTGAGCTCTCGGGTGTGGGCTGGGTGCGTGCCAGCTGGATCTCGGCGGACTTGCCTGGCGGCGCGATGGCCGTAGCACAGGTCGACGGAGTGATCGGCGACGAAGCGACCAGCCGGCTGCGCTTGACGGTGCTGGACGCGGAGACGTTGTTCGTGTGTCGCGACGCGCAGCGCAACCTCTGGGTCGCGCCGCTCCTCGGCATGTTCACGCGCAACTGCGTGCCGCGCGCGTGGTTGGGCGTGGAGGCCGGCTTGCTCTCGGGGCAGTGGGACGTCGCCGAAGGTCGGCTGGGCGCGGAGTGGCTGCGCGGTGGCCCGGTGTTCGAGCTACTGGGCAACGGCAACGGCTACTCACACGTGCTGCGCAGCATCCAGCTGGCGTTGCCGTTCGATCTGCGCAGCGTGCACAACCCCGACAAGGAAGAAGACCTGCCGACCACGCTTGGCGTGTCGCTGCGCTTGACGGCATTCTATCGCACGCCCGCCTGGGAGACGCGCCTGTCCGTGCGAGCGCGTACTTCGCTCACGGGCGCAGAGAGCATTCGCAGCGACAACAGCGTCGCGGGCGAGCTGTTCTTGCTCCACAACTTCTTCCTGAGCGACGCGATCGTGATGCAGCTGGGCGTGGCGTTTCGCGCGAGCTGGGCACAGATGCCGGAGAATACGTTCGTAGTCTGGGCGAATGCACGCGAACATTTCGGCGCCTTCGCGGGCGTCCACGTGGGGTGGATCCATGAAGCGCCGGATATTTGAGCGTACCTGCGCCGTGCTGGTGTTGGTTGTGGGTATGATCAGCCCCGCAGCCGCCAAGGAGTTGGACCAGTTCACCGATCGCCTGCTCGTGCTGGAGTACTACGACCACGGCTATCGCAAGATCCGCGACGCGCCCAAGCCGGAAGAGGTCGACGCGATCCTCGATCAGCAGATGAACAAGCTGCTGGACGAGCTCACGATGAGCCTGCGCAGCGATCCACCGGACAACGTCGCGGAGCGCGACGAGCTGGTGCGCGAGGCGTTCCAACACCGCTACCTGCCCGCGCTGATCACGCCCTACGAGGAGTGGGTCAAGCACGACGCGAAGGTCCCCCTGTACAAGGTGCGCGACAAGGGCATCTACGGCCACGCGGTCGACTACGACGACATGCGCTTGACCTGGTACATCGAGCTCTCGCCGATCCTGCAGGTGAGCGGCGTGTTGATCGGCATCGACAAGCTCGGGCACTTCCTGGCGCAAGGCTGGAGTTACTACGAGCACTACCAGCGGCTGCGGCAGTCGCTACCACTCAACGTCTGCGCCGCCGGCGTGCGCGAGCTCGGGCACCAGCAGGAATACGGCCAGCTCGGCATCGCCACCGGCGGCGTGTACTCCTTCGCCGATCTCGCCGCCAACTGGGCGGGCATGACCTTCTTCCTCTCGCTCTTCGACGACACCGACGTCGAAGGCACGAGGCACCAGCGCTACATCGTGGGTACGCCCGAAGGTTACACGCGCGTGCGCGACTTCCACTGGCGGGAGTACGTCACGCCCGACTGGGATGAAGTGCTCAATCCAGCCGCCGCGGAGAAGAAAACGCTCGCGGACAAGGTCGCCGAGAACATGCGCCGGCGGCCCGCACCCTACAACGAAGACGAACCGCGACTGAGCATCTGCGAACACTACCTGGAAGATCCCAGGGCCTTCCTGGGCAAGAAGACGCAGCTCATGCCGCGCACCGCCTACGCGTTGCCCAGACACGCGGCGCAGGTCGCCATGTATCCGCTCGATGTACGCGTGATCTGCGCCGAGGGTAGCGCCGAGATGCCCTACTGACCGATCACGGCAAGCTGACCGCGACGTCCAGCTGGTAGTAACCGGCGTTGAAGTCGCGGTAGCCGTCGACGATGTAGTAGTACGTTCCGGGGTTCAGGATCTCGTCGAGCTGCGCACCGGTACCACCGCCTGCGTGATCGCTGCAGTTCTCCGAGGTGATGTTCCTGCACAGATCGGCGCCGACCCGGTCGTCGTGGAAGCGGTGCAGGACGCCGTCGAAGCCGCTATCGAGGCGGGCCACGACGTGCCTTCGGCTGGTCAACTGCAGCTTGAACGCGGCGTCTTTCGAGGCGGCGTTGGCACCGCAGGTAGCGCTGTAGTCGGCCAACAGGTCGCGCGTGTCGCCGCTGAAGATGCCGCCGGTCTCGGGGATGGTCAGCGCGGTGTGACAGTCGTCGTTGCCGATCGCAGGCGTGGTCGGCGTCGGCGGGAACGTCTCCACTTGCACCGTGACCGCGGCCGCATTGGGCGAGTCGACCACGACGTAGTACTCGCCGGGCTCGACGTTACGCAGCCTCGTCTCGAGCGGTCCGCCCTTGCGGCAGCCGCGCTCCGAGCTGACGTCGCCGCAGGTGCTCTGCAGCGCCGCGACTGCCAGCTGCGTGTCATCGGCGTCCACGTGGATCACCACATCTCTTGCGGTGTCGAGGTTCAGCTTGAACACCGCATCCGGGCCGTTGCTCTCGCAGCTGCTCTTGACCTCGGCCTGCTTGTCCGAGAGCGAGACCTGTGTGGGCTTGCCCGCCGTCAGCGGCATCGAGTTGCTGCAGCCATCACCGGCAGGGGGATCCGTGGGATCGAGGATCGCGACCTCGAGCGCGTAGTCCACCTCGCGCGAGGTCGGTCCTTCGAGCGCGATGATGTAGTTGCCCGCGGGCAGCTTGTGCAGCCGAGTCAGCGCCGGTTCTGCCGAGCGACAGCCGCGCACGGTGGCCGTCGGCTCGCAGCTGTCGCGCACGCTGATCGTCAGATCGCCGGGCTCATCGCTGACCGCGGAGATCTCGACGTCGCTCTCCTTGGTCAAGCTGAACTTGTAGAACACGTCCGGCTGGTTGGCGACGCCGCACACGCTCAGCGTCTCGTCGCCGACGTCGACGAAGTCGCCCTCGAAGCGTCCGCCTTTGCCCACATCGATGGCGTTCTCGCACGTGGTGTTGCTGGGCGCGGGCGTGGCCGGCAGCGTCTTCATCGACAGCCACAGGGATCGCGCCTGGAAGCTGTTGCCGATCACGTAGTAGCGGCCCGCGGGCAGCGCGCGCACGCGCAGGTTGGCGGGGAAGCCGCGCGCGCACTGCAGCTCGGTCGAGGCCAGGCCGCAGTGCGTCTGCAAGGCCAGCGTCGCGACTTCGTCATTGCCGTCGGCGAAGATGCCGCGCGCCTGCAGCTGCAGGTCCTTCGGCTCGTCCAGCTGGAACGTGAACACGAGGTCGGGTGTGTCGGCGAACTCGGTGCAGCTGGCGACGTAGTTCGGCTGTGCGCCCAGCTCGGAGACCTCGAACGTGCCGCCCTGCGAGATGTCGAGCGCGTCCTCGCAGGTGTCGTGCTCGGGGTTGCCGCAGTCGTCCTCGTCGACCTGATCGTCACAGTCGTTGTCGATCAGGTCGCCGCAGATCTCCATCAACTTGGAGCCGCGCCCGATGTCGAAGTCGTCGCAGTCGGTGCCGCCGACGCAGTGGATGTCGGTCTCGCCGTCGTGATCGAAGTCGCGCGGCGCGTACACGCACTGGCGCTCTTCATCGTCACAGCGATCGATCGTGCACGGGTCCTGGTCGTCGCACGTCGGCTTCACGCCGGCGATGCAGCCCATCGTGGGGTCGCAGATCTCGATGCCGTTGCAGAACCTGCCGTCGTCGCAGACCGTGTAGTCGGTGGTAATCCGACAGTAGCCCTCGGGCAGACACTCATCACGCGTACAGGCAATCCCATCGTCGCAGTCGCTGGCGGCGTCACACGGGATGGCACCGTCGGGGAGCTCCACGCCAGCATCCTGCGCGTGCAGGTCGACAGGGCGCGCTGGCAGCGGCCCCAGCTGAATATAGCCGGGGGCCTCGGTGCACGCGCTCAGCAAGAGCGCGAGGCAGGCCGCTACGAGGACGCGAGGGAGAAGCCTGTGCACCGGGTCATTATTGCAAGGGTGGCAGCTTTTGCCACCGGCCGGCGGTGATCGATCCAACTGGCCGGAACATATACGCAGATTGTCTGACCGTACCCAAGCTAAAGCGCGCCAAGTAGAATCCTGCGTTCGTGCCGGTGTGGCACGTCCCACATGGACAACGCTCCCGCTCCGCTGCCACTGCCGCTGGACCGCCTACCCACCGCGATCCAGCGCTTCTGCAACCCCCAGGGACCCGCCCAGGCGCGTCTGATGGCTGCGAAGGGCCTGGTGCCGGTCAAGGGTAACGACCAGGTGACCATGCTCGCGCAGCTGACGGCAGACGCCGACGAGCCGGTCCGTAACGCCGCGCTCGACTCGCTCCTCAAGCTGCCCGAGACGCTGCTCCAGAGTGCGTGTGAAGCCGCGTTGTTACCGGAAGTTCTGCACTTTCTGGGCCGCACGCTCAAAAACGAGGACCAGCTCGGCAGACTCGTGGCGAATCCCGCGAGTACCGACGCCACGGTCCAGGATGTCGCCCGTGGCTGCAGCGAGCGCATTGCAGAACGCATCGCGGTCAACGAGCAGCGCTTGCTGCGGGCGCCGGAGATCATCGAAGCGCTCTACAAGAACCGCAACACGCGCATGTCCACCGCGGACCGGCTGATCGAGCTCGCCGCGCGCAACGGCGTCGTGGTCGAGGGCATTCCGCACTTCGCGGCCGCGGTCGAGGCGGTCCAGGGCCAGCTGATCCCCGAGGCCAGCGACGAGCCGCTTCCGCAGGACCAGACCTTCGCGCAGACGCTGGAAGACGACAAAGACGAGAACGCCTTCAGTGACGACAAAGCGTCCGGGACAGAACAGGTCAAACAGGAGTACAAACCGCTGAGCATGCAGGTTGCCGACATGACCAAGTCCGAGAAGCTGCGGCTGGCGCTGGTCGGCAACATGGCCGCGCGCGCGCTGCTCGTGCGCGATCACAACAAGCAGATCGCGCTGGCCGCGGTCAACTCGCCGCAGATGACCGTCGGCGAGGCCGCCGACATCGCTCGCAGCAAGGAAGTCAGCGAAGAGATCCTGCGCTTCATCGGCAACAAGAAGGAATGGATCAAGAGCGGCGAGGTGAAGCACAACCTGTGCTTCAACTCGAAGACGCCGGTCGGCATCTCGATGCGCTTCATCTCGCACCTGCGCATGGAAGAGCTCAAGGCGCTCGCCAAGAACCGCAACGTCCCGGCGCAGCTCAAGTCGCTCGCCAATCAGTGGGTCAACCGCAAGGAAAAGAAGGAGGGCTGATGTCGCTCTTCGGCAAATTGTTCGGAAAGCGCTCGCCCGAGGAAGAGCGCGCACACGCCGACGAGTTGTTCGGCGCCGGCGACTTCGGCCAGGCCAAGCTCGCGTACGAACGCGCGCAGGCGCTCACGCGCGATCGACCCGAGCTGCAGACCGAGCTCGGCGCCAAGGTCGCCGCCTGCCGCGACGAGCTGGCCAAGCGCCGTATCGCGGAGGCCGAGCGCTTGATCGAGCAAGGCAACCTGGAGTTCGCGCGCGAAGAGCTACAGGGCGCGATCGAGACCGCGGCCAGCCGCGAGTTGATCGCGCTCGCCGAACAGCGCAGCGAAGGGCTCGAGGAGAAGAAGTGGGTGCAGGAACACCCTGCCCCGGCCGAGATCGAGGGCGAGGATCGCTTCGAGGTCATCGCGGGCGGCTTCGAGGAAGACCAGTACGCCGAGTACACTGCGCACGGCGAGCCCATGAAGCGCGCGCTCCTGCTCCTGCACGACGGCAAGATGGCGGAGGCCAAGGCCGAGCTCGAAGACTTGATCGGGAAGGCCGATGGACCGCGCTACTTGTGGTTCGAGCTCGGGCGAGCCCGCCTGGCGACCGGCGAGACCGACGCCGGCACCGACGCGCTGAACAAGTTCCTGGCCAGCCTGCACGCAGAGGAAGGCGGCGATGCGCGCCTGATCGCGCACATGGAGCTCGCGCAGTTGGTCCACGCCAAGGGCGACTTCGACGGCGCGGTGGCGCACTACGAGCGCGCGCTCGAGGCGTTGCCCGATGACCCGCGTCCGTACATCGCGATGGCCGGGTTCTTCCGGCGCGAGTCGCTGTACGACGAAGCGATCGAGGTGCTCGAGGCCGCACTGGCTTCGCGCGACGAGCACGATCCCGACTTCCGGCTGTGGCACGAGCTCGGCTTGGCCTACGCCGACGCGGGCAAGGACGAAGCGGCCATCGGGCAGCTCGAGCGCGTGGTGGAATTCTTGACCCGGCGCAATCAGCGCGACCTTCCGCCCGAAGGCACGCTGCGGCTCGCAGCGCTGTACGAGAAGTCCGAGCGGCCCGCACGCGCGCTGGACCTCTACACGCTGCTCGCCGGCGGCAGCGACCTACCCAACCTGTTCGCCTATCAGATGGAGGCCGCACGCCTGATGCAGAAGCTCGGCCTGACCGCCGAAGCGCGGCGGATGGCGGCGCGTGCGCGGGAGACCGCGCCCCAGGACCCGGCGGTGCAGGCGCGCCTCGAAGAGCTCGCCCAGAGCCTCTCTGCGAGCGTTCAGAGCGGCTCTTGAATCGGCTCGGATGTACCTGAAATTACTCGACTCTCGCGGCCCGCGCAAACCGACCTAGGCCGCGGGCAGAGCTGTGCTAGTGTGAGGTCGACTCGCGTTGCGTGGACCGAGACTTGCCTCGGCCGCGACTCTCGCGATGGAGCGGCTCCTGTGTCCAAACACTCGGCGACGGCCGGTTCCCGGTTGACGGTCCAATCCCTACGCGCGATGGCAGCCCGCGGGCAGCGCATCGTGATGACCACCGCCTACGACGCGACGTTCGCGCACATGCTCGACGAAGGTGGCGCGGACATCCTGCTCGTGGGCGACTCGCTCGGCATGGTCGTGCAAGGACTCGACACGACGCTGCCCGTGACGCTGGACGAGATGATCTACCACGCGCGCGCCGTGTCGCGCGGCGCCAAGCGCGCTCACCTGGTCGGCGACATGCCGTTCATGAGCTACCAGGTCTCGATCGAACAAGCGCTGACCAACGCCGCGCGCTTCTTGTCCGAGGGCAACATGCACGCGGTCAAGCTCGAAGGCGGCGCGGACTTTGCGCCGACCGTGCGGAAGCTGGTGCGCGCCGGCATCCCGGTGATGGGCCACGTCGGGCTGATGCCGCAGTCGGTGCACACGATGGGTGGCTTCAAGGTGCAGGGCAAAGACGAAGACGAAGCCGAGCGCATTCTGCAGGACGCGCGCGCGATCGCCGACGCGGGCGCGTACTCGATCGTGCTGGAAGGCGTGCCGGCGCCGCTGGCCGCGCGCATCCGCTCGCAGGTGCCAGTGCCGATCATCGGCATCGGCGCGGGTGCGGAGTGCGATGGCCAGGTGTTGGTCTGTTACGACCTGCTCGGCCTCACGCCCGAGCGCGTGCCGCGCTTCGTGAAGATGTACGACAACTGGTATGCGCGCGGTGTCAGCGCCTTCCAGAGCTACGCGGCCGAGGTTCGCGACGGCCTGTTCCCCAGCGCCGCTCACAGCTTCGGTGTGGCCGCGCCAGCACCGGTGCCTGCAGCTGTCAGCGGCAGCGTCGGTGACGCCGGAACGCTCTCGCTCGAAGCCAAGAGCGGCGAACCCAGGCACTGACGAAGCGCATGCCGCAGATCATCGAGCTACCCCGCGCGCTGTTCGCCGCCACGGAGCAGTATCGGGCGGCCGGGCAGCGCGTGGGGCTCGTCCCGACCATGGGCGCGCTGCACGAGGGGCACATGTCGCTGGTAGCGGCGGTGCGCGCGGCAGGCGCGACGCGCGTGGTGCTGAGCATCTTCGTGAACCCGCTGCAGTTCGGGCAAAACGAGGACCTCGCCAAGTACCCGCGCACCTTCGCCGAAGACCTCTTGCGCTGCGAGCGCCACGGCGTCGATCTGGTGTACGCGCCGCAGCGCGAGGGCATGTACCCGGGCGGCTTTCAAAGCCACGTCGAGGTGGAGCGGGTCACGTTGCCATTCGAGGGTGCGGCGCGGCCCACGCACTTTCGCGGCGTCACCACGGTGGTGTGCAAGCTGTTCAACGCCACCGGTCCTTGCGTGGCCGCCTTCGGGCGCAAGGACTACCAGCAGTGGCGCACGATCCAGCGCATGGTCGATGACCTCGATCTGTCGGTCGACGTGCTCGGCTGTCCGATCGCGCGCGAGTCCGACGGGCTGGCGATGTCGTCACGTAATCGCTACTTGAACGAGGATCAGCGCGGGCGCGCGGCGGCGATCCACCGCGGCCTTCAGGCGGCGAGTCGCGCGTTTGCTGCGGGGCTGCGCGAGCGTGCTGAGCTCGAGCGGCTGGCGCGCGCGCCGATCGAGGCTGCGTTCGATGCGATCGACTACGTGGCGGTGGCCGATGCGGAGGATCTGACGCGTGAGGGTCCGACGTGTGGGGATAGCAGCGTGCTGCTGGTAGCGGCGCGGCTGGGGAGTACGCGATTGATCGACAATTGCCGGCTCGGGGAGGAGTGTTTGTAGGTTCGAGCGCGGGCTCGGACGCGGGGAAGAGTCACTCTCGGGCGTTCGGTGCTACATTCCGCCCGAGGGCGGCTCACATGACCGAAAACCAACCGCGCGTTCCCAAGCTCACCGTCGACTTGCTGCGGCAGAACCGCTTGTTTCAAGGTGTCGACTCTTCGACGCTCGAGCTGCTCGTGAAGGAGCTCGCACCCGAGGTCGCGTTGCCCGGCGATTGCATCATCCGCGAGGGTGAGTCGGCGGACTTCATGTTCGCGATCATCAACGGCGAGCTCGAAGTCCTGTCCCACGGCGGCAGCACCAGTGCGGACGTACGCGTGGCGCTGCTCGGTCCGAGCGATTGGGTCGGCGAGTCGGCGCTGCTCGGTGGCAAAGAGACGCGCTCGGCGACCGTGCGCGCGCTCGCGCCCAGCTTGCTGCTGCGCCTGCGTCAGGCCGACGTCCAGCGCCTGGTTCAGGATCGCGACATGGCGCAGTACGCGCGCATGGTGCTCAACGTCGCGCGCGAGCTCGGCCGGCGACTGCGCGTCGCCGACCGGCTGATCGCGCAGTCCAGCGCGGCCATCGCCAAGCAGTACGTGCTCGAGAGCATGCGCCCGCCGGCGACCAGCAAGTCCTGATCTACTTCTTGAACAGCCGGCGGCCGAACTTCTTGCCGGCCATGCGGTTGACGCGGCGCCGGTTCTTGGCCTTGAGCTTTGAACGGAAGCGTACGGAACGCTTACGGTTTTTGGAACGCGCCGAGGTGGTGGACCACAAGAACATGACTCGTCTCCTGAATTCGGGTCCGCCTTCTTATCCTCACGAGCCGCCGCTTGCAACACAGCGTCCGAAGGATGCGCCCGTCGCCAGCTGGCAACGCTCGCCGCTGCGGCAGTCCGACACCTTCGCACAGGCCGGGAAGCAGATCTTGGCCGTGGTCGCGTCCATGTCCTCGTCCATGCAGGCGTAGCCCGCCGCGCAGTCGGCCGCGGTGGTGCAGTTGTGGATGCAGAACGTGAGGTCACCCGAGAACGGGATGCACTCGTTGCCGGCCCCGCAGATGTCGTCCGGCAGGCCCGGGACGGCGCAGTCCAGGATGGCGCAGGTGCCGCGCGGCGCCCGGATGCGGGCGGAGGTCGCGCTGTACAGCAAGCAGGTGCCGTAGCCGTAGGGCGAATAGCACTCGGCGTCGCTGCTGCAGGCATCGCCGATGTTGTTCTTCTTCACGTCGTTGTAGACGCCGCCGGCGCACACGCCGCTCTTCGCGCCCTCGCCGCCGTTCCAGTGGCAGCGATAGCCCTCGCGGCAGTTCTGGCCGTGGCCCTTCGCGCCCACGCGATCGCCCTCGGGCTCCGCCCCCACCTCGCACGAGGTCATACATAGCGGGGCGTCGCTGCTCGAACCGAGCTGAGGTCGGACGGGCTCGCACACCGTGTTCGGGCCCTGGCATTCGCGGCCCTTCACGTCGCAGCCCACCTGGGTGCAGTAGCCTCCCGGGAAATCCAGCCCGCCGAGCGTGCGTGAGGCGTCCAGACAGGTTCCGTTGGGCGAGCAGTCATCCAGCCGCTCGCAGGCGCCCCCGACCGGCTTGGCGCTCCCCGGGTGCGAACAGCGGGCAGTCTTCATGTCGCAGACAGCCTTCGAGTCGCGGTCGTAGGCCAGCGCGTCGGCCGCACCGTCGCCGTTCGAGTCCTGGACCTGCACGCGGCAGTCCGCGTCCGCGCGGCAGCCTTCGATGCAGGCGTGCAGCCCGAAATCGCAGGTGTAGCCCTCGCGCGTACAACCGCTGGTCGTCGACGAGGGTTCGCAGGCCGCGCGACACGCGGCGTAGGTCTCGTCGTTCAGGTTCTCGAGCACGCACGCGCCGTCCTTGCCGCAGCCCTGTGCCGGTTGCGGCAGGCTCGAGTCGCAGGAAGCGTTGCTGTCGAACGGCGCCAGCGGCCGCGGTGAGCACGAGCCACCGGGGAACAACGACTGGTCGATCATCCCGCCCGGTGCGCCGTTGACCGGCACCATGCCGTCGATCTGGCGATCGCAAAACGTGTTGTTCGGACAGTCCGCATCCGACTTGCACGGGCCGAACGGCTTCGTGCTCGCGTCGGGCGGCGTCGCGGCGTCCGGCACTTCAGCGTCGCTGACGGCTGCATCCGAGCCGGCGTCGCCGCGCGGCTCGTCGTCGTCACCGCACGCGGAAAAGAGCACGGCGCACGACAGCCAGGACAGCGCTGCCAGCGCACGCAGATTCGAGCGTGAACACCAGATGTGCGTTTTCAATGCGTCTCCCTGAACCAATCGGACAGGACTTCGGCGAGTGCCATGTCGCCCATGATCTTCAAGCGCCCGGAGCGATAGGCATCGACTCCGTCGAGACAGCCAGTGACCAGGCGCAAGAAGTCGGCGAGCTCGAGGCTCAACACCACGGCAGCGTCCGACTGCGCGCCGCGACTCAGCGTGCACTCACCGTCGGCGACTTCGAGCTCGTACGTGACGAGCCGGCGTTCGGGAGTTCTGATCTGCCAGCGGATCACCGCCGACTTGCCCGCAGCGCGTTCGGCTTGAAACGCTTCTTTCAAGCCCCAGAACGCTTCTTCCAGCGTCGCGTCCGAGCCGCCCACGCTGTGCACCCACGCGAGGATCTCGTCATCACTGCGACCGCGCAGAACCTGTTCAGTCTCGCTGGCGTGCGCCATGACGCTCACGTGCTCCCACGCTAGAGACTTAGGCAGGCTCATCTGCACCTGTCAACCCGCGCTCCGCGACAGGGGCGCCATGGTTGCAGCCCCATAGAGCCTGCGGTAACAGAACCGGCGATGACCTCCGCCCTCACCCGTGGTATCAGGGTCGACGTCCGAAGCGAGTTCTTGCCGCAGCATTCGAACGCAGGCGGCAAGCGCTTTGTCTTTTCGTACACGATCCAGATTTCCAACGAGTCGGAAGAGACGGTCCAATTACGTAGCCGACACTGGCACATCTTGCACGGGAACGGCCGCCGAGAGGAAGTACGGGGCCCCGGCGTGGTGGGTGAGCAGCCCGTCCTGCGGCCGGGCGAAGGCTTCGAGTACTCGAGTGGCTGCGTGCTGTCGGCGCCGCACGGCACGATGCACGGCACCTACGAGATGATCGGCGAGAACGGGGCCCGTTTCGAGGTCGAGATCCCGGCTTTCAGCCTGGCCGTGCCGCATACCCTCAACTAACCCCAGTCCACCCCTCTGGACAAAGTCTTACGCGGTGGCATGCTTCGCCACGCTCGCGCGCCGGCCGTGTAGCGCCGCAAAATGTCAGTAGAAAGACGACGGGCACAGGGTGGCGCGGGCCCGCACGTGCACGTGCAGGATCGAGGTTCTCGGGATGGACGGTCAAAAGCATCAGGTCAAAACTCTCACGGGTGCAGAGCGACTCGTGAAGTGCATGGAGGCGCAGGGGGTCGAGTACATCTTCGGCCTCTCGGGCGGCGCCGCGATGCCCATCTTCGATGCGCTCGTCGACTCGAAGATCAAGCTGATACTGACCCGTCATGAGCAGGGCGCCACGCACATGGCCGACGGCTATGCGCGCGCCACGGGCAAGCCGGGCGTGGTGCTGGTGACTTCAGGTCCGGGTGCGACCAATACAGTGACCGGTCTGCTGACCGCGCTGATGGACTCGGTACCGATGATCGTGCTCACCGGTCAAACGCCGACGTTCAACCTGGGCAAGGACGCGTTTCAAGAAGCCGACGTCACCGGCATTACGTATCCGGTGGTGAAGCACAGCTACCTGGTCACCGACGTCAACGACATCCCGCGCATTGTGCTCGAGTCGTTCTACCTGGCGACCTCGGGTCGGCCGGGGCCGATCTTGATCGACCTGCCGAAGGACGTGACCTCGGCGGTCTGCACTGCACCCGATGCCGACAGCGTACGCATCCCCGGCTACACGACGCCCAGCCACACGACGCCGGAAGCTCTGGAGAGCACGCGCGAGCTGCTCGCCAACTCCAAGCGCCCGTTGCTCTACGTCGGTCACGGCGCGGTGATCGCGGGCGCAGGCGAGGCGATCACCGAGCTCGCGGAGAAGCTGCAAGCGCCGGTGGTGAACACGCTGCTCGGCAAGGGCGCGGTCGACGAGACCCATCCACTGCACCTCGGCATGCTCGGCATGCACGGCACCGCGTACGCGAACAAGGCCGTGCAGAACTGCGATCTGATCATGGCGATCGGCGCGCGCTGGGACGATCGCATCACCGGCCGTATCTCGGAGTTCTGTACCGACGCCAAGCGCATCCACATCGACGTCGATCCGGCCGAGTTCAACAAGACGATCATGAGCGACGTGCAGCTGCTCGGCGACGCGCGCCTGGTCGTGGAAGATCTGCTGCCGCTGGTGGGCCGCCTGGACACGTCGGCGTGGCTGACGCAGTGCGCGGCCTGGCGCAAGGAATTCCCGCTCAAGTACAACAAGCGCGGCTCGAGCCTGCGCGCGCAACACGTACTCGATCGCCTGAACACGCTGACGAAGGGCAAGGCGCTGGTCACGACCGACGTCGGCCAACATCAGATGTGGGCGGCGCAGTTCGTGCGCACGCAAGCCAACCGCATGTGGCTGTCGTCGGGCGGCGCGGGCACCATGGGCTACGGCTTTCCGGCGGCGATCGGCGCGCAATTCGCGCGACCCGGCGTGCCGGTCTGGGCGGTGGTCGGCGACGGCGGCTTTCAGATGACGCTGTCCGAGCTGGCGACCGCCGCGATCCACAAGCTGCCGGTGAAGGTGTTGATCATCAACAACAACTACCTCGGCATGGTGCGCCAGTGGCAGGAGCTGTTCTTCGACAACCGCTACAGCGGCGTGGACCTCGAAGGTAATCCGGACTTCGTCAAGCTGGCGCGCGCCTACGGCATCAAGGGCATGTACATCCGCAAGCCCGACGAAGTGGACAAGGTGCTGAAGCGCGCCATCGCGTACAACGCGGGGCCGTGCGTGATCGAGGCGGTCGTGGTCAAGGAAGACAACGTGTTCCCGATGATCCCCGCAGGCGCTGCGTACCGCGAGATGATCATCGAACCGCCCAAGAAGAAACTGGCCAAGCCCGAAGGCAGCACCTGAACATGATCGTGCCCGCTCACGCCCTGCATACCTTTTCGATCGTGACCAAAGACCTCCCCGGCGTGCTGGTGCGCATCGCGCTGGTGTTCGCCCGGCGCGGCTACAACATCGAGAGTCTCGCGGTCAGCCCCGGCTCCAAGCCCGGCTTCTCGCGCATGACGATCACCAGCCGCGGTTCGACGCAGAACGTCGAGCAGATCAAGAAGCAGCTGCAGAAGCTGATCGACGTGGTCTACGTGACCGACCACGACGACGCGGCGCCGGTCGAGGCCGAGATCGCGCTGATCAAGATCCGCAGCAGCGGGGACTCGCGCGCGCAGCTGCTACACATCGCCGAGAACTTCGAGACGCAGATCGTCAATCAAGACGACGAGACCGTGGTGTTGCGCCTGACCGGTAGCTCGAACGAGCTCGACGACTGCATCGGCGCGCTGCAGCCCTACGGCATCGAAGAGCTGACGCGCTCGGGGAAGATCGTCATGGACCCCGGTGTCTCGCACTTCTCCCACCTACTGAGCGCCAACGGCATCGCGAGCTAGTGCTCTGCCGCTAGCAGCTGCAAGCGGATCAGTTCGCCGAGCTCGCGGAGGGCGTCGCGGAAGTCCACGACCTTGATGGTGGTCATGCCCATGGCGCGCGCCGCTTTGAGGTTTCCGCCGATGTCGTCCAGGAAGACGACGTCGTTCGGCGGGACGTCCAGGGCGCTGCAGGCCAGGTGGTAGATGCGCGGGTCGGGCTTGCGCAGGCCGACCTTCGCCGATTCGATGAAGACGTCGAATTCGCCGCGCAATACGTCCATCTTGTGGAACTGGTCGTCGGAGGCCCAGTTGTTGGTGAGCGCGGCGACCTTGAGACCCGCGCTACGAATGGTACGTATCGCTGCCAACATCGCGGGCCGCAGTTGGGTGTTGTCCGCAATCTTGGCCATCAGGGCCTCGGCGCTGATGCGCACCTGGCCGCCCGCTAGCTCGGCGTCGAACGCCTCGAAGAACTGCACCATGGATAGCTCGCCGCGCTCCAACCTGGCCCACGCGCCGCCGCTGCCCGCGGCCACGATGGCGCGGTTCAGCGTGTTCGCAGCCAGGCCGAGTTCCCGCTCGTACGCCGCAAACGCATCGAGCGGTGAGTCGAGCACGACTCCCCCGAGGTCGAACAAAACCGCACGGATCCCCATACCCCAATCAGTAGCCTACGTGGTCGCATCCGCAAGGCCCCTCCCCTCCGCTATGCTCAGGTACGCATGGTCCTGACGCGCAAGCCGAGCCTGGGCAGGGTGCTGCTGGCTGCGGGCGTGTTGTTTGCGCAACTCGATTGCGCGAGCACGCCCGAGGCCACGCGCGACCGCGCGCAAAACGGCGCGGGCGCCACCGCCAGCTGCCCCGCGCGTACCAAGGCGCCTGCCGTCCTGCCCGGGGTGCAGCCCGAAGAGCAGACGCTCGCCTACTGGTTGAAGCGGTACACGCCCGCGCAGCTCGACCAGGTCCTGATGGATGACGCGAGCATCGCCGCGTACAACCTGCGCGTCGGTCGCCGGCCCGGCCGCGACTCGTTCAGTCAGCGCGACCTGCGCGTGCCGCTCGATCCACTCGTGCTGCAAGCCGAGCTGCGCGAACGGCTCGGCTCGCTGCGGCCGGACGTGAGCAGCGGCAAGTTGCTGAACCCCAACAGCCAGGCGCTGGGCGAGGCCGAGCTCGCGGCTTTCTCGGAGACGCCTGCGGCCTTCACGCCGCGCCTGCACGTCGTGCTCGAGCCGACCACGATGCGTTGCGGGCCCTACCCGGGCGCGCTGTATCGCCCGGACGGCGTGGCCTCGTACGACAAGAACGCCTGCGGCCCGCTGCGCGCGCAAGAGGTGGTCGAGCTGCTCGGCAAGTGGAACAACGGCATGTTCCTCGCGCGCACGCGCTCGGCGTTCGGTTGGGTGCCGGGCGACGCCAAGCTCTCGCCCGCAGTCCCGCCGGCGCAGCGCAACGCGTGGCTGGCGGCGCCTCGCGTGCGTGCGGCGGAGCCTGTGCAGCTGGCGGCGGCGGGTGGCTTCCAGCTCGATGTATCCGAGCACACGCTCTTGCCCAAGCGCGACTCGCGCACGCTGCTGGTAGCAGCGGCCGATCGCTTCCGCGAGCTGCCGCGGCCGGCGGCGATGCAGGAGACAGTGCGCCCGCTGACCCGGCGCGCGCTGCTGCAAGAGGCATTCGGTTACCTCGACACGGCCTACGGCCTGGGCGGCGCACAGGGCGGCCGCGATTGTTCGGGCCTGCTCGTCGACGTGTTCGAGAGCTTCGACATCGCGCTGCCGCGCTTCAGCGGCTGGCAAGCGGACGCTGGCTCGTACGCGATCGACCTGTCGGGTGCGAGCGAGGCCGAGAAGCTGCGGCGCCTGGAACGTGCCGCGCAGAGCGGCGTGGTGCTGCTCTACTTCCCCGGCCACATCATGCTCTACCTGGGCAAGAACGCCGCCGGCACGCCGATGGCGCTGCATGCGCTGGGCGAGTACGCGCAGCCGTGCGCCGAGGGTCGCGAGACGATCGTCGACGTGCAGCGCACCGTGGTCAGCGACTTCGAGCTCGGTCGAGGCAGCAGCCGGAAGTCGTTCCTCGAGCGCATGACGCGCCTGGTAGTGATCGGCGGCGAACCGCCGGCAGAGCTGGCGAACACGGTCGTGCCCGGCCCGACCAGCCCGCCGCGCATCCCGGCCGGCAATGCCTGCCGCGACGGCGAGGCCGACATGTTCATCTCGCCCGCGAACCCGGCAGCGGGCCAACCGCTGCGCGTGATCGCGACCAGCGCGCGCTCGCCCGGCGGCGCCACGCTCTGGGTGTTCGACTCCGACGGTCAGTCGCAGCCGATGGACGAGCTGCGCCTGGGTGGTCCCCCGTTCGCCCGTGTAGCGCGCACGCTGCGCGCGCAGGGCGGCAGCTACACCGCGGTGCTGGGCAGCGATCAGAAGGTGCTCGGCTGCAAGCGCTTCCGCGTGCGCGACTCGCAGCCACCAGCTGCACGCAACACGGAGCCCAAGGGTCTCGTCTGGGAGCCGAAGAACGAGTGGGATCGCGAGACCGAGGCGCTGTGGGCGGTGTTCGTGGAGCAGCTGTTCGCCGGCGCGCCCGACGACGAGCAGACCTGGACCAACCTACACTCGCTGCTGCGCGATCCCAGTCGCAACCTGCTCTACGACCACCTGGGCCTCAAGGAAGAAGACAAGCTCGAGATCGAGCCGGACTGCGCCGATCTGCCCTACTCGCTGCGCGCCTACTTCAGCTGGAAGTTGCGCCTGCCCTACGGCTACCGCCAATGCTCGCGCGGGCGTACCGGCCAGCCGCCGAGCTGCGGTGAGCTGCGCACGTCGCTCACGCCGCGCAACGAGGGCGCGGACGACGTCGACGCCTTCGAGTTCTTCGTGAACCGCGGCGTGCGCTCGGGCGTGCACTCGGCGACCGGTCGCACCGCGCCCACCGATCCCGATACCGATCTGTACCCGGTGGCGCTGGAGCGCGACGCCTTGCCGCCAGGCACCGTGTACGCGGATCCGTACGGCCACGTGATGATGATCTCGAAGTGGTTCGACCAGGGTCAGGTGTCGGGCGATCGCTACGGCGTGTTGATCGCCGCCGAAGCCCAGCCCGACGGCACGATCGGCCGGCGCCGCTTCTGGCAAGGCTCGTTCCTGTTCGATCCCAGCACCGAGAACGTGGGCGCGGGCTTCAAGCGCTTCCGGCCGCTCAAGTACGACAAGGCGACGCAGAGCGTCAGCGCGCTCGACAACGACGCGCTGCGCAAGCCGCGAGACGCGGCGCCCTTCAGCCTGCAGCAGTACAAGGGCACACGCGACGACTTCTACGAGCGCATGGACGAGCTGATCAATCCCACGCCGCTCACGCCCGAGGAGCGCCTGCACAGCCTGGTCGCGGCGTTCGACGAGGCCGTGCGGCGGCGCGTGCTGTCGGTCGACAACGGCGAGCACTACGCGAAGGAACACCCGACCGTGGTGATCAACATGCCCAAGGGTCACGACGTGTTCGAGACCGAAGGGGCCTGGGAAGACTTCGCCACGCCATCGCGCGACATGCGGCTGTTGATCGCGCTCGACACGGTCAACGCCCTACCCGAGCGCGTGCTGGCGCGACCCGAACGCTTCCAGCTACCGAGCGGCATGCAGCCCAAAGCGGCGGCCGATGCGCTGCGCAAAGCGCTAGCCAAAGAGCTGAGCTCGCGCACGTTCGAATACACGCGCAGCGACGGCCAGCGCCAGAGCCTGACGCTGGCAGACGTCGCGGCTCGTGCCGACGCGCTCGAAGTCGCCTACAATCCGAACGACTGCGCCGAGCTGCGCTGGGGTGCGCCAGCAGATTCGGCCGAGCTGAAGAGCTGCACGCGCCGCGCACCGACGCAGCAGCGCGAACGCATGCAGAGCTACCGCACGTGGTTCCACGAACGCAAGCGCCCCGCGCGGGACTAGTCTCGTCATGACCATCAAGCTGAAGCGCCGGCACTTGCTCCAGGCCGGTGGCGCAGCCGCGTCGGCCTGGCTGAGCCTGCCGCCATTGGCTGCACAGGCCGCGCGCCCGCGCTCGGCGCTGCGCGCGGACCCGAAGGGCATCCTCGACCTGCGCGAGGGCTTCAGCTACCGCATCGTCTCGCGAGGCGGCGAGCGCATGAGCGACGGCTACCGCACGCCCGGCCGGCCGGACGCGATGGGCGTCTTTCCGGGACCGGACGCCGGCAGCCTGGTGCTCATGCGCAACCACGAAGTGCCGGGCGTGCGCGCCTGGGGTCCGTACCACGAAGGCCAGGCAGCCGCGCCGCAGGCGTACGACGCCGAAGCCTACGGCGGCGTCAGCCGGTTGGTGCTCGACGCGCAGACCCTCGACGTCAAGCGCAGCCACCTGGCGCTGGCCGGAACGCACTGGAACTGCGCGGGCGGCCTGTCGCCGTGGGGCTGGCTGAGCTGCGAGGAGATGTTCGACGCGAAGCACGGCTACGTGTTCGTCGCCTCGCACACCGCGGATTCGCTGCAGCCGGCGCGGCGCATCCCGGCCTACGGGCACTTCCGCCATGAAGCGGCCTGCGTGGATCCGCAGACGCTGATCGCGTACCTGAGCGAGGATCGCGAGGACTCCTGCCTGTACCGCTTCGTGCCGAAGGACAAGCGCGAGCCGTTCACCGGCACGCTGCAGGCGCTGGCGATCGCCGGCCGCACGCGCTTCGACACCAACGAGATGAAGCCTGGCGATGCGCTGCCGGTGACCTGGGTCGACGTCCCGCGGCCGGACCCGAGCGAAGACAACGTGCGCTACCAGGCGCGCGCCGCCGGGGCCGCGCGCTTCGTGCGCGGCGAAGGCCTGTGGCTGTCGGGCGGCGAGCTCTACCTGTGCGCCACCGCGGGTGGACCGATCGGCCGCGGCCAGATCTTCAAGCTGATGCACCGCGACCCCGCGCACCTTCTGCTGCTCACGCAGGCCGAGGACGCGGCGATGCTCGACATGCCCGACAACATCACGGTCTCGCCGAGCGGCCACGTCTACGTCGCCGAGGACGGACTTTCGGGCAACTACGTGCGGCACGTGACGGCGACCGGTCAAATCGTCGACGTGGCGCGCTGCGCGGTGAGCTTGAGCGAGTTCGCCGGCCCGTGCTTCGCGCCCGACGGTCGCACGCTGTTCGTGAACATCCAGGGCGACGCGCTCACGCTGGCGATCCGCGGCCCCTTCACCGCGCTCGAGAGCGGAGCGCGCGAGCGTGCGGCGGACGGTCAGGACCCGAAGCAAGGCTTTTTCGGCTTGGGCACGGGGCTGGCCGTGATCGCGCTCGCCGAGCTCGCGCGCCGCAGGCGCGGGGAATAGCCGCCCTGCCGGGAGGCGAGACGCGCGTTGCTAGCTCCGTGTTCCTGTTGATGTTCCTAGAGTTGCTAGTTCTCTTGTCTCCACGAGAGTGCCGTGGACCGGAGAAGACCGAGCGGGACCGAGAGGAACTAGCAACTAGGAACATCAACTAGAGCTAGCAGCGCAAAACCGCACCCGCAGCACAGCGACCCCGCTACCCGCGAAGCACGGAGAGATACTCGCGCACGACCTTGCCGAGTCCCCCGAACAGCGCGCGTGAGATCAGCGCGTGGCCGATCGAGACTTCGTCCAGGTGCGGTAGCTCGCGGAACATCACCAGGTTCTCGAGGTCCAGGTCGTGGCCGGCGTTCACGCCCATGCCGAGCTCGTGCGCCGCGCGCGCCGCGCTGACGTAGATCTCGAAGCTCTCGCGACCCATCTCCTTCGAGCGCTCGAAGGCGCGCGCGAAGGGCTCGGTGTACAGCTCCACGCGATCCGCGCCGGCGGCGTGCGCCCAGCGCACGGCTTCGAGCGTGGGCTCGATGAACAGGCTGACGCGCGTTCCGGGGCGGCGCAGCTGTTTGACCATGCCGCTCATGGCTGCAGGGTCGCTGTTCGGCGGCCAGCCAGCCTCGCTGGTCAATTCGCCGGCGCGCACCGGCACGAGCGTGGCCTGATCGGGCCCGAGCTCGCTCACCAGCGCCATCCACTCGGCGCGAGGATCGCCTTCGATGTTGAGCTCGAGGTCGTCGTTCAGCAGCCGATCCGCGACCTCGTAGACGTCGTCGCGACGCACGTGGCGCTCATCCTTGCGCCAGTGCAGCGTGATGCTCCGCGCGCCGGCCTCGAGACACACGTCGACCGCTTGCAGCACGCTCGGCGTGCTGCCGCCGCGCGCGTTGCGCAGGGTCGCGACCTTGTTGACGTTGACGCTCAGGCGAGGAGCCATCGCGCTGGTGTACCGCGAGCGCTGCGCGCACGCCAGAGGCCGAGCGTCAGGTCATCCGCAGCGTTTTCCAGAGCGAATCCGCGCTGCACAACATCACTTCGACCGAGCCGAAGCGCAGCACGTCGCCGGGCTTGATCTTAGCGAGCTCGCGCACGGCGACATCGGTCGTGTTCGCGCGCGTGCCGTTCTTGCTGCCCGCGTCCGCGACACTCCAGTTGCCCTGCGCATCGCGCTCGAACCAGGCGTGAAATTTCGAAACGCTGGGGTGGCGCAGCACCACGTCCTTGTTGCGTGCGCGACCGACCGAGACGCGGTCCTGGTAGCTGCCGTCGTGCACACGCTTCTCGAGCGTGATCGCGAAGTGACGCGCCTGTGTCAGGCGGCGGCGGAGCTCGGCGACGCCGACGCCCGAGAGATCGTCCTTCGCCATGCCGCGCGGAGACTCGTGGAGGTCGGCCACGACCGTGTGAAAGCCGAGCACGTTCAAGTTGCTACCCGCTCGGCTCTGCGAGGTTTGTTGCGCCGCCAGCCCGGCCTCGAGCTCCCCGGTCGGGTCGTCGAGCTTCACGAGCAGGAAGTTCGCGTCGCCGTAGGCGGCGGTAAACTCACCAACAGGATGAGAAAGCGCCAGCGTTACGACTTCATCAGGACAAAGTTGCTTGGAGATGACAGTCACGGGCGTAGCTATGAACTGATAGTAGCGACGGTTTCATGTTACGTCGACGGTCATGATTTTCCTGACACCTGCGACTAAGCAGGTGCCAGTCACAAACCGTGTAACTCGGTTCAGCGCTCACGCGACGCGTGTGGCAACGTGCCCCACGAAGAATGGGCCCATCTGCTCCATGTACTCGGCTGTCTGCCGCGTGCGTCGCATCGACTCGACGACGTGGGAGAGTGGATGCAACTCCTTACCGACCAAGCCGATCACGAACTCGTTGTCCCGCGCGTCTAGCCCATAGCAAGCGAGCCGGATGTCGTGTGCGAGGTCCTGCTCGCCGTAGGCGCGCCCGATCTTGCCGTGTTCGGCCATGATGGCGCCGCGCTCGGCGTCCTGGAGGCGGGCGAACGCGCCGATGCGGCGCAGCGGATACCACACCGCCCACGGCCAAGCAGCGTTGCGCACAGTCTGCTGCGGGCGATCCAGCAAGTAGTAGCGCAGATCAGGTTCGTAGCCGGTGGCATACGTCCGCCCGAACATCGCAAAGTCGTGGCGCAACCGAAGACCCCAGGCCTGCGTATCGCTCAACGCCTGGCGCACCTTCGTGACGAAGTGCGCCGGGTCTTCGCTCCAGGTCAGGACGCCGAGGCCGCGCGGGTCTTGCACGTCGGCGTAGATCACGGCCGGGCTCTGCGCCGCCGCCAGGCTGGTGCTCATGCGGCTGATGGCGGCAGTCGGGCCCGTCTCGCCCTCGCAGGTGTAGACCAGCAGCTGCATGTACAGCCGCGTGTTCAGCACCTGCGGGTTGCCGGTGCGGTGGCCCGCGCGCTCGGAGACGTCGACCAGGGGCAGACCAGAAGCAGACTTGGGGGCTTCGTCAGAATCGCTCATACGGCTCTCCAGGAACGCACTATCCCACGAGCGTAGCCCGGCGCCGCGGCTTTCAGCCCAGCTTCTTCTGCCCGGTCTTCTTTTGGCGAGGCGCGCTGGTCTTGCGCGGGCCCTTGAGCTCGCCCGCCTCGCCCTCGTCGGCCGCGGGTGCTCCGCCGGCTGCTGCCGCAGCGCGCTTGGGCGCGGGCTTTTGCTCGATCGCCGGAGCCGGCTCGCGCAGGCTCTGCTTCAGCGCCTCGAACAGATCGATGATCTGCGCCGCGGGCTGCTCGGGCGCGACGGTGATCTCCTGGCCCTCGGCCTTCTCGGCGGCGGCCTTGGCCACGCGCCCGGCGTACTCGTCCTCGAAGTTCTCGGGCGCAAAGGCAGGCTTCGAGAGCTGCTCGATCAAGCGCGCGGCGAGCTCTTCCTCGGCCTCGCTGAAGCGCGCGTCCGGCCCGAGCTCGACGTCGTCGTACGAACGTACTTCGTTCGCGTAGTACACGTGGTGCAGGATCAACCCCTTTTTGTAGGGCCGCAGCAGCACCAGGTTCACCTTGCCACGCGACCACTGACGCCCGACCGCGATGCGCTGCGTCTTCCGCATCGCGCGCGACAGCAGGTTGAACGCCTTCTCGCCGCCCTTGTCCGGGCCGATGTAGTGACTGTGCTCGATGTACACGAAGTCGACGGTGCTCTCGGGCACGAACTCGACCAGATCCAGGGTCGCGAAGCGCTCGGCGTCCAGCGCGCGCAGCTCTTCCTCGGTGAACTGCACGAACTGGTTCTTCGCCACCTCGTAGCCCTTGACCAGATCGCTGCGCTCGACCACCTCGTCGTCCACGGGGCAGTACAATCGCTGCTTGATCCGGTTGCCACACTTGGCGTGGAGCTGGTGGAAGTGCACACCCTGCTCGCTGGTCGCGGTGTAGACCTTGATCGGGATCGACACCAGACCGAACGAAATCGTGGTGGAACTCGTTGCGCGCGCTGCCATGCGGCGAAGACTAACGTAGGCGAATCAACCGTGGCGAGAAAGCTCGATCCGTACCGCGACAAGCGCGACCCGGCCCGTACCAACGAGCCGTTCGGTGCTGAACCCATGCACAGCGCGCGGGCCACGTCGGCCGGCCGATTCGTGGTGCACTTGCACGCCGCCACCCGCCAGCACTTCGACCTGCGCATCGAGGTCGCAGGCGTGCTGCAGAGCTTCGCCGTGCCGCGCGGTCCGAGCCTGGATCCCGCGGAAAAACGCCTGGCCGTGCACACCGAGGACCACCCGATCGACTACCTGCACTTCGAGGCGGTCATCCCCGCGGGCAACTACGGCGCGGGGCCGATGATCCTCTGGGACTACGGCAGCGTGCACTACCTCGAGCAGAGCGCGGAGCAGGGCCTGGCCAGCGGCAAGATCGACTTCGTGCTCCACGGCTTCAAGCTGCGCGGCCGCTTCGCCCTGGTCCAGACCAAGAAGAACGGGCGGCCGGACCCCAAGCAGTGGTTGCTGCTCAAGAAGCCCGACGCCCACGTGCGCGCCGGCCGCGACGTGACGGTCGACGAGCCGCACAGCGTGCTGAGCGGCCTGCGCGTCGAGGAGCTGAGCCAGGCCACCGAGCGCAGCCGAACGCTCGCCGAACGCGCGCTCGCGCTGGGTGCCAGCGGAACCCTGGCGCGCGCCAAGGACCTCGTGCCGATGCGCTGCGCCGAGGGTAGCCCGCGGCTCGACGATCCGCGCAGCATCTACGAGCTCAAGCTCGACGGCGTGCGCGTGCTCGCCGAGCGCCACGGCGATCAGGTCAGCCTCTGGCACCGAAGCGGCCGCAACTCCACCGCGGCGTACCCCGAGATCGTGCGAGCGCTGCGCGCGTTGCCCGCCCCGCACGTGATCCTCGACGGCGAAGTGGTCGCCTTCGACCAGCGCGGCGCGCCGAGCTTCCAGCGCCTGGCCGAGCGCCTGCACCTGCAGGACGAGCGAGAAATCCTGGCCGCGCAGGTGCGCGTGCCGGTGGTCTTCGTCGTGTTCGACGTCCTGGCCCTCGGCGAGCACGATCTGCGGCGCGTGCCGCTGATCGATCGCAAGCAGCTCCTGGCCGAGCTGCTGCCCGGTGGCGGCTTCGTGCGCCTGCTCGATCACGCGGTCGGCGATGGCAAGCGCCTGCTGGCGTTCTGCCAGGCGCAAAACCTCGAAGGCATCGTGGTGAAGCGCGGCGATTCGCCCTACGTCTCGGGCCCCAAGCGCAGCTCGCACTGGTGCAAGCTCAAGCTGCACAAGACCGACGACTTCGTGGTGGTGGGCTACACGCCGGGCCGCGGCAAGCGCAGCGCGCTCGGCGCGCTCGAGATCGCCAGCTACGCCGGCGAACGGCTGGTCACGCGCGGTCGCGTGGGCAGCGGCCTGGACGGCGACGAGATCGACCAGCTGCTGGAGCGCTTCGCCGCCATCAGCCGCAAGACCTGCGCGGCGGAAGGCGAGCTGATGCCTTCACCCGAAGGCCGCACCTTCGTCGAGCCGCAGCTGGTGGTGAGCGTGCAGCACTCGGGTTTCACTCCGGACGGCCGGCTACGCCACCCGGTCTATCGAGGCCTGCGCGACGAGGTCGACCCGAGCGAATGTGTCAGCGCGCCAGCAGCCGAGCTGGAGGCGACGCTGACCGCGGAGCCCGCGCCGCAGCTGCCCTCGCCGTCGCGCGTCAAGCTGACCAACACCAGCAAGATCTTCTGGCCCGACGAGGGCATCACCAAGGGCGACCTGTGCGAGTACTACGGCGCGATCGCAGACACCTTGCTGCCGTACCTGCGCGATCGGCCGGTACTGATGGTGCGCTACCCCGACGGCATCCGCGGCAAGCACTTCTTCCAGTGGAACGTGCCGCGCGGCACGCCGAGCTGGATCCACACCGAGCAGCTGCACTCCGAGGAGCACGGCCGCGAGGCCACGTTCTTCCGCATCCACGATCGCGACACGCTGCTGCACATCGTCAACCTCGGCTGCATCCCGCTGCACGTGCTGGCCAGCCGCTTCGGGCAGCTCGAGCACTGTGATTTTCTGACCATCGACTTCGACCTGGGCGGGGGCACGTTGCAAGAAGCACTGACGCTGGCGCGCGGGCTGCACGGCCTGCTCGACGAGCTCTCGCTGCCGAGCTTCCCCAAGACCTCGGGCCAGACCGGGCTGCACGTGCTGGTGCCTCTGAACGGCGTGCCGTTCGAGGCAGCGACCAGCCTGGCGACGCTGCTCGGCCGGCTGTTGCACGAACGCCACCCCAAGATCTCGACCGTCGAGCGCATGCGCGCTCGCAGGCCGCAAGCGGTCTACATCGACACCGGCCAGACCGGACGCTCGCGCGCGATCGTCTCGCCCTACTCCGTGCGCGCGTATCCCGGCGCGACCGTGTCGACCCCGCTGCGTTGGGACGAGGTGGGCGCCGCCCTCGTGCCCGCGCGCTTCGACATCCGCAGCGTGCGCGAGCGCCTGCTGGACCACCCCGACCCGATGCGCGACCTGTTGACCAGCCGCCCGGACGTCGCCGGCGCGCTGACCCGCCTGGAGGCGCTGGTAAAGCGCCGAATGCTTTGAAACGCCGCGCTTGCCGCGCTCGCCGGGCTGACCTACACCTTTGGGAGCGATGGAACCGATGCCCACGACCGGAAGGCTCGCCCGCGACCAGCTGGGCCGCGGCCTGCGAGAGCTGCGCATCTCGGTCACCGATCGCTGCAACTTCCGCTGCGGCTACTGCATGCCGGAGGACAGCTTCCGCGACGAGACACACTTCTTGCCACACGCGGAGATCCTGAGCTTCGAGGAGATCGCGCGGCTGGCCGGGGTGTTCGCGCAGGTCGGCGTGCACAAGCTGCGGCTCACGGGCGGCGAGCCGTTGTTGCGCCGCGAGTTGCCGAAGCTCGTGTCCTGGCTGGCGCAGCTGCCGGGGATCGATGACCTGGCGCTCACCACCAACGGCTACCTGCTCGCCGAGCACGCCCGGTCGCTGCGCGACGCTGGACTCTCGCGCATCACGGTGAGCCTCGACAGCCTCGATCCGTCGGTCTTCGCGCGCATGAGCGGCGGCTCCGAGCCACAAGGCGAGCAGCGCCTGGCTCGCGTGCTCTCCGGCATCGACGCCGCGCTCGCGGCAGGCTTCGCGCAGCTCAAGCTGAACTGCGTGGTGATCGCGGGCCAGAACGAGGACTCGCTGCTGGCGCTGGCCGAGCGCTTCCGCGGCACACCGCACATCGTGCGCTTCATCGAGTACATGGACGTCGGTACGCAGAACCACTGGCGCGCGAGTGAAGTCGTGTCCGCCGCCGAGATCGTCTCGCGCATCGGCGCACGCTGGCCGCTCGAGGCGCTGCCGCCGCAGCATCGCGGCGAGGTCGCGCAGCGCTTTCGTTACCGCGATGGCCAGGGCGAGATCGGCGTGATCGCGTCGGTCACGCAGCCATTTTGCGGTGACTGTCAGCGCGCGCGGCTGTCGGCAGACGGCCGGCTGCTGACCTGCCTGTTCGCGGCGCACGGCTGCGATCTCAAGGGCCCGCTGCGCGCGGGCGAGAGCGACGCGCAGCTCGCTACCCGGCTACGACATGCGTGGTCCGCTCGATCCGATCGCTACTCGGAGCTGCGCGCAGAGCGCCTGCAGCCATCAGCTGCGCGACGCAGGCTCGAGATGTACCAGGTCGGTGGGTGAGCTCGCCGCGATGCGCAGACTCGTCAGCTTCGACAACCCCGACCTCGCGCTTGCGTTGAGCGAGGTGCTGTACGCTGCCAACATCGACAGCGATGTGCGCGCGGGCGACGGCAACGAGAGCAGCGTCTGGGTGCTGACCGAACGCGACCTGCCGCGCGCCGAGGCCATCTTGCGTGCATTCGTCGCGCAGCCGCCGCGCGGTCCGCACGCGAGCGTTCCTGCGCCGCCGAAGGTCGTCGCGAAGCAGACGCTGATGCAGCGCGCGAGAGAGAGCCCCATCACCTACGGCCTGATCGCGATCTGCGTGGTCGTGGGCGTGGTGACCGAGCTCGGCACGAACCGCGAGCTGCTGCCGTACCTGACGATCGCCAGCTTCGAGCGCAGCGCCGACATGCTGCGCTGGGCGCCCTACCGCGATCTGCTGCACGGCGAGGTGTGGCGCCTGATCACGCCGATCTTCATCCACTTCGGCTTCTTCCACCTGCTCTTCAACGCGTTTTGGATGAGCGATCTGGGCGGCCCGACCGAACGCTTCCAGGGGCGCTGGCAGTACACGGCGTTCGTGCTCTGGAGCGCCGCCGTCAGCAACAGCGCCCAGCTGGTCTTCGGCCACAGCCCCATGTTCGGTGGCATGTCGGGCGTGGTCTACGCGTACGTGGGCTACCTCTGGGCGCGCGGCCGGGCCGATCCTCGGAGCGGCATCTTCATGCCGGGCAGGATGGTCGGCTTCTTCGTGGCCTGGATGGCGCTCGGCTTCAGCGGGCTCCTCGACAGCGTCGTGGGCGCGATGGCGAACTATTGCCACCTGGGCGGCTTTCTGGCCGGTGCCGCGTATGGCTACGTCGCGGCCCTGATCGTCCGACGGCGCGCTTGAAACGCGACTGGCCGCAGGGCGCGGTCTGTGGTAGCTGCGGCTTGACGTGCGGTGCGCGATGCCCCATCGCAATAGAGTTCCATGGTCGAACTATTCCTCCGGCTCCTCCAAGCGCTCGAATGGGTGGTGATTGCGGACGCCTTGCTCAGCTGGTTCGTGCCGAACAAGGACAGCTTCCCGCGCTCGATCACGTCTCAAATTGCTGACCCCCTGTGCGCCCCGTTTCGCGCCCTGGTCGGGCCGGACAGGTTGGGCGGGCTGGATCTCTCGCCGATCGCGGTGATCCTGACGCTGCAGGTCATGCACAACATGATCGCGCGCGGGATCTAGGCCTCCAATACGACTCGTGCAGCCTCGGCGGGCTGCACGCCGTCGTCCAGCAGCCAGGCCTCCATGCGCGCGTACGACTCTTCCAGGTGCAGCGGCGCGTCGTGGCCGACCGGCAGGCTCAGCACGTAGGTGTCGCAACCCGGGAGCACGCACGACCAGACGGGCGAGACGATGTTCTCCTGACAGCCGACGATGGTGTGGATCGGCGCCGAGGCCATGGCGTGCGGTGGAAAGCGGCAGGCGAACGAGCTGCCGGGGCACATGTCGACGGTGCTGTGTCCCAGCCGGAACGCGGCGCCGAGCCGTGCGATGTGCGTGCCGCGAAACGGCGAGGCGATCGCGATCAGCGTGAGCACGCCGTGATCGGCATGGCTCAGCATGTGCGCGCGCGCGATCACGCCGCCCATGCTGTGCGCCACGATGGCGATCTTGTCGTGACCGGTCGACTCGCGCAGCTGCGCGATGCGCGCACCGAGCCAGGCGACGTTGCTCTCCAGGCGGTGGAACGTCGACGGGAAATCGACCAGCACCGGCCGAAAGCCGCGCTTGGCCAGCTTTCGCGCGAACCACCACATCGCGCCCGCGTTCTCGGTGTAGCCGGGCAGCATGATGATCGGTGTTCCCGAGCCGGGATCGCGCAGCCTGGGCAGCAGTCGCAGCACGTACAGCATGCGCAACACCAGATCGAACGCGGCCACCAGCACCTCGACGATCTGGCCGACGATGCGCCGCGACCAGGGGTGACGCAGGTGCGCGAACACCTGGGCCTGCGCGTCGTCCGGCGCGTCACGGCGCGCCAGGAACGTGGCGACGAACAGACCCGACGTGACCAAAAATGCCACGGTGATCACGTACAGCGCGATCAGCGCGACCAGCGCCAGCACTATCACTCTGGAATCCGTCACGTGCACGGCTGTCTCACACTCTATTTCAGGCTCGGTCCGATGCCGCTGACTGCCGCGAGATCTTCGGTCGCGGTGAGCGGCACGACCTGGTCGCCACCGTAGCTAAGTAGCACGGAAAATCCGGGCTCCCCAATCGCGTGGCCTACATCGAGCCGGAACACGGTGCGGTTGAACTGCGGGAAGAGCACGCGCACCCCTGCACCCACACCGTGCCGAACGTCGGTTTGCGGGCTGTTCGTGTAGACCGCGCCGGCATCGTAGAACGCCACGAAGCCGAAGCGGATCGACTGCAACGCCCACGGCCGCGTGCGGTACTCGAAATTCCACAGCACGCGGCTCGCGCCCCGGCCGAACAAGTATTGCGCTGGATAGCCGCGCAGACCGTTCGAACCGCCGAGCGTGACCAGGGTGCGCTGCGAGTCGTTGCGCCGCCCGTCCCAGTACGCGCGCATGATCAACCGTCCCCACAGCCAGCGGAACGACGGGCTCGCCGCCCTCAGCTGCACGAACGCGCGCTGATCGACCACGTTGCCGCGATCCAGGCGCGTCCACACCTCGGCCGAGAGCTCGGCCAGCATGTCGTCACGCGCCCAGACGTAGCCAGCCGAGGCGTTCGCCGACATGCCCGTGCCGGTCGAACCCAGCGCTTCGAGCGGAGTGAGCAAGCTCGCGTCCAGCACCGGGCCGACCTGCACGCTCTCGGACAAGCCGTAGCTCGCCAGGTTCGTGAACACGACCCACTGCGGCACCGAGAGCTGGTAGCGCACGTACGGGTAGACGTCGCGGCGGTCGGGCGGCAGGATCTCCGCGTTGAACAGCTCTTCCTGCGAGCTGAGCAGTGCCGTCTCCGCGTTGGGTGAGGTCTGCCGATCGAAGTAGCCCGCGCCCGCGCTGAAGGTCTGCGTGTAGTTCACTCCGACGCGCCAGTGTGCGCCCGCGTCGATGCGGACGCGCGCTTCGTCCCAGACCAGCGCGATGCAGGTTGGAGAGCCGATCGCGCAGTCCTTGCCGTGCACCTCGCCCGGTCGCGTGTCGAAGCCGAGCACCCTGCCGCCGCGCAGATCTCGCCAGATGAAGTCGGTGTAGGCGAAGGTGAAGTCGAACGCGAAGCGCTGCGCGAGGTTGTAGAACGGCCGGCCGAAGTACAGCCCGCCGCTGCTGCCCTCCGGCGCGCCGCTCGACCGGTTGAAGATCACGTCGAATGCCTCGGTCAGACGAAGATCACCACCGAACAGCCGCGGATCCATGTAGGTCTGACCGAACGTGTACACGTCGGGCGCGAGCGAAAAGCGCCCGGCGAGGGACTTGCGCAGACCCAGGAAATTGCGCTCGACCAACTGCGCCGCGGCCTCGAAGGCGCTGCCGGCACCCGAGAACTCCTCCTCGAGCCGCAGGCTCCACAGGTCGCGCGTGTAGACCAGCAAATCCACCACACCGGGCTCGTCGGTCGCGAGCGGCACGATCCGCACCAGCGCGATCACGCCCGTACCGCGCAGGTTGCGCATGCTCTCCTCGGCGAGATCCGCGCGGTACGTGGAGCCCTCCGAGAGCAGCAGCTCGCGCCGGATGACCGACTCCCTGGTGAGCCCGTGGAAAATGTTCGGCCACGTCGGAGCGAACGCCGGCAGAACCACGGGCACCAGCAGGTCGTCGCCCTCGAAGACCTCGCGACGAACCACCACTACCCGCCGTATGCGCTTGCCTTCCGCCGCCGGATCCTCACGCAGGCCACTCCCGGCCACATACTGCTCCACGCGCAGCCGTTCGAAGTTCTCGTCGCCGCTTTGCGCGCGCGCCAGCGCGGCGCACATGAGTAACCAACATACGCAGGCCGACGCCCAGAGCTGCAGCGGGCGTAGGCGTCGGAGCATCGGGTCAATCTATTGAAATCAATGCGCTATTACCAGTGCGTTGCGGGCCGTCTCGAACGGCTTACGAGTGCGCCTACAAAGCGCTGGATTCGTCCCAAAACTTACATTAGACAAGCCGTCCAAGCGTTCGGATGGACACGGTTGCCGAGCTATCTGAACAAGTCCATGCTGCGCGCGTCCAAGCCAGCGCATACGTCGTACGTTGAGGGTAACAACACCATGATGCGAAAACTGACTGCAGCAACTCTTCTCGGGGCGATGGTACTCGCGCTCCCGGGCGGCGGCGAAACCGCCACAGCCGCCGAGACGCAATACCTTAAGGTCGCCACGCTCGCCCCACGCGACTCGGACCTCGCCAAGGCGTTCTTGAAGCTCGACAAGCAGCTGAAGACTGCGACGAACGGCGGTTGGGGCGTGAAGCTCTTCGCCGGCGGAACGCAGGGCGACGAGACAGACGTGATCAAGAAGATCGCCGAGGGTCAGCTCGACGCTTCGCTGATCACCAGCGTCGGCCTGAGCCAGATCGTGCGTGAGACCACGCTGCTGACCACGCCCGGCGTGATCACCACCTACAAGCAGCTCGAGGCGGTGCAGGCCGCCATGTCGAAGGAGTGGGAGGTCAGCTTCGAGAAGGCCGGCTACAAGCTCCTCGGCTGGGGTGAAACCGGCCAGCTGCGTTGGTTCGCCAAGACTCCGCTCTTGAAGCCGAGCTCGGTCGCGCAGATGCGTCCGTGGGTGTGGCCCGCGAGCCACTCGCAGAAGGAAACGCTGCGCGCCGCGGGCGGCAACGGCGTTCCGCTGGGTGTGCCCGAAGTCTTCGGCGCGCTCTCGACCGGCATGATCGACATGGTCATCTCCACCTGTGTCGCGATGGTCTCGCTGCAGTGGCACGCGAACCTGAAGTACATGACCAAGAACACCACCGGCATCCTGGTGGGCGCGCTGCTGATGGGTGGCAAGCGCTGGTCGGCGATGCCGCCCGACGTGGCGAAGCTGGTGGCCGAAGAGGTCAACAAGAACCGCGCCGAAGACAAGACGGAGATTCGCGCCGCGGATGAGCGCTCGTACCAGGCGATGCTCAAGCGCGGTTACACCGCGAACGAGTGGACCGGCGAGGCGCTCGCCGAGTACGCGAAGATCTCCGACACCGTGCAGAAGCGCCTGGTCGGCCGCATGTACACGCAGGCGCTGCTCGACAAGGTGAAGGGCCTGGCAGCGTCCGCGAAGTAAGCGGCGCGCCAACCTTCGACTACGACGAAACGCCGGGAGCCACAGGGCCCCCGGCGTTTTGCTTTTTGCGCTACTCGGCGGGCGAGTCGGGCGTGTAGATCTCTCCGCCTTGCTCGCGGAAGGCCTGCGCGCGATCGGCCATGCCAGCCTCGCGCTCGCTCAGCTCGCGCACGTCCTGCGTCAGCTTCATCGAGCAGAACTGCGGGCCGCACATCGAGCAGAAGTGCGCGCGCTTGGCGCCCTCGGCCGGCAGCGTGGCGTCGTGGTAGGCGTACGCGGTCGTCGGATCGAGCGACAGGTTGAATTGATCGCGCCAGCGGAACTCGAAGCGCGCCTTGCTCAGCGCGTCGTCGCGCTGGCGCGCGCCCGGATGCCCCTTGGCCACGTCGGCGGCGTGGGCGGCGATCTTGTAGGCGATCACGCCGGCCTTCACGTCGTCGCGGTTCGGCAAGCCCAGGTGCTCTTTCGGCGTGACGTAACACAGCATCGCGCAGCCGAACCAACCGATCATGGCCGCGCCGATCGCCGATGTAATGTGGTCATAACCGGGCGCGATGTCAGTAGTCAGAGGCCCGAGCGTGTAGAACGGCGCCTCGTGACACTTTGACAGTTGGAGATCCATGTTCTCGCGGATCTTGTCCATGCTCACGTGGCCCGGGCCTTCGATCATGACCTGCACGTCGTGCTCCCAGGCCACGCGCGTCAGCTCACCCAGCGTGGTCAGCTCGCCGAACTGGGCCTCGTCGTTGGCGTCCGCGATCGAGCCGGGACGCAGGCCATCGCCGAGCGAGAACGAGACGTCGTACTTCTTCATCAACCGGCAGATGCGGTCGAACTCGGTGTACAGGAAGTTCTCGCGGTGGTGGTGCAGGCACCACTTCGCCATGATCGAGCCGCCGCGCGACACGATGCCGGTCACGCGCCTGGCGGTGAGCGGCACGTAGCGCATCAGCACGCCGGCATGGATGGTGAAGTAGTCGACGCCCTGCTCCGCCTGCTCCTCCAGCGTCTCCAGGAAGACGTCGATGTCGAGCTGCTCGACCTTGCCTTTGACCTTCTCGAGCGCCTGGTAGATCGGCACGGTGCCGATCGGCACCGGCGAGTTGCGGATGATCCACTCGCGCGTCTCGTGGATCTGCTTGCCCGTCGACAGATCCATCACCGTGTCCGCACCCCAGTGCGTGGCCCAGCGCAGCTTTTCGACCTCTTCCTCGATCGAGGAGCTCACGGCCGAGTTGCCGATGTTGGCGTTGACCTTCACCAGAAAATTGCGGCCGATGATCATCGGCTCGAGCTCGGGGTGCTTGATATTGGCCGGGATGATGGCGCGGCCGCGGGCGATCTCGCTGCGCACGAACTCGGGCTCGACCTGCTCGCGCAGGGCAACGAACTGCATCTCCTCCGTGATCACGCCCCGCCGCGCGTA
Source organism: Polyangiales bacterium (assembly GCA_035274465.1). Classification (GTDB taxonomy): domain Bacteria; phylum Myxococcota_A; class Polyangia; order Polyangiales; family JAFGIB01; genus JADGRF01. The sequence goes on from DATEOF010000495.1 coordinate 48,607, forward strand.
GTGCATCTGCGACAAATTGCCGTCGCTCGACGCCAACCGGCGCGCGATCCACTCGGCCCGGCGCGCGGGCAGACCCTGGCGCGGGTCCGCGACGCTGGGCCCACTGCTGTCGTAGACGGTCAGCGGGGGTTCGCCCCCTTCCAGCGCGATGCGCCGGACTGGCACCCGCAGCTCGCCCAACTCGATTTTCTCCGAGGCCGGATAGTCCGGGATCTGCAATCCCGTTTGCATATCGAGCCTACGCTTACCGCGATCTTCCATACTTCCCTCCGCCGGCATCACCCGGATCAGGTTCAAAGGGTTTCTCTCAGGCCGCGAACTGCGCGCGCGGCCACCCCTAGCGCGCGGGACTATAGGCCATTCCGCGGGAGGTGCGACAACCGAGTCTCGTCAGGGCCTAGAAGCGCGCAAAGCGGGGCTTGACGGCTCCCGATGTGAACTTAGGTTGCGCGCGCGTGTCTCGGCCGGAGCCGCAGTCGACCTCACTCGCCCAGTGAGCGGAGGTTTCGCGGGAAATCAGGCCGGGGTCCGAAATCTGATGTTGACGTGGGCCCCAAGGCCTGCGTTGGTGCTGGACTCTGAATTTTTGGTTCTCGACGCGTCCGCAAAGGGTTCGCGTCAATGCATGGAGGGAAAAGTCGAATGTCGATCCGCCCACTACAGGACCGCGTTTTGCTGAAGCGGCTGCGCGAAGAAGAGAAGACGAAAGGCGGGATTATCATCCCCGATACGGCCAAGGAAAAGCCCCAGGAGGGCAAGGTCGTGGCCGTGGGTAACGGCGCCATTCTCAAGGACGGCAGCGTGCGCAAGCTCGAGGTCAAGAAGGGCGACACCGTGTTGTTCGCGAAGTACAGCGGCAACGACGTCGTCCTCGATGGCGAAGAACACCTGATCATGCGCGAAGAAGACATCCTCGCGATCATCGAGCGCTGAAACCAAGGGAGAGACCAGTCCAATGGCCGCTAAAGAAATTACTTACGCAGAGTCCGCGCGCGATTCGATCCGCATCGGCGTCGACAAGCTCGCCAACGCCGTGAAGGTGACGCTCGGCCCCAAGGGTCGCAACGTCGTGATCGAGAAGAGCTTCGGCGCCCCGACGATCACCAAGGACGGCGTGACCGTCGCCAAGGAGATCGAGCTCTCGAACAAGTTCGAGAACATGGGCGCACAGATGGTGCGCGAGGTCGCTGCGAAGACCTCGGACGTGGCCGGTGACGGAACCACGACCGCGACCGTACTCGCCCAGGCGATCTTCCAGCAGGGCAGCAAGCTCGTGGCCGCCGGGCACAACCCGATGGCGATCAAGCGCGGCATCGAAGCCGGCGTCGAAGCCATCGTGAAGAAGCTCGCGACGATCGCCAAGCAGACCAAGGATCCGAAGGAGATCGCTCAGGTCGGCACGATCTCGGCCAACAACGATCCCGCGATCGGTCAGATCATCGCCGATGCGATGTCGAAGGTCGGCAAGGAAGGCGTGATCACGGTCGAAGAAGCCAAGAGCCTCGAGACCACGCTGGACGTCGTCGAAGGCATGCAGTTCGACCGCGGCTACATCTCGCCGTACTTCGTCACCAACCAGGATCGCATGGTCGCCGAGCTCGACGATCCGTTCATCCTGGTGTGTGAGAAGAAGATCACGAACATGAAGGATCTGCTGCCGCTGCTCGAAGGCGTGGCGCGCTCGCAGAAGCCGCTCTTGATCATCGCCGAAGACGTCGAGGGCGAAGCCCTGGCGACGCTGGTGGTGAACAAGCTGCGCGGCACGCTCAACACCGTGGCGGTCAAGGCGCCCGGCTTCGGCGATCGCCGCAAGGAAATGCTGCAAGACATCGCGATCCTGACCGGCGCGAAGGTCGTGAGCGAAGACCTCGGCATCAAGCTCGAAGCCGTCAGCGTGAACGACCTCGGCCGCGCCAAGCACATCACCGTCGACAAGGACAACAGCACGATCGTCGACGGCGTGGGCGAGAAGGACGCGATCAAGGGCCGCATCGAGACCATCCGCAAGCAGATCGAAGACACCACCAGCGACTACGACCGCGAGAAGCTCCAGGAGCGTCTGGCCAAGCTCGTGGGCGGCGTGGCGGTGATCAACGTCGGTGCGGCTACCGAGGTCGAGATGAAGGAGAAGAAGGCACGCGTGGAGGACGCGCTGAACGCGACGCGCGCTGCCATCGAAGAAGGCATCGTGCCCGGCGGTGGCGTGGCGCTGCTGCGTTGCCAGTCGGTACTCGACGAGCTCGACCTGCCAGCGGACCAGAAGGCCGGTCTGCGCGTGCTGCGTCAGTCGATCGAGGAGCCGCTGCGCCAGATCGCCAACAACGCCGGCATCGAAGGCGCGATCGTGATCGAGAAGGTGCGCAACGGGAAGGACGCGTTCGGCTACAACGCGGCCAACGACGAGTACACCGACCTGGTCAAGGCCGGCGTGATCGATCCCGCGAAGGTCGTGCGCTGCGCGCTGCAGAACGCGTCCTCCGTGTCGAGCCTGATGTTGACCACCGAGGCGCTGATCGCCGAGAAGCCGAAGGACAAGTCGTCAGGCGGTCACGCAGGGCACGGCCACGGCATGCCCGACATGGACATGTAGTCCGAGTCCGAAGTCCACGTCGGCCGTGCGCGCCGGGTCTCGCCTCGTGTGAGATCCGGCGTTCGCGTCTGGAGGGGCTGTCCCTGGACAGCCCCTAGGGCTTGAACAGCTGAAACTCGATCGGAGCCAGCGCGCCGCCGAAGCCCGCACGCCGCGAGCCTTCGCGCTCGTCGCGCAGCGTGTCCAGCACCTGCCGACTGGGATAGGTCGGGCGCTTGAGGCGAATGCGCTCGCCGACGCCCGGCAACAGCACGCGGCGCAGACCGCGCTCGGTGGGGTGCAGGAAGACGTAGCGCGGGTCCTCGAGCGGCGCGTCGAACGTGAAGCGCGTGCGCACCGGCTGACCGCCGTAGACGGCCAACACCTTCACGTGCAAACCGTCGAGATGCACCTCGTCGCCCACTGCGAAAGGAGCGTCTTCGGGCCGGTAGTTGCTGCCCGCCGCCATGCGCTCGACGTCGGACGTCAAGACGTTGAGATCGAACGCCTGCGCGGAGACGCGCGTCAAGTCGTGCGCCTGGAGCGAGCCGCTCAGCAGCCGCACGCTGCGCGGGCGAGGCCGGCCATAGAACGCGCGCACGTACGGGAAGTAGTAACAGGTCATCACGTCCTGTGCCGCGAACACGATCAGCTGTTGATCGGCGATCGTTCGATCGTCGATGTCTGCACCCATGATCCAGTCGCGTTCCAGGTCGGTGTGGACGGCGTACCAGTTGGCTTCGTCGTAGCTGCGCTCGCTGCAGCGATAGCCGTGCACCCAAAGGATCAGCCCGCAGCTGACGGCTGCGAGCGCGCGCATGCGCCACTCTGACGGGCGCCAGACTGCGAGCGTGCTCGCCACCAGCAACTCGGCCAGCAACGCGTCGAAGCCGAGCGAAGCCGCGACGGTCAGCCGCGACGAGACCATCGTGCCTGCCACGGGCACGAGCGAGAGCAGCGCGCCCAGCACGAGCCAGCGCAGCGTCGCGGCGCGATCCGGGAGGCTCGCGCCTGATGGGCGCGACCCTTCCGCTGACCATCGGTCGCCGGCGCTGCGCGGCGGCTCCCGTGATGCCCAGCGCGGCGCGGTCCACAACAGGCCCCCTACCAACGCGAGTCCGGCGCAGCCGATGGTGATCTGCCAGGCGTGCCAGCTCGGCAGCGCGTACCAAACGTCGGGGGGAAAGAAGTTCCAGGCGAGGACCTGATCACGCCACGGCGTACCCAACACGTACCAATCCGCGGCGACCCCAAACGTGAGATCGCCCACCAAAACCGGCAGTCGCCAGGCGAGCGCTCCGAGGAAGACCCACGGTGTTCCGGAAGGGCTGATGTAGTAGCCCGAGCCTTCGATGCCGTATCCGAGCACCTGTCTGATGACCAGATAGATGCCGCCAGCAGCTGCCACGGGCCAAAGCCCGCGCCACACGCTCGCGCGCGTCGCACCGCGTCGTAGGACCTCGAACGCGAACAGATACGCGAATGCGGTGAAGGCATACTCGCCGGCGGCCAGCGCCAGCACACAGCACAGCAAGCCGAGCGCGCGGCGCCAGCGAGTGGGCTGCGTGCGCCAGGACATATGCAGGGCGAGCGCGCAGAAGCCGAACGTACCCGCGACCAGCGTGCTGCGGTTTGCGGGCCACGCCACGGGCAGCCCATGTCCCTCTTCGATCGCGAACAGCAGGATCGCAGCCGCCGCCGCTGGCTTCGGAAGCAAGCGCCACAAGACAGCCCCCGCCGCCGCCACCAGCAGCGCCCACCAGAGTACGGAATGCGCGTGAAACAGTCTGGCCTTGTCGCCGAACACAGCGAAATCGAACGACATCAGCGCGCTGCTCAGCGGCCGCCACATGGACAGGTGAACGCGCGGGTGGGTCCACCACGGAAAATGTCCGGATTGGATCAAAAGGCGGTTCTCCGCCTCCGAGCCATCGCTGAAGTTGAACATGTCCAGGTGCGAGCGGGCGACCGGGTAAAGCCCGTTGCGCATGGCGTAGTGGTCGAGATCGTCCGAAAAAAACCCGCCGTCGAGGACCGACCACCGCAGCGCTATTCCGGCGGAAAGCGCAATGATTACAGCGATCCAGAAACGAAAACGAGAGGACGACTCAACCGACGAAGCAGAAGCCATCAGCATGGGAGATGCGCTCGGCGGCGCGGGCGGAGACTCGTATCACAGACTGTTACCAGGTTGTGTGCACGACCTTGCACTAATGCGATGCATAACTCGCCGAAGCCTTGACGCTTCGCCGACATCTGTGCCAGGTTCGCACACCATGTTGACCCGCACACTGGCCCTTGTTGCCTGCGTGATGACGATTGCCGCCCTTGGCTGCGGTGGCGATGAACCTTCTGGGCCGGCCTGTATGGGCACCGAAATGAGCGTGCCGAACGGCCCCAACGACCCCTGCCGGCAAGATGACCCGCAGTGCGTGGCCGCGGGTGGCAAGGCCTACGCCATGTGCCAGAACGGCGCGTGGCCGGCCTCGTGCATGTGCATCACGCCCAACAACCCGCCCCTGGGCACTGGCACCACGCAGCAGCCGGTCACGGCCGGCCCGATCTGCGGCGACAACATGATCACCCAGCCCGAGCAGTGCGATCGGACGAACCTGAACGGGGCCGACTGCAAGACCCTCGGCTTCACCGGCGGTGGCACCTTGCTCTGCAACCCGACCACGTGCAGCTACGACACGATCATGTGCCGCATGACGGTGGGCACATCGGGCGGCGCTGGCATGAGCGGTGGCGCGGGCACGACTGGCGGCAGCGCCGGCACGGGCCGCTGAGTTCGGACAGCCCTGTTGAGACACAAAGTCCCGCTTCTGTGAGGCAAGTGCACTAGGCTGTGCGGGCCGTATGACCCGTATCTTGACTTACGTCGGCGTCTTTCTGGTCGCCATGGCGACGCTCATGCTCGAGGTGCTGCTGACGCGCATCACGAGCGTGAGCGCCTGGTACCACCTCGCGTTCTTCGTGATCTCGCTCGGCATGCTCGGCATGACCGCGGGCGCAGTGCTGGTGTTCGTGATGCCGGCGTGGTTCCCGAAGGAACGCGTCCCGCAGCGTTTGGCCCAGTCCGCGCTGGGATTCGCGGCGGCCACGCCAATCTGCGTGGGTCTGGCCCTGGCGAATCCGCTGGCACCGGTCAACGACCTGATGAGCTTCTTCGCGCTGCTCGGCTCAGGAGGCGCGCTGGCCCTGCCCTTCATCCTGGCCGGTACGACCCTGGCCGTGGCGCTGACGCGTGCTGGATTGCCGCCCAGCATCGCCTACGGCTTCGATCTGACGGGCGCCGCCGTCGGCTGCCTGGCCATCATCCCGCTGCTCGACGTGATCGACGCGCCGAGCGGCGCGCTGGCCGCCAGCGCCGTGGCCGCGGTC
>DATEOF010000496.1:0-34923 GCA_035274465.1 Polyangiales bacterium
CCACACGCCGTCGGCCGGGCCAGCAGTCACGCCGTCCCCGCGTCCACCCGCGGGGCGGTCGGTCACGCCGCGGTCGGTCACGCCGCCGGGTGCATTCGGCATGCGCCGGACACCGCTGCGCCCCGAGATGCCGAGCCCGCCGCCCGGACGCGTGGTGGATCCGCCGCTCGAACAGCAGCGGCCCGCGTCCGGTCCGATCTCGAGCAACGCTGGGCCTCGTGTGACCACGCCCAGCCGGCCGATCAGCCGCGTGACGCCCCGGCCGAACTCCGAACCGGTCGACGAGCTCGACTCCGCCGGCAAGTTTCGCCGCGTGCAGGCACTCTGCCTGCGCAACGCGTTCCACGAGGCGCTACCGATCATCCGGGCGCTGGTCGAGGAAGAGCGCCGCAACCCGGCGTACCTCGGGATGTTGGCGTCGGTGCTGTACGGCCAGGGCATCGAAGGCACCATCTCCAAGGAGATCGTCGAGACGGTCAATCAAGCGCTGCGCATCCACCCCGACGAAGTCAACGCGCTCTACACCAAGGCGCGCTGCTACAAGCGCATGGGCAAGAACCGCGAAGCGCTGCACTATTTCCGGCGCACAGTCACGGTGGATCCAGCGCACCTCGAGGCTGCCCGCGAGGTGCGCTTGCTCCTGCTACGTCAGAACGAGACCAAGCCGAAACGGTAGGCCAGCGACTGGTTCGAGATTCGGTTCGTCATCGCGTGCATCCCGTGAGCGAAGTGAACCTCGTGTCGCCAGTCGGTGGGGCCACCGGCTTCGCCGGGGCGGGGGAACGTGCGACGTTCCCCCGGAAATTAAGCGACCTCGAACAGGCCGGCCGCGCCCATGCCGCCGCCGATGCACATCGTGATCACGACGTACTTCACGCCGCGGCGCTTGCCTTCCAGCAAGGCCGTGCCGGTCATGCGCGCGCCGCTCATGCCGTACGGGTGACCGATCGCGATCGCGCCGCCGTTGACGTTCAAGCGCTCCTGCGGGATGCCCAGCTTGTCGCGGCAGTAGATCACCTGCACCGCGAACGCCTCGTTCAGCTCCCAGAGCCCGATGTCGTCGACCTTCAGGCCATTGCGCGCGAGCAGGCGCGGGATCGCGAACACGGGGCCGATGCCCATCTCATCCGGCTCGCAGCCAGCGACGGCCAGGCCGCGGTAGATGCCGAGCGGCGAGAGCCCGCGCTGCTGCGCGACCTTGCGCTCCATCAGCACGCACGCGCTCGCGCCATCCGAAAGTTGGCTGGCGTTGCCTGCGGTGACGAAGTTGCCTTCACCGCGCACGGGCGCGAGGCCGGACAAGCCGGCGAGCGTGGTGTCGGGCCGGTTGCCCTCGTCGCGGGTCAGCTTCACGTCCTTGTAGCTGACTTCCTTGGTCTCTTTGTTCACGACCGCCTGCTTGGTCGCGAGCGGCGCGATCTCGGCGTCGAGCCGGCCGGCTTCCTGTGCGGCAGCGGTGCGGCGCTGGCTTTCAAGCGAATACTCGTCTTGCGCTTCGCGGCTGATCTGATAGCGCTTCGCCACGATTTCGGCGGTGTCGATCATCGCCATGTAGACCTCGGGCTTCTTCTGCCGGAGGTTCGGGTCGGGGACCCGGAAACGATTGCGATGCTCGTTCTGAACGAGGCTGATGGACTCCATCCCGCCTGCGACCATGATGTCCACGCCGTCGCACACGACCGTCTTGGCCGCGGTGGCGATCGCCATCAGGCCCGAGGAACACTGGCGATCGACCGTCATGCCGGCCGCCGTCACCGGCAATCCTGCCGTGAGCGCCGCTTGACGGGCGAGGTTGAAACCTTGCGTGCCTTCTTGCATCGCGCAGCCGAGGATCACGTCTTCGACCTGGCCGGGCTCGATCTTAGCCCGCTCGACCGCGGCCGCGATCACGTGGCCTCCCAGGGTCGGGGCCTCGGTATTGTTGAACGCGCCGCGGTAGGCTTTACCGATCGGGGTACGCGCTGTGGACACGATGACGGCTTCTCTCACTGGCTTCTCCTGTCTGGGGCCCGGGACAATTGCGCGACCCCGCCACGCGCGCAATACCCGATCCGCCACCTGGCCGGCAGGAAACCTCGCGAAAGCGAGTTTCACTTCCCTCCGCCGCGGAGAATCTTAAGCTTGCACGTGTGGCTGGGACGCCGGGCGCGCGCCTATAGGAATGTCTGGATTGCGTCCTGCCCTGGGAACGAATTTGTATGTCGGAGTGTTCAGCATCGTCAGCTGCATCGGCAACTGACTGACCCGAGTCCATGAACGAGTCACCGCCTCGCTTCGCGCACCTGGTCGAACTGTTTCAACAGGCGGTCGAGCATTACGCCGAACGGCCGGCTTTTGGCGTGCTCAAGGGCAAGGAGTGGCACTGGACCACGTACGCCGAGCTGGCCTTGCAGGTCGACCGCTTCCGCGCGGGGCTGGCCCTGCTGGGGGTCGGACGCGGCGACCGGGTGGCGATCATTTGCGACAACCGCATCGAATGGGTCATCGCGGCGCAGGCGACGTTTCAGCGACGCGCGATTTATGTCCCGATGTTCGAGGCGCAACACGACTCGGAGCTCAAGTTCATCCTTTCCGACTCCGGGGCCAAAGTCTGCTTCGTCGCGAACCCGTCGGTGGCCGCGCGCGTGGCCTCGCTGCGCGAGGATTTGCTGGATTTACAGCACGTGATCACGATCGAGGCGCATTACGAGGATCCGGCCTCGTGGGGTGCGCTGATGCGCCGCGGCACGGAGCGCTCGGTCAGCGCGCGCACGCCGCTGCCGACCGATGTCGCCACGATCATCTACACATCTGGCACAACCGGTGAACCCAAGGGCGTCCGGCTCACCCACCGAAACCTGGCCAGCAACGCTTCGGCGCTGCGCGAGTTCCGCGACTACGGCCCGGATCCGCGCTGCATGTCATTTCTGCCCTGGGCGCACGTGTTCGGTGGCGGTGTGGAGATGAACCTGGCCTTCGCGGTCGGCGCCAGCGTCGCCATCTGCCGCAACGCCGACCAGCTGTTCGAAGAGATGCCCCGCGTGCGGCCCACGATGATCTACGCGGTTCCGCGCATCTGGCAGCAGTTCTATCACGACATGCAGCGCGACCTGGCGCGCGAGCCCGAGATGAGCCGCAACATGTTCGATCAGGGCCTGCGCCTGCGCGCCAAGCAGCAGCGCGGCGAGCACCTGAACATCTCGCAGCGCGTCTCGCTCAACCTCGCCGAGAAGCTGGTGATCGGCAAGCTCAAGGCTCGTCTGGGCGGGCGCCTGCGGCTGGCGTTCTCGGGTGCGGCGCCACTGTCGATCGAGGTCGCGGAGTTTCTACGCGCAGTCGGCGTGACCATCTACGAGGGCTACGGGCTGACCGAGTCGAGCGGCTCGACCACCACCAACCCCAGCGGTGGCGCCCGCCTCGGCTCGGTCGGGAAGGCCTTGCCGGGCACGCACATCGTGATCGATCGGCGAAATCCGGTGCCGGGCGCGGACTCGCGCGAGGGCGAGATCGTCGTCTACGGCCACGGCGTGATGGCCGGGTACCATAACCGGCCCGAGGACACCGCCGCCGTGTTGGACAGCGACGGCGGGCTGCACACCGGCGACATCGGCTACCTGGACGACGAAGGCTACCTGTTCGTCACGGGCCGCATCAAGGAACTCTACAAGCTCAACAACGGCCGCTACGTCGCGCCTGCGCCGCTCGAGGAGAAGCTGAAGCTGAGTCCGTTCATCTCGAACTGCATGGTCTACGGCGCTGGACAGCCTTACAACGTCGCGCTGATCGTGGCCGACCTGCCCGCGTTGCAGGGCTACTTCGGCGGGGAGCTGACCACGCCCCAGCAGCTCCTGTCCGACCGCCGCACTCGCCGCTTGTACGAAGAAGAAATTCTCAAGCACAGCAAGGATTTTCGGACCTTCGAGCTGGTCCGGAATTTCTGGATCGAGACCGAGCCGTTCACGCGCGAAAACGGCATGCTGACGCCCACGTTCAAGCTCAAGCGCGAGAACGTGCGCAGGCGCTACGAAGCGCGATTGCTGACGCTCTACGGTTGATGTGTCCGGGATTTTCGGAGAACGTCTGCCGCCATGGAGCGACCCGAGCTGCTGACGTCTCACGCACTACCGATCGATGCGCAGGCGCTGCGCGCGTATCTGGCGCAGAAGCTGCCCGAGTTCGACGCGCCGATCGAAGTTCAGAAATTCTCCGGTGGGCAGAGCAACCCGACCTACAAGCTGACCGTCCTTGGACGCGGTGACTACGTCTTGCGCAAGAAGCCGCCCGGACAGCTGCTCGCCACGGCGCACATGGTCGACCGCGAGTACAAGGTGATCCGCGGGCTGTACGGCAGCGGCGTGCCGGTGGCGAAGCCGATCTGGTACTGCGACGACGCCTCGGTCATCGGCACCGAGTTCTACGTCATGGAGTACGTGTCCGGGCGGATCTTCTGGGATCCGACTCTGCCGCAGCTGCCAGCTGCAGAGCGCGGCGCGCTGTACGCCGAGATGGCGCGCGTACTCGCCGCGCTGCACGGCGTGGACTACGTTGCGCGCGGCCTGAAAGATTACGGCAAGCCGGGCAACTACTTCGCTCGCCAGATCCGCCGCTGGACCGAGCAATACGTGGCCTCCAAGACCGAATCGATCCCGAGCATGGACGCCTTGATCGAGTGGCTGCCGGCGCACATGCCGCCGGACGAGACCACCACGCTGGTCCACGGCGACTACCGCTTCGACAACATGGTGTTCCATCCAACCGAGCCGCGCGTCCTGGCCGTGCTCGACTGGGAGCTCTCGACGCTGGGCAACCCGCTGGCCGACCTCGCTTACAACTGCATGGCGTACCACCTGCCCGGGCCCGAGCGTCCGGCGCTGGCCGAACTGGCAGGGCCCGAGAGCGGCATTCCGACCGAGGCCGAGTACGTGGCGGAGTACTGCAAGCACAACGGCCAGCAGGGCATCCCGCACTTCGAATTCTACCTGGCGTTTTCGCTGTTCCGCTACGCCAGCATCGTGCAGGGCGTGGTCAAGCGCGGCCTGTCGGGCAACGCCAGCAGCGGCAAGGAAGCCGGCACGTACACCGTGCGCGTGCGCTTGGCCTCCGACAAAGGCTGGGAGCTCGCGCAGCGCAGCTAGCGGTCTTCGGCCACCAGCTTCAGCTCGACCATCAGATCGTCGGCCAGCGCTTCGAGCGTCTTGCGCAGCTCGGCGATCTCGATGTTGGGCGGCACGTGCAGCAGCGCGCTGGCGTGGAACAACTGCTCGGCGGACATCGGGGCGCTCTCACAGCGCGTGTCGAGCTCCTCGACGTTGATCTCGCGCGCGGAGAGGGCGCGCGAGATGTCGCGGACGATGCCCTCGCGATCGTCGCCCACCAGCGACAGCCGATACGCGCGCAGCGGGCCGCGCTCACTCCTCGCGCTCGCGGTGCTCACCACGCGCAGGCCCGAGCTCGCGAGGCCGTCGAGCGCGCGGTGCAGCGCGTTCACGTCATCCTGCGCGGCGGTCACGTGCACCATGCCGGCGAACTGTCCGGCCAAGCGGGCCATCCGACTCTGCTCCCAGTTGCCGCCGTGAGCGGCAATGGTGGTCGACAGTAGCTCGACGATTCCGGGGCGATCCGGTCCGATGACCGTCAGTACGACTGAAGCGAGCCTCTGGCGTGCGCTGGGTGTGTCGTTCGATCCTCGCATGGGCCACCTCTCGGACGGACTCTCATGGTTCCACGCTTGGGCGCAGCACGCCACCGGAGCGCACCTCGCACCTCTGCGCCGGCCCTCCCACGCGCAGGCGCCGCTGTCCGCTGCAGGTGTGCGGCGAAATTTCAGTGAGACAGCTCGGGCGTGATAAAATGAGATACGACGATGAAGAGCGCAGGGCAGTCCGGGTTCAGTCTGATCGAGTTGATGATCGGGGTCGCGATCATCGGCATTCTCGCCGCACTGGCCATACCGACCTACCGCGCCATGGTGTTGCGCTCGAAGACCGGGGAGGCCTCCGGCAACCTGAGCGCGATGTTCAAGAGCGCGTCGGTCTACTACAGCGCGGAGCGCGCCAAACAGGGTCAGAGCGCCGGCATCACCACCGGTTGCACGGTCGACGACGCTAGCCCCAACCCGGCCACGCCCCACGCGCAGAAACAACGCATGACGGCGGATGCGAGCTTCCGCGCCCTGGGCTTCAGCATCGCCGACTACGTCTACTACTCGTACGGCCTGTCCACCGAAACCACCACGAGCACGTGCGGCGGAAGCGCCCTGGATTCGACCGTGTATACGCTGTACGCGCAGGGTGACCTGGACGACGACAAGACGTTGAGCTCGTTCGAGCTCGCCGTGGGCACCGACGACAACAACGTGCTCTACCACGCACGCGGCCTGTACATGTTCCAGGAGATCGAGTGACGCTCCGCTAACTGCCGGCGCCGCTCTCGTCGACGTAGACCACGGTGTCGAACTCGATCTGGATCGCCGGCGTCTTGTACGCCATCAGCCGCGCGTTGGACACGCCCATGCGCTTGAGCTTGGCCGCCACGTCGGCCGCTGCATTGCGGCGTTCGGTCTTCGTCAGTCGCACCCAGGCCTTGCGCGAGATCAAGCCGTCGAGCTTCTTGTGACGCGGGTCGACGGTTGCGCGTACCAGGAGCGGTGAGAGGTCCTCGAGCTGAGCGACGGTGAGGGACTCGAGCGGGGTGCCGAACTGCACGGCATCCAGGGAGTACAGCACCGAGCCGGTCGTGAGGATGATCACCAGCGTTGCCGCGGCGAGCTTCAGCAGTGCCTTGCGCTGTTCGGGGTTGAGCTGGTCGGCGGCTTCGCTGCGCTTGCGCTTGCGTTTGCGGCGCTGCGGCACGGGCGCAGGGACGGCGTCCTTCGACGGCTGCGGCCGCGGCGAGGACTTGGCGGCCGGCGTCGAGCGCGGGTGCTTGAAGTTACCGAAGACGTCCTCGGCCGACGCGCGTTGCTGCGCGAGCTCCTGCTGCAGGGCTTGCCAGGTGGGCGTCCCCGAGCTGCACCAGTCGAGCATGCGGTTGTGCAGCTCCACGTCCAGCGCGGCGCACAGGTACAAGAACTCGGGGCACGTGATGTGATCGCGCATGGAGATCTTGTAACCATGCAGATCCAGGAAGAACTCGCTCTCGAAGAACTCCTTCGAGCTGCCGATCTCCGCCAGCCGATCGAGCGCTTCGCGCAGATGCGCGGTGGCCGGACCGCGCTCCTCCGTCGCTGCCGGCTGCTGCAGACCGGCGAGCAGGTGGTGCAGCACCGTCGCGGCCTTGTCGCGCGGCAGGAGCTGCCTGCGCTTTTCCTGGCTCTCCGTGCTCAGCAGCTCGACGGCCAGGTATTCGAAGCGGTCGCGCCGGTAGCCGATGTTGAAGCGGCGGATCGCCAGCATGCGTGCGTAACGCAGCAGCGTCTTGATAGGCTGCTTCTGCTTCGAGACGCGAGCGTGAAAGTCGTCTTCGGTCATGCCGTCATCGAGCGACAGCAGCTTGTCCTCGATCTTGCTCAGCGAGCGCTCGAGCTCGTCGAGGCCCGGCGCAGGCAACAAGCTGTGCAGCGAGTCCGCGTCGCGCTTGGCTTCGCCAACGGCAGCGGGTGGCAGGGCAGCGCGCAGGCCAGACTCGTACGCGCTGAAAGCTTCCACCGCCTCGCGGCGGTTGTTGCTGCCCAGCTCGAGGCCCTCGAAGCCAGTGAGCAGCTTGTACGCGGCGCAAGCGGCCTTGTAGCGCACCGCCAGCCGGCCGCGGCGTGCTTCGATGGCCTCCTCGTTGGGACGCGGCAAGCGCAGCGAGCGGTCGAAGTCTTGCTCGGGCGGGACGTGAGTCAGCGCGCGCGTCGTACCGCGCTGCTGCGCGGTCGCGGCGTGTGCAGCTGCCAGCGGCACTTCCAGCTCGGTGGTGCTGGCCAGCGCCGCGAACTCCGCGTCGATCAGCGCCGACTCGCGGTCTCGCCCGGGCATCGGCTGGAAGGCCGCGGGCCGGGTGCCCGCGTCGTTGGCCGGCGTTCCCGGGGCCACAGGCGGCAGGTCGAGCGCGTGCATGCCGGACGCGCTCGGGATGCTCGGCGCGTCGAGCTCGAACAGATTCTGGCTCGGACCCCGGATCGGCGCGGTGCCAGTCGTCGGCTCCACGCGCCGCGGCTGGCCTTGCGCATCCTTGTCCTCTTTGACCGGCCCGCTCACCGAGCAGTGATCGTAACACCGCGCCTCGCGCGCAAAAATGCAGTCTTTGCGCGCCCTTGAACCTACAACTGCGCCAGGCGAGTGTCGGCCTTGGCGAGGGCCAAAACGTGCTGCATGTGGCCAGGTTCGACTGGCTGGACCGACAGCCGCATGCCCCGGCGCACGACCAGCATGCCGTGGAGGGCTGGATCCGCTTTCAGCTCGGCCAAGCTGACCATCGACGGGAAGCGCTCGACGAACTCGACGTCGACCATGAACCAGCGCGGCTTGTCCTTCTTGGCGCGCGGGTCGAAGTACTTGCTCTTGCGCTCGAACTGGGTGTGGTCCGGGTACGCCTCGCGCACGATGCGCGCGAGGCCCACCACGCCCGGTGGTTCGGTGCTCGAGTGATAGAACAGCGCGAGATCACCGACGCGCATCGACTGCATCTGGTTGCGCGCCATGAAGCTGCGCACGCCGTCCCAGGGTGAACGCTTGCGCTTCTTGAGATCGGCAATGGAGAAGGCGTCCGGCTCGCTCTTCATCAGCCAGTACCGGACGCCGCGCTCTTCCGACATGGCGTCAGACGAACCAGCGCGAGACGCCGGCTTCGGGCAGCTTCACGCCGGTGACTTTGGCCTTCTGCACCAGCTCCCAGAAGTAGCGATACGTCGCGCGGTCGTGCAGCTCGCCGTCGTATTGGATGGGGCCCCAGTTGGCGTCTTGCGCGGCGAGCAGGATGTTCACCGCCTGCTCGACCTCGTCGTGCTTGGGCTTCATGGCGTCGACGATCGACTGAATCTGCGCGGGGTAGATCGACCACATGCGCAGGAAGCCAAATTCATTCCGCGCGCGCGAAGCGTCCGAGTAGGTCTGGTAGATGTTCTTCAGGTCGAGCGTCACGTTGTGCGCGGGAACCACGCCGCTGGCCATCGCCGCCGAGACCACGCGCGCCTTGGCGTAGGCGATCGCGCGGTGATCGAACTGACCGGGCGAGCGCATGCACTCCGAGCTGATCGCGCCGTGGAAGCCGGACACGAAGTCCATCAAGCCGAAGTCGAGCACCTGGACCCAGGGCAACGCGGCGATTTCGTAGGCGTCGCGCAGCGCGCCGTGCGTCTCGACCAGCACGTGGATCGGGATCTCGCGCTTCAGCCCGACTTTCTTGCAGGCCTCCTGGATATACGCGATCTGCTCGCTCACCTGCTCGACGCGCGTTGGCTTGGGCAGCGTGATGTACGCCAGCTCGGCGCCGGCGCCGGGGACTAGGATGTCGACGTCCTGCTTCCAGTGCGCGTTGCTCGGGTCGTGGATGCGGACGCCCGCCTTCTTGTGGACGTTCTTGGCCGACTTGGCCATCGCCACGACCATCTCCGCGTGCTTGCGCTCTTCACCCTGCTTGGCGCCGTCCTCGCAATCCATCGTGATGTCGAAGATGCCTTCCAGCTTTGTCTGAAGCTCCATGGCCTTCTCGATCAGCTTCTCGCTGCCCGCGAAGTGTTCGCAGGTGTTGATGATCGGGAAGGGTTTCTCACCGGCGAAGAGGGCGTCGTTCGGATGGATGCGTGCGCTCATGGAAAGTCACTCCTTGGGTCGGCAGCGGGGAGGTGTGCCAAGGCTTGCCGCGCTGCGCCTATACCACGTTCTCGAAAGCCGACCACAGCCCTTGGCGCTGGCGCCAGTTTACCTAGCTCTGGGGCGGCCGGGGATCTGCTGACACAAACCTCAGTGGCCAAAATCACAGGCAAAGCTCGATGTGCTTGCACAGTCTGTGCAGCGCAACGCACACTACAGCGCGACTTTGGGATGGTCGGGGGATACGTAGCAACAAGGGGTTGAATTCCCGCGGTCTCTGCTCGGGTTCCGCGTGGCACGAAACCTGCTGAGGACCGGGGCTGTCAAGGCTGTGCGCAACCACCCAGCCCGGAGTACCCAACTAAACTTCGATGGATAAACCACCCGCGAGACTTGCTGGTGCACGAGACGGCATCATTCGCCCGCACGAAGCCAAGCTGGACTTCCTCGCGCGCGTAGGTGACGCGTTCTGGATCACTGCGGCACTTTGGTTCGCTTGTCTGGCTTACCCCGAGGAATGGGAGACGCGGCACAGCACCGCCGCCGCCCTCGGCGTCGTGCTCTTCTACATGGTCGGCCAAGCGCAAGGTTTGTACAGGGCCTGGCGCGCCGAGCCGGTGAAGAGCGAGTTCACCCGCGTCTGGTTCTGCTGGGCGTTCGTCGTGCCGCTGCTGTTGATGCTGGCCTTCATGACGAAGACCTCCGAGGACTACTCGCGCATCATCATGCTGAGCTGGTTCGCGCTGGCACCGGCGCTGGTTGCAACATCGCGCGTCGCGTTCCGCATCATCCTGCAGGAGGTACGCGCGCGCGGCTACAACACGCGCACCGTGGCCATCGCAGGCGCGTCCCCTCTGGGCGAGGAACTGGCCATCAGCATCCACCAGTCGCCCTGGATGGGCATGAAGCTGGCCGGCTTCTACGACGACCGTCACGTCTCCCGCTTACACCCGATGGACCCCGCGGCCGGCCAGGTGAAGGGGGATCTCGACAAGTTGGTCGCCGAGGCCCGGCACGGCGCGATCGACGTGGTGTACATCGCCCTGCCGCTGCGCGCGGAGCCGCGCATCAACGCCATCATCCGGCGCCTGCAGGACACGACCGCATCGGTCTACCTGGCCTACGACTTCGGCGGCTTCGACGTGCTGCGCGCGCAGTGGGGCCAAGTGGGCAACGTACCCGTGATGAGCGTGGTCGAGAACCCGTTCCACGGTATAGACGGCGTGGCCAAGCGGCTAGAAGACTTGGTGCTGGGCAGCCTGATCATGAGCGTGATCGCGCTGCCGATGTTGATCGTCGCACTGTGCGTGAAGCTCAGCTCGCGCGGTCCCGTCTTCTTCAAGCAGCGCCGCTACGGGCTGAATGGCGAAGAAATCCGCGTGCTGAAGTTCCGCACGATGACGGTGATGGAAGACGGGCCCGAGGTGAAGCAGGCCCAGAAGAACGATCAGCGCGTCACGAAGGTGGGCGCGGTGCTGCGCCGGACCTCGCTCGACGAGTTGCCGCAGTTCATCCAGGTGCTTACTGGAGAGATGTCGATCGTCGGGCCGCGGCCCCATGCGGTCGTCCATAACGAGCAGTACCGAGCCCTGATTCAGGGCTACATGCTGCGGCACAAGGTCAAACCTGGCATCACCGGATGGGCCCAGGTGAATGGCTGGCGAGGTGAGACGGACACGCTCGAGAAAATGGAGAAGCGTGTCGAGTACGACTTGGCCTACATCCGCGATTGGGCCCTGCTGATGGACCTGAAGATAATCCTCATGACCATTCTTGGCGCGTTTCGCGGGAAGAACGCATATTAACCGCTGCGCGCGGCAGGGGCTTAATCTAGGGCGACAACCATCCTGCGCGATGGTGTCCAGGTGGGTCAGAATAAGTTCGTGGACCAGTACGATTCAGAGGATGAGTATCGAGGGCGGCCCGGGGTTCCTGTCGACTTCGGGCGCTTGCTGCAGGCGATCAAGCGCAACTGGCGCGCGCTGCCGATCGCCGCGGCCATCGGGGCGCTGGTCGGTCTGGGCGTCGCGGCGCTGCTGATCAAGCCGTCCTACACCTCGCGCGCCACGATCATGTGGGAGCCCTCGAGCAACGCCGAGCCGAGCGACCGCAGCTTCCTCACCCAAGTAGACAGCATCAAGTTGCCGGTGAACCTGATGGAGGTTCGCAAGCGCATCGGCTCCAAGGCCCGCCTCGACGAGCTCAAGGAGAAGATCAACCTCCTGTTCGACGGCCAGAGCCACCTGGTCGTGGTCGAAGTCACCGAGCCGACCGGGAAGGGCGCCGCCAAGCTGGCCAACACCACGGTCGAAGTCTTCCTGGAGCACCAGCGCAAGGTGGGTATGGCCCGCGGCCGCGAGCGGCTGCAGGCGATCGAGACCGACATCGAGGTCGCGCAGAAGCAGCTCGCCGAGTCGCGCGAGGGCTTCGAGTCCTTCCGCAAGGAAGTCGGCGTGTCGGACTTCGCGCTCGAGACCAAGCTGGCGATCGAGAAGGCCGCGAAGCTCAAGCAGGAAGCCGAGCAGTCGAACGCCGAGGCCGCCAGCGAAGAGGCGCGCCAGCGCAAGCTGAGCGACGAAGTGGGGCGCGTGCCGCAGGTCACGCAGTCCGGCACGACCGCCAGCAACCCGGACGCGATCGCGCTGGGTAATCTGCGCACGCAGCTGGTGGCTGCGCGCGCGCACCTGGCCGCGGACCACCCGACGATCATTCAGCTCGAGGCACAGGTGAAGGGCCTCGAGGACCGGGTGAAGAACAACCCGACCATGGTGCAAGGCGCGGTGAGCGTCTCTCCGAACGCGCAGTACCTCTCGCTCAAGGCCGGCCTGGCCGACAGCAAGGTGCTGCGCGAAGCCGCCGCCCAGCGTCAGGAGACGTACCGCCGCTTCGCCGAAGAGGCCGAGAAGCGCGTGCAGCAGCTGTCGGAGGCGGAGGGCAAGGCCCAGCAGTTCACCTCGCGCATCCAGCTGCTCGAGACGCGCCTGACCGAGCTCGAGACCCAGCGCGTGCGCGTGCGCGACGAGGTGCGGAACGCCGCCGCGGATTTCCGCGTCGTGACGGCGGCCGGCGTGCCGGAGAACTCGAACCCGTCGAAGCGCCGCGAGATCGCGATCCGCTTCCCGCTGGCCGCGCTGGTGCTGGCGTTCCTCGGCATCCTGGCCTTCGAGCTCAAGGGCCTGCGCGTGCACACCGCGCGCGAGGCCGGCTTCTGGGCCAACGCGGCGGTGATCGCGTCATCGACCTGGCCGCGGGAGCAAACCACGCTCGGCGTACTGGTCGACGAGCTGAGCGACGCGGCTCCCGCCGTACGCGGCACCACGCTGGTGGTCGGTGCGCGCGTGAATGAAGTGCCGCTCGCCCGTGAAATAGCCTACTGGCTGAGCCACTTGACCGGCTGGTCACAGCGCGGTGTCGTGGGCGCGAATCAACCGGTCGTGGAAGACCGCTCGGCGCGCGGTGCGACCAACGTGCACGTGGCGCCCGAGCTCGGGCCCTCGAACCCACCTGCGGCCGGCACGGGCCAGGCGCTGATGCGGCGCGGCAGCGACACGCTGACCATCGCGCAAGCCTGGGATGGTCCGCCGGATGGACCTTCGCTGCGCCGTGCAGCGCGCCTGGCCGATCGCGTGCTCGTCGTGGTCGCGGCAGGCACGCTGTCGGTCGCCGAGGTCGCGCAGCTGCGTTCGCGGCTGGGTCGCAACTCGGGGATCGGCTTGTTGCTGGTCGGACTGAACCCGGACTTCGTGCGCCTGCCCGACCGCGTTGGCGAGGTCGAACGCTTCTGGGAAGCGCGTCCGGCCTGACATTCTCTGGCTTGTGTCGTGCCGCCTCCGTGAGATGATGCGGCCTCCATGAATGCGTCACGAACTGGGTCGTTCGGGGTCGGCGCGCTCGCGCTGGCCGTGCTGTGGATCGCGTCGGGTTGTGGTGCGAGCCTGCCTCAGGCTCCCCGCCATCCGCTGGATGACAAGGCGTTCGCCGCGCCGATCCTGGCGCGCAAGGGCGGCCTCGCCGACGATCGACCGCCGCCGCTCGTGCTGCTGCCCGGTGATCGCCTGAACGTCGAGCTGATCTCCAACCAGACCACCACGCTGCCGAACGTGCTGGTCGAACCCGCCGGTACGGTCCACATGCCGCTGGCGGGCGACGTCGAGGTCAAGGGTCTCGGGCTGGTCGCGGCCGAAGCCAAGCTCAAGGAAGCGCTCAAGCGCTACGACTCGCTGATCCACGTCACGCTGACGATCGCGAACCTCGACGGTCACAAGGTCACCATCGGCGGTGCGGTGCGTACCCCGGGTGTCGTCCCGCTCCAGCCGGCGGCTCGGTTGGCAGACATCATCATGCTGGCGGGAGGCACGATCACGAACCTGGTCAACGGCCAGCTGGTGAGCGGCTCGGACCTGCGGACGGCGCGGTTGATCCGTGAAGGCGCAGAGCTCCCCGTCGACTTCGAAAAAGCCATGAACGGCGACATCATGCACAACGTGTTCATGCAAGCCGGAGATCAGGTGACGATCCCCTCGGAGCGCGGCCTGACCATCAGCGTGTTCGGTCAAGTCGACGAGGCCACCGTCGTGCAGTGGTCGCCGGGCGTGCGGTTGACCGAGGCGTTGGCGATGGCGGGTGGCGTAACCACTGGCGCCGACAAGAGTGATATCCGCATCGTGCGCGGCCCGATCGACGCGACGCGCGTGTACGAGGCCAGCTTGCGCGACGTGGTCGACGGCACGACGCACGACTACGAGCTCTACCCGGGCGACGTGGTGTTCGTGACCGACCACTGGCTCGAAAACTTCGGCGAGGTCATGTCCGCGCTCGGCCCGATCTTCTCGCTGTCGTTCAGCGTCGCGGCGCTGGTGATCGCGCTCAACGACGACAACGGCGCCCCCAACTGACGTTGCTACTCGTCGTCGTCCGAAGAGCCCTTGCCGCTCGCGGCCAGGTATAGCTCGTCGATCCGCAGCCCGAGGTTCAGGCCGAGGTACGTATCGACCATGCGGAACGGCACGCGCAGCTCGGCGCCGAGGCCGCGATCTCGGAACGTATTGGTCGCCTCGAAACCCAGGCTGAGCCAGGGCACGATCAGGAACCCGACACCTGCAATGAGCGTGGTGGAGTTACGCCAGTGCGTCACGCTCTCGTCGGGCAACGTGATGGTCTGACCGTCATCGCTCGTGTACGACCAGTCGGCCAGATCCGCGCCGCGCTTCCAGACGTGCGAGACGCCCAGCGACAGACCCCAGGCCTCGTTCAGGCGCAGATCGCCGGTCGCCCCGAGCGTGATGGCGTTGCGGATGTTGCTGCCGGTGCCCATCTGCGAGCACATCGTCATCGACGCGCTGCCGGCGCTGCACGGATACTCGGCCTCGTACTGCGGCACGTTCGAGGTCGTGAAGCGGTGTTGGTAGCCCGCGGTCACGTTCGCACCCAGGCCGCTCATGATCTTCGGCCAGGTCAGGCCGCCGGCGACGCCGAAGCGCATGCCGAGCACCATCGTCGCGGCCTGGCTGGCCAGCGACGTGGGCGCGGACAGCGAGCCCGAGGTGTGGAGCGTCCACTCGAAGTCCGAAGAGACCTTCTGGTCCACCACCTTGGCATCGAAGGTGGCGAACGTATCGGACAACAGCGGCATGCGGTTGTCGGTCGTACTGTCGGAGTCTGTCAGCTCGACCGCCAGCTCCTGGTTCAGCCGCAGCGAGAACGTGCGATTGAAGTGCCACATCAAGTCGAGCGAGAACCCGAAGCTGTAGCTCGGGTTGTAGGACTGATATTCGCTCTTCAAGAGGCTGTCGCTCGACAGCGTCTGGCCGAAGGTGAAGCTCGTGCCCCGGAACGGCAGGCCTTCTTCCTTCGCCTTCTCGGAGTCGAGCACCGACTCGACCAGCTGCGCGCGGGCCAGACTGGAGGCACACAGCACACAGGCCACACTCAGGCCGAGGACACGAACTCGGGACGACAGCACGAAACCGAGTATGCCAGAGGCGTGCACCGGTGCACATCCTGGGATTTCAGGGGTCGGGCGATTCTACGAACAGCTGGTCGAAGCCACCTGCACGGCGCAAGACCTCGAAAAGCACGATGGAAACCGCATTGGACAGGTTCAGGCTGCGGATGCGACCGCTGGTCGGAATACCCCAAACGCGGTCAGGATGGGCTCGGAGCAGCTCCCGCGGCAGCCCGACCGACTCCTTACCGAACACGAGCGCGTCGCCGGGCTGGATATCCGCGGTGTGATACGAGCGCTCCGCCTCCGAGCTGAAGAAGTGCAGGCGTGTCTCCGGGTAGTGCGCCTGAAAGGCAGCGAAGCTCGGGTGCACGTTCACGTCGACCAGGTGCCAGTAGTCGATGCCCGCACGCTTGAGCGATCGATCGTCGATGCGAAACCCGAGCGGTTCGATCAGGTGCAGCGGACTGCCAGTCGCCGCGCAGCTGCGAGCCACGGAACCAGTGTTCGGCGGGATCTCGGGCTCGAGCAACACCACCCGAAAGGGCGGCAGTACGGGAGCACAACGCAGCTTGGGAGTCACCGGGGCCATTGCCCGGCTCGTAATATCACGTGCCTGTGTCCGTGCCCGTGCCCGTGCCCGCTCTCTTGCGATAGCCTCCGCAACGTGCTCGGTCGCGTGCTCCCGCTAGCAGCCCTCGGCTGCCTCCTCTTCTCCTCCTCCGCCGCGCGTGCCGATGACATGGACCTCGAGCTCTCCCGCCTGCGCCTGCCTCCAGGCAAAGGCGGCTGCCCGGCGAGCGGCCCGTTCTGTACGAACGACGAAGCCTTCGAACGCCTCGTGTCCGATCTGGGCGTGGGCGTGGCGCCTGCAGTCGACGGCGGCGCCGCATCGCTCGGCCTGCGCGGCTTCTCGCTCGAGCTCAGCATGGCGTTCACGCCGATCTCCGGCCGGCACTGGGTGACGGGCAGCGCCGGACCCGACCCGGCCACGCACGCCTTCAATCCCTCGCCCGACGGCACGCTGGCGTGGAATCGCCTCGAGGTCCGCAAGGGCCTGCCGTTCGGCCTCGAGATCGGGGGCATCGTCGGCCACGGTCTCGACACCTCGCTCTGGCTGCTGGCGGGCGAGCTGCGCGCGGCGCTGTTCGAGGGCTATCGCTCGGGCCTCGGAGCGCTGCCGGACGTGGCCGTGCGCGGGGTCTTCCAGTCGCTGGTGGGTTCATCGCAGCTGTCCCTGCAGACCTGGGCCTTCGACGTGACGCTCTCCAAGCCCTACGTGGTCGGCGGCCGGCATAAGCTGACGCCGTTGCTCGCGCTGCAGGTCTTGATCGTCGACGCGCACACCCAGCCGATCGATCTCACGCCCGCCGAATCGGCCTGGGAGGCTTGCGCCCAGCCGGCGCCGACCAGTGACGAGCCCGCGCTGCCCGCCGGGGCAGACTGCGCCTCGGCCACCGACGCCCAAGATCTCCAGAACAACCAGCGCTTCGCCGACGTGCACCAGACGCGGATCCGCGCCTTCGCGGGCGTCGAGGAGCGCTACGGCCCATTTTCGACCGCGCTTTCGCTCGGTCTCGACCTGACCGTGCCGCAGCGCCACGCCGATACCACGAGCGACGGCGTGGATAGCGATCTCCGACGTGCCGTGACGCTCCACTTCGTGGTCGGCGTGCGCTACTGAGTCCGCCGTGTCGCGAGTGGTGCTAAGCAGGCTATGGGTGCTCTCGGCTGCGGTCGGTCTCGCGATCGCGGGTCTCGGCTGTGATGCTCAAAGCGCCGCGGACCTCGAGCATGCGCTCGTGGGACGCGGCCGGATCGCAGTGCTCGGCGGGGAGGACCTGGTGCGCAGGCAAGCGCACGGCAGCGAGCTCGGTCCGGTGAGCCGCTGGCCAGAGCTGGATCGCGCGCTCGCAGGCAGCGACGAACGCGCGCTGGCGCAGGCCATGCAGACCGCGAACGTGCAAGGGATCTTGGTCGACGCGCGGCGCGATGCGCTGCCCGAGCGCTACAAGCTGGGTGCTCAGTTGGCGCGCTACGCGCGCAGCCAGGTGTTGCAGGGCGCATACCTGTCGCCGCGCGCGGCGCTGTACGTGTTGGACCCGGTGCGCGACTGGAGCCCGAGTCTGCGCGCGGGGATGGCCGAAGTCGCGCGCCGGCTGGTGGGCGGCGCCCTGCCGCCGAGGCTGCGTTCGTTCCCGGAAGCGACGCGGCGCATGGAACCGGCCGAGGTGATGGTGCTGCTCCGCAGCGGGTCGCGCGCACGCTTGTGGCGTTCGGCGCGTGGCTCGTCGTTCGCGCGCGCTCTGCTGACGGCGGCAGAGGTCGCACGCCAGCGCTGGATGGAGCGCGAGCAGGCCATGGGTGGCAAGCTCGACAAGCTGCTGCCCAAGCTGCAGGTCGAGGTCTCCTTGCTGCAGGACGACGGGGAGCTCGGCGCGCGCGACGCGGGCTTCGTCGACCGCGTGGTGTTCGCGCAGCACGGCGTGGCCTACGAGCACAAGGGTGCGTGGCGGTACCTGTTGCCCGAGGCGACCCATACCAGCTCGCCCAGCCACGCCTACGCGCGGCTGTTCGCCGAGGACGGCTTGCCCGAGGACAGCCTCACCAGCCGGGAAGTTCGGCCGTACCGCATGGCAGTGAAGCTGATCGGTATCTCCGCGCCACAATCCGAGGACGGGTTGTCCGAGGTGCATTCGCCCGAGGAAGTGCTCGGCCGCGGCAAGCCCTGAGAGCCTGCAGCCGATAGCTGCAGCGGAGCGCGCCTGGCTGGCCCGAAGCCCCGGCTTGTGCCCGCCGGGCTTTTGATGTCAGCATGCAGACGACTTCGGGGGCAAGATGGTCCAGAGCAGTCCTCGCCCGCGCGATGAATACTCGCGTCTTTTGTTCGAAGAGGCGACCGACGGCATCTTCGTGTGCAGCGCGGACGGTGTGTACCTGGAGGTAAACCGCAGCGGTCATCGCATGCTCGGCTACGACCCGGGCGAGCTGATCGGCATGCACATCAGCAAGCTGGTGATCGAGCGCGACTTGGTGCGGCAGCGCGCAGCGATGGCCGGGATCAATGCCGGCGAGCAGCACACGCAGATCTGGTCGCTGGTGCGCAAGGACGGCTCGGTCGTGCAGATCGAGCTGCAGGCGCAGCGCCTCAATAACGGCGCGATCCTGGGCGTGGCGCGCGATCTACATGGTCGCGCCGAGTTCGAACGCAAGGTCCAGGCTTCGGAGGCGGCGCTCTGGTCGATCCTGCACACCGCACCGGACACGATCATGACCGTGAACCGGCAAGGGCGGATCCTCTTCATCAACCGCGTGCGGCCACCTTTCACCGCCGAGCAGGTGGTGGGCTCGAGCTGCTTCGACTACGTGCCGCCCGAGTCGCGCGAACGCGTGGAGCGTGCGATCGAGCACGTGTTCACCACCCGCACCATCGACGAGTACGAGGTGCAGGGGCCGCCCGACCTCGAGGGGCATCGCGTGTGGGCCTCCGTGCGGGCCGGTCCCCTGATCGAGCGCGACCAGGTGGTGGCCGCGACGCTGTGCGCGACCGATGTCACCGAACGCAAGCGCGAAGCCGCGCGCTCGCGCGAGTTGCTCGAGCGCCTGGGCCAGATCGCGAGCCTGGTGCCGGGCGTGCTCTATCAGTACCAGCTGCACCCGGATGGCAGCTCGTGTTTTCCGTACGCGAGCGAACGCCTGTACGACGTGTTTCGCGTGCGGCCGGAGGACGTGCGACAGAACGCCGACCGCGTGCTCTCGGCCATCCATCCGGCGGATGGGGCGAGCACTCGGTCATCCATCGAGGAGTCGGCGCGTACGCTCGCTGCCTGGCACCACGAGTTTCGCGTGGCGCTGGCGAACGGCGAGGTGCGCTGGTTGCTCGGCGAAGCGCTGCCGCGCCGTGAGTCCGATGGCTCGACGCTCTGGCACGGCCTGATCACCGACGTGACCGACCGGAAGCAGGCGGAGAGAGCGCGGGCCAGGCTCGAAGAGCAGCTGCTGCGCTCGCAGAAGATGGAGAGCGTCGGCCAGCTGGCAGGCGGCGTCGCGCACGACTTCAACAACCTGCTCACTGCCGTGGTCGCCTTCGTCGAGCTCACGCAGGAAGAGCTGCCGCGCGGCGCCAAGGCGCAGGAATACCTCGAAGCCATCCAGGCCGCAGCTGCGCGCGGCGCATCGCTCACCCAACAGTTGCTGGCGTTCGCGCGCAAGAAGATCGTGACGCCCGAGGACGCGAACCTGAACGAGATCGTGGCGCGCATGGCGCCGATGATCCGGCGTCTGGTCGGCGAGCACATCGAGGTCGAGCTGGCCTTCGCGCCCGAGCTGAACGCGGTGCAGGTCGACGTCGGCAGCATGGAACAGGTGGTGATGAACCTGATCGTCAACGCGCGCGACGCCATGCCGCAGGGCGGGCGGCTGACGCTCGAGACGCACGCGATCACGCTCGATGCGAGCTGCGAGCAGACGCACCCGGACATGGAGCCGGGCGACTACGTGCAGTTGAGCGTGACGGATACCGGCACGGGCATCACACCCGAGGTGCGCGCGCATTTGTTCGAGCCGTTCTTCACGACCAAGCCGCCCGGGAGTGGGACGGGGCTCGGCCTGGCGATGTGCCACGGCATCGTCAAGCAAGCAGGTGGCACCATCCACGTCTATAGCGAGGCGGGCAACGGCAGCTCGTTCCGTATCTACTTGCCGGCGCGCGGCAGCCTGCGTCCGGCGGCGCCGGAACCCCCACGCATCACGCGGCGGGCGGGCAAGGAGACGCTGCTCGTGGTGGAAGACGAGCCGCTGATCCTGCGCGTGGCGCAGGCGGCGCTCGAGAAGCTCGGCTACCACGTGTTGTGCGCGCACAATGGACAGCACGCGCTCGAGGTCGCGAGCAAGACCGCCGAGCCGATCGATCTCCTCATCACCGACGTGGTGATGCCCAAGCTCGGCGGCCGCGAGCTGGCAACGCGCTTGCAGGCGATGCGCCCCACCACGCGCGTGCTGTACACCTCGGGCTACGCCGAGAAAGCCATCGCCCACCACGGCGTGCTGCGCGAGGGCGTCGATCTGATCCAGAAGCCGTACGCGCTGGCCACGCTCACCCGGCGCGTGCGCGAAGCGCTGGATCGCAAGTAACGTTCACGCCGCGCTGCGCGCAGGTCGCGAATGATTCGCCAGCCGTTCGGCGGCGTGAAAGACCAGCGCCATGATGGTGTGCTGCGGGTTCACGCCGAGGTTGGTGGGCAGGGCGCTCGAGTCCATCACGTACAGGCCGTCGACCTCGTGGCTCTTGAGCTCGGGCGAGACGACGCTGCGCGTGGGGTCCACGCCGGCGGACGCAGTGCCGAAGTGGTGGGAGGCGATCAGGTGGAAGTCTTTGCGTCCCACCGCGCGCTCGAGCACCGCTTCGGCTTGCTCGGGCGAGGTCATGCGCTCGGGCGCCGAGGCGACACCCGGATAGACCTCGACGGCGCCGGCCGCGAACATCATGCGCACCATCAACGCGACCGAGTGTTTGAGGCGATGCACATCCTCGGGCAGCAAATCGTAGCGGACATCGACCATGCCGAAGAAGCCCGGTCGCACGCGGCCGCGAGCCGACATGCGCTGAATGGCTGCGAACTGGGCGAAGTAGTCGAGCCGACCGAGCTGCTCCTGCCACTCGCTCCCGGCCCCCGGCAAGCGCGTGGCGAGGAGCTCGGGGGGCATGGTCAGCGATTCGACCTTGAAGCCGCGCTCGCGGAACGGCACCTCGTACGCCTGCGTGGCGCCGAAGCCCATGCCGACCGCGTGATCGAAGCGGCCGACGACCGCGGCGCCCGGATGCGCCTGAAAGTTTTCGCCGACTGCGCGCCGCAGGCCGCTGTTCCACAGCAACACCGGCGTGTAGATGGCTCCGGCCGCGACGATCACCGCGCGCTTGGCGCGCAGCTCGAAGCGGCCATCGGCTTCGCCGTCCTCGTTCAGCAGCTTGCCGCGTACACCCACCGCGCGGCCGCGCTCGATCCAGAGCTCGCTCGCGCGCGCCAGTGGATACAGCCGCGCACCGCGGGCCAGCGCGCGCGGCACGTACGAGATCTCCATGCTCTGGCGCGCGCCTTCGGGGCAGCCTTGCAGGCAGCGCGCGCGACCCACGCAGTGCTTGGCGTTGCGGCGGATCGCGCGTCCGGGCAGGCCCATGCGCTGACTCGCGAGCTCGAGCATGTCCGCGTTGCCGCCACGAGTCTCGCGCGGAACCTCGGCGATGCCCAGTTCATCTTCGAGCTGAGCGAAGATGCGATCGAGCGCGCTCTCTTCGAGCAAGCTGCCGAGCCCGAAGCGCTCGATCCAGTCGCGGCGCGTATCGTCGGGCAGGCGCCAGATGATGCCGGAGTTGACCGCCGTGCTGCCGCCCACGCAGCGACCCAGGAGCAGCGGGATCGGCGCCGCGCTGCGCGTCGACACCGTGGCCAGCTCGCGCATCGACTCGCTCATCGCATCCAACAGGCCGCGCGAGCGTTGCTCGGGCGAGAGGGAAGGGCCCTCTTCGATCATGATCACCGACAAGCCGGCCTCGGACAGCACGCGGGCTGCGGTCGCGCCGCCGGCTCCGGTGCCGACGATCACGACGTCCGCGCTGTCTTCGATGCTGCGGCTCACGATGCGGCGCGCTCCTCACCCGGCACCGAGATGCGCGCGCCGGGTTCTACGACCGGCAGCATGCGCCGGCCGTGATCGCGCACCACGTTCGCCGTGGTCTGAACATTGTCGTAGCCCGAGCGCGCGCGCACCGACGGCGTTCCGAGCAGCGCGACTGCGGCCGAGAATTTGAGCAACAGCGACAGCTCGCGGACGAACAAGCCTTTATGACGCAACAAGCGCGACAACATCTCGGTGCGCTCCGCGCGCGCCAACTCCGAGAACGTGGCGAACCGGCCCAGCAGCCAGATCGGCGCGAACGTCACCATCCACAGCCCCGCGCGCAGCCCCAGCCGCGCGAGCGGGGTCGAGCCGCGCACCATGCGCCTCCAGGTCCGCAGGTAATCGACCTCGCCGTCGCGCGGCGCCAGTGGGGAGCCACCGCGCAGCGCCGGCGACCGACAATCATCGGCCTCTCGAACCTCGGTCGAGCTCGGCGCGAACGCGGCCAAAACTTCTACCGCCCAGCTGAGCTCCCAGCGCGTCATGCCTCAAACCTCCCGACTGACGGTGTGCTGTGACGACACTCGTTCAAGTTCCTGGCCGATCACCCGGAATTGTGAAACGAATCCGTGTCAGCTGCAACCCGGCAGCGAGAGCGAAATGTGCGGAGCTAAAGCTAGAACTGGCTTTGGCCGACAAGCTGGCGAAACTCCCGAATTTTCTAGCCAGCTGCCGTGCGGCGGCCGAGATCGCGGTCCAGCAGCTCGCCGACCCGCTCGAACAGCTCGTCCAGCTCGAACGGCTTGCGCAGGACGGCGTCCGGCTCCCCACCGACCATCAGCTTGCGGGGCACGTCGGTACCCGTGACGAGCAGCGCGCGGTCCACCACGCCTGCGGCGCGCAGCCGCGCCAGGGCCACGTCCCCGCGCTGATCCCCGAGCAGGAAGTCCACCACGGCCAGCCGGAACGGGCCCTGCAGCTGCAGCGCCTCGTGCAGGCTCGCGGCCGGGCAGACCTCGGCGCCGCGCATCTCGAGCGCGGTCGCGATCATCTCGCGCAGCGAGGCGTCGTCGTCGACGATCAAGAACCTGCCTTCGAGCGTGTCGTTCACGAACACGCCGCTGGCGCGAAGCACCGCGGGCTTCTTGAGCGCCTCATCGCCGAGCGCGTGCCGAGGCAGGTCGACCAGGAAGCTGGTGCCCTCGCCGAGCCGGCTCTGCAGCTCGATGTGGCCGCCGAGTGCGAGCACGGCCTGCTTCACGAGCGCCAGGCCCAGGCCGGTGCCCGAGGCCTTGGTGGTGAAATACGGCTCGAAGACGCGCGCGCGCACCTCGGTGGTCATGCCGGGTCCGTTGTCGTCGACGCTGAAACGAACGCGATCGGCCTCGGCGGTGAGCTCGAGGGTCAGCTCGCCGCCCGCCGGCAACGCTTCGATCGCGTTCGTCGCCAGGTTCCAAACCAACGCCCAGGCGCTGCTGCGATCGCCCGTCACGTACAGCTCGGGCGAGATGTGCGTGTTCACCGTGATGCTCTTCTTCAGCGCCTTCGGGATGATCAGGCGCGCCGCTTCTTCGATGAACTCGGAGAGGTTGATCGGTTGCGTGCGGCTGTCGCTGGTCTGCTGGCCGCTGACTTCGCCGAGCACCGTGCGCGCCGCGGACCACGCGTTGTCTGCGCTGCGCTCGATCAGCTCCAGCGCCTCGTCGACGCGCGCACCTTCGCGGGCCAGGCGCGCCCAACCCGCGATCGCGCCCAGCGCGTTCGCGAGCTCGTGCGACACGCGCGCGGACCGATCACTCGCCAGCGCGCGGCGCTGCAGCGCCACGCCGTCGAGCGCACGCTGTGGCACGAACACGATGCACGCGCGCCCGGCGCCGTGCGGCGAGGGCGCGACCAACGCGCGGAGCCCATCGACCAGCGCCAGCTCGGACATCTCGCCCGCGCGCGCCTTCGCCAGGCTCGCCTCGACCGAGGCGACGTCGACTCTCTCTCCGACCAGTGGACCGAGAGCTGCGAGGATGTTGGGGAAATCGCCCGTGCCCAACATCTCACGGGCAGCGCCGTTCAGGCTCAGGCCGCCCTCCGGCTGCTCCTCGATCAGCGGCAGACCGAGGTTTCCGCATAGCCACTCTAGCAAGATCCAACTCCGTCGAAATGCTTCAACCACGCTAGAAAATAGCTCGGAGGAATCCACCCGTCAATGCGCGCATGTGTGCGAGTCGCTGGTCTGCGGCGAACGGCGGCAGCCCCCCGCAACCGTACGCCCGGGCGTACCCGCGCCGCTCCCACCCAGTCCTGTGCACCTGCGCTTCCAGCCATGCATCCCCGCGCGAGGTAGGTTCTTCAGGCGTGATAACCGAGCGGGAAGACAGCCGCAATAAGCCCCACCCCCGTTCGTGTATGCCAGGCGACCTGCACCGTCCGAGTTGTGGAACGTTCGCGGTGGGCGGCGCATGGCCAACCAGCGGACCTCTCTGGTACTTTGCGCGCCTTCATGAGTGAACCCCGCATAACCGCCGAAGCGGTCCGACACGTCGCGAAGCTCGCTTGTATTTCGCTCAGCGCGGAAGAGCTGGAACGCATGCAGCGCGAGCTGGACGCGATCCTGGGCTACATGGCGGAGCTCGATGCAGTCGACGTGAGCTCGGTGCCTCCGTTGGTGCAGACCCTGGCACTCGACGCGGAGCTGCGCGCCGATGTCGTAGTGCCGAGCCTGGACCGCACGGAGTTGCTGGCGGCCGCGCCCGCGCAAGAGCATGGCGGGTTCGCAGTACCCAAAGTGTTGGATGGAGAGTGAAGTGTCGACGCTCGCGACGGCTACGCTGACTGAAATCGCGCAGGCGGTGCGCACGGGATCGGCCTCGGCAGTGGAGGTGACGCGAGCCGCGCTGGCGCGCATCGAGAGCAAGAACGCGTCGATCAACGCCTACCTCCACGTGGCGGCCGAGAGCGCGCTGGCCGACGCCGAGCGCGTGGATCGGGCGCGGGCGCAAGGCGCGGAGTTGCCGCTGGCCGGCGTGCCCATCGGCGTGAAAGACAACCTGTGCACGCGCGGCATTCCGACCACGTGCGCCTCGAAGATCCTGGCCGGCTACGTGCCGCCGTACGACGCACACGTGGTCCAGCAGCTGAGGGCTGCGGGGGCAGTGATGCTCGGCAAGCTCAACCTGGACGAGTTCGCCATGGGCTCGTCGAACGAGACCTCGGCCTTCGGGCCGGTGAAGAACCCCTGGGACCTGACGCGTGCGCCGGGCGGGACCTCCGGTGGTTCGGCGGCGGCGGTGGCGCTCGGGCTCGGCGCGGCCTGCCTCGGCAGCGACACGGGCGGCTCGGTGCGCCAGCCCGCGAGCTTCTGCGGCGTGACGGCGATCAAGCCGAGCTACGGGCGCGTCTCGCGCTACGGCTTGATCGCGTTCGCCTCGTCGCTCGATCAGGTCGGGCCGATCGCGCGCAACATGCGCGACGCGGCTACCTTGCTCGGCGCGATCGCCGGGCACGACGCGCGTGACGCGACGAGCGCGGTAAGGCCCGTGCCGGACTACGTGGCGGAGTGCGGACGCGAGGTGCGCGGGCTGCGCCTGGGCGTGGTGCGCGGCATGCTCGACGAGGGCTGCGCGCCGTCCGTCAAGCTCGCGATCACGCGCGCGCTCGAGCAGTTCGCTGCTCTCGGCTGCGAGATCGTCGAGGTCGACATGCCCAACCTGCGGCACGCGATCTCGGTCTACTACATCGTGGCGCCGGCCGAGGCCTCCTCGAACCTCGCGCGCTTCGACGGCATGCGCTACGGCCTGCGCGTGGACGGCGAAGACTTGCGCGACACGTTCGGCAAGACGCGCGACGCCGGCTTCGGCGCCGAGGTCAAACGTCGCATCATGCTCGGCACGTACGTGCTGTCGGCGGGCTACTACGACGCGTTCTACCTCAAGGCACAGAAGGTCCGGACGCTGATCCAGCGCGACTACGCGCACGCCTTCGAGCGTTGCGACGCGCTGCTCACGCCCACCGCGCCCACGCCTGCGTTCAAGCTGGGCGAGAAGCTGGATGATCCGCTGGCCATGTACCTGGCGGACATCTTCACCTTGCCGGCGAGCTTGGCCGGTATCCCTGCGGTCAGCGTGCCATGCGGCCTGTCGGACGAACGCTTGCCGATCGGTCTGCAGCTGGCGGCGCCCGCGTTCGAAGAGGCGCGGTTGGTGCGGCTCGGCGCGGCCTACGAACAGGTCAGCGGCTGGGACTACCGCCCGCCGGGGTTTTGAACCATGCCGACTGGATATGAAACTGTCATCGGGCTCGAAGTCCACGCCCAGCTGCTGACGCGCTCCAAGCTGTTCTGCGGCTGCTCGACTCAATTCGGCGCGCCGCCCAACACGCAAGTGTGCGCGGTCTGCGCCGGCTTGCCGGGGTCGCTGCCGGTGCCGAACGCGCGCGCGATCGAGTTGGCGCTGCGCGCGGGCCTGGCGCTGTCGTGTCAGATCCGCACGCACAGCGTGTTCGCGCGCAAGAACTACTTCTACCCGGACCTGGCCAAGAACTATCAGATCTCGCAGTACGAGCTGCCGCTGTGCGAGCACGGCAAGCTGCGCATCGAGGCGCGCGAGGTGACGATCCAGCGCATCCATATCGAAGAAGACGCGGCCAAGAACCTGCACGGCGTGGGCTCCGGAACGAATACGCTGGTCGACTACAACCGGGCGGGCACCCCGCTGATCGAGATCGTCAGCGCGCCGGATCTACGCAGCTCGGCCGAGGCCGAGGAGTACTTGAAGCGCTTGCACGAGATCCTGCTGTTCCTCGAGGTGAACGACGGCAACCTCGAGGAGGGCTCGTTCCGCTGCGACGCCAACGTCTCGATCCGGCCGCTGGGCGAGGAGAAGCTCGGCACGCGCACCGAGCTCAAGAACATCAACTCGTTTCGCTTCGTGCGAAAGGCCATCGACTACGAAGTGGCCAGGCAAATCTCGGTCGTGTCGAGCGGCGGCAAGATCGTGCAGGAGACGCGGACCTGGAGCGAGGCCCAGGGCAAGACCCTGTCGATGCGAAGCAAGGAAGAGGCGATGGACTATCGCTACTTCCCGGACCCGGATCTGCCAGCGCTGCGGGTGAGTGAAGCCACGATCGAGGCGGCGCGGCGCGCCCAGCCCGAGCTGCCCGAGCAGAAGCGCGCGCGCTACGCGCAGAACCTGGGGCTGACGCCGGCGGATGCCTCGGTGCTGACCTCGCACCCGGCGTACGCGAGCTTCTTCGAGCGGAGCGCCGCGCTGCTGGCCGAGCGGGCGAAGGGCCTGGACGCGGCAGCGGCGGGCAAGAAGGCGGCGAATTTCATCCAGGCCGAGCTGCTGCGCCACGCCAAGACCGAGGGCGGTGCGGCGGATCTCGGCATCTCCGCCGAGCAGCTCGCCGAGCTGCTGGCGCTGGTCGAGACCGCAGCCATCAGCGGCAAGCAGGCCAAGGCGCTGTTGCCCGCGCTGCTCGGCACGGACAGGCGCCCCGAGGATCTGGTCCGCGAGCAGGGCCTGTCGCAGGTGAGCGACACAGGCGCCATCGAGGCCGCAGTGCGCGCGGTGCTCGCGCAACACCCGGACAACGTCAAGCTGTACCGCGCCGGCAAGACCAACGTGCTCGGGTTCTTCGTCGGGCAGGTCATGCGCGCGATGCAGGGCGCAGGCAACCCCAAACTGGTCAACGAAGTGCTACAGAAGCTCTTGCGGGAGGAGCCATGAAACACGCAGAGCTGTCGCGCGAGCCGCTGTCCGAGGCGAGTTACTTCGCGGTCGAGATCGATCCCGAGAGCTGGGAGATCGTCATGCTCGACCAGCGTCGCCTGCCGCGTGAGGTGGTCTATTACCGCTACACCAAGCCGGACGAGGTCGTCGTCGCGATCCGCGAGATGGTCGTGCGCGGAGCACCGGCGATCGGCATCGCGGCGGCGTACGCGCTCGCACAGCTGGCGCACATCGAACGCGGCGATGCGCGCAGCTTCCTGGTCGCGAACGGGGTGGCGTCGCGCATCCTCAATGCCGCGCGGCCGACTGCGGTGAACCTCGCATGGGCGATCGCGCGCATGGGCCGCCGCGCGGCCGAGCTCGCACACGAGAGCCCCGAACGCCGCGCGCTCGGGTTGCTGGCCGAGGCCGAGGCCATCCACCGCGAGGACCTCGAGGCTTGTCGCGTGATGGGCCGGCTGGGCGCCGAGCGCATCCGGGATGGCGCGACCATCTTGACCCACTGCAACGCCGGCGCGCTCGCGACCGGCGGCTACGGAACGGCGCTGGGCGTGATCCGCGCCGCGCACGCCATGGGCAAGAAGATCCGCGTGTTCGCGGACGAGACCCGGCCGTACCTGCAGGGTGCGCGGCTCACGGCGTGGGAGCTGCACCAGGACGGCATCCCGGTCGAGGTCATCACCGACTCGATGGCGGGGCACTTCTTCCAGCGCGGCGAGATCGACTTCTGCGTCGTGGGCAGCGATCGCATCGCAGCCAACGGCGACGTGGCCAACAAGATCGGTACGTACACGGTCGCGGTGCTCGCCAAGGAACACGGCGTCCCATTCACCGTCGCGGCACCGTGGAGCACCGTGGACCTGCACTGCAAGAGCGGCACGGACATCGTGATCGAAGAGCGCGCCCGCGACGAGGTCGCGCGCATCGGCGATCACGTGCTGGTGGGCGAGGGCATCCACTGCCGGCACCCCGCGTTCGACGTGACGCCGGCGCGCCTGGTGGGCGAGATCTTCACCGAGCGCGGCGCGTTCAAGCCGGCGGCGGGCGAGGTCCCGGGAACGTTGGCCGCCAAGTGAGCGCGGCCGCCCGTGTCAGGCACGGGTAAAGCCGAGACAGTCCGTGGCATGTCGCGGCGCATCCGTGCGCGGCGGCCTCTTTGGGCCTGCGCAGGCTGGTACGAGCCGTGCAGCTCGGCCGCGCGATGGCGAGCCACGACGAGCACGACTCCACGGCGTGGGATCTGGACGCGCTGGTGCGCGCGCTGCGCGAGGCGCGCAGCAGTCAGGGCTCTTTCGGCGCGATGAAGCCGAGTTCCTCCAGCGGCCTTCGCGCGATGCGCTCGTCGCGATCGTCCGCGGGCTGCGCGCGGCCTTGTTCCCTTCGCACTTCGGCGTCTCGGACTTCAGTCAGGCCGGCATCGACTTCTTCGTCGGCAACACGCTCGACGCCACGCTGCGCGCGCTCGATGAACATCGGCCGCATCACCGTCGGTCGCGGCTCGACGATCGGCGGCAACGTCTGGCTGACCCGGAGCCTGCCGCCGGGCAGTCACCTGACCCAGGCGCAGACCCGCGAAGAGCACCGGGGCGACGCCAGGGGAATCCAAGAATAAGATCACAGGATGGCGGGAAGACGGGAAGTTTTGTTTGTTCGAGAGATGGCGCCGCCATGCTCCATGGGCCCCGGTTCGAAGCGCAGGTAGCGGCGACGCTGCTTACCGCGCGGATCTGAGAACAATAGAAACTTCCCGTCTTCTGGCCTTCCCTGTGAACTCACTCTCGCTCTCACAGCGCGCGAACGCTGTCGGCCAGCAACGCCACGGCCTGGCGCAGTTGATCGTCGCACAGGTAGGGCGCGGGGCCGAGGCGGAGCACATCGCCTCGCGCGTCCGTGTGCATGCCGCGCAGAGCGAGCGCGCGCTGGAGGTCTGCTGCGCGCGGCGTGGTGAGCGCCAGGAATCCGCCGAGTTGCTGGAGAGGCGCGGCGGGCAAGCCGAGCGGCAAGTCGAGCGCCTCGATCTCGGCGCGCAGCACGCCCAGCTGATGCTGGCTGGCTTCGCGCAAGAGCGCCGGGTACAGGCCCATGCGCTCGAAGAAGTCGAACACCTCGCACGCGCGGTAATGACTGGTCGGATCGTAGGTCGCACCCGCGAAGCGCACGGAGAGCGGGCCGTGGCTCACGGTCGTGTCGCTGGACTCCAGCGCGCCGAACTCCGCGAACCAGCCGGTGATCACCGGGCGCAGCGTGCTGTCGGGCGGCGAGCGCAGGAAGCAGTTGCCCTCGCCGAGCTGGCAGTACTTGTAGCCGCCGCCGGTCACGAACGCCGATTCGAGGCCCTGCGCGCGCAGCGACAGGGGCACCACGTTGAGCTGGTGGTAGACATCCAGCAGCAGCGCCGCGCCGTGCCGCTCACAGCGGCGGGCGACCTGGGCGAGCTCGCCGGCCAGCTCGGCCGAGTCGTAGAAAACGCTCGACACCAAGACGGCGGCCACCCGGTCATCCACCTCGCGCGCCAGCCTTTCGCCGATGCTCGCCGCCGGCCGCGCCGCGACGCGCACGATCTCGATGCCGACCTCCTCGAGCCGCGCCAGCAGCCGGCGCAGGCTGTGAAACTCGGATTGGCTGGTGACGAGCCGCGGCCGCTCGCGCAGCGGCAGCGCCGATAGCCAGCGCACGACCAGCTCGTGTGTGCTCGTGCCCAGCGAGATGCCGCCGGGGTCGCAGTCCAGGAGCCGGGCGAAACCGCGCCGCACGCGCTCGGCTCGCTCGAACGCACGCTCCCACTTGCCGTCCACGTAGTCCGCGGCGTCGTTCCAGGCTTCCCGCTGGCCGCGCTCGGCGCAGTCCGGCCAGGCCTGGTGGGAGTGGCCGGTCAGCAGCAGGCGCTCGGCCACACGAAAGCGCGAGTAGTGCGCCGCCAGCGGATTGGGTGAGGCGTAGAGCGATGCGGCGGCGTCGATCATCGGACTGTCCATCCTGCCACGACCTGAACAACCGGGCGGTGTGCGTGCGGTGTTCGAAGTGTAGTTGCGCGGCGCCAGGAGGTTTCTAGCCGGCGGTGACCGCGAACGGCTACACTAGACGGCTGCGGGAAGCCGCGGCGATGGACGAAGATATCCTCGAGGCGTTGCGAGAGCTGATGGAGCCCGAGCTCTCGGGCATTCAGCGACAGGGCAGCGGGCTGTACGTGGCGCAGGAGCGCCGCTACGGGCGGCTGGTGCTGCGCTTCGACTTCGATCCCCAGGCGGAGTCGTTGCGCATGTACACGTCGGTTCCTCCGCCGCCCGGCGCCGGGCCGGAGTTCCTGGTCTGGTGCCTGTCGACCAACACGCTCTACTGGGACGTGAAGATCGGCCTCGACGCGCACGGCATGCTGCTCATCCACTCCGACGTGGATCTCGATCAAGCCGACCTGACCGGCACCGCCCGCGTGCTGCTCGATCGCGTGAAGGCCATGTACGAGCTGCTCGACGACGACCTCGTCGAGTACCTGCTGAAGAGCAGGCTCGCGACGCCGGCGCAAGTCGAGCGCTTCACCAGCGCAAGGCGTTAGGAGGCTGGTGTGTCGGCGGTCGCGCGTCTTCATCTCCCATCTTCATCGCCCGTCCTAGTCGCTCGTCTTCGATGATGAGGACGACGACTACGACAAGGATGAGGATGAAGATGAGGGCGAGAGATGGTTTGTGCAGCTCACTTCAGCTCGTCGCGCCACATATCGACGAGCTTCTGGCGTGTGCGCACCACCTGGAAGCCGCCGCCGTCGACGAGCACCTCGGGTGAGAGCGGCCGGCTGTTGTAGTTGCTGCCCATGCTGGCGCTGTACGCGCCGCAGCCGCGGATGGCGAGCAGGTCGCCGCGCTCGAGCGGTGGCAGCGGGCGATCTTTGGCGAAGAAGTCGGAGGACTCGCAGACCGGACCGACCACGTCTGCAGGCGTCTCTCTCTCGTGCGACGACGCTGCAACGGGCGTGATCGCGTGGTAGGCGCTGTACAGCGCCGGGCGGATCAGCTCGGTCATGGCCGCGTCGACGATCACGAAGCGCTTGCCGCCTTGTTCCTTGACGTAGAGCACGCGCGTGAGAAGCACGCCCGCGTCGCCGACCAGCGCGCGACCCGGCTCGACCATCAGGGTCAGGCCCAGGTCGGCAGCGCCGCCGCGCCGAATGCCGTCGATGATCGCGCGCCCGAACACCTGATGGCTCGCCGCGTCCGCGGCCTCATTGCCGTAGAGGATCGGCCAGCCGCCGCCCGCATCGAGCGTGCTGATCGGCGCGCCGCGCCCGATGCACTCCGCGGCGAACGCGGCCGTGATCGCCACCGCGTCGCTGATCGGCTCCGGAGACAGCACCATCGAGCCGATGTGGCAAGCCACGCCTTCGAGGCGCACGTGCTTGCTTTGAACCAGGCGCGGCAACAGCTCGCGCGCCACGCCGAGCTCGATCCCGAACTTGCTGCTCTGCAGGCCGGTCGAGATGTACGGGTGCGTGCCCGCGTCGACGTCGGGGTTGACGCGCAGCGCGATGCGCGCGGTGACGCCCAGGTCTTGCGCGGTGCGCTCGATCACCTCGATCTCGGCCGGGCTCTCGACGTGCAGCGAGCGGATTCCGGTCTCGAGTGCCAGGCGAATCTCGGCGTCGGTCTTGCCCACGCCGCTGAACACGATCTTGTCGGGCGCGAAGCCGGCCTCGCGTGCGCGCAAGAGCTCGCCGCCCGACACGATGTCCGCACCGCAGCCCCAAGCGGCGAGCCGCGACAGCAACGCGAGGTTGCCGTTGGCCTTCACCGCGTACGCGACCAGGTGCGGCATCTCGGCCAGCGCGGCGTCCACGCTGCGGTAGGCGTCGTGCAGTGACGCCTGGCTGTACACGTACGCGGGCGTGCCGATGTGCGAGGCGATCTCGTCCAGCGGCACGGACTCGGCGTGCAAGCTGCCGCCGTGGTGCTGGAAGTACTTCGAAGCAGGGATACGTTGTTTCGTGGACACTCTTCAGGGCTCCGTGCGGACGCGGTAGCGGGTAGCGACCTGGTCGAACGCGCAGCCGCGCTCGCCGAGCAAGGTACGGA
The DNA here is from genome assembly GCA_035274465.1 of Polyangiales bacterium. Taxonomy (GTDB): domain Bacteria; phylum Myxococcota_A; class Polyangia; order Polyangiales; family JAFGIB01; genus JADGRF01. Next base: position 33,065 of record DATEOF010000496.1, read on the forward strand.
AGCGCGCGAGCTCGGCCGATAGCTGCGCCTTGGCGGGGCCGCCGGGCAGGTTGCGCCGTTCGAGCGCGGTCTCGGGATCGAGCGCCTGCTGTACGTCGGGCTCGAACGCGGGGTGCTCGCTCTTCAGCTCTTCCAGCGTGAGCTCCGCCAGCGTCACGCCGCGGGTGAGCGCGCGGTGCACCAGCCGGCCGGCGACGTGGTGCGCGTGCCGGAAGGGTACGCCGCGCGCGGCCAGGTAGTCCGCCAGCTCGGTGGCATCCAGGAAGCCTTCACCGAGCGCGCGGCGCATGCGCGCGACGTCGAAGCGCGCGGAGCCGATCGAGCCGGCGAGGATCGTCAAACAGGCATCGACGGTGTCGAACGCGTCGAACACCGGCGGCTTGTCCTCCTGCAGATCGCGGTTGTAGGTGAGCGGCAAGCCCTTGAGCATCACCATCAGCGAGACCAGATCGCCGACCACGCGCCCGCTCTTGCCGCGCACGAGCTCGGCCATGTCAGGGTTCTTCTTTTGCGGCATCATCGACGAGCCGGTGGTGAACGCGTCGCTCATCTGCACGAAGCCGAACTCCTGCGTGCTCCACCACACGAGCTCCTCGGCGATGCGCGACAGGTGGATCGCGCAGTTGGCCAGGGCCGCCACGCTTTCGACCAGGAAGTCGCGATCGCCGACCGCGTCCATCGAGTTGCGCGTGACGCCGTCGAAGCCCAGCTCGCGCGCGGCCTGCTCGCGATCGATCGCGAACGTGGTGCCGCTCAGCGCGCCCGAGCCGAGCGGCGAGAGGTTCATGCGCGCGGCTGCATCGAGCAGGCGCGCGCGATCGCGGTCCAGCATCTCGCACCAGGCGAGCAGGTGGTGGGCCAGTCGCACGGGTTGCGCGCGTTGCATGTGCGTGTAGCCCGGCAGGAGCACGTGCAGGCTGCCCTCGGCGCGCAGCACCAGCACGGCCAGCAACGCGTCGATGCGCGCAGCAGTGGCGCGGCAGGCGTCGCGCGTGAACATGCGCATGTCGGTCGCGATCTGATCGTTGCGGCTGCGGCCGGTGTGCAGGCGAGCGCCCGCTTCACCGATGCGCTCGGTCAGCACGGCCTCGACGTTCATGTGCACGTCTTCGCGCGCAGCGTCCCAGCGAAATTCCCCGCGCTCGACCTCGCTGGCAATCTGGCGCAGGCCGGCCTCGATGCGCTCGACGTCGGTGCGCTCCAGGATGCCGCGCGCGCCGAGCATGCGGGCGTGGGCGATCGAGCCGCGGATGTCTTCGGGCGCGAGGCGCTTGTCTACCTCGACGCTGGCGCTGAACGCCGCGGCCTGTGCATCCAGCTCTTCTTGAAATCGGCCACCCCAGCTCTTGTCGCTCATGACTCCGGATCAACTCCCGGAGGGAAGCCTTAGCGCGATTCGGCGCAGAAGTCGCGCGCCGGCGTGGATGCAGTGGGCGTCGATGGCCACGGCCAAGAGCGCCGCGAACACGGGCTCCAAGATGCCGGAGACGGCCGCGGCGCAGGCGCAGGCGAACGCCAGGCAGGCGATACGCACGGCATTCAGCGCGCCCTTCTGGGCGGCGCGGGCGATCCACAGGGCTGCCGCCGCGTCGCGCACGTCCTCGCCGACCAGCGCGATCGCCCGATCCCCGGCAGGGCCGCCCGCCGCGCCCAGCGCCACGCCGACGTCGGCCGCGGACAACGAGGGGTTGTCGTCGGAGGGGTAGCCGATCACGGCGACCTTGTGCCCGCCGTCGCGCAGGCTGCGAACTTCCTGGCCGCGCTCCTCCGAGGAGAGCTCGGCCTTGATGTGGGCGATCTCGAGTCGGCCCGCGAGCTGCTCGACCGGGCCGCGCTGGCCGCCGGTGAGCAGTACGATC
>DATEOF010000497.1:0-41234 GCA_035274465.1 Polyangiales bacterium
CACCACGTGCACGGGTGCTGTGGCGAGCCGCGGCGCGATCGCGCAGGCGCGGGCGAGCTCGGCTGTCAGCGCTGCTCGATCCCATGGCGGCGCGGGCAGCGCGCGGTGCACGGGCGCCTCGAGCAGTGCGCTCGCGCGCAGCAGCTCGGCGGCAGCCAACACCGGGCCGAGCGCGCGCAACGAGGTCCTGCGCACGCCCTCCGCCGCGAGCGTCTCGAGGTCGATCAACGCGTCGGCCTGCGCTTCGGCCAGACCGCCCCAGAGCCACCCCACGTGCTGCAAGAGCGCCCACTCCTCGTGGCTCCGCACGCTCGACGCGAGGGCCGTCACACCTTCACCGAGCGGCCGCGAGCTCGCCGGCCCTGCGGTGGAGGCGACGTACTGCACGTACTCGGCGCTGAACAGGTCCGCGGGGACGCCTGCGGCCGGGACGTGGGCGAGCACGTGGAAGACCAGCGAGGCCCACAGATCGGATGCGACGGCGTCGCGCAGAGAGATCTCGGTCATGGCGCATGAACCAAATGTCGTTCCCGGCCGTATCGAGCCCAGGAGCGTTCGGCTTCCAACGGAGGGGAATCGCATGCAGAGTCTGACGAGAGTAGCGATCGCACGGTTCGCGTTGATCGTGGCGACATGGCAGGTGACCGCATGTATAGCCGAGGTTGGCGAACCTGAGGTTGAGATCGAAGCAGATGCGACCAGATCCGAGCTCCGGAGGCGAAAGCCTCTCCCGCCGGTGAACCCGTGCACGGTCACGCAGTGTGCGGCAGGAACGGTCTGCCAGGTGCAAGACGGCGCCGCTGTATGCGTACCTGGGCCGGACATCGAACCCTCGCAGTGCGGCAAGGTGACGTGCGCTCAGGGATACCTCTGCTGCAACGCGAGCTGCGGCATCTGCGTGCCACCTGGATTTGCGTGCCATCAGCTCGCGTGCAACTAGCAGAAGACTCGATGCTGCGAGCGGGCCGCAAACCTGGACAGGTTAGCGAGCTACGCTGGACGCTCGCCCCAGCGCAGGCACGCCTCGTTCGACGAGCACATGCCACAGGCGGCGAAACTTCACACGCGACGAGCACATCGCGCTCGTCGTGCGCGCGCTGGAAGACCTCGCGCGACGTGAGCTCGAGTCACTCGGGTCTCGCGATTGACTTCGCCAGGTAGATTGCGCTCTCGCCCGGCATGTACGAGCCGTAGTAGCGCGAGTCGACGCCGCACAGTGCGTAGCCGAGTCGCTCGTACGCGCGGACGCCGGGCACATTGACGTTGCTCGTCTCCAGCCACACGTGATCTGCGCCGACTTCGCGTCCGTGCTGCTCGACTTCAGCGAGCAGAGCCCGACCGACGCCGCGTCGCCGAAAAGCCGGCTCGATGTACAGGAACCAGAGTACGAGTCGCTGATGCCAGGGCTCGTACTCCACGGTCGCGAAGCCGCAGATCACTCCATCGACCTCCGCCACCCAGCCCCGCTGCCAGCTCGCCCACTGCGCGAACACTTCATCGATCGAATAGCGCTTGGTGATCGGCTGCGGCAGACGCCGCTCCTCGAGCGCGATGCCTCGCTCGCGCGTCGCGACCTCGAACATGACATCGGTCTGGAAACTGGTGTCTATCGCCTCGACAGCGGCCCGGTCGTTTCGTCGATGCAGCTTGCGTAGATGTGGGGACACCCCGTTACGCTAGCGCCCCGACGCGTAGATCACCACCAAGCCATCATGACATCGGCCGCGCTGGGCCCGCTCACCCAGAACTGTTCCTCCGACCGGAACTCCGGAAGATCTTGTTCAGCAAGCCACTGCCCAGGCGCTGGTGTGTCAGGTCCGCCAGTTGGGCTTGCGCTTCCGTGCGAACGCCTGGACGCCTTCGCGCCCTTGCTCGGACAGCGCGACATCGCAGAACGTGTCGACGGCGTTCGCGACGCCTTCGCGGAACCCGTGATCGATGGCCTCGTGGAAGACCTTCCTGCCGTTGCGCAGCGTGGTCTGTGGCTTTTGAAGCAGCAGCTGCGCGACCGAGCGAGCTTCCTCCAAGACGGCGTCGTCCTCGACGAGCCGGTTCACCAATCCCAGCTCCTTCGCCTCGCCAGGACCGAATGAACGACCGGTAAACAGCAGGTCGAATGCTCGATGCTTTCCCACGATACGGGGCAGGTGCGCGAAGTGAATTGCCGGGAGCACTCCGACATCGATCTCGGGATAGCCGAAGCTCGCCGACCTGCCTGCGATCAGCATGTCGCACGATATGGCGAGGGTCATTCCGCCCCCTCTCGCAGCGCCCGCGATCGCCGCGATGCTCGGTTTTCCCAGCGCGAGCTGCGCCTCGTACAAGCCCGTGTAGAGCTTCTCCAGCAGCGCACGTATCTGTTCTGCCGAAGCGCCCTCGAGCGCTGCCAGATCGAGCCCGGCGCAAAACCGCCGCGGCACGACGCTGTGGATGATGACGGCGCCCACGGCTTCTTCGGCAGCGGCCCGATTCAAGCCGCTGATCAGCTCGTCAACCATCTCCACCGTGAGAGCGTTGACAGGAGCGTTGTCCAAGGCGAGCTCGGCAACACGATCGCGCACTGCATAGTGAATGAGTCCCATGGTAATCCTCTCGATTCGACGACCGAGGAGTCTAGGCGCAAATAACAGCACGGAAGGGCACTGGCACGGACCCTTTTGCATGATAAAACGGGCGACACATGCGCACGCTCGCGTTTCTCGCGTGTCTCGGACCACTGCTTTTCAGCGTTGCGTGTGGCGATGGAGATCCTGTCCCGCGCCGGCGCGACAGCGGACCCGAAGTCGATGAAGACGCGAGCGTGCCGCACGGGTGCACGGACATCTTGCTGTTGCCGATCGCGGTGACCATCGAGCCGCGTGACCTGACGGTCGACTCGGTCACGTCGCACAACGAGGGCGAACGATCAGTCGATTGTCAGCGTGGATTTCGTTCGCGCACGATGTTCAGCTGCCGGGAACAGGGCGCAGGCACCTATACCGTGCAGGTCACGAGCGGCGAGCTGACCTGGACTCAAACGGTGGAGCTTCACGCGGACGAGTGCCACGTGACGGATACCGCAAAGCTCACGTTCGAGCTCGATCCCGCGACTACCGATTGACCCATCTCGAGCTTGCGGCGAGGGCGAGTTCTGGCGGAAGCTACGCGCGCAAGGACAAGAAGCCGCGCATCTTCACGACGCCGTTCGCGAGCGTGTATCCGCTCTACGTGCAGAAGGCTGCCAAGAAGGGCCGGACGAAGGAGGAGGTCGACGAGACGATCAAGTGGCTCACGGGCTACAGCGGTAAGCAGCTTCAGCGGGTCATCGATGACAAGCTCGACCTCGAAGCATTCTTCGACCAAGCGCCACGGATGAACCCGAAGGTGGGGCTCATCAAGGGCGTGGTCTGCGGCGTACGCGTGGAAGACGTCGCTGACCCACTGATGCAGAAGATCCGCTACCTCGACAAGCTGATCGATGAGCTGGCCAAGGGCAAGAAGATGGCCAGCATCCTACGACAGTAGCCGCGCTTCAAAGCGGCTCGAAGAAGAACGGCTCGTGCCGCGTACAGCCGATGTTCTGCAGGATCTCGTCGCAGTGGTCGATCGCTTGCTGCGCACTGCATGCTTGCTGCTTGCACCACGTCCCGCGGTTCGGCGCCACATCGTCCGGCGTATCGCAGTACACGACCTGGCTGCACGCCGCACAGGTCGTGCACCTGGACGTGTCGGTCCACGCTCCCCACGTGCAGGTGTTCGCGTTGCAGCTGCGCGATTGGTTCTTGGACCCGCAGGTCGTGCACGCCACGCTTTGCGTCTGAGCGGGCGCACCCGGCGTGCATTCGACCATCACCGCGCTGCACGCGCCCCACGCGCCGGGCGTTCCCCAGCTGCACTGATTGGTGCAGGTACGGGTCCTCGTGTGCGTGCCCTTGCCGCACGCGCCGCAGGCTTCGGATAGCGTCTCCATCGCACCCGGCGCACACGCCGCCGTTTCGCCCGAGCACGCGCGGGTCTCGATCGCTTGACCCCATTTGCACGCTTCGGAACACGTCTGCTGCGTGGGCTGCGTTCCGCTGTTGCACTTGCCGCACGCGCGCGAGCCCGTGCGTATCGCGCCCGGCGCACAGGCGTCGGCCGGCTGACTGCACGCGCTCCAGCTCGACCACTCCCAGCGGCACGTGGTCGCCGTGCAAGTGCGCTGGCGGGTCTGCATTCCGCAGTTCCCGCACGGGCGCTGCTCGTTCTGCTGCTCTCCGCTGCGACACTCCGCATTCGCAGCGGTACATCCTGTCGGCATGCCGGCAGCACCCGATGCGCCCGCGTGTCCACCCGCTCGGCCCGCAGCATTCTCGCCGGCGCTGCCAGCGCCGCCACCCGCACCGGATGTTCCTGCAGTCCCTGCCGTACTGCCCGCGTCACCCGAAGCGCCGGCAGTCGCTTCCTGACCGGACGCTCCACCTGCTCCTGCGCCCGCAGGATCGCCGCCGCCCGATGCTCCGCCGGCGCCAGCGCCCGCCACCGGCACGCTCGCATCGGAATTTCCGGGGTCGACCGCGGCATCACTCGTGGTGCCCGTGTCCGGCGCTTCGGCGTCTCGTTCCTTGTCCACGCCACCCGACATATTCGGCGCTTCGCAAACGAAGTCGGTGGAACAGATCAGGCCCTCGGGGCAGTGTCCATCGTGACAACTAAACACGTGGTTGGACAAATCGGCCTCACATCCCGCAGCTACGAGCAGCAGCAGAACGGTGCGAGCAGTCTCGAAGGCCGACGTGACGCGAGCACGCATGCGCGCGGACGCTACCCAACAAGCATCGCGCGCGCAATCCCGCAAGCAAACCCTCGCGTAGCGCCGATGACATGAGTAGGCTACGCCGGCATGAGGTTTCGGGTCGGCGTCTTGTGGTCGTTGCTCGCTGCGGCGCTCGTCTGCTCGCCCGCGTCGGCGCAGGAGGATCCGGAGGCGTACAAGCACCTGATCCGACAGGCGGTGGACCAGTACGAGCTCGACAACTTCGCCGAAGCCAAGGCGCTGTTCACCGAAGCACACCGCGTCTTTCCGAACGCGCGCACGCTGCGCGGGCTCGGGCTGTGCGCGAACTACTTGCGCGACTACGTCGGCGCGATCCACTACCTCGACGCAGCGATCGCCAATCGCGTGAAACCGCTCGAACCCGCGATGGTTGACGAAGCCCAGGCCGTGATCGCACGCGCGCGCAGCTTCATCGGCCGAGTGAAGGTCACGCTCGATCCGCCGGAGGCCACGCTCACCGTCGACGCCTGGCCGGCCGAGCACGCCGGCGGTGTCCTCGAGCTCAACTCCGGCACGCACGAGCTTGCGGCGCGAGCGCCCGGGCGACAATCTGCGACTCGGCTCGTGCGTGTCGAGCCCGGCGCCGAGCTCAGCATCGAGCTCGTGCTGGTGCCGATCGAAGTCGTGAGCGCGAGTCCCGCTTCCGCGGCCGAGTCGAGCGCATCGATCGCGCCCTGGATCGTCGTGGGCGTGTCGGGTGCAGTCGCGATCGCGGGCGGCGTGCTGCTCGGCGTCGCATTGAATGACGTGGCGACCGTCGAGAGCGCGGAACCGCTGGCACCCTGGTCCGAGCTCGAGAAGCACTACGATCGTTCGCCCGAGCTGTCTGCGGCGGGCATCGCGATGCTCAGCGTCGGGCTGGCCGGCATCGCCGCGGGCATCACCTGGCACGTGCTGTCGAGCGAGCAGGGCGAAGAGGTCGCGCTGGGCATCGGTCCTGGCGCGCTGCAGCTGCGCGCGGCGTGGTGAGCTGGCGCCGCGCCCTGGGAGCGACCCTGGGGGCCGTGTGGGGGGCGTCTCGAATGTTTCATCACCGCGGCAGCGCCGGGCGACCAACGTCCATACCCAGCAGGTCACGTTCGTGGGGTCCAGAGGCCACACGATCCCGTCCTGCGATTTCTACAACCTCCGGTAAGCCATGAAAAAATCGAACTCAGACCTACGAGCGGCGTGGGTCGGCTGCCTGCTCAGCGTCGCGACCCTGGCCATTGGCTGTGGGACACAACATACGCCGGTTGGCGACGTTCCCGAGGTGGACGACCTCTCGGGCGCGCTCTCCCAGGACCAATTCGACTGCGAGAAGGCGAAGCGTGAGTGCCTCGTCAAAGCCGACTGCGACGCGGATGCACGCGAGGCGTGCGAGGAAACGTTCCGTGCGTGCGAGGAGCCGCTGCGCGAGGAGCGCAAGAAGGTTCATGACGCGTGCCACGCAGAGCGCGAGACGTGCAACGAAGCCGCTGGCGACGACGAGGCCAAGCGCGACGCGTGCCACATCGCCGAGCACAAGTGCACGCTGTCGATCGACCCGCCGGAAGCGGTCTGCCACATCGACGCGCTCACGTGCAAATCTGCTGCGCAGGACAAAGCCGCCGAGGAAGCGTGCCGCGAAACCGAGCGCGAGTGCCGCGACGCGAAGCGCCTCGACCCGGAAGACCTGCCGAAGCCGCCGAAGTGCGAGCCGATGAAGCCGCCGCCGGGCTGCGGTCCGAAGCCGCCCGAAGCTGGTGCGCCAGCGCCCAAGGATCCCCCGGCAGAGCCGCCGGCCGCTGACCCCAAGCCGGGTCCGGGCGGGACGGATGCGGAGTACGCCTGCGAGAAGGCGAAGCGCGAGTGCCAGGTCGCCGCTGACTGCGACAAGGACAAGAAGGATGCCTGCGAAGACGCGTTCCATGCGTGTCAGGAGCCGATCAAGGCAGAGAAGAAGCGCGTCCACGACGCGTGCCGTGACGAGCGCGAGAAGTGCGACGCCGCTGCGACCGACGAAGCCGGTCGCCACGCGTGCCACATCGCGGAGCACAAATGCAATCTGCCGGTCGAGCCGGCGGACGCGGTGTGCCGCATCGAAGCGGAGGAGTGCTTGTGGACTGCGCGCGGTACCGACGCAGCCGAGCCACCGCCGCCGCCGCCCGCGAAGCCCGACGCGGGCATGAAGCCGGAGCCCGGCGCGAAGCCCGAGCCGCCCGCGAAGCCCGAGCCCGGAGCGAAGCCCGAGTCGCCCAAGGAGCCGAAGGGGATGAGCGAAGCGGAAGAAGCTTGCCGCGACGCAGAGAAGACGTGCCGCGAGGCCAAGCGCCCGGTTCGCCCGGAGCTGCCGAAGGCGCCGCATTGCCCGCCGCCGCCGCCTCCGGCCTGCCCGCAGGCGGGATCCCCGGCGCCGTCGCAGCCGTAAATAGTCTTACTTCGTGAGACCCACTTGCACCTCGCAGCTGACAGCTGCGGGGTGCAAACCTTTTAAGGGGCCCGATAGCTGGATCGACGCGCGGCTGAGCTAGCGCAGCTGTCACGGGCCGGGGATGCTACACATCAGCGCATGCACCCCAGCCTGGCACCGCGCGCAGAGCTACCCGTCGTTCACGGAGACCGCTTCGAGATCGCGCCCCAGGGACCGTTCTCGCTGCGCGAGGCTGCGTTGTTCGGGTTCGGCCAGCGGCACGATGACGCGTTCGACGGCTGGATGCGCCTGGCGTTCTGTTTGGATGGCTACGCCTCGCAAGTCGGCGTCGCGGTGCGGCAGGACGCACACGGTATCGTTCACGGCGAGGTTGCAGGCACGGCGGGCGAGCCACCGGCGATCGCCGCCGTCGCGGCCCACGTCGCTCGCGTACTCTCGCTCGACTGTGATGCGCGCAGCTTCGGGGCACTCGGGGAAGGCGACCCCGTCCTCGCGAAGCTGCTGGCGGCTGCACCGGGCTTGCGGCCGCCGCTGTTTTACTCCCCGTACGAAGCCGCCCTGTGGTCGGTGCTGAGTGCGCGCCGCCCGCGCCGCACCGCGGAGAAGTGGCGCAGCGCCCTTTCGCGTGCGGCAGGGGCAAGCTTCGAAGTCGCAGGTCGCGAGCAGTGGAGCATGCCGTTGCCCCAGCGACTGGTGCAGCTGGGCGCGCAGGGCATCGCGGAAGCGTGTGGTGCCGACGTGGTACGCACGCAGCGCATGGCTGCGATCGCCACCGCCGCGTGCGCGGGCCAGCTCGATGCGAAGCGCGTTACCAGCACCGACCTGTCGAGCGCGCGCGCCGACCTGCAGAAGCTACCAGGTATCGGTCCATTCTATGCCGACCTGATCCTGATCCGCGCCAGTGGCCACACGGACGTATTGCCCGCGCGCGAGCCCAAGTTCCTCGGCTTGCTCGGGGAGCTCTACGATCTCGGAGCTCCGGCGACGGAGACGCAGGCCGAGCGCATCGCGCAAGCCTGGTCGCCCTGGCGAACCTGGACAGCCGTGTTGGTGCGCGCCGCCGGACCGCGCGTCACTTCGATCAGAGCCGAGGATGAGTGACGGATCCGTCTCGCGTCACGATGCGGCGCGCACTTCGTTGACTCCGCATTCTTTTCGCAGGATTCGCAGCTGCTCGACCACCACCGTCAGCTCGTGGTGCGACAGCCCGAGGTACTCCCCGGCCGACTTGTAGTCACCGAGCGGGAACGCACGCAGCGGGATGCCCAGCCACGCGAGCGCGGTTACGACACCGCGAGCGACGATGGAGTCGGTCAGAACGGCCGAACGCACCTCACGTCCGGCCAGCACGTCGTTGAGCGCCTTGCGTTGCTTCGCGTTCGGCGCGCCTCCGTGCGACTCGACCAGGAAGCGAAGCCGGTCGCCAGGTTCCGCACACAGCCCGACCCAGCGGGCCCACTCCTCCTCGGTCGGCGCACTGGTGTCATGCACGGCGATCTTCACCCGATCGAGCTTGCCCATCGTCATGGCCATTGGCGTCCTCCGAGGTCTTTCAATTTTCCTCGGCGTGTTCGCAGCTGTCAACGGCGGCAACGGTCCGGCTTCGTAGCTGCTGTTGCCATAGGAGAGAACACACAAAGGCGCAGGTGCGGCGAGCCCAGGCGCGTCCGGTTCTGATCTCACTGTTGCACTTCGCAGCGAGATCGATCGCAGACCATTGCAGCTGAGCGCTGCGATCAAACGTTGCGAATCGTTGCCAAGTGCTGCGCAAAGCGATCAAAAGCCTAGATGTGTCAGACGCGCTTGCGGACCTCTCAGGTGCATGGCAGGCAGCTCGAACAAGCGCGGGTGTGAGTCCCGTTTGCTGTGAAACGGAGGAACGCACATGGCTAACCAGAGTTTCGGACGTCTGAACCCGACGCGCTGCGTGGCGCTGTGCATCGCGTGGATCGCGATCGCGCTCGGCTGCAGTGATGGCAGGACGCCCATGACGAACACCGCACCGAGCGACGCTACCGCAGCACCGGGTGCAGCGGGAGCGATGTCCGTCAGCGCGGCTGGCGCACCGAGCACCGCACCGGCTGCAACACCGGGAGCTGCTGCTGGCTCGAGCGCTGCAGCTCCGAGCGGCGCAGCCGCCGCGAAGACCCCGAGTGCGGCCGGCGCTCCGAGCGATCCGGCGATGAATCCAGCGACGACGTCGATGACGCCGGCGACCACTGCGCCACCGAGCACGACGCCGACTGCGGGCGCGGGAGCGTCCGGTGCTGCGGGTGCTACGGCATCGATGACAGGTCCGGGTGGATTTCCGAAGGGCGAGCCGGTGAACACCGACCAGATGGGCCCGCACAAGTTCGAGAAGTATACCGAGGGCCTCGCGAACCCCGCCTACGCGTCGTCGGTGGTGTACTACCCGACGGATGCCGAGCCGCCGTTCGGAGCCGCCGTGTTTTCACCGGGCTTCACCGCGACCAAGGAGAACTACGAGATGTTCCTCGGCCCGCTCCTGGCCTCGCACGGAATCGCGATCATGCTGACGACGCCGACCACCACCGGCGATCTCCCGCAGCAGCGTGCGGAGGATCTTCAAGCTGCAGTCGAACAGATCGCCAAGGAGAACACCCGCGAGGGCAGCCCGCTCAAGGGCAAGCTCGCGACCGACCGCGTCTGCGTCACGGGTCACTCGATGGGCGGCGGCGGGACGCTGTGGGCGGCGTCCAGCCTCGGGAACAAGATCAAGTGTGCGGTTCCGCTTCAACCGTGGCAACCCGGACAGAGCTTCTCCAAGATCGTCGCGCCGACGATGTTCATCGCTGCGCAGTCGGACACGGTTGCAGGTGTGTCGTCCAACGCAGCGTTGTTCTACGGCAGCATTCCGGACACCGTGAAGAAGTACTACGTCGAGTTTTCGGGTGCGAGTCACTTCCTCACCACCAACGATCTGGGCACCGCCTATGACGTACAGTCGAGGTACATGATCGCGTTCTACAAGGCGTACCTCGAAGACGACATGCGATATCTCGAGGTCTTGAACGCGGCGCCAGACAAGGCGCTCTCCAAGTACGAACACAGCAAGTAGGGCCGCGATCTTCTTCAGTCCTGACGAGGCCAGGAAAGCCACGAACTCGGACGCTGCATTCCGCAACGCGCTGCAGCGTTCGCGTAGGCGACATCAGGGCCCGTGGGAGATGCGCACGTTGAACGGGTACTCGACCACGACGAAGTCGCCGTTTTCCGGCGCGGGGAGTGTCCAGCTCGCGATTCGCTTCGCGAGACAGCAGGCGACCTGTGGCGAGTCGAAGTTGCTCGATGCGACGTGCACGCTCGGCACCCGACCCGTCGCGTCGATCACGAAGCGCACGGCGACGTGGCCGCTGCCGCCGGGTAGCGTAGCGAGCGCGGCCTCGTAGCAGCGCTGCAGCTCCGGCGTGCGTTCACGGACCAGGGAGCGCAGCGCATCTCGACGCAGCGTGCCGAGCGCTGCGCTCGGATGCGCGTCCTTCCAGACGTTCTCGTACTCCATCACGTTCGCTGCGCGCGCGAGCCGCTCGCTGACCTGCGGATCGACGCTGGGTGCAGGCATGCTGGCACACGCATCCTGCTCTGCACCTTCCTCGCGAGGTCGATCGGCTTGTGGCGCTTGCCCCGCGCATGCCGCGACGAGGAGCGCGGCGAGGAGGGTGAAGCTGCGGCGCTTCCGAGATCTCACGAGGCTCATGTGACGACAATAGAAAGGTTCCGGCCACTTGGCCAGCGTCAGGCGCAGCTGGGGCACAACGCCGCCCGGTGGTGCTGCAGGCTCTCGGCGAGGAACGACAGCGAGACGCGGATGCGTGGGGTGGCTCGCGCGGAGCGGTGCACGCCGAGCCAGAGCTGCCGGCGGGGTGCCGGCGACGGAGTCTCGAGCCGCCGTAGCACGGACATGCCGTCGCCCATGAAGCGCGGGAGCACCGCGATGCCGATGCCTGCCGCGGCCAGCCGCGCCATCGGCTCGCGCCCATTGGTCCGCACGGCGACGCGTCCGCTTGCAGCCAACGGCGGCAGCCATTCGTAGTCGGCGAGGTTGTTCATGTCGTCGGTCGCCGTGATGAAGGTGTGGCCGGCACACGCGCGCGAGAAGTCCGGCGTGCCGTGGCGCGCCAGGTAGGCTTCGGAGGCGTACAGCCCGAACTCGATCACACCGACCTCGCGCTGCATGATCTCCTTGTGCGTGAAGCGCGAGGGCCGCAGCGCGATGTCGGCCTCGCGCTTGACGAGGCTCAGGTGTCGCGTGTCGGCGATCAGCTCGAGACACAAGCCCGAATGGCGCGCGAGGTGCGCAGGCAGCGCCGGCGCGAGCACCGAACAGATCATCCACTCCGATGCCGTGACGCGCACAGTACCGATGACACCGGCGTCGCGACCCGTCGCGAGGCTCTCCGCAGAGAGTGCGTGCGCCTGCATGTGCTCGGCGTGCTGCAGTACGCCGCGGCCCACCTCGGAGAGCGTCCAGCCCTGCGGGGAGCGCGAAAACAGCTTGGCGCCGAGCCGCTGCTCGAACGCGGCGATGCGCCGGCCCATGGTCGGTTGCGTGACGCCGAGCGCCTTGGCCGCGGCCGACAACGTGCCGTGCCGCGCGAGCGCCAGAAACACCTGAAGGTCACTCCAGTCGATCATCACCGCGTTATACAAAAATGCATGGCGAGCGTGCGCATTTCGCGGATTTTCCGCGCCGGGCGCTGGCCGTACACCAGGGTTCGGAGGAACACGAACCATGAGACGTCACTTTGCATCGCTCGCACTCGGCGGGGCGCTCGCCGCGTGCGCGGGCACCCCAGCCACGAATACGCACCAGGTCGCGCGGCCCGAGACGCAGTCCAACGCGCGCGCGGAGAGCGGCACGATCCAGTGGATCGGGGGCCCGACCGCATTTCTCGAGCGCGGCGGGTTGCGCGTGATCACCGATCCCATGCTCGGCCCGCGCGGCCCGAACGCATTCGTGCTGCCGAAGCATCCGTCGACCGGTCAGCCGAACGCGCCGATCACACGCTACCTCGCGCCCGCGCCGTATGCGCTCGACGGGCTCGACGCGATCCTGATCAGCCACACCCACAACGATCACGTGGATGCGCGTGCCAAGGAGCTGCTCCCGAAGCAGTTGCCCGTCGTCGTGGCGAAGGCCGGCGAACCTGCCCTGCGCGAGGCGGGGTTTCAAGACGTGCGCGGGCTCGACTGGGGCGACTCGACCACGATCCGTGCCGGCACGACCACGCTGCGGGTGATCGCCGTGGCTGCCCACCACGCGCACGATCCCGACCTCGATCGCGAGGTGGGCAAGGGCAACGGCTACGTGCTCGAGTGGACCGACGCCCGAGGCAGCTACCGCGTGTACTGGACCGGAGACGCCGTGTTGAGCGACGAGACGAAGGACTTCGTGTCGCACTACGGGCGCATGGATCTGCTGTTGCCGCACATGGGAGGCGTGGGTGGCGACGGAGGGCTCGGGCTGCGCACGATGAATGCAGAAGAGGCGCTCGAGCTCGTGAAGCGTGTGGATCCGAAGCGCGTCATGCCGATCCATCACACGACGTTCGGACACTACCGCGAGCCGATCGACGCGCTCCAGCAGCTAGTGGACGAAGCCGGAGAAGCGCAGCGCTTCAAGTTCTTGCGCCTCGGCGAGGCCACGCCGCTGTGAGGGACCCTACGGCACGGTCAGAACCGTCAGCGTATTGCCCGCGAGGCCCGATGCCCAGGTCAAGCCCTCACCGAAGGCCACGCGGCCGTTGGCGACGGTGATCGTGCCGGCAACCGTTCCCTTCTTCGAGGGATAGCGCGCGATGATCTCGCCCGTGTCCGTGTCGAACGCCACGAGCTCTGGCCCCGAACCCAAAAACCCCACGCCATTCGCGATGCTGATGCGGCTCCACACGCTCTCCGCCAGCTGCCGCTGCCAGACCATGTCGCCGGTCGCTCCGTCCAGCGCCAACAGCGTCGCCGGACCACCCTGGTTGCAGGCGACGAGCACGTACTTGCCCGACCAGCTGGTGTTCAGATAGATGCCGCGCGACCCATCCGAACCGCCCTCGCAGAGCGTGCGCGTCCAGACCAGTACGCCGTCGTCGCGACCCACTGCGTGCACCTGGCCGGCCTTGGAACCGGCCGCGACCAGCTTCGTGGGCTTGCCCGCAACCATCGTCTCGTACAGCACCGGGTTGGCTCCGAAGTCGGCGTCCGGACTGGGCACGCGGATGTCCCAGATGTCGTTCTTCACGCGCTGGTTGATCCAGACGATCGCGCCATCCTCGAGCTTGAACGACAGTATGGCGTCGGATGTGTTGCTCGCCGGCGCCCCGAAGTTGTTGCCCGTGCTGGCGAACACTCGCCCCGCTCGTTCATCGACCGACGGCGTCGACCACACGCTCACGCCATGGCTGCCGCTCGGCGCCGTGAGCGCTCGCCACCGCTGTTCGCCTGTCTTGCGATCGAGCGCAGCCACGTAGCCCGAGAACGGCTCTCCAGTCAGCTCACGGCCGCCGTTCGAGCCACCGACCAGCAGCAAATCGCCGCTCGGGATCACCGAGGACAGGCCATCGGTGGGTTGCGAGTCGTGCGCGCGATACCAGAGCATCTTGCCGTCGGACGCTTGCAGCGCGAGGATCTTGCCCTCGTACGTGTTCAAGAACAGCGTGCCATCCGCAAAGCTCAATGAGCTGGTCGAGCCCTGGGCTACACGCCACAGCTCCTTGCCCGTCTCGGCCTCGAGCGCGCGGATGTCTTTCGGTCCGGACGCGTAGATCATCGAGCCGACTTGCAGCGGCGCACCGTAGACGTTGCCATCCATGTTCGCCTGCCAGGCGATCTTGAGCTGGCCGGCGTTGGCTTTCGTGAGCCTGGTTTCGGTACGGTTGAAGTACGTCGAGCCCACGTCGTAGCCCATCATGCGCCATTCGCTGATCGGCGCGGGCTTGGCCGGCGTGTCCTCGGGCTGTTCTTCGGGTTTGTCCGCGGGCGGGTCGGGCGGCTGCGCGGTGCTCGGAGGATCGGCGCTCTTCGTCGGTGGCTTTGGCGCGGCAGCTGTTGGCTGCATCATCTCTTCGGTTGCGGGCGTACTGGGCTTCGCAGCACTCCGCGACGAGCCAGGACGCTCGCGCTGTCGTTCACTCGCTTGTTCATTGCGCGTGTGCGCGTCACTGCAAGCCGCCGCTGTCAGCAGCAGCGCGCCGCATCCCCACAGAGCTCTCCGCTTCGACATGCCCCGACCCCCTCGGCTGCCGAACGATACAGCGATCCCCTGGGACACTCGACGCGCCCATCGCGCCATCGCTGACTTGTAGCGTTTCGCTCCAACCACCTGTCGCGGCGCGCTCCAAACCGGCCCCTCGCGGGCTGACAAAAGCAAGTGATGTCCTGTAGTTGCACGGTGGCTTGCGGCTTGCTCTGTCCAGACCAGTTGCTGGTCTGGGTAGAGAGGCGGAGGGGATATGAAATCCGAGTATCGCTGGATCGCTCTAATCATTCTGGTCCTCGTGGCGGCGTCATCGACGGTTCTGACCATGACGTTGCTGCGTGCCTCGGCCGCCGAGCCGAGTGACCTCGAGCGGCGAATGGACAAGTCTTCCAACTGGGCATCTCAGGCGGGGGACTACGCCAATCAACGCTACAGCGTTCTGAGCCAGATCAACGCAAAGAACGTGTCGAAGATGCAGGTCGCCTGGACGCTCTCGACAGGCGTGCTGCGCGGGCACGAAGGCTCGCCGCTCGTCATCGGCGACACGATGTACATCCACACGCCGTTCCCGAACAACGTGTACGCCGTGAACCTGAAGGATCAGACGTACAAGTGGAAGTACGAGCCGAAGCAGGATGCGAACGTCGTCCCCGTGATGTGTTGTGACACGGTGAATCGCGGGCTCGCATACGGCGACAACAAGATCTTCCTGCAGCAGGCAGACACCACGCTCGTCGCACTCGACATGAACACCGGCAAGGTGCTGTGGCAGGCGAAGAACGGCGATCCGAAGATCGGTGAGACGAACACCAATGCGCCGCACGTCTTCAAAGACAAGGTGCTGACAGGCATCTCGGGCGGCGAGTTCGGCGTCCGCGGCCGGATGGTCGCGTACGACATCAAGACCGGAAAGCAGCTCTGGAAAGCCTTCAGCACCGGCCCCGACAAGGAGATGTTGATCGATCCGTCCAAGACGATGACCTGGACGAACGGGAAGATGGCCCCGGTCGGCAAAGACTCTTCGCTCAAGAGTTGGCAAGGCGACCAGTGGAAGCTGGGCGGTGGCACGACGTGGGGCTGGTACTCGTACGATCCGAAGCTGAACCTCGTGTACTACGGCACCGGTAACCCCGGCACCTGGAACCCGAAGCAGCGTCCAGGCGACAACCGCTGGTCGATGGCCATCTTCGCGCGCGACCTCGACACGGGCATGGCGAAGTGGGTCTACCAGATGACGCCCCACGACGAGTGGGACTACGACGGCGTCAATGAAATGCTGCTGGCAGACTTGAACATCAAGGGCAAGCAGGTGCCTGCCGTGGTCCACTTCGACCGCAACGGGTTCGCCTACACGTTGAATCGTGAGAGCGGCGAGCTGCTCGTCGCCCAGAAGTACGATCCGACGCTGAACTGGTCGAGTGGCGTGGACATGAACACGGGGCGCCCGCAGGTCAACAAGCAGTACTCGCCGGACACGACCGGACCGGACGTGAACGTCAAGAACATCTGCCCGACCGCGCTCGGCACGAAGGATGAGCAACCCGCGAGCTACGATCGCAAGTCGGGATTGTTCATGGTGCCCACGAACCACGTGTGTATGACGTACGAACCGTTCCAGGTGGAGTACACCGCCGGACAGCCCTACGTCGGCGCGACGCTGACGATGTTTCCCGCGCCCAACAGCCACGGCGGTATGGGCAACTTCATCGCCTGGGATGCCGCAGCCGGCAAGATCGCGTGGTCGAAGCCGGAGAAGTTCTCGGTTTGGTCCGGCGCGCTGACGACGGCCGGTGACGTCGTGTTCTACGGAACGTTGGAGGGCTATCTCAAGGCGGTGAGCACGAAGGACGGCAAGGAGCTCTGGAAGTTCAAGACCCCGTCCGGGATCATCGGCAACGTGTTCACGTATGAATACGAGGGTAAGCAGTATGTCGGTGTCTACTCCGGCATCGGCGGCTGGGCGGGCATCGGTCTGGCTGCCGGTTTGATAGAGCCGACGGCTGGCCTCGGTGCCGTCGGCGGATACAAAGAGCTCTCGAAGTACACGACGCTCGGCGGCTCTCTGTTCGTGTTCGCATTGCCTCCCGGCACGACCTGAAGCGGCTCGACGATGTACCCATGGACAATCCAGCACACAGTTCGTTTCGCGCAGCTGCACTCGCGAGCTGCCTACTACTAGTGCTCGTCAGTTCGAGTTGTAGTCAGAAGTCCGCCGCCAGCGGTGCAGCGGAATCCGACACCAAGGCTGCGACCAATCCAGATCCCGTGGCGGAGGCGCCGTCGCCTCCGCCGCAGCAGCCTGCCGGCACACCCACTCCATCCGCACCTTCGCCTGCAAGTCCAGCGCAGATCGCCGAGCTGTCGAAACCTTCGGGGGGCGCGACCGGCGGGCTGTACACGGTCAAAGACGGCACGAAGGTCGACGAGCACACCCTCGCGGGCTGGAAGACGTGGCGCGCGCTCGCGTGTGATCGCTGTCATGGTGCAGAGCAGCAAGGTCTCGTCGGTCCGCCGCTCGTCGTCTCACTGCATCGCCTGACGAAAGACGAGTTCAAGAAGACCCTCACCGACGGTCGGATCGAGAAGGGCATGCCGCCGTTCAACGCGAGCCCGATGGTGATGGCGAACGTGGACAACCTGTATGCGTACCTGAAAGGTCGCGCCGATGCTCAGATTCAACCTGGACATCTCTACCCGCTGGATAGCCAGTAGCGGCGCTGCGTGTGTACTCGCGATCGGCGCGCTTTCGTACGCGCAGAGCGATCCGAAGCCATCCGCGGCGCTGAAGGTCTGCGCCGACCCCGACAACCTGCCCCAGTCGGACCAGAACGGGGCGGGGTACGAGAACGAGTTGGCGCGAGCGCTCGCGCGCGATCTCGGCAAGCGCTTGCAGTACACGTACTTTCCGCAGCGCATGGGGTTCGTGCGCAATACCTTGAAGGGCCGAGACGAGACGGGCGAATTCAAGTGCGACCTGATCCTCGGCGTCCCGGTCGGCTTCGACCCGGCTGCGACCACGCACGCGTACATGCGATCGACGTACGCGCTGATCGTGCCCGCGCGCGCGAAGCTCGGAACGCTGACCGATCCGAACCAGCTGCTGCAGCTTCCGAAGCAGCGCCTGCAGAGTCTGCGCTTCGGCGTGTTCTCGAAGTCGCCGGCCACGGACTGGCTTCTGCGCAACGGGTTGATCGATCGTGCGACGTTCTACGCCTCGCAGAGCGGAGACGTCGCAGAACACCCCGCGGCGATCATCGAGCGTGAGCTCTCTCGCGGCGCGATCGATGTCGCGATCGTGTGGGGTCCCGTCGCCGGGTATCTCGCGAGCCGGCATGCCGGGCCTGACAAGTGGACCGCGGTGCCGTTCAAGCCCGATCCAGAGATTCGCTTCGACTACGAGATCGCGATGGGCGTGCGATTCGGAGAGAAGGAATGGAAGAGCAAGCTCGACCGCTGGATCGCGGGGCATCGCAGCGAGATCGATCGGATTTTGTCCCGCTATCAAGTCCCGTTGCTGGCTCTGTCGACGCCGCAGTGAACGAACACCAACAGGAGATGCGTCATGACCGACTGGGAAACCCCGACCTTCATCGAAATAGACATGAGCGCCGAGATCGGTGGCTATCAAGGCGAGGATCCGGGACGCCGCGATGGGCCCGACTACCAGCCTGATTTCGTCGCGCCCGCGCCGCACTCAACGTCCGAACAGAGCTGACCTGGTGCCATGAGAACCAGAGCAGCTGTCGCATACGAGGCCGGCAAACCTCTCGTGATCGAGGAGGTCGAGCTCGCCGGACCCAAAGCCGGCGAGGTACTGATCGAGATCAAGGCGACCGGCGTATGTCACACCGACGAGTTCACACGCTCGGGCGCGGATCCAGAGGGACTATTCCCGGTCATCTTCGGTCACGAGGGAGCTGGCATCGTGCTCGACGTCGGTTCGGGCGTGACCAGCTTGCGCAAGGGCGACCATGTGATTCCGCTCTACACGCCGGAGTGTCGCAACTGTAAGTCTTGCCTGAGCCGCAAGACGAACTTGTGCACGGCGATCCGAGCAACACAGGGCAAGGGTGTGATGCCGGACGGAACCAGCCGGTTCTCGATCGGCAAGACCATGTTGCACCACTACATGGGCTGCTCGACGTTCGCACAGCACACCGTGTTGCCGGAGATCGCGCTGGCCAAGGTTCGCGACGACGCGCCCTTCGACAAGATCTGTTACATCGGCTGCGGCGTGACGACCGGAGTCGGCGCGGTCCTCTACACGGCGAAGGTGGAGCCGGGCGCCAACGTCGTCGTGTTTGGGCTCGGTGGGATCGGCCTGAACGTGATTCAAGGCGCGCGGGTCGCCGGCGCCGACATGATCGTGGGCGTCGACATCAACCCGAGTCGTGAAGCGATCGCGCGCAAGTTCGGCATGACCCACTTCGTGAACCCGAGCGCGCTCGGAGTCGACTTGGTCCCGCACCTGGTCGAGCTCACGCAGGGTGGGGCCGACTACAGCTTCGAGTGCGTCGGCAACGTCAAGCTGATGCGGCAAGCACTGGAATGCTGCCACCGCGGCTGGGGCGTGAGCGTGATCATCGGTGTGGCCGGTTCAGGCCAGGAAATCTCGACGCGGCCATTTCAGCTGGTCACTGGCCGCGTCTGGAAGGGCTCGGCCTTCGGCGGAGCGCGTGGACGCACCGACGTCCCGAAGATCGTGGACTGGTACATGCGCGGGAAGATCGAGATCGACAGCCTGATCACCCACAAGCTGCCGCTGTCTCGGATCAACGAGGCATTCGACTTGATGCACGAGGGCAAGTCGATCCGCACTGTCGTGGAGTTCGACTAAACCGAGGAGAGTGAAATATGGCCATCGAGATCCATCCGTCCGTCGACCGAGGCATCAAGCCGGCCGCATCGGACTTCGCCGGAGGCACGTTGCTCTGCAAATGCACGAAAGATCAGGTCGAAGTCAGCGTTGGCGCGCAGTCCGCTCACAACCACGCCTGCGGCTGCACGAAGTGCTGGAAGCCAAAAGGGGCTATGTTCGCCGTCGTCGCCGTGGCCCCGCGCGAAAGGCTCAAGGTGACTAAACATCCGGAGAAGCTCCAGATAGTCGATCCGAAGGCGACCATTCAGCGCTACGCCTGCAAGGAATGCGGCGTGCACATGTACGGCCGGATCGAGGATTCCAAACACGCATTCTATGGGCTGGACTTCATTCACACGGAGCTGTCCCCGCAGTCAGGGTGGTCGCCTCCGACTTTCGCAGCGTTTGTGTCCTCGATCATCGAATCGGGTGCCAATCCCAAGACCATGGACGCTGTGCGCAGCCATCTGCGGCAGACCGGGCTCGAGCCCTATGACTGCTTGTCTCCTCCACTGATGGACGCAATTGCAACCAACACCGCAAAACTGTCGGGCGTGCTCAAGCAGTGACAAAATGCCTCGGTCAGTTCGAGTCGAGGTGTGAGGCCCGGAACATCTGCGAGCGGCTACCCGACGTCGGGTCTGGTAAACTCGCCACATCATGCTGCGCATGCTTACGTTACGCGAGCCTGGCGCGGGTGTACGTGAGCGCTTTCTCGCCGGTCGACTGAACAGCGACGAGCGGTTGCGCGATCCTCTGCTCGCGCGCTGGGAGCGGGTGCGCGAACGCGGCCTCCTGCCGGATCGCACGGATGCCGATGGTGTCAGCGCGGGCCAGCTCCGCGAACGGCGTGAGCGTTTGGCGAGCTTGCTGCGCGGACAGAGCGCGCTGTTCGAGCCGCTGGTCAAGGATTTCGAGGCGCGCTCGCTCGTCGCAGTCCTCGCCGACGACGAAGGGGTCGTGCTGTATCGGCAGGGCGCGCACGTCGTCGAGCAGACGGCGACGCTGGAACACCTGGGTGAAGGGACGCGCTGGAGCGAAGACGTTCGCGGGACGAATGCGATCGGAACCTCGCTCGTCGAAAAGCGCCCGGTGGCAGTGCTAGGCGGTGCGCACTTCGACCGCTCGAACTCGGGGATCTTCTGCTACGCAGCGCCGGTCCTCGATCCACACGGCGAAGTGATCTGTGTGTTGGATGTCAGCGGCCCGATGGGCCAGCATGACAAAACCATCGGCCGCGCGGTGCGTGCGACTGCCGCTGCGGTCGAATTCATCCTGCGGACTCGGGCCTTCGAGAGCGCGGTCGTGGGCGGCCTCGCCACGCTGGCGCGCGTCCTCGATCATCTGCACGGGCCGGCCTTCGTGGTCGATGTGCGTGGTCAACTGCTGTGCAGCAACGTCGCGGCGGGTGACGTGCTCGTCGACCTCGAGGAGTCCGCTGCGGAGACCACGTTCTGTCGACAGCTGCCGGCCTGGCTCGAGGCTGCGACAGGCGATGGCAAGCTCCTCGTAGAGGGACGCGTCCACAAACACGCGCTGACGCTCGAGCCGCTGCGCGGGCACGATGGCCAGCTGATCGCGCTACTCGTGATCGCCAGGAGAGCGCAGCGGGCCGTGCGCGTGGCCCCGACCCCGGGTCCGCGGGACTCACGTATCCCCGATGCTTTCGTGGGGTTGCTCGGGTCCGACCCCGGTTTGGAGCGCGAGAAGGCGCGTGCGAGTGCGTACGCGCGGACCGAGATCCCGGTCTTGCTCCTGGCCGAGACCGGTACCGGCAAGGAGCTGTTTGCGCGTGCGATCCACCTGGCGAGCGCGCGCCGCGGCGGTCCGTTCGTGCCGATCAACTGTGGTGCGGTGCCGCAGTCGTTGCTCGAGAGCGAGTTGTTTGGCCACGCTCCCCACGCGTTCACGGGCGCGAGCCCGCGCGGTTCAGAAGGCAAGGTCGCTGCAGCTCACGGCGGCACGTTGTTCCTCGACGAGATCGGTGACATGCCGCCTGCCCTTCAGGGCCTCTTGCTGCGGTTTCTGGACGACGGTACGTACTACCGGGTCGGTGATGGCCAGCCCCGCAGAGCGAGCGTGCGACTCGTCTGTGCCACCTGTCGCGACCTTCCCGCGCGCGTCCTCGCGGGAGAGTTTCGTCAGGATCTGTTCTATCGGATTCAGGGTGCCTGTGTGTCGCCGCCGCCGCTCCGCGAGCGAGTCGATCGCGTCTGGCTCGCCGAGCAGCTCCTTGCAGCCCAGGGCGGCCGCTGGACCCTCAGTCGCGACGCGAAAGACTACATCCTGTGCCACGCCTGGCCGGGAAACGTGCGCGAGCTCAAGAGTGCGCTCCTGCAGGCCAGTGCGCTCGCGACGGGTGACGAGATCAAGCGCGCGGATTTCTCACAGCCGTTGCTGCGTGACCTGGCGGGCACGCGTTTTAGCCGTGCGGCGGTGGTCGCAGACGTGCGGCCCCGAGACGCTGTGTTGCGCGACGCGGTGGATGAGGCGCTGCGCATGACGAACGGTAACCTCAGCGAAGCTGCGCGGCGGCTGAGGATGGCGCGCAGCACGCTCTACCGCATCTTGCACCGAGATCCGAGCCACGTGGCGTCGCCGAACGATTCCGCGGAATAAGGCGGTCGTGCGCTCCGCAGCTGCTGGGGTACAGTCTTGGTGGTGAAGGAGCCAGGGGTAATTGTCGGTGTCACGCAGCACGCCGACACACAACATCGTGATGTCGCCGCTTCCGAGGCCTGGCAACGCGAGGTCTTTCCGCATACCGAGCTCAGCGCGCTCGCCGAGAACCTCTGGGTGGTCCGCGGTGAATTCCCGAGCTCGCAGTTGCCGCGGAACATGATCGTCTATCGCTACGGTGAAGGCGAGTTGCTGCTGCATTCAGTCGTGGCGCTGGAGGAGCGTGCGATGCAGCAGCTCGAGTCGCTCGGCAAGCCGTCGATCATGTTGATCCCCAACTGGGATCACTGGGCGCATATCGTCGCGTTCAAGAGGCGATATCCCGACCTCACCGTCATCTGTCCGCAGGCCTCGAGAGCCCGAGTCGAACGTCGGATCGCCGTCGATGTGACGTGCGAGGAGTACTTTCCGAGGCACGGGATAAGGTTCAGTGTCCCGCCGGGGATGGACGCAGTGGAAGGCGTCCTGGAGCTGCCCCTCGAGGATGGTCGCGTCGCGCTCGTCATGAACGATCTGATCACGAACGTTCCGCACCAGCCGGGCCTACGCGGGCTGCTGCTTCGCATCACCGGCTCCTCGGGACGCCCGCGCGTCATTCCTCTGGTGCGGCGGGGCCTCCACATCGACAAGCGGGTGATGCACGGATACCTCGAGGCGTTGGCGCGACGCACTGACCTGACGGTGCTGACGACATCCCACGGAGAGTGTGTGCGATCCCACGTAGCCGAAGTCATCGGTGAAGTCGCACGCGATCTTGCGGCTTGAGAACTGCGCGGCACGTGCCGGCACGTGTCGCCACTCGAGTGTCCGCGTTTCGCTGGTTTCGCGTGCGTTTCGCGGCGTCGCGTCCGCCATCAACCGGGCACACCCGTTGCAGTACCGAGGTTGCCGGCAATGGCGCTGGCTTCGAACGGAGACGATTGTCATGTGTGGTCTAGTTGCGGCCCTTCTCAAGCGGCCGAGTCTCGAGCGTTCACGGGTGGTCGCTGCGCTCGACTCGCTCCAACATCGTGGTCCGGACGAGCGGGCCACCTGGTTCTCGGCGGATCGGCGCGCCGCGCTCGGTCACGTGCGGCTGAGTATCATCGGCCTGGCGAATGGCCAGCAGCCGCTCGCCGACAGCACCGGAGACCTGCGCTGCGTCGTGAACGGCGAGTTCTACGGCTACCAAGCCCAGCGCGAGCAGTTGCGTGCGGAAGGCCGCAAGTTCGCGACCGATTCGGACAGTGAGGTCGCGCTGCACCTCTACGACAAGCTCGGCGTCGACTTCGTCCACGAGCTGCGCGGAGAGTTCGCGCTCGTGATCGCCGATCAACGGCGGCGCTGCCTGGTCGCGGCCCGCGATCGCTTCGGCATCAAGCCGCTGTTCTACACGGTCTACCAGGGCGACGTGTTCCTGGCTTCCGAGGTCAAGGCGTTGTTGGCGCTCGGCGTCAAGGCGCGCTGGGACGGCGAGGCGTTCTTTGCGGAGCTCCACAATGCCCGTCCGAATCAGCGCAGCTTGTTCGCAGGTATCCACTCGGTCCCGCCTGGCTGTTATCTGATCGCGCGGGACGGCCAGGTCGAGATTCACCGCTATTGGCAGCTCGAGTACCCGCGTCGCGAAGTGCTCGCGGCCGACACACGCAGCGATGCCGAAGTCGTCGCGGGGTTTCGCTCGGTGCTCGACGACGCGGTCAGTCAACGGCTGGTCGCCGACGTCGAGATGGCGAGCTACCTGAGCGGAGGCATCGACTCGTGTGCGGTCCTGGGGTTGGCCCAACGCCGCTGCGAGCGGCCGATCCGCGCGTTCACGATCGCGTTTGGCGACGAGCTGTACAACGAGGAGCTCTTGGCCCGCGATACGGCGGCGTTCGTGGGAGCGAACTTCGTTCCGATTCGGGTGACTCAGCAGCAGCTCGCGGAGTCGTTCTCGGACGCGATCTGGCATGCCGAGACGCTGGTGTTCAATGGCCACGGCGTCGCAAAGTTCCGGCTGTCCAAGGCCGTGCGCGATGCAAGTATCAAGGTCGTGTTCACAGGGGAGGGCGCGGACGAGCTACTGGCGGGTTACGCGCCGTTCCGGCGCGATCTACTGCTGCACAACAGCGAGGGGCAAGATCCCGAGGAGGTTCGCCGCATGCTCGCTCGGCTCGACGCGGCGAACCAGAGCGCGCGCGGTCTGCTCACGGTGGATGGCGCGACCGGCGCAGGACTCGACCAGCTGCGTGCGCGGCTCGGCTTCGTCCCTTCGGCACTCGAGGGTTTCTCGGCGCTCGGAGCCAAGCTCTACCCACTGCTGCACCCCGCGTTCGGCGAGGCGGGCGCGCATACCAGCCCGTACAGCGGGATGCTCGACGCGCTCGAGGTGCGGAACACCCTGTTCGGCCGCGACGCGCTCAATCAATCGCTCTCGATCTGGACGCGAACGATGCTGCCGAACTACATCCTCACGGTGTTGGGCGACCGCATGGAGATGGCGCACTCGGTCGAAGGCCGGGTTCCCTTCCTGGATCACCACGTGGCCGAGTACGTCGCGAAGGTACCGGTGCACCACAAGATCCGCGGCATGCGCGAGAAGCACCTGCTGCGAGAAGCCACCAAGGACGTGATCCTGCCGGAGATCTACGAGCGCCAGAAGCACCCGTTCATGTCGCCGCCGGCGCGCGACGAACACGACGCGATGACCGAGTTCTGTCGCGACGTGTTGGCGTCCTCGGTGGTCGACGAACAACCGTTCTTCGAGCCGCGGCGGGTACGCGGCTTGATGGATGCCGTGGCTGACATGGCACCGGTCGATCGCGGCGCATTCGAAGGCGCGTTGTTGCGCGTGGTCAGCACCTGCCTCATGCAACAGCACTTCGGCTTGAGTGTGTGACCTATAGCCGCCCCTCCCGCACGATGCGCACGCCCACCTGCGCCGGCCGGCCAGCGAGATCCTTGCGCAAGAGCCGCATGAACTCGAGCGCCGGCTTGAGCGGCTCGTACGCTTCCCGCATTGCCCACCCGACGCGGACCGGCTCGAGACCTGCGATCGGGATCGCGACGACTGCTGCTCGCGCTGCGGCTGCATGCGCGTACCAGCTCGGGACGATGCTGCTGCCCAGGCCGAGCTCCACCAGTTGTGTGGCCGTGTCCCAGTCGTACACGGTCATCGCAATCTCCGGCCCGACTCCTTCGCGCTGCAGGGCGCTCGTGAGTTGGTCGCGCGCCGTGGTGCCTTCGATCAAGCCGATGCAGTCGAGGCCGTGCAGGTCGCTCAAGCGCAGGCGCGTGCGTGAAGTCAGCGGATGGCCCTTGGTCGTGAGCAACACGTAGTCGAGCTCGAGCAGGGGAAGGTGACGCACGCCGTCGATCGGGTCCGAGATCGTGACGAAAGCGAGGTCGACTGGTTCGCGCAGCAAGGTCTGGATGCATTCGGCGGAGCTGGTGGCACCACGGAACTGCATCTTCACCTGCGGGAGCGCGCGACGAAACTGCTTGACCGCGCCGCGCATGAAGTGATGCACGGTGGTGCCGCCCGTGGTCACCACGAGCGAGCCCGCGCGGCCGGTGCGCAGCTCTTCGAAGCGATGCAACGCGTGGTCCAGCGCGCTCAGCGACTCGCCCGCAGCGCGTACGAGCATTTCACCGGCAGGCGTGGGCTCCGCACCGCGGGCTCTCCGCTCGAACAAGCGCAACCCAAGCTCGCGCTCGAGGCGCTGGATCTGCTGGCTCACGGCAGGCTGGCTGCAGCCGAGCTTGCGGGCGGCAGCGGTGAAGCTTCTGCTGTCGTGGACCGCGATCAGGCTGCGCAGGTCGTCCAGTGTCATAAGGTTGCTTTATGCTATCACAACCAAACGCTGGATTGATTTATGTCTACAATCGCGCTGTGATTGCCGCATGGACCACGATGCACTGGTCGCACTGCTCGCAGGCAGGGGTGCCGCGAGCTTGGCCCATCCCGGGGGCACTTTGCTCGCACACGTGCAGCGCACGCAAGCGAGGCTCGAGGCCTGGGGCGCCGATCGCGCGCTGACCGTCGCAGGTTTGTGCCACGCGGCCTACGGCACGCAGGGCTTTCCTGCTGCGCTGTTCCAGCTGCGAGAGCGCGAGGTGCTGCGCTCGCAGATCGGCGATGAAGCCGAAGCCATCGTCTACGCCTATTGTGCGCTGGATCGCGCGCACGCTCGCGACAGCACGAGCGAGCTGCGCGATCGCTTCAGCGGCGAGTATTGGCAGCCGTCGACGCTGCTGCAACAACGGCTCGCGGAGCTCACCGTCGCCAACGAGTTGGATGTCGCCGCTCATGCCGACCTCGCGCCCGCGCCGCTGCGCGAGCTGTTCGATGGGTTGTGGAGCCTCGCAGCGCACTTGTCGCAAGCGGCCTGCTCGGCGCTCGCCACAGCCTCTCGAGCCGCGGATCTACCCATGCCCGCTGCCGCCCCGAGCCGCGATCGCGAAATTGCCTACCGCGAGCTCGGTAACGACGGGAAGCGCGTGTTGTTCTGGCACGGTGGTGCCGCGCCCGAGCTCACCTGGTCGAAGCAACATGCGCTGGCCGACGAGTCTCGCCTGCGCATTCCCTGGCGCCGCGGCTTCGCGCCGAGTGTCGCGGCCGCGCGTCAGGATTGGGAGGCGGACGTTCGCGATCTCCTGCGAGTCGCGTGCGAACCGGCTCACGTCGTCGCGCATTCGTACGGTGGCGTGAGCGCAATGCTCGCTGCCGCCCGCGCGCCCGAACGCTTCGCGTCCCTGGTCGTGATCGAGGCGCCGCTGTACGTCGTCGCCCCAGACGATCCCGAGCTGCAGCGGTTCATCGAGCTCTCCCGCGCGTTCGCGAGCGGCGCACCCGAAGCGCGCGCAGCGTTCCTCGCGATCGCGGGCATGCCACTCGGCCACGAGCAGACGGCGCGCACCGAAAGGCTCGCGCGCGACTTTCGCGATCCGAGCGACGCCACCTTCGACTGTGAGCGTCTGCGTCGCGCCGAGCTGCCCATCGCCATCGTCTCCGGCGCGCACACCGGTGCCATCGAGCGACTCAGCGATGCGCTCGCACGCGAGCTCGCAGCCGAGCGCTGGATCCTGCCGGGTGCGGGCCACGCAGTGCAGCGCGTGCCCGAGTTCAACGACCGCCTGCGTGCATTCCTTCGCCTGCGCTAGAGGATGGAGAGAAGGCAAAGACGTTGCAGCATCGGCTGCAGACCGTGGGTCCAACGCGCACTGGATTCCTTCTCACCTCGCTGCTGGCCTCGGCCTGTGTCGTCGCCGCGCCGCGCGAGTCACCCGCGCATCGCGGAGCGCCCGGTGTCCCGGTCCACAGTCCCTCGCCGGAGCGAGAGCGACTCTTCGCCGAGTGCAGGGCTTGGTGTGACTCGTTACACTAGAGCGCCCTGCCAAAAAGGGCGATCATCCGTCCATACGCTTTGTCTGACTGGGCTTCGTCGTAGGCGGTCGAGTCGATCGCGCACCAGCCGTGTTGAGCGGGATAGACCTCGATTTCTGCTTCCAGGCCTGCCTTCGCCGCGGCTTCTTTCAACACGTCTTTCGCGTTGGGCTCGCGCTGATCGTCGTTCTGGGCGATGGCGAGCAGCATCGATGCCTTCATGTCGGGGAACAGCAGGTGCGGGCTGTCTGCAGCGCTGGTCGCCAGACCGCCGCCGTGAAGCGATGCAAGGGCGCCGACGCGTGTCGGCTTGCTGGCAGCCGTTCGCATGGTGAACGGGCCGCCCATGCAGTATCCGCTCGTGCCTATCTTCTTGGCGGTATCCACCGCAGATTGTTTGTCCAACCATTCGACGAATGCAGCCCCGTCGCTGGTGGTGCCTGCGGGTGTGATCGCCGCGACCATTGGCTGCAACTTCGCGCGGCCCTCGTCGGTCCGCCACTCATCCCATGAGGCGAGCACCGGTGCCTTGGCCGTACGGTAGTACTGGTTGATCACCAGGACGGCATACCCGTCTTCGGCCAGTCGCGTCGCCATCGTCTTGAAGGCGTCGCGCAATCCGAGAATGTCGGGCCAGACGATGACGGCCGGATGTTTTCCGCTTTCGGGATGGACGAAGTATGCGTCGGCCGTGCCGTCCGGCGTGCCGATGCTGACCATGCTGGCCTTCGTCTTGCGGGTATCCCCACTCTTGCTTGCGTCCGCCTCCCGGACGCCCGCATCTTTGGACGCCGAATCGGAGCTGTCGTCGCAGGCTGCCGCGATCATGGCGACGGTTGCACCCACGCCGAGTGCTCCGAATTCTCTGCGCCCGAGCCGCTTGTCGGCCAGCCACTTGCGATTGTCGCGTTCGGTCTCGTCGTCACACATCGCGCGCCCTCCTGACTCTGCAGAAGGTCGCACGCTAGTCCGCATGAGGCTGTCTGGGCAATGGACGAGACGGGTCAGCTCGGCGCTGCCCGTGCCGCGCTAGCTGACAATCGCGTCAGAGTTCCTTCGTCGTGTACTGGCAGGCAGCCGGCACGGTCGTTTTGACCGTGTTGCCGATCAGGATGCACATCTCGTCGTCTTCGGCTTCGTTCAGGCCTCGGAAGGCATGATCGGTGCGGTTGACGATCTCGCACTCGAACACGATGTTGTCGCCCGGCGCGAGGTCGAGCATGCCGGTCCAACCGCCGGCGACCTTGTTCGTCGCGTCCGGCGGCTTGTTCGTGACCAAGCTGCTGTACTCGAGCGTCAGTGGCTCCTTCCAGTCGAAGTCTTCGTAGATCAGGTCCTGTTTGCCGCCGCGCTCACGCCAGGTCGAGAATCGCACGTTGTTCGCATGACGGTGTCCGTAGTGGCTCAGCATGCGGCCGGCTTGCGAGACCGGGCAGACGCCTCGCAACACGACGTGTTTGCCCGGCCCGATGTTGATCGGCGCGAACGAGTACATCTCGTTCGCCGGTTCTTTCACGTCCTTCGCGTCGCGGTACCACATGTTGATCCAGGCTTCCTTCAACATCGGTTTGTCGCTGAAGTTGAAGTAGTGAAGGTTCACGCTGAGCGGAGTCGACGCACCGAGCTTCATCCCGACGTCCTGGTCTTCCGGCGGGATGATCCCGTTCTCCGGGTTGTCGCGAGAAAGGTTCTGGGTGCCGCCGAGTCTGCGCCCACCGAAGCCACCTGCACCAGCATTCAGGATCAAGTGATGCGAACCGGTGCGCATCCGGTACTGCCGAACGTAGTAGTACACATCCGACTTGTTGCCCGAGGTGGCCGGGAAGTCTTCGTTCGTCTCAGAGCCCGGTTGGTTCACGTACCTGGGCTCCGGATTGTCGGGGTCGGCCGGTCCGATGTGGATCTGAAAGCCTGTGTCGGCTGGTGGCGGCTTGATGCAGTACTCGTCGCCGGCCCACTTCGTGTGTAGATCGCACGCTACCGTGGGCACGCCTTCCTTCGCGTTGTCCACCGCTCCCGAGGGGCTCGTGGGCATCATCGCGCTGGACGAGCTCGGCATTGCAGCGGTCGGCGGCATCGCCGGCGCCACGGGTGTCGTCGTCCCAGGCGTGCTCGGCGTTGCCGATGGCGACGCGGCAGGGGTCGAGGGAACCGCCGGTGCTGCGCCGCCAGCAGCTGCACTGCTGCTCTTCGGCGGCGACGAGTCGGGCGCAGTAGCTGCACTGGTCGGCCCAACCGACGTGGCGGGCTGTGACGGCGAGGCTGGGCTACTCGCAGCGGGAGACTCGATATTCGGCTTCGTGCTATCGCCGCATGCGATCGCAACTACGAGGCAAAGGCCCGATACTGGAAACATCAACTTGCTCGCCATGAGTCACCTCGAGGTGTCACTCGGTCCATGCAAGTCTTATCCACTTCTGGTCGCTTGTGTCGTTCGATCCTCGTGTATGAGAATCACGCGGCGCAGCGCGATTTCGTGTGTGCAGCGTCGAGCGCTACGAATCGCAACAAAACGTTGCGCGCTGCAACGCTGCGATTCGCAGCGGCCTGCGCTGATCGCTTACGAGTGGCGCCAGCTCGAACGGGCGCGCTGCGTCGCTAGTCATCAGCTCCAGCGCGTGTGGCAGTGCAGCCCAGGCTCTACTGCGCGGCCCGAAGCTCCGGATAGCAGGAGTAGACCTCATTCAGCGGGCTCACGACGCCCGATTCACGAAGTTGCTGCTCCCAGTGCGCTGCCGCAGCGGTGCCCTCGGTGCCACCGGTGATGAGCGCGATCGCGAGGCGTTCTCGGTCCGCTTCACCGCGGCCTCCAAGGCGCTCCAGCTGCTCGGCGACCTTCGTCAGGTTTCGGATCGCCGAATCGTGGCGCCCCGCCAGGAGGTCGAAGCGCGCGCGCGTACGCATCGGCAATCCGATCCGCGCTTCCTCCAGCGGAATCCTCGTGGCTGCTTTCATCTCCCAGCGCACGAGCTTCTCGATGTCGTCGTCACGGCCCTCGACGACGTGACGGTTCACGAGGTAACGCAACCTCCCGCCGATCGAAAGCAGGCTCATGAACGCGCTCATCCGCATGAGCGAGCGCTTCCACTTGTTCCAGTCCTCCTCGATCCAGTCCGCAGCCCAGCTGTAGTCGTGCAAGCCACTGGCCACCCGGAAGAGCGAGATCATGTGCAACACATGGAGCGGACCGAAGCGATCTTGCGGCAGGAGCTTGCGCTCTTCCTCGAGTCGGATCTTCGCGCTCTGGTAGTCGTCCCGCAGGCCGTCCGCGATGGTTTGAACCAGTGAGAGCTGGAGGATGGCGTTGCGATTGTTCGTCGCACGGGCCTCTTCCGTCGAGCGCTCGAGCTCGCGCACTGCCTGTGCGTAGTCGCCGATGATGAAGAGCCCCCCGATCCGCACCGCGACCACGACGAAGCGATGGTAGTAGTCCCCACTGTCCTCGCGGCGCGTAGCGTTGCGATAGATGCGTTCGGCTTCGTAGGACGGCTCGATGATGTCCTCGACTCGAGCCAGCATGTAGCCGCCGATCGCCCTCGCCACCAGGATGTCTCCGCGCAGCGAGTCATTCCCCAGCTCCTGTGCGAGCTCCGTGGCGCGTGCAAGCAGCACGTCAGTCTCGCGCGCGGCTTTTTCCGAGCCGTTGACGCAGGTCACGATCGCCGTTGCGGCCAGTGCGAGAGCGACCTCGTAGCGACCCCCGGACGCGAGCGCCAGGCGCAGTGCGCGCGTCTGAAACAACGCGGTCCGCACGGGATCATAAGCCTGGTACTCCATCGCGAGTGTCAGGTAGAGCTCGATCTCATCGCGGACTTCTTGTGGCACCTCGTCTTTGGGCGTGAAGGAGAGCCCGCGGATACTGGCCCTCGCTCGCTCCCACACGACGGCCGCGATCACGCCGGCATCGGTCTGCGGGATACCCAACTCGTGCGCTTGCAGCACCTCGTTCACGAGGCGGTTGCCGCGCTCGTATTCGCCGCAGCGGAGCAGATGCGATGCCGCCATGCGCTGCAACGCCACCGCCTCACTCGGGTCGCCGTGCTTGGCCGCCGCCAGGTAGGCATCCGCAGCGCGCACGCCATGGCCGGCGCGCGCGAGGCAATCGGCGAGCTTGCGCGTCAGCGCCGCGGTGGGCTCCCCTGCGAGCTCGTGTAGCTCGATGCAGCGCTCGAACAGCTCCGCCGCGCGCTCGAACGCGAAGACCGACTCCGCCTGCTCGGCGGCAGCCAGGCCGTGCCGTAGCGCAGCCTCCGGCCGCTCGGCCTCGAGCGCGAGCGCGAAGAGCCAACCCGAGTCGACGTTCGATGCGCGCTCGAGCGCATGCACCAGCGCGCCCTGGAGGCTCGCGCGCACGGTCCGATCGAGCGATGCGGCGACACTTTCGCGCACGCGATCGTGGTACGGCTCGATGAGTTGCGCCTTGCCCATGCTGCGCGCGCGGATCAACCGCAAGCCGCGCAGTGCATGCAAGTGCGCCCGGCCTCCATGCTCGACGTTCGCCGCCTTGAGGGCGAGTTGTGCCGACATCGGCCGGCCTGCAACGGCGAGCACGTTCAAGATTCGCACGGCCTCGGGCGCGAGTAGCTGCGTAACCTGCTCGACCAGCTGCTCGATCGTGAGGTCGCCGATCGCGCTCTCTCCGCGCGCGACTTTGGCCTGGACGAGCGCCGCGAGCTGCGACGCGAGGAAAGGATTGCCCTGCGACTCGATCGCGATCTTCTCGACGAGGTCCGGCCGCTCGCGCGCGACCGCGCCCAGCCTGCGATCACACAGCGCGTGGACGTGTCGGTCGTCGAGTGGCCTGAGCTCGATGATGCGCGGGGCGACGAGTCGCGGCCGCTGGCCTTGCTCGAGGACTTCGCGCAGCGCAGGGCTGGTCGCGACCTCGTCGCTGCGATACGTGAAGATCAACAGCGCGGGCGAGGATCCGAGCTGCTCTTGCCACGTCTTCAGGATGCGCGCGCTGTCGAGATCGCCCCACTGGAGGTCGTCGATCCAGATCACGAGCGGTCGCTGGTGCGCCAGCCGTGCGAACATTTCTCGCATGGCGGCTTCGCCGGCGAGACGTGCCTGCACGCGGTCTGCGCGCCCGCGAGAAGTCTCGAGCAGGGGCCGCACGACCGGAATGCGCTGTACGGCCGGAAACAACCGTGCGAGCTCGGGTAGGTCGCTCGGGAGCACGCGTCCAATCGAGAAGCCGTCCTGCAGCAGCAGGTGCTGCACGAGTCCGTCCATGACGCCGTCGAGCGCCTTGTAGGGCATCGCTTCGCGCTCGGTGCAGCGGCTGCGGAGTACCAGCGGCGGCGTGCCGAAGGGCGGCAAGTTCTCCTCGAGGCTCGCGAGGAAGCGTTCGATCAGGGCGGTCTTGCCGGCACCCGACGTGCCGCGCACGTGGACGATGACCGGCTTGCCTTCGCGCGCGGCAGCGAGCGCCGCCGACAGCAGCGCGATCTCGGCATCGCGCCCGACCAGCTCGGACGGTGCGCGCATGCTGTGGCCGCCCACCTGGCTCGTGAGCGACGGATCGAGCGAAGTTTGCGTCTCGGTGATCGGCTGACCGAGCAACGACTCGAGCGTCTCGACGATGTGTGCGCCGTCAGGGCGCCGTTCGGGTTCGCGCGACAAGAGTTGGTTGCAGAGCGCCACCAGTGCACTCGGCAGTCCCATCACGACCTGCTCGATCGGTTGCGCGTCGTTCGTCGTCTTGCGCACGATCAATTCTGTCGCCGAGCGCCCGTCGATCGGCAGCTCACCGCTCAGCGCCTGGAACAGCATCACGCCGAATGCGTACCAGTCTGCAGCCTCGTCGAGTGGCTTCGCCGCAGCTTGCTCCGGCGCCATGTACCCCGGTGTGCCCGCGATCGTGTCTTCGTGCGTGACCTGGATGTTCCGCGCGTCCAGTCCCAGCACGAGGCCGAAGTCGAGCACCACCACGCGGCCCTTCGAGACGAGGACGTTGCTCGGCTTGAGGTCGCGGTGGAGCAACCCGGCTCGATGCAACGCGTGAATGCCGGTCGCGAGCTGCACGAACACCGCGAGCACCGGATCGACGTCGACCTGTGGCAGCCCGTTCGAGTTGGCCGGAATGAGCTCGCGCGTTTCATCGCCTGCCCCGCCGCGCCCATACATCGTGGTCCGCACGTGCGCGAGCAGGTCGGAGCCGTCGACGTACTCCATGGCGAGGAACCAACCGTCGTCGCTCGCCTCCAGCTCGTACAGCTCGACCAGGTTGCGGTGCCGTACGTCCGCCAGCGCCCGGAACTCGCGCTTGAGGCGCATCACGCTCTTCGGATCGACGTGCAGCAGCTTCTTGAGTGCAACGAGCCCGCCGGTCTCACGGTCGCGCGCGAGGTGGACCTCGCCGGCGCCGCCTCGACCCAGAAGTCGAAGGGACTCGTAGCGCGATCCAATGTCATCTGGCCGCTGCGAACTGCTCGACGACACGGTCAGTTTCTCCCGAATGCCACGACGGAGCTCCGAGCGAGCGCAGCAGCCGGCATGCGCCGATTCTAGCGCGTCGCCGCTATCGGCTGCAGGGGCTGCGAAGGACACATCTGCGATGCGCGGGTGGCGAGTCCCTTCAGGTAGGCGCAGGTCTCCGCGTGACGCTTGCAGCTTGCTCGCGCTCTTGGCAGGCGTCGGCTTCGAGATCGCGGCGCGCGCGTTTCATGCCGCCGATGTGAGCGTCACTCTCACAGATCTCGCAGCATGCGCGCGATCCCCGGCGAACCCACCAGTTGTCGATCAAGAAGCTGATCTGAGTCTTCGCATAGCCCGCGCTGCGGCCGCGCGCGAGGATGGCCTCGAGTAGCTTCGAGGCCACGCCCTCTATCAAACTCGTCCGTGGCTCGTGTGCGCCCGGAAACGCGAGATCCAGAAGCCGATCGGTCGACCCGAACGCGAAGCCTCGATCTGTACCCAGGCCAAAAACTCGGCATCGGCGGCGCTAGCATCTCGGATCGTGACCTGCATCGACTGCGCGTAGCACGCCGTGCGATCTGCGACAATCACGCGGGCGGCGGTCGACGCCCGGCTCTGGAACGCTCACTCCAGCGTCGCCGTACAGAACGCCGCTGCGTTGGAGTAGGGCCTGCAGCCATCGGTGTTGCAGGGCAGGCGGGAGACGCGCAGGTAGTACTGGCCCAGGTACGAGCCGCAGTCGACCTTCTGGCCTTCGGTCGTGACCGAGACGTTGATCGCGATGTCGAAACCGACCGTGCCTCCGGTCGTCAGTTGCCAGCTGCTGAGGTCGAGGTCCGCAGCTGCGACGAAGGCTTCGAGGGCGTAGCCGGTGTCGCGCGGTACTGCTACGTGCCTGGTCGCGGTCCAGTCGGCGATGCGTAGCTGGCTGCGGGTGTGATAGCGCGCGTCTACCGCGAGTGCGGTGCTGGAGTCGCGCGCCGGCGCCGTCGCCAGCAGTTGGATCGCGCCCGGGTAGTCGTAGTCGGGTGCGGCGATGTACTTGCCGTCGGCATCCACGTAGAGCTCGACGCCGTCTCCGCACCACGGATTTACGTCGCTTGCGAGTGCCGGCAGGCGCAAGGGGTCGTCGACTTCGACGTAGACGTACAGGCCGTCGGGGCGCCACGCCGCGGCGTAGCGCGCGTGGTTGTCGCTCGGCATGGCGAGCGTGGAGTTCCAGCCCGTCGCGGGTAGATCGATCAGCGGTGGGCCACAGTCCAGCGTGCCGTCGAGCACCGGGGGCTGGGCGAGCGCCGGGATCCGCAGACAATAGTCGCGGGTTGCGCTGGGCGTGCAGCTCGGTCCGCCGTCGGGTTGCATCGAAGCGTCAGGTGTCGTCGCGTCGGCATCCGACGGCGGCGCTGCGTCGGAGGGCGGCGCCGCGTCGGGCGCCATCGTATCTGCATCGAGCTGCGTCGCCGCGTCGGAGGGCGTCGATGCGTCGGGCTTTGGAGCAGCCGCGTCCATCGGCTCAGCTGCATCGTGGGGCGTCGATACTTCCGCGTCGCGCTGGGCGGCATCAGTGGGTGGAGGCGCGAGACCTGCATCGGTCGCTGGAGCGGGGAGGCTGCCGTAGCCGAAGCGTTTGCATCCCGAGAGTCCGAGCATGCACACGAGCGAACTGACCAGCAGCAGCCTCACTCCTAGTCAGCCTACGCGATGTGACGCGGGCCCGTGAGGACCCGAGGTCATCGGTACTGTGGGTACGCGTGCGGGTTTGTCTCGCTCAATCGCACGGGATGCGTGAGTTCCCCACGACGACGTCGTCCACGTAGACCTCGACCGGACCCTGGTCCTTGGCGGCGTAGTGGACGCCTATCTCCGCAGCGGTGAAGCCATCGGCAGGCAGCGTGTTGGTCAGCGGCGAGCGAACCGCGACCGATCCATCGAGGTAGGCCTCGTAGATGCCGGCGGTCGCATCGATCAGCACGTGCAGCTCGACGCAGACCCAGCGATCGCGAGGGAAGGGCACGTTGCCTTGATAGATGCCGCTCGAAGAGTTGATGTCGACGCTCGAGGGCAGGATGCGCAGCTCGAAGCCGTCGTACGGCGTCACCATCTCGCTCATCACGCCGATCGAGAAGTGTTGGGTGACCACGACCGAGCTGGGCACATAGTTGTAGAAGCGCATCCAGGCGTCGCCGGACTTCTGATGCGCGAGCACGTCGGTCGCATAACGGGCCTCGGTGCCCTGCATGGCCGCACCGGTCGTCGCGAGGAGCGCCGTCGTGCCCGAGTGCTTGCGCGCGGTGGAGCGCGCGACAGACCCGTTGTGGCTCACGGTGTAGGCCCAGCGAGCGAAGCTCGGATCCTCGAACCCGTCGCAGAACAGCATTCCCGGGCGCTCCGGGCACAACGGCGAGCTCATTTCCGAGCCGCTGTCGGCGCTCGCATCGGCAGGGAGCTCGATCACGCCGGCGTCGGTCGGCAGAGTCTCACCCGCATCGGAGTCGTCTCGTTCGGCATCCGCGCCGCCGCTGCCAGCGGCAGCATCCCGTGGACCGCTGTCCGACGAAACGCTCGGCATGCCACTCGCGCCGCTGTCGCTGCCAACAGCGGCGCCGCGACCCGCTGCGGACACCTGCTCCGCATCCGCAGCGCCCGCGTCGTAATACACCGCGCCTCCGCCCGAATCGAATCCGTATCCGAACCGCGCGCAGGCTGGCGCGTATAGCATTGCGACGGTCAGCAGTGGGTACACTGTGTGACCGGTACGCATGCGTCCCCGATGTCTACGACGACTAAGCAAGCCCCTCAGTACTTCGTTCTGACTCTGGATTGGGACTATGTCGAGCCGGCACGAAGCCTGCTTTATCTGCAACGAAGTCGAACGACGTGTGCCGCAGTGTGTCAGCGTCACTCGGGGGGAGGGCACATCATGAGGCACGGGTATCTGACGACCCTGGTGTTCTGCATCGTGGCCGGCTGTGGTGGTGGCTCGAGCGACGAGCTTTCGGAGAGCGACAACCTCTGCGGTGGGACGAGCAAGGTCCAGGGGCTCGTAGGTGGCTCCAACTGGAGCGACGCGATCGATCCGCGCTGCACTACTCCTCCATTCTACGGCGAGAAGTGCAAATCGACCTCGGACGGCGAGTTTCACCGCTGCGAGGACTGAGGTCTCAAGATCAACGGCAACCCCCCGCGCGGCTTGCCGATCGGTACCGACTGCATGTCGAGCCGATAGTTGTCCGGCAGTCGTAGCTCGAACCTCCGCAGCAACTGGTACAGCACCGCGCGCACTTCCAGGCGTGCGAAGCCCATGCCGATGCAGGTATGCGCGCCGCCGCCGAAGGGCAGGTAGCTGTGCGTGTGTCTGCGGTGCTCCGCGCGCTGCGGCGCGAAGCGTTCGGGATCGAAGCGCTCGGGTTCGGTCCAGTACTCCGGCAGGTAGTGCGCGACGAGCGGCGCCGGTGCGACCGACGTGTTGCGCGGCAACCGCAGCTCTCCCAGGCGCGTGTCGCAGGTCACGCGGCGCCCGAAGAAAGCTACCGGCGGGAACATGCGCAATGCTTCGTTGAAGCACAGGTCGAAGTCCTCGAACTCGTCGCGCATCGTCCAGCCGAGGGTCGGCTCGCTGCGCGCGCGCATCGCCGTGCCGAGGCGGGCCTGCCACTCCGGGTGTTGCGCCAGCGCCCAGAGCAAGGCCGAGAGTGAACTGGCCGTCGTGTCGTGCGCGGCCATCAGCAGGAAGATGATGTGGTCGATGATCTCTTCGTCGCTGAAGCGCGCACCATCGTCGGTCGCTGCCTGGCACAGCTGGGACAGCAGGTCCGTCCCGCCAGTGCGCCTGCGCTCCGGGATCAAGCGCGCGAAGTAGTCGACCAGCATGCGGCGCGCCTTCATGCCGCGGTGATACGCGAGGCCCGGCACCTCGAGACGCACCGGCGCGACCGACGCGGCGACCATGTCGACGAACGCACGGTTGATGCGCCGCGCCTCGTCGCCCAGCGAAATACCGAGGAAGACTTCGACGGCGATATCCAGCGACAGCTGCTTGACCGCCGCATAGGCTTCGACGCGCCCCTTCCAGCCCGCGAGCGCGCGACCCACGATGGGATTGAGCCGTTCCAGGTAGCCCGCGAGCGCCTGCGGCCGGAATGCCGCCTGCATGATCTGACGATGCTCGCGGTGCTCCTCGAAGTCGCGCAGCATCAGGCCGCCGCCGAACAGCTCGCCGATCGCCAGATGCCAGCCGATGCGGTTCGAATACTCGTGCTCGTGATCGAGCAACACCTCGCGGATCAAGTCCGGCTGCCCGATCACGAGCATCGGCGCACCCAGGATCTTCAGGCGGAAGTTCGGCCCGTGCTTCGCGTGCATGCGCTGGCACAAGCCGCGCGCATCGCGCACGAACGCCAGCAGATCGCCGAGCAACGGCAGGCCATCACTGCCGGGCGCCAGGCTCCGCACCTCCGTCCCGGGTCGCGGCGGCAGGGTCTGCACGCGCGCTTCCGCGGCCGACACTGTCCTCTTGCTGCGGGCGTGGGTGGCCGGGGCTACGCGCAGGTCCATGCCTGAGTTGTGCCACCCTTTCCAGCCTCGCGCGATGGGGAATCTCGCCGTGATAGCCTGGCGCGGATGAACATCGCCGAGATGACCGGACTCGAGCTCATCCAAGCCCTCGTTGCAGGCACGCTGCCTCCGCCCTCGATCATGGAGACCATGTCGATGAGGTTCGGCGAGGTGAAGAAGGGCTGCGTGCGCTTCCTCGCCCGTGCCGACCAGCGGCACCTGAACCCGATGGGCGGCGTGCACGGTGGGTTTGCCGCGACCGTGCTGGACTCGGTGACGGGCTGCGCGGTGCATACGATGCTGGATCCAGGCTTCGGCTACGGCACGGTGGATCTGAACATCAAGATGCTGCGCCCGGTCCCACGGGACGTGGAGCTGGTCGCCGACTCCAACGTGCTGCACCTGTCCCGTACTCTGGGAGTGTCCGACGGAACGTTGAAGACGGCGGACGGCAAGCTGCTCGCCCACGCGACCGCGACTTGTTACATCTTCCGCAGCGACGGCGCCAAGTGAGCTTACTTTCCGGGCTCACCGGAACCTTCAAACTTTTTCGATCCAAACTTCGTGTGAAGGGAATGTCGCTGCTGCGCAGGTAGCGTGCATGCGGGTTGTTCCAGGCGGCGCTGTCGCCGTCCTCTGCGTTGTTATGCTCGCCCTGCGGGCGCATGCCTCGCCGCTCCAAGATCTGATCGGCGACACGGGTTCACCCGCAGCGCTGCAACCGCGGATCGTCTCCGGTGGATCGGCCGCGGTATACTTCAACCCCGCGCTGCTGATCGACACGAACCCAGGCCTGACGATCGGCTTCCTGCTGCTCAACCAGCAGATCGGCGTCGAGCTCGATGGCCGGCCGGGGACAGAGTTCGCGATCCCCGAGGGTATCGAGAACTTCGCGCACGCCGATGGCAAGCGCTTCGACAACTATCCGATCGCGACCAACTTGCTGCAGCTCGGTCGCGCCAAGGACGCGCGCCGCGCCGCGTTCGACGCGCGCCCGCGACAGGCTGCGGGTTCCGGGCACGTCCGGCAGACGTACGAGACCGTAGGCCTCATCGTGAAGATGTTCGACGATCACGTGGCGTTCGGCTTTCACGGCTTGATCCCGAACGGCGAGTTCACCAAAATGCGCGCCTTCTTCAACGATGAGCGAGAGCAGTACTTCTCGAACAGCTTGCACGCCGAGCTCTACTCGGACCGCATGCTGGCGCTGTCGCTCGAGCTCGGGCTCGGCATCAAGATCCTCGAGAACCTCTCGCTCGGCGTGGGCGCGACGTTCGCGTTGAAAGCGGGCGTCGCCGCCGGAGCGTACGTCGCAGACACCGGTGACCTGGGCCGCATCCAGCTCGACATGGATACGAGCGTCAACGTTGGTGTCGCGCCGCACTTCGGTGTCAGCTACAAACCGATCGAGCGACTGCACCTCACCGTCACGGCGCACACGCCTCAGCGCGTGGAGCTCGAAGCCGGCTTCAAGTTCCTGCTCGCCAACGGCATCGAGCAGTCGTCCACCCTAACGTTCGTGCTCGACTACACGCCCTGGCAGATCGGCCTCGGCGCCTCGTACGACTTGATCCAGGACGCGACGCAGACGCTCTCGCTCGTGACCACGCTGTTGTACGGAGATTGGTCGTCGTACGTCGATCGCCACGGCGAGAAGCCCACCCCTGCCTACGCCTGGTCGGACACGCTGTCACCGACGCTCGGCGCTCGCTATCGCTTCGGCAGGATGTCCAGCGCGCTCGACTTCTCGTACGTGCCCACGCCGGTGCCGCTGCAGCGCGGCCGCACCAACTACGTCGACAACGATCGCATCTCGGGCGCGCTCGGCGCCGACTACCTGCTCACGCTCTGGAGCACGGATCTGACCCTGGGTGCTCAAGTCCAGATGCATCGTCTGGTGCCGCGGCATCAAGCCAAGTTGCGCACCCCTACCAGGCCCGACGGCGCGGTGCTGGCTCCCGAGCGGGTGAAGGACGAGGTGCCGGACGACGCACAAAAGAGCGGCGAGCCGGTGGAGGGTGCGGAGGGGCTGCAGACCAACAACCCAGGCTGGCCCGGGTTCGCGAGCGGCGGCTGGATCTACGGCGCGGTGCTGTATCTGAAGATCGGATTCTGACTGTCGAGGAGAACATCCATGTTGAACGAGTCACATGTCTCGACCTTCCTGCTGCGAGCCCTCGTCGATGTCGTGCAACGGCGCGGGCACGCGGCGGAGACGCTCCTCGGTGAAGCCGCGAGCGCGCTGTTCGCCGAGCCCGCGGACCGCACCTATCCCCTCGACTCGTTCCAGGCGCTGGTCGCTCGCGCGATTCGCTTGACCGACGATCCCGCGATCGGCCTGCACTGCGGGCTCCACGCGAGCGAGTCGAGCTTCGGGTTGATGTCACCGCTGATCTCGCACGCGCCGACGCTGCGGCACGCGCTCGCGCTGGTGGTTCAATTCCAACCCTTGCTGGTAGAGAACCTGCGCGTTCAGCTGGTGGAGCAGACGGGCGTGGCTCAGCTGCGCTGCGAGCTCGACCGGGGCTACACGACCGACCGCAGCTTCGCGGAGCTGGTCGTCGCGGGCCTCGCGCGGGCTCTCCAATCCTTCGGCTGCACGCGCAGCGACATCCGTTCGGTCTGCTTCGTGCACTCGCGGCCTGCCTACCACCACGCCTACACGGCAGTCTTTCTCGGCGCCGAGCGCTTCTCGCAAACCTGGACCGGGATCGAGTTCTCCGCCGGTGTACTCGATAGGCCGC
Source organism: Polyangiales bacterium (assembly GCA_035274465.1). GTDB lineage: Bacteria > Myxococcota_A > Polyangia > Polyangiales > JAFGIB01 > JADGRF01. The sequence continues at coordinate 40,997 of DATEOF010000497.1, forward strand.
ACCTCCATCGCCACGCGCAGCTCCACGAGGTGCTGCTCGCGCAGGCCGAACGCAGCCTGGAGCGGCTGTCGCGTCCGCTGAGCTGCACCGAGCGGATCCGCGCGTTGATGTGCGGCCGTCCGGTCTCGGCGCTCCCCGACATGAACCAGGCTGCGCGCGAGCTCGGCTTCAGCGTGCGCTCGCTGCGTCGCCGGCTCGAAGAGGAAGGCACGTCGTACCGAGAGCTCACCCAGTCGGT
>DATEOF010000498.1:0-24238 GCA_035274465.1 Polyangiales bacterium
TGACCATCGCCATCTCGGTGCTGATCTCGGCATTCAACGCCTTGACGTTGAGCCCGGCGCTGAGCGCGCTGCTGCTCAAGCCGCGCCCCGACAAGCCGGGCTTCTTCGGGCGCATGGGCCAGGGCTTCAACCGCGGTTTCAACCGCGCCGCGGACGGCTACGTCTCGATCAACCGCTGGTTGATCCGCAAGCTGGCGGTCCCGCTGCTGCTACTCGCGGGCGTCGCCGGGCTGGCGTGGCTGACCGGTCAGAAGCTGCCTTCGGGCTTCCTGCCCGATGAAGACCAGGGCTACGCGGCGATCGGCGTGCAGCTGCCCGACGGTGCGTCGATGCAGCGCACGCGCGCGGTCTACGACAAGATCAACGCCATCATCTCCAAGCAGCCCGGCATCCGCACCTACAACGGCGTGGCGGGCTTCAGCTTCTTCACGCGCACGGCGGCCAGCTACACGGGCACTGGCTTCATCGGCCTCAAGCCCTGGGATGAGCGCAAGGCCGATGATCTCACGTCGAGCGCCATCCTGCAGAAGCTCAACCGCGCGTTCGCGTCGATCCCCGAGGCCCGCGTCTTCGCGGTGTCGCCGCCCGCGATCCCGGGCATCAGCTCGAGCGGTGGCTTCAGCATGATGCTGCAGGATCGCAGCGGCGGCTCGTACGAGTTCCTGGCCAAGAACGTGGGCGCGTTCATGGCCAAGGCGTCGAAGCGACCGGAGCTGGCGAACCTGCGGCCGCTGTTCTCGCCCGCGGTGCCGCAGATGTTCGCCGAGGTCGATCGCGACAAGGCGTTGAAAGAGGGCGTGCCCATCGGCGAGGTCTACGCCGCGCTGCAGACCTTCCTCGGCGGTGCCTACATCAACGACTTCACGCGCTTCGGCCGGCAGTGGCGCGTGTTCCTGCAAGCCGAGCCGAGCTACCGGACCTCGGCGAAGGACATCGAGCAGTTCTACGTGCGCAACGGCAAGGGTGAGATGGTGCCGCTGTCATCGTTCGTGCACGTGCGCGCGACCAGCGGCCCCGAATACACCGTGCGCTTCAACCTGTATCGCTCGGTGGAGATCCAGGGGGCGCAGGCACCGGGCTACAGCTCGGGCCAGGCGCTCGCTGCGCTCGAACAGGTCGCGGCCGAGACCCTGCCGCCCGAGATGGGCTACGCCTGGAACGCCCTGTCATACCAGGAGAAGGTCGCGGCCGGAAACTCGGCGCGCATGCTCGGCCTGTCGCTGGTGTTCGTGTTCCTGATCCTGGCCGCGCTCTACGAGAGCTGGTCGCTGCCCTTCAGCGTTCTCCTGAGTGTCCCGGTGGCCGTGCTCGGCGCGTACGTCGGCTTGCTCTCGCGCGCGTACGACAACAACGTGTACGCGCAGATCGGCCTGATCATGCTCGTGGGCCTGACGGCCAAGAACGCGATCCTGATCGTCGAGTTCGCCAAGGCACGCTACGAGAAGGGCCAGTCGCTGATGAGCTCGGCGCTCGAGGCCGCGCGCCTGCGCCTGCGCCCGATCTTGATGACCTCGCTCGCCTTCGTGTTCGGTTGCCTGCCGCTGTGGTTCGCCAGCGGCGCCGGAGCCGCCGCGCGCCGCATGCTGGGCACGGCGGTCGTCTCGGGCATGCTGGCCGCGACGCTGCTCGGCATCTTCTTCATCCCTGCGCTGTTCGTGGCGTTCGAACGCCTGGCGCGTGGGCGCCGCAAGCAACCCGCCCCGTTGCCTGCAGCTCCCAGCGGCGCCCCAGCCGAGTGAAGGGTCAACGCATCAGCACGATCGGCCGCACCTCGATGCTCCCCAGGCGTGCACCCGGCAGCTTGCCGGCGATCATCGTCGCCTCGTCCAAATCCTTGGCTTCGATGATGTAGAAGCCGCCGAGCTGCTCGCGGGTCTCGGCGAACGGGCCGTCGGTCTTCAGCGTCTTGCCTTCTTTGACGCGGACGGTCGTCGCCGTGGCCACGGGCTGCAGGCGGTCGCCGGCGCGGAAGTGGCCGCTGGCCTTGATGTCCTCGGTGACCTTCATGTACTCACGCGAGATCGCTTGGTTTTCCGCCTCGCTGCGGCGCGCGTAGTCGGCTTCCGTGTGGTAGATCAACAGGATGTATTGCACGGTACGTCTCCAGTTTGCCGGCCGTCCAAGCCAGCAGGTTGGGTTGTACTGGCTTATCGATCGCCCCCTCCACGGATCGACAGGCCGCAGGAGAAAAAATCGATCTACTCGCCGCCGACCAGCTTGGCGATCGCGCGGCGCAAAGCAGTCGGGTCGAACGGCTTGTCCAGCCGCGGATTGGGTACGCGATCCAGAAACTGGGCCGCTCGAGAGCTGAACGCACCGCCGGTCAAGAAGATCACGCGTTCGGCCATCACCGAGGCGCGGTCGATCAGCTGGGCGTGAAAGTCCATGCCGCTCATGCGCGGCATCATCAGGTCGCACAGCACCGCGTCGAACGGGCCCTCGGCATCGATGCGCTCGAGCGCGCTGATCGCGTCGAACGCCACCACCACGTCGTGGTCTGGGTTGAGCAGGCGGTCGACGATGCTGCACAGGGCGGGCTCGTCGTCGATGACCAACACCCGCGCACGCTTCTTCGGCGGAGGCGGCGGCCGCGACAGCGAGACTTGCGGCTCACACCTGCCCGCGGGCAAACGCACGCGCACGGTGGTGCCCTGGCCGAGCGCGCTCTCGATCTCGATCCGGCCACCGAGCTCTTCCACGATGCCGCGGCAGATCGACAACCCAAGGCCCGTGCCCACGCCGATCGGCTTGGTGGTGAAGAACGGTTGGAACAGTTGCGCCAGAACCTCGGGCGACATGCCGCGTCCGCTATCGACGATCTCGACGGTCAGGCCGCCGTCAGCTGCGCGCGTGCGCACGCAGATCTCGTCGCGGTTCGGATCGCCGTCTTCGATGGCCTGGGCGGCGTTGATCAGCAGGTTCAAGAATACTTGGCCGAGGCGACTCTCGTTGCCGTCGACGCTGGCCACAGGCTCGAAGTCGCGCACGATACGCGCGCGGTGGCGGATCTCGTTCCACGCCATGCTGATCGCCGAATCCAGCACGCGCTGCACGTCGACCGCCGCAGGCGCGGCCTCCTCCGTGCGGCAGAACACGCGCAGATCGCGCGTGGTCACGCGGATGCGCTCGGACCCCTCGCGCACCTGGTACAGTGCGCGCAGCAGATCCGCGCAGTCTTCCGGCAGAAGCCCCTGGTCGTTGGCAGCGCCGGACAGGCGTTCGATCGCGAACTCCACGTTGCCCAGCACGTAGGCCAGGGGGTTGTTGATCTCGTGGGCCACGCCGGCGGCCAGCGTGCCGATCGAGATCAAGCGATCCGAGAGCAACAGCTGCTCGCGCAGCTTACTGCGCTCGCGGCGCATCTCGGCCTCGCGCAGCTCGCGCTCGATCGCCGCAGGCAGCCGCGTGAGGTTGTCCTTGCGAAAGAAGTCGTGCGCGCCGGCCTTCATCGCGCGCACCGCCGTGTCCTCTTCCATCGTGCCGGAGATGATGATGAACGGGACGTCCATGCGCCGGCCCTTGAAGATGGCTAGCGCAGCCAGCGCGTCGAAGCTGGGCATCGCGAAGTCGCAGAGCACGATGTCCCAGCGGTCGGCGAGCGCCGCAGCCAATTGAGCGGCAGTATCGACGCGCTGGGAGTTGAGCGGCCGGCCTAGCTCGCGCAGCTGGTGGAGGATCAGCTCGGCATCGTCCGGCGAATCCTCGACCATCAACACACGTAAGACGGCTTCCACTTGAGTGCTTAGGCTACACGACTCCGGTCAGCGGCTGCGAATGCAGATTGCGGCTGATGGCTGCGGCATCACGCCGCAGCGCTTTACTGCCGACATCTCACACAACCCGAGTGGGCTAGGCGTCTGGTCCTGCGCACGCGAGCAGAAGCAGATGGCGTGCCGCTATCCGACCGCGGCATACTCACGCTGTCCGAGGACCCACGTGACCAATCCGGCGTTCGATAGCGAAGCCCGCCGCAGCCCGGTTCGTACAGAAGACTGGCTGATCGGTGGCGGCGAGATGGGCGAAGTCATTCGAGGCATGGACTGGAGCCGTACTGCGCTCGGGCCCATCGAGGGCTGGCCGCAAAGTTTGCGCACGACGGTGAGCCTGTGCCTCGCGTCGAACTTTCCGATCTCGATCGCATGGGGACCGCAGCACATTCAGATCTACAACGATGGCTACTGGCCGATCTGCGGCGGTAAGCACCCGACCTCGATGGGTCAGAACTTCGCCGAATGCTGGGCTTCGGCCATGCCGGCGATCGGCGACGCGTTCTCGCGCGCGTTGCTCGGCGAGACCTCGTTCCTCGAGAATCGGCGCATGTTCCTCGATCGCCACGGCTACCTCGAGGAGACGTTCTTCACCTTCTCGTTCAGCCCGATCCGCGACGAGAGCGGTGGCGTCGGCGGCTTGTTCCACCCGGTGACCGAGACCACCGGTCGCATGCTGAACGAACGTCGTACGCGCGCGCTGCGCGACCTGGCCGCGCGCTGCGGGCGTGCGAAGAGCAGCGGCGAGGCGCTCACGCTGGCGGCGCAAACCCTGCAAGAGTTCGAGCTGGATCTCCCGTTCGTGCTGCTCTACGAGATCGACGAGCGGGAGCGCAACGCGCGGTTGGTCGCGAACACGGGCCTCGCTCAGGGCACGAGCGCGAGCCCACTCTCGCTCGAGCTCGGCTCCCAATCGCCGCTCGCGCCCTGGCCGCTCGCCGAGGTCGTGCACGACGATCGCGCGCAGTGTGTCGAGGGGCTCGAGGCGCGCCTGGGACCGCTGCGCTGCGGCCCCTATCCGGAATCACCGCAGGCCGCCTGGCTTCTGCCGCTTACGCTGCCGGGCGCACAACACCCGTCCGCCGTGCTGGTCGCCGGCGTGAGCTCGCGCCTGCCGTTGAACGAGTCGTACCGCGCGTTCTACGAGCTACTCGCCGCCTCGATCACGGCCTCGCTCGCCAGCGCGCGCGCGTACGAGATCGAGCGGCAGCGCGCCGAGGCGTTGGCCGAGATCGATCGCGCCAAGACGGAGTTCTTCTCCAACGTCAGCCACGAGTTTCGCACACCGCTGACCTTGATCCTCGGCCCCCTCGAGCAGGAGCTCGCGGAGCGCGACGCGTCGCTCCCCGAGGAGCGCCGCGAGCGCCTGTCGGCCGCGCACCGCAACGGCCTGCGTTTGCTCAAGCTGGTCAACACGCTGCTCGATTTCTCGCGCCTCGAGGCCGGGCGGGTCGACGCGCACTTCCAGGAGACGGACCTCGCGCAGTACACGGCCGAGCTCGGCAGCGTGTTCCGCTCGGCCATCGAGCGCGCCGGCCTCACGCTCGAGGTCGATTGCCCCGTGCTGCCCGAGCGCGTCTTCGTCGATCGCGACATGTGGGAGAAGATCGTCCTGAACCTGGTGTCGAACGCGTTCAAGCACACCTTCAGCGGCACGATCACCGTGCGTCTGCGGCCGCTGGAACGCGCGGTGGAGCTGACGGTCGCCGATAGCGGCGTGGGCATCCCGGTGCACGAGCTGCCACGCGTGTTCGATCGCTTCCATCGCGTGCGCGGGGCCAAGGCCCGCACGCACGAGGGCACGGGCATCGGCCTGTCGCTGGTGCGCGAGCTCGTCGGGCTGCACCACGGCAGCGTGGAGCTACAGAGCCAGCTGGGCCATGGCAGCGTGTTCAGCGTGCGCCTGCCGACCGGCCACCAGCACCTGCCGGCGGATCGCATCGAAGCGGGTCAGCCGCTGCCAGCGGCGAGCAGCGGTGCCGCGGCGTTCGTCCAGGAAGCGCTGCACTGGGCGCTCGACGCGCCGCCGGACGACGTGGAGGTCGTCCCCTCGCCGCCGCCGGACGCGAGTCGCGATGTGGCGGGTGCGCCGCTGGTCCACGGCGACGGGCGCGAGCGACCGTTGGTCCTGTGGGTCGACGACAATTCGGACATGCGCGACTACGTGCGGCGCTTGCTCGCGGATCGCTACGAGGTGCTGCAGGCGGCCGACGGTGCCACCGCCCTGCGGCTGGCGCGTAACGCCGCGCCCGATCTGATCTTGAGCGACGTCATGATGCCCGGACTCGACGGCTTCGGCCTGGTGCAAGCGCTGCGAGCCGATCGGACCACGCGCACCATCCCGTTGATCCTGCTCTCGGCGCGTGCGGGCGAAGGTGCGGCGATCGAGGGGCTCGAGGCGGGCGCCGACGACTACCTGGCCAAGCCCTTCACCGCGCGCGAGCTGCTGGCGCGCGTGCGCACGCACCTCGAGCTCTCTCGCGCGCGCAAGCAGTGGGGCGAGGAGCTGGAGCGCGCCAACCGCGAGCTCGAGGCGTTCAGCTACTCGGTCTCGCACGATCTGCGCGCACCGTTGCGTGCGATCGACGGCTTCAGCAAGGCGTTGCTCAGCTCGCACGCTGCGCAGCTCGACGAGCAGGGCAAGAACTATCTCGACCGCGTGCGCGCGGCGACGCAGCGCATGGGTGGGTTGATCGACGATCTGCTGAATTTGTCGCGCATCTCGCGCGGCGAGCTGCGACGCGAGGACGTCGACATCACGCGCCTGGCGCGCGGGATCGCCGAGGACATGCGCCGTCGTTACGCCACACCGCACGTGACGCTGGAGATCGAACCAGGCCTCCACGCGGCAGCCGACCCGAGCCTGCTCAGCGTGGTGCTGGAAAACCTGCTGGCGAATGCCTGGAAGTTCAGCAGCAAGCAAGAAGCGCCGCGCGTCACGGTCGGCAAACAATCGAGCGGCGGTCAGACCGTCTTCTTCGTGCGCGACAACGGCGCCGGCTTCGACATGGCCTACTCGGACAACTTATTCCGTCCCTTTCAACGACTGCACTCGCAGTCCGAATTCGAAGGCACCGGCATCGGCTTGGCGACCGTACAACGCGTCATCAATCGACACTCCGGCCGGATCTGGGCCGAAGGTGCGGTCGGAGCCGGCGCCACATTCTTCTTCACGCTGGAGCGCTCCCGATGACGCAACGACCCATCCTACTGGTGGAAGACAACGACGACGACGCCGAGCTCACACGCATGGCGTTCAGCCAGGCCCACGTCGACAACCCCCTGATCCGCGTGCACGACGGCGTCGAAGCGCTCGACTACCTGTTTCGCCGCGGCCGGTACACGGAGTTGCCGGACGACAGCCTACCGGTCGTGGTCTTGCTCGACCTGAAGCTCCCGCGCGTGGGCGGGCTCCAGGTCCTGCGAGAGATCCGCGAGACCCCGCGTACCTCCTGCCTGCCGGTCGTCGTCCTCACCTCCTCGGACGAGCACTCGGACCTGATCGGGGCGTACAGCGCCCACGCGAACAGCTACGTGCGCAAGCCGGTCGACTACGATCTGTTTGTCGAGGCGTCGACCCAGCTGGGCCTGTACTGGACGGTGACCAACCTCGGTTTGCCCCGGCACGCCTAGCCACGCCTGGCGAATCGCGAATTCGTGCGCAAATCGTCGCAGTACCGTCGTGAAGTCGCGATTTCCTAGGCAGGCCGCCATGACCAGCACGCCTCGAGAAGCCATCCCAACGCAGCAACCGCAAAAACCCGTTCGCGCCGCCGTCGTGGCGATCAACATGGGCTACGGCCACCAGCGGCCCGCCCGCTCCGTGGCGACCCTGCTGGGCGGCGAGGTGCTGCAGGCCGATCTGCCACCGCTCGCCGATCAAGAGGAGCAGCAGCGCTGGGCCACGATCCGCCGCGTCTACGAGAACGTGTCGCGGATCTCGAGCTTGCCCTGGGTCGGCCCGCCGTTTCGGTTGGCGATGAACTCGCTGACGAACATCGCGCCGCTGTATCCGTTTCGCGATCTATCGGCTGCGACTCCGCCCGTGAGCTTCCTCGAGCGCTCGGCGCGCCAGGGCCTCGGCCGCTCGATGGTCGCGTACCTCGAAGAGCACGACTTGCCGCTGCTGACCACGTTCTATTCGCCGGCCGTGCTGGCCGACTACCACGGCTACGACCGAATCTACTGCATCGTCACCGACTCGGACATCAATCGAGTCTGGGCGCCGATCCGCCCGGGCTCGAGCAAGATTCACTACTTCGCCCCGAGTGGGCGGGTGGTACGACGCATGCGCGCGTACGGCGTGAACAAGAACCAGATCGAGTTGACTGGCTTTCCTCTGCCGGACTCGCTCGTGGGCGGGATTCAGGCCACCGCGCTGCGCGCCAACCTCGCTGCGCGTCTGGCACGACTCGATCCGAGACGACAGTTTCGCTCGCAGTACGCGGCGGATCTCGCCGCGTTCGATCCGTTGCCGGAACCCACCGAACCGTTTCATCTGGTGTTCGCGGTGGGCGGCGCGGGTGCGCAGGCTGGTCTCTCCGAGCAGTTCTTGCCGAGCCTGCGCGAACTGTTGCGTTCCGGTCGCATGCGCATGACGCTGGTCGCCGGCGTGCGGCCCGAGGTGCGCGAGCAGTTCGAGCATGCCGCGGAGCGCGCCGGCCTCACGAATGAGCTCGGGACGCGCCTCAACATCCTGTTCGAGCCCGACATCGACGCCTACCTCGGTCGCTTCGACGCGCTGCTCGCCGGCGCCGACGTGTTGTGGACCAAGCCGAGTGAGATGGTGTTCTACGCCGCGCTCGGCCTACCGCTGTTGCTCTCCGAACCGATCGGCGTCCACGAGAACTACAACCGCCGCTTCGCCCGCGAGAACGGCGCCGCGTTCGCCGCGCGTGATCCGAACACGATCGCCGAGCGCCTGGAGGAGCTGCTGGACGACGGCTTGCTCGCCGCGGCCGCCTGGGCGGGCTACAAGCGCTTGCCGCACTTCGGGCTGTACCGGATCGTCGATCGGCTGGCTAAGGAGCAGGGCGATCGTACTGGTCGGCGTGATCGTAGCGCGCCGGAGGCAGACTACTGATCGTCGCGGTGTCGTGCGTGGGCACTGGGTTCGTGAAGATCATCACGCCGTCGGTGATGCTGCCGTAGCGCAGCGTGAGCAGGTCTTGTGCGTAGTTCTGGTGCAAGCGCCAGGGCGCCTTGTCACCCTGCTTGGGCAGGTTGGGCAGCGCGCGCTGCACGTAGCCCGAGGTGAAGTCGAGCGCGTTCTCCGGCTTGACGGACGAGTCGCGGTTGCGCGGCGTGCACTGCCGCAAGCCGCGCTTGCGCATGTGCTCGAGCAAGCGGCACACGTACTCCGCCGTCAGATCGCACTTGAGCGTCCAGGATGCGTTGGTGTAGCCGCCGGCCTGGGCCAGGTTCGGCACGTCGCTCAGCATCATGCCCTTGTAAGTGAGGGAGCGCGGGAGATCGATCGGCTTGCCGTCCACGCTGATGTCTACGCCGCCCAGCGGTCGCATGTTGAGGCCGGTCGCCGTCACGATCAGGTCGGCCGGCAGCGTCTCGCCCGATTGCAGCTGGATGCCGTCCTGCACGAAACGTTGGATGTGATCGGTGACGACCGACGCGCTTCCCTGGCGAATCGCCGCGAACAGGTCGCCGTTGGGCACCAGACACAGGCGTTGATCCCACGGCTTGTAGCGCGGCGTGAAATGCTTGCGGATGTCGTAGTCGGGCCCCAGCTCGCGCCGGACTCCGCGCAGGATCAAGCCCTTCACGAAGTCGGGGACGCGCTTGCACAACCGGAAGAACAGCATGCCCAGCAGCACGCTCTTCCAGCGAGTCAGGATGTACGCCAGCTTGCGCGGCAGCGCCGAACGCAGCTTGTTGGCCAGCGGGTCGATCGACGGACGCGCGATCACGTACGTCGGCGAGCGCTGCAGCATGGTTACGTGCGCCGCGGTCTTCGCCAGCTCGGGCACGAGCGTGACCGCGGTCGCGCCGCTGCCGATCACCACCACGCGCTTGCCCGCGTAGTCGATGTCTTCGGTCCACTTCTGCGGGTGCACGATCCGGCCGCCGAAGTCTTCCACACCTGGAAAGTCTGGCGTGTAGCCCTGCTCGTAGTCGTAGTAGCCGCTGCACATGTACAGAAAGTTGCAGCGGATGCGTTGCCGTCCCCCGTCCGCGTCCTTCACCTCGACCGTCCAGGTAGCGTCGGCCGTGGACCACGACGCGCGTTCGACGCGCTGGTTGTAACGGATCTTGCGATCGATGCCGTAGTCGAGCGCGGTCTGGCGCAGGTAGCCGAGGATCGCGGAGCCGCTGGCGATCGCCTCGGGCTCGCGCCACGGACGGAACGAGTAGCCCAGCGTGTACATGTCCGAGTCCGAGCGGATGCCCGGATAGCGAAACAAGTCCCAGGTGCCGCCGCTCTGCGCGCGCGCCTCGAGGATCGCGTAGGTCTTGCCGGGACAGCGCGTCTGCAGGTGATAGGCCGCGCCGATGCCGGAAAGACCGGCACCCACGATCAACACGTCGAAGTACTCGGACGCAGCCGTTTGGCTCATGCGGCAGGCTAGATCGGATGCACTTCGGGCGCCAGCGCGCGGCTCTAAACTTTGTCGGCCGCCACCAGCTGCGAGACCGAACAGAGTGCACGCAACGCCGGTACATGCTCCGCAAACGCCACGACCTCGCGCAGCAATGGCTTGAATGTGCCAATCCAGCCAGGTTGTGTCCCCGAAAGGTTCTCGAAGGTCTGCGCCACGAAGCCGGTCCGGACGATGCGAAAACCCGCGTCCCGGACGAGTGCGCGCAGCTCCCATGGCCAATAATTGCGCGCCCAGTACTCGAAGATCCGTGTGCCGACCGCGAGCGGCACGTAGGGCACGAACGGGGTATGTGCAGGCAAGGGACGTCCGCCCAGGCGCAAGGTCACGCCGTGCGATTCGAAGGGGTACAGGCGATTGGGGGACATCAAGACCAGGCGCCCACCCGGAACGAGTACGCGGTGCAGCTCGGCCAGGACCTGCCGCTGCTCTGGCACGTGCTCCAGCACCTCGTTGAGCACCACCACGTCGAAGCTCCCGGACGCGAGCGGTAGCGCGCCTGCGTCTGCAGCCATCAGCAGCACGCCGTGCGGAGGAGTCGTGCCACGCAGCTTCTCGCGCTGGTACTCCACGCCCACCGTCCGCGCGCCCAGCCTCGCGTACTCGAACGCGTAGCTGCCGGCCCCGCAGCCGCAGTCCAACAGGTGCTTGCCGCGCAGCGGCCCCGCGATCTGCTCCACCAGCGCCACGCGCTTCTGCAGGTTGCGCTCCCGCGCGGTGTCGCGGCCAGCCACCGAAACCTGCAGCTCCATGGCCCGCGAGCGTACCAGCTCAGGGTGATTGATCGAGGAAGCTTTGAACGGCTTCTGCAACGCCGGGCGCTCCGCCCACGCGGACGTGGCCCACGCCGCTGACCAGCATGAAACGCGCGCGTGGGCCGACGGCGTCGCGGATGGACTCGGTCTGGTGGAACGGGATGCGCTCGTCGTCGCGGCTGGCCACCAGCAGGACCGCCGCTCGTAGCTGCGGCGCCACGCAGCGCGGACAGGCCTGGTCGGGATCGAAACCAGCGATCCGGCCGGCCTGATCGATGCGTGCGTCGATCCACGCGTTCGGCACGAGCTCGGTCAGCCAGCCGAACTTCCAGCGCAGATACGCCGACACGACCTCGCGCAGCGACGCGAAAGGCGCGATCGCCGCGACCTTGGTCACGCGCGCGTCGATCGCGGCATGTTGCAAGGCGGTCGCCGCGCCGTACGACGAACCACCACGTACAATGGGGGAGCCAGCAGTCCGCGTCGTTGCAGCGCGTCGAGGACCGCGACCAGATCGCGCGACTCGTGCACGCCGTAGCTCAGGTACCGGCCGCTCGACTCGCCGTGGCCACGCGAATCCAGGATCAGCGCGCGGTAGCCACGCCGTGCGTGGGCGCGTGCCGAGCCGAGCTCCCCCAGCTTGGACGCGCGGATGCCGTGCAGCACGGCGATCGTGCCGCGCGGTACGCCGGGCGGATCGAACACCCACGCGCGCAGCTTCACGCCCGCGCGCTCGACCTCGAGCACCTCGCGCACATCCCCGGGCGGCGCGCTCGGCTCGCGCCGCAGGTTGGGCGCGTTGATCAGCATGCCGACTGCGATCGCATTCGCGGCATTCCAGCCTGCGGCGACGCCCAGCAGCGCGAACGAGGCCAGGCAGATCCAGGCGGCACGACGCATGCCGCTCCCAGTGTAGTGGGTGTCCCAGCGTGCGGGCAGGTCACTTTGGCGTGACCCGACGCATTAGTTCGGCCCCACCGCTTAGCGTTGATGTGTCCTCGAATCATGGCGGGGTTTCATGCCGGCCTGCTGGTCGCATGCGGCTTCACGAGCGTACTGAGTGCCTGCGAGCATCCTGCGCGGCGCAGCGGTCAATTCGGGTCCGGCGGCGCGGCTGCTACGCCCGGCTTCACGAGCACGGCGGGCACCGGAAGCCCCAGCGCCCCGACCGGCGGTAGCAGCGTCGCCCCCAGCGCAGGCACGGGGGCACCCTCCCGGCCGGTGGGCCCGCGTGAAGAAGTCGTACCCCCCAGCACGAGCGCGGGTGGAGGCGGCGGTGGCAGCGTGATGCCGCCGATGGCCGCGAAGATGTCGTGCGGGCCGGGCGGTCCGTACAGCGATCAATGGTCGCCCGGCTACAAGGACGATCCGGCCGCGCTCACCCAGGCCAAGGCCACCGCGAGCTCGATGACGCTGCCCGAGAAGGCCGATCAGATGCGCGGCACGCCCAAGGGCAACGGTCAGTACACCGACATCTTCCGCACGCTCGACAACATGGGCAAGGGCATCAAGGGCTTCCTGTTTCGCGACGGTCCGCGCGGCGTGAACCTCGCGGCGGGTTTGCCCGAAGGCAAGACGGGGTACGCGACGGCTTTCCCGGTCTCGATCGCGCGCGGCGCCGCCTTCGACATGGACCTCGAGCAACGCGTCGGTGCAGCCATCGGCGACGAGACGCTCGCCTCCGGCAACACGATGATCCTCGCGCCCACGGTCAACGTCCTGCGCCATCCGGCGTGGGGCCGCGCGCAGGAAACCTACGGCGAAGATCCCTACCTGCTCGGTCGTCTGGGCACTGCGTTCGTGTCGGGCGCGCAGCAATACGTGCCGGCGTGCGTGAAGCACTACGCGGCCAACAACATCGAGAACGGCCGCGAGAGCGCCAACGCGATGATGGACGAGCAGACGCTCCGCGAAGTCTACGCGCGACACTTCGAGATGATCATCCGCGACGGCGGCGTGGCCTGTGTCATGGCGTCGTACAACCAGGTCAATGGCTCGCACGCCACGCAGAACAAGCACCTGCTCAGCGACATCTTGCGCGGGGACTTCGGCTTCCAGGGCTTCACGCTCTCGGACTGGTGGGCGATGCCCGGCGGCCGCGATCCGACTGCAGCCACCGCCAGCGCCAGCGCGCAGGAAGCGATCCTCGCCGGCCTCGACATGGAGCTGCCCTGGGCGCTCAACTACGTGCAGATCGAGGCCATCACCGGCTCCGGCCGGCCGCTGCAGGAGAACTCGATCACCGAGGCCGCGACCCGCATCCTCACGCAGAAGTACCGCTACAAGGTCGCGAACATCAGCGGCGCGCGCGGCCTGAAGCCCCCGAAGACCACCCTGAGCGGCGCGGGCGCGATCGAGAACAACCAGGAGCACATCGCACTCGCGCACGAAGCCGCGGTCAAGTCGATGACGCTGCTCAAGAACGACGCCAAGACGCTGCCGATCGATCGAACCAAGGTCAAGAACATCGCGGTGATCGGCGCCGTCGTCACGTACACCGTGGCCGACACCAACGATCAGAACGGTGGCCGCGTGGACTTCGCGGTCGATCCGCGGCTCGGCGACCTGGGCAGTAGCCGCGTGTTCGCCGATCCCGCGAAGAGCAGCGGCCCGTTCGCCGGCATCAAGAAGGCAGCCGGTGCGGGCGTCCAGGTCATCAGCGGCTCGTCGCCGGCGCTGGCCGATCAAGCCGACTTCGTGGTGGTGATCGCGGGCCTCACGCCGCAAGACGAAGGCGAGGAGTACACGCGCGCGGGCGATCGCGCCAGCTTCACCCTCGATGGCAAGGGCGACAGCTCCACGCAGAACAACCTGATCGCGCAGGTCGCCGCCAAGGGCAAACCTATGGTGGTCGTGCTCGAGGGCGGCAGCGTCGTCGACATGCCGTGGCTCGCGCAGGTCCCGGCCGTGGTCATGGCCTGGTATCCGGGCATGGACGGCGGCAACGCACTCGGCGAGTTGCTGTTCGGCGATGCCTCTTTCAGCGGCAAGCTGCCCATCACCTGGCCCAAGAGCTGGAACGACGAGCCCACGTTCAACAGCGGCGCGACCACCGTGATGGACTACTACCTGGGCTATCGGCACTTCGACATCAAGAAGATCGAGCCGCTGTTTCCGTTCGGCCACGGGCTCAGCTACACCACGTTCGAGTACAAGAACCTGCAGGTGCCGTGCAGCGACGCAGCCAAAGACGCTGTCGTGCAAGTCGGCGTCGACGTCTCCAACACCGGCGCAGTGAAGGGTGACGAGATCCTCTTCCTGTTCGTCAGCTACCCGAACACCAAGGCGCGCAGGCCGATCAAGGAGCTCAAAGGCTTCTACCGCGTATCGCTCGAACCCGGACAAACCAAGCACGTCACGATCCCGCTACGCGTCTCGGATCTCAAGTACTGGGATGCGGCCGCCAATCGCTGGAACATCGAGAGCGGCCCAGTGAAGGTCATGGTCGGCTCCAGCGCGGCGCGCTTGACGCTCGAGGACACGTTCACCGTCCTCTGAGAAGGCAGCACAAATGTATCGACACACAAGCTCGATCGCTCGAGCCCTGACGCTGACAGCTGCACTCGGCTTTGGCAGTGTCGCCGCGGCACAAGACCACGACCTCGGCGAATCCGAAGCTCCAGTACAAGCCGCCGAACCTGCGGCCGAACCCGAGCAGGAGCCAAAGGCCGACGACACGCCTGCGCCGCCGCCAGCTGCAGCGCCCAAACCCGAAGCGGAGGAGCGCGACACGCTCGGCTTCATCGAGCGCTTGCCGCCGTCGGCGTACCCCGACAAGCCGCTGCGCGGCATCCATGGCGGATCGCTCTGGCTGACCTTCCACGGCTTGCAGTGGCCGTACTACCCGCGCAATGGCATCGGCATCTCCGGCTACGCGTGGATCGACACCGGCTACGAGCACATCGACCGTGGCAACCCGACCTCACATAGCATCAAGTACATGCTGCAACAGGGCCGCGTGCTGCTTCGCGTGACCCCCACCTTGAGTAACGACAAGTGGTTCGTGCAGGCGCAAGCGGAGCTTGTCGCCAACAAGGACCAGTCCATCAACCAGCCCGATATCGTGGACGCCGATGACGTTTGGTTGCGCGCGGGCAAGTGGAACGTGTTCGACGTCCAGCTCGGCAGGTTCGAGGGCTGGGAGATCTACCACTTCGGCATGGGCATGGATCTCAACACGCTCGAACGCCAGGGCGCGACCGACGACACGTACACCGTGCCCCCGATCTACGGAGTCACCTACGCGTTCTACCGGCCGCCGGGCGTGGGCCAAGCGGCGGTCCACCTGTACCCCACCGACTACTTTCGCATCGAGCTCGCCGGCCAGGTGGGCAACGAATTCGGATCCAACGCGCTCGCGGGACGACCGGTCGGCGTACTCGACTTCGGCTGGCTCAAGATCAAGGGCGGCGGCGAGTACAAGGTCCTGCGCGACCAGAAAGAAGGCGCGCAAGGCAAGACCATCCAGCGCGGCTTCGGCGGATCGGTCCAGGTCATCTACGACCCCTGGGTGGAGCTTGGCTTCAACGGCGGCTACGCGTTGGTCGACCAGACTGCAGCCGACGGAGCGACGAACGAGAAGGGCAGCTACACCACATACAGCCTCGGCGGCTTCGCCAACGCGCGGATCGTGGACGAGCTGCTGATCGGCGTCGGCGGCAACCTCACCAAGCTTCACGACCTGCACTACGACGAGTCGGTCGGTGACAACGGCCGCTTCTCGCACACACAGGCGTTCGTGGCGCTGCAGTACACGCTGTGGAGCAGCCTGTCGATCAAGACCGTGTTCGCCTACGCTCTGGGCGACTTCAAGCCGACGTTCGGCGAGCCGCAGTTCAAGAACACCATGCTCAGCGGTCGGCTGCGCGTGCAGTTCTTGTTTTGACGGGCGACGCGGGCTTCTCCTCGTACATGCGCTTGTCGGCGAGCTCCATGAGTTGCGCGAGGCTCTTGGGCTCGACCGACGAGTATTCTGCGGCACCCACGCTGATCGCGAGCGTGAACGGCTCACCGCTTTGCGCGTTGAACTCGCGGAGCGCGTCGCGCAAGCGGCCGCGGATGGCTGCGAGGTCCTCGCGGCTACAGTCGATCGCGAATACCGCGAACTCGTCGCCGCCCAGGCGCGCCACGATGTCCGACTCGCGCAGCACCTCGCGCAACGAGCGGGCAGCGGCGACGATCGCGCGATCGCCGACGTCGTGTCCGAGGCCGTCGTTGATGGCCTTGAGGCCGTTCACGTCGGCGTAGAGCACGCAGGCAGGGCGCGGGTTGCGCGCCACCACGAGCAACGCCTGGCCGGCGAACTCGAGGAAGCCGCGCCGGTTGAAGAGCCCGGTCAGCTCGTCGCGTAACGCCAGGTCGCGCAACAGCTGCGCGCGCCGCTCCAGCTCCGACTCGTGCTGCTTGCGCTCGGTGATGTCGCGGATCACGGCGATGCGCACGGGCTCGCCGCGAAACTCGGCCACGCGTCCGCGCACTTCGATCGGAAACGACGTGCCATCCGCACGCAGCATGTGAGCTTCGTAGGCGCTCTCCACCTGACTGCTCATCTCGTCGACGTGATCCCGATCCTCGGTTGCGAACAGGTCGAGGCCGACCTTGCCGATCAGCTCTTCGGGTTGTGTGCCCAGCCAGCGCGCCAGGTTGCTGTTGCAGTCGACCACGATACCGGTCTGCGTGATCGCGACACCTTCGAAGCTCGCTTCCGACAGCACGCGCCAGCGACGCTGACTCTCCTCGAGCTGCCGCGCGGCGAGGCGCTGCTCCGTGGTGTCGCGATAGACCGCGACGCATCCCACGACACGCTCCGCGTCCCGAATCGCCTGCGCCGTGACGCTGAAGCTGCGCATGTTGTCTTGCCGATCCCGGATCGCGAGCTCCACCGCGTGCACCGACTCGCCCTGCAGCGCTCGGAGCATGGGTCCCTGTTCGAGCGGAAAGAAGGCCGAACCGTCGGGCAGGTAGACTTGGTGCAGCTGCGACCACTCGTTCGGTGACGTCTCCCCCTCGTCTTGCCGGATGTACTCGCGGGCGGCCGGGTTGACGACGAGGAAGCGGCGCTGCGCGTCCAGCACCACCACGCCGTCGCCCATGTTCTCGAGCACCGACGTGAGCCGTGCCGTCTGAGCGCGAAGCTCGTCCTGGGCCGCGCGGGACGCCTGCTCGCTCGCCTGCAGCCGCGTATTGATCAGCCGTACTTCGTTCACGTCGCGCTGCACCATGAACAAGCTGAGGGCGAGGAGGGCAAAGACTACACCCACCGCAGACCACAAGGCGAGCAACGCGTCGCGCTGGCGACTCTCGGCGAGCGACTCTCGTTCGTACAGGAGCAGTGCTTCACGCTCCAGCATCTGGCTGGTGGCGTCGCGCAGGCTGTCCATCGTCCGGCGACCGCGGCCCTCGCGGACGATGGCCAGCGCCTGCTCGTGGAGGCCGGCTCCTGCGAGGTGGACGGTCTCGGCGAGCTCGGCGAGCTTGGTGATGCTGAGCGCCTGCACCTCACTCGCGTCGCGGGCTTGCTCGGCGTCCGCGCGCGAGAGCTCGTGGAGCAGGGCCAGCTGCTGCGGAAGCTCTTGACTGGCGCGCGTGTACGGCTGCAGGAACTTCTCGTCGCGCGTGAGCAGAAAGCCGCGTTGGCCCGTCTCGGCGTCTTTCAGCAGTGACAGCACGCCGCTGATCGCTTGGCGCATGACCAGCGTCTGTTGCACGGCGGCCTGCGACCCGACGTACAGACGTGCGCTCGCCACGAAGGTGATAGCCGTGGCGACCACCAGCAGCGCAGCAAACATCCAAGTCGCGCGTCTTTGTTTAGCCGACAGCATGGACCGCCATGCCGTAAGTCACGTTGACTGATGCTAACGACGCCGGCGGTCCACGTCATGACGCAAGGCGGCTAATTTCGTCGGCCTTCACGCACCCGCATCCGGCTTCGGTGGTGGGCCGGCGTCGTCCTTGGGGTCGTGCGGTGGTGGGGGAGGTGCGTGCATACCTGCAGCCGGCGGCGGCGGAGGCATCTTTCCTTCGCCCGCGTGGGGCATCGGCGGCATCTTTCCGCCGCGACCAGCTTCCGGCATCCCCATGCCGCTCATCCCCATGCCGCGCCCCTTCATTCCGCCGGGCCCCATGCCGTTTCCGGCACCCCCGGGCATCTTGTCGCCGGGCATCTTGTCGCCCGGTTTCTTGTCGTCCATCCCCGCGGCCCCGGCCGGCTTCGCGCCGCCGCTACCACCCTGACCGGCTTTGCTGCCACCCGTGCCGCCAGTGCCACCACTGCTCGTGGTGCGAACCGTTGCTCCGGGGCTGGAGCTGGAGTTGGAGCTGGAGCTAGGGCTCGAGCTCGTCGACTTCTTCGAGTCCGAGTCGCCACAGGCTGCGAACGCAGCACCCAGGACGAGAACACTAACGATCGAACCGATTCTCATGCGACGACGCCCTCCACGCAGTGATTCGGAGGTGAGTCGCGCCGACCGGGTCGAACGATGAAAACAAATGCGTGCGGATTCGTGACACCAGATGGGGTCGCGAGCTCAAAACACCGGACGCCGCAGCCAGAGTGCTGTCGGTGTTAGGCGAGGGTTCACTTCTTTTGGAGCTGACGCGCGCGATCGAGGTGCTCCTGCACCATGCCGCGTGCAGCTTGCAACTGATCGCGCAAGCCAGGCTGGTTCACCGCCGGCAAGAGCTGGTCTTCGATCAACTTCAACACGGAAGCGTGCTGTTCGATCTGTCCCGACAGATACGTGATGTCGAAGTTGGCCTCGTCCGCGGCCTTCAACCTCTCGAGCTGCTGTGCGCCGTTCGCTCGCAACTCTCTGGATTTTGGACTCTCCAGCGGGCGAAGGCCCGTTTGCGACGCGAGCTGGGTGCCTGCCTGTTTGGACGCAGTGTGCTGGTCCACCATGTGCGTGGCGAAGGCACGTACGTCGGGATCGGTTGCGCGTTGCAAGGCAGCCTGCGCTTGCTCGATCTCTCCCTCGTCGACCGTCATCAGCACTTCGGCGATCTGCCCATCCGAGAGCTTGTCCATCGCGACGACGCCGGTCGCGGGCACGGGCGGCGCTTCATTACCCTGACTTGCACCGGGCTCTGGCTCGCTCGCTCCCTTGGAGCAGCCGGTCACGACACTGAAGCTGACTGCGAGGAGCATAGAGATTTGGAATACGCGCATGGCTCGATCCTTTGCTGAAGTTGCAGGGTTCGATTGCAACGCGCGGACCAAGCCCAGCCCCGTCTACAACGCGGACGCGCCCATGGCGCACGTGCAGAGACGCCTCGTATGGGGTGGATTGACAGTCGGCTCGGCTCGTGCCATTAAATGCGATTGATTCGCAAGTTCGATTATGGCGGCCACTGAGGCTGCCCGAGCGGGCGAGAGCCGCCCGAGTGTCACGAATGACGTCGTCCAACCGCAGCCGCCTCCATCTCGCTTCGCGCGTCGCTGCCGGCGTGCTCGGCAGCTATGCGTTCGTCTGGGGCTTCATCGCGCTCGGGGCAGCGTTCGGGTTGCTCGCCGGCCTGGGCTACGAAGACGCACTGCAGCTCTCGTCGTGGTTCGGCTTGCTGGTGTTCATCGCGAGCCTGTGCGCGGCGTTTGCGACCGCGAGTTTGTTGCGCGTCTGGACCGTGTTGGCCGGTGGCGGCGCGTTGATGACCTGCGCAGCGTGGTTGTTGTTGCGTGCGCTTCACTGACTGGAGTTCCGATGCTCGAGTCGTTCCGGTTGTCGATGGCTTGGGTCCACACGTGGTTCGGCCTGATCCTCGGCTTCGTGTTGATGTCCGTGTTCTTCTTTGGCTCGCTGTCGGTGTTCGACCGCGAGATCGATCGCTGGGTGATTCCCGAGACGCGTTTCGACCCGGAGCCGATGCCGTCGTTCGATCGCGTGCTCTCGCCCATCTTCGCGCGCATCACACCCGACCGCGACGAGCTCGCCGCGGCATCATCGCGCGTCGGCAAGCCGGTGGCGGCCGAGCTGCCGCTGAAAAATTGGAGCGTCTACACCACACACCGCGATCCGGTGCTGACGCTGTGGGCCGAGTACGCGGTGGACAATCCGTCCGATCCGGAGGATCACGCGCACGGCCACCTCACGATCGATCCGCGCAGCGGCGCGACGTTGGCCGGCGATCAGCTGGCGATCGGCAGCCAGTTCTTCTACCCGATGCACTTCGGCCTGCACCTCGAATGGCTGTCGCTCGGCTACTGGATCGTCGGACTGGCCGCGCTGTCGATGCTGGTGGCGCTGGCGACCGGCGTGGTGATCCACCGCAAGCTGTTCCGCGAGATCTTCACCTTTCGGCCCGAGAAGAACCTGCAGCGCAGCTCGCTCGATCTGCACAACCTGACCGGCGTCGTGGCGCTGCCGTTTCACTTCATGTTCGCGTTTACGGGCCTCTTCATCTTCGGCGACATCTACTTCCCGCTCTCCGAGACCATGCTGAAGCCCGTAGCGGACGCGCACCAGGTCGCAGACGCGGCAGCACGCAACTTGCCTCACGCGCCTGCCGGCGTGCCCGCGCCCCTCGCGTCGGTGGATGCGATGGTGGCCGAGGCGAAGCGCCGCTGGGCCGCGCGCGGGATGCCGGGCGAGGTCGGCTGGTTGTTGGTCGAGCACGTCGGCGACGCCAACAGCTACGTCACCATCTATCGCGCCGGCAGCGACCGCGTCACGCTGGTCGGTCAGCCGGTGTACTTCGAAGGGCGCACGGGCAAGCTGCTCTACGAGGAACCGAGGCCCTCGGCGGTCTCGAGCGTCGGCGACTTCTTGACTGGGCTGCACCTCCAGCACTTCAAGCACTGGTTGTTGCGCTGGTTCTATCTGCTCGGCGGCCTCAGCGGCTGCGTGTGCATCGCCACCGGGCTCGTGTTCTTCGTCAACAAGCGCAAGCGCAAGCATGCAGCTGAGGGCGTCGCCGGTGCGCGTTGGGCGGATGCGCTGGCGGTGATGGCCGTGCTCGGTCCCGTGCTGGCCGCCCTGTCGATGCTGGTCGCGAATCGGTTCTTGCCGGGATCGCTGGCCGAGCGCGGGCACTGGGAGCAGCGGGTGTTCTGGTGCGCGTGGCTGGCTTCGTTCGTGCACGCGGCCGTACGCAGCGCGCCGGTTCAGCAGGCGCGACTCGCGCCGGCCTGGCGCGAGCAATGTTGGGCGGTCGCGCTGCTGTCAGCGGCGGCGGTGCTCGGCAACTGGATCACCACCGGCGACCACTTGCTGCGCACGCTCGCCGCGGGTTACTGGCCGGTCGCCGGCTTCGACCTCGCGCTCGCGTGCACCGCGCTGATCGCCGCGCTCGCGGCCGCGCGTCTGCATCGCCATGAGCGCGGCGTTCCGCTGTTGGACGCAGAGCCGGTCGAGGCCGTCCATGGCTGAGGTCTGGCTGCGCGTTTTGGCGTTCGTGTGCAGCGGCTGTGGGATGGCCTGGCTGGCGCTCGCGATGCCGCCGCACTGGCAGCAGGCGCGGCGCGGCTCGCCGATCCCCGAACGGGCTGCACGCAGGCTTCGTGCGCTGGGTGCGATCGCGCTGCTGAGCTCGCTCGGACTCTCGCTCCGCGCCGACCACGCGTCGATCGCGCCGTTGGTCTGGGTGATGACGCTGACGGCGTCGGCGCTCGGCGTCGCGTTCACGCTCGCGACGCGCCCGACATGGTTGTCATGGCTCGTCCCGTTCGTGCGTCCGACGGAAAGAGTGCGCGGCGGTCGGGGTTACAGGGGGGACTAAACCTACCGACCGCCGCGCCATGGCTCGAAAGCGGGGGGACACTTTCTGGGAGCCACGTTTCGAGGATGGGTATTGCGAGCGCCGTGCCAGGTCTCGCGAGGCATCAGACGGCCTCGCGGCGCCGCTCAGGGCTGCATTGCATTGCAGCCACGCAGCTCGGGCCTTTCAAGCCCGAAATGCTCATCAGGCCGGATAGCGCACTTCGTCGGGGATCGATCCGTCGCGACAGTCCGCGAGGTCCTGCGCGATGCGTTCGATCACATCACACAACTCGAGCTCGCTCAGCCAGCGCTCTGGCAGCCCTGTCATACCCCTCGCTGCGCCCAGCAGCTGCCCGGTCATGCTACCTGTCGAGTCCGAATCCCCACTGTGGTTGATCGCGAGCAACAGCCCATGTTCGAAGCTCTCCGCGCGCAGCGCGCAGAAGAGCGCGATCGCCAGTGCCTCTTCCGCGACCCAGCCACCGCCCAGCCGTTCGATGGTCTCCGGCTGAGACTTGGCTGTCGAGCGAGCGAGCGCGAGCGCGCTATCGATCGCATGGCACACCTCTGCGCGATCCGGGGCGTGCTCGAGCTTCCGTCGACCGGCCTCGAGCGCATCCTCGAGCGTGCTGCCGTTCATGAGAGACGCGATCGCGAACGCAAAGTAACCCGACGCCAGCGTGCTGCTCACGTGGCCGTGCGTGGACTGGGCCGATTCGCAGGCGAGGGTGTAGACCACGTCGGCGTCGTCCAGCACCAGGCCGATCGGAGCGATCCGCATCACCGCGCCACAACCTTTGCTGTCGTTCTGTGCGGGCTCGCCGAACGCTCGCGCCGCGCGCAATGCCGACAAGCACGTGTTGCCGGGCGCGCGGTTCGAAAACAGCGCGCGCTGCTGGATCAACCAGCCATCCTGCTCCACGAGCGGTGACGCCACGCCCTGAGTCAGCAGCCAGCGCAGCAGGCCGGCGTGGATCATGCTCGGTACGTGGCTGACGCCCCTGTGGTGCTGGCGAGCTCGCGCGCGCAACAAACCCTCCGCTGCGAACAGCGTCATCTGCGTGTGGTCGGTCAGCGCGCCCAAACGACCGTACGCAGGGTGGAGCTCGCGGCAGCCGTCCGCGCCGAAGGTCGCTCGGATCTGCGACAGCTTGCTGAACTCGACCGGCGCGCCGAGCGCATCGCCGACCGCCCCGCCGAGCAGGCAGCCGCGGATTCGCTCGCGCGCAGAAGGCGTCGCGGACACTCAGTCCTCCCGATCCAGCCCGATGACGATGTAGCCGCCCGAAGGCTCGTCTTTCTGCAGCTGCAAGAGCCCGCGCCGCTCGGCATCTTCGAGCAGCTCGTTGAAGCTGCGGTAGCCGTGAAACACCTCCGAGAATTCCGGCCGCTTGCGCTTGAGCGTCTGCTTGATCTGCGAGCCGAACAGGCGGCTCTCGCGGTCCCGGAACAACGCCTCGGCGGTCGCGAGCACGATGTCCAGCGCGTCTTCCTTCAGACCTTCTGTGTCCTTGGTGCTCGTGGCATCGGCGGAGCCCTTGGGCTTGCGCTGCGACTTGGCGCGTGACGGCTTTTGATCCGCGCGCTTGTGCCGTTCGCGCATGAGGTCGTCGTAGTAGATGAATTCGTCGCAGTTCTCGATCAGCAGCTTGCTGCTGGAGCTCTTCACGCCGACCCCGATCACGCGCTTGTCGTTCTCGCGCAGCTTGCTGACCAGCGGTGAGAAGTCGCTGTCGCCGGACACGATCACGAACACGCCGACATGGGACTTCGCGTAGCACAGGTCCAGCGCGTCCACGACCAGCCGGATGTCCGCGGAGTTCTTGCCGGAATAGGACACGTGGGGGATCTCGATCAGCTCGAAGGCGGCCTCGTGCAACGGGCGCTTCGCGGCCTCGTAGCGCGACCAGTCCGAGTACGCTTTCTTGACCACCACCTTGCCCTTGTCGAGCAACCGCTCGATCACCAGCTGGATATCGAACGCCCCGAACGAGGCGTCCCGGGCGCCCAGGGCGACGTTCTCGTAGTCGCAAAACACCGCCAGGTTGGCCTCGACTGGATCACGATCAAAAGTCATGACTGGCACTATACCCGCCGCACTCGTGAGCGGTCCCAAAACGGGCAGAATTGGCGTGACCACAATTCTGCCTGTCCGAGCCACTGAGCACGTCGGAGACGTATGTACCCCAGGTTTTGGACCACTGGCTTGTTGTCATGTGTGCTGGCCCTGCAGGGCTGCGCATCGAGCGAGCCGAGTCATGCCGCCGCCGGCGCGGGTGGCGGACCGGCCGAGGCTGGAGCAGCGGCGGGCTCGGGTGGGGCCAGCGGTGCGTCTGGGGCGGTGGCCGGAAGTGGCCCTGCTGGTCGCGGTGGCGTGCCTGCAGCGGATGGCGGCAGCGGCGGGCGTG
>DATEOF010000499.1:0-25528 GCA_035274465.1 Polyangiales bacterium
TGCACCGGCGGCGACCCCGGACGCGACGCGTTCGCGCAGGCGCGCCACCTGCTCCGGCGAGCCGAGTGCGGCGCGTGCTGCGTCGAGCGCGCGCGCGAGCTCGGGAGGACTCGAACCTTCAGTCATGTGCGACCTCCGAAGCCAGCTCGCCGAGCTGTGCGCGCACGCTGCGGCGCGCCGCATACAGCCGGGCGTAGACAGTGAACCTGGGACACTCGAGCGCCTGCGCGATCTCGGCGATCGACAGCTGCTCGATCTCGTGCAACACGAACACCGCGCGTTGCACCTCCGAGAGCCGAGAGAGTGCGAAGTCCAGCCGCTCCAGCGCGCGCCGCGCGGCCAGATCGCGAGCGGGCGTGCGCGGATCGTCGCCGACCTCCGGCGCAGCCATCAGCTGCTCGTGGCGCCGGTACGCGCGCTGGCGGTAGTTGCCACTGACGCGGATACAGATCCCGTACACCCAGGTCTTCAAGCTCGAGCGGCCGGCGAAGCGCGGCAGCGCGCGGTGCACCGTCAGGAACACCTCCTGGGCGACATCCTCCACGTCGGCTGCGGCCACACCCATCCGCGGCAGCACGCGCAGCACGTACGGCGCGAGCTCCTCGAACAGACGTGCGAAATCCACGGGCAACGGCTGGACCTCGGCGACGTTCGCGAACAGGTCCGGGGCGGGATCCGCGGCCAAGAAACCTCCTACTCCTGAGTTTGTGCAGCCGGCCGTTCTTGTATACGGGCCTGTGCTCGCATTTCAGAAGCGCACGCCGGCCGACGCCTCCAGCATGAACCCGACCCGGGACATACTGAAAGCCGACTGAGTCCGACCCGCGGAGTCGGTGTAGCGAAAGTCGGGTACCACTATCCGCAGCGGAGCACCGAACGCGAGCTGAACGAACAGCGGCTCGCCGAGCATGGTGCGGCCGACCACCTGCGGCACCGCCTCCACCCAGACCTCGTACACGGTCCCGCTGTACGCCTTGAAGCCGCTGGCGGCAACACGCATGCTGCCGACGGCGGCGGCGCCGCACAACCCGATCTGAGTCGTACCCTCACCCCAGGGCCAGGCACAAAACACCAGTCCCCCCTGCAGCGGCCGATACGCGAGTGTGCCGGTATCCTCGACCCGCTGCTCGGTCTCGAAACCGATGCGCCCGACCAATGCCAGGCTCCCGACCTGCGCGAGCTCGAGCTGCACCCCGACCTGCGGCCCGAAGCCAAACCCGGGCTGCAATCCTACTGCACCGAACACACCGGCCAGGATGCCGAACGAAAGCGCCGCATCGCGAGGAGCAGGCTCAGGTCGTCCACGACGGCTGCAGCCGCTGGCGGCGGCGAGGGAGTAGTTGCCGCCGCTGGCAAGCTCGCGGGATCGAGCTCCGCGCTGTCCTGCTCGAACAAACGATCGAGCTCGCGAGCGACCGCCTCGGGCAACTCGATCCCGCTCCCCGAGCCCCCGCGGCGAATCGTCACCGAGATGACCAGCGCGAGCACCTCGTCCAGCTTGCGGCAATCCGAATCCGCACTCGTCAACTCGCGAGACCCATACAACGTCCCGTCCGGATCGCTGACCCGAATCACCGCGTTGAACCCCAGCGGCTGCGCAGGCTCCACGCGCCCCTCGATCACCACGACGGCCTCGCTCGAGCTCACGAACACGGGCCGCCCGAGCCGCCCCTCCACCAGCTGAGCCAGCTCCACGGCAGCGATACAAGACTCGGCTCCAGACAACCGAACCCAATTCAAGGCTGGCCCGCGAGCGAATGCCTCGGCAGGCACCAGCAAGCCGAGCACTGCGAGCATGATCAGCCTGCCACTCATCGAGGGCCCCAGTGTGCGTCAAACGAGACTCGACGCAAGGGCCTCACCTGGATGATGTGAAAGGCGACGATGCCGATCACCGCAGCAAGCTCACCGACCGCGATCACCGTCTCCAACGCATCCCACCGCCGCGGAGCTCGAACGAGCATGATCGCCTGCGCGACGACGGAGACAACCGTGAGCGGGACGATCACGAAGTACTCCAAGCTCATCCCGAGCGTCCCGTCGGCTTGCTCGTGGCGACTGAGACCACCACTCCAGAGATTCTACAATCGTCCCCGATTGCACTCGCCACTCGCCCGCGCACTCAGCTCCAGGTCTCGGAGCCAACGGAGCGGGCTTGGCCGCCCAGCCCGTTGCGAGCTACACTGGCGACGACATGGCGATTGCAGACAGACTGCGGCAGGAGCAAGCCGAGCGTTTGAGGCATCTCGGCACGACCGACCGTGTCGAACTGGCTTTCGCACTCGGACGCCGCGACGTCGCGCTCTATGCCGCGGCTCACGCTGTGTCCGCAGACGAGGCACGGGCCAGGCTCCGTCGACAACGCAAGACCGGCCGCGTGCCCTCTTGCAGCGATGGCGAATGAATTCGTCGCTACTCTTCTGTGTCGGCCCATCGGCACTGGACGACAGCCTGTGGCGAGCCTTGGCGACGGATGCCGTCGAGGTCGACGTCCGCCACGGCGACGATGACGATCCACTTCTCGGTGTAGTGCGATGCACGCAGGGGGAGCAAACCATCGATCTCGTGGTCGGTCGATCGGCGTGGCAACGCGAAGTCATAGCGCGCGCCACACCGACCCGTGTGTTCTCGCTCGACCTTCCGATCGTAAGGCTCGAAGACCTGATCATATCGAAGCTCTACGCGGGTGGCATCCAAGATCGCTGGGACATCCAGCAACTCCTGACGAGCGCAAGCGCGCCGGTCGCAATCACCGACATCAACGCGCGAGTTACCTCGCTCCCCGAACGCTGCCAAGAGCTGTGGCAACAACTTCGGCCCACGTGAGACGCCGAGGCAGGATTCGCAACGTCACTCGAGTAGCAAGTCCATCGCGTTGACCGGTGCACGATGCTGTGTACACCAGAGTAGTGCGGACCGGGTTTGTTTCGTAGCTTTCGGGGCGGTGGTTCCGCGCGCATCGCCGCGAACCATCTACGGAGTCGGCTCCGGGACTGGAAGTGCTCGAGCCGGTCGCGCACTTCGAGGCGCAGTGGTGTTAAACTGCTCGCATGTCGACTCTGACTCTGACTCTGACGGTCGCAAACGTGCGTACGTGGTTCGTGCTGGCGTGTCTCGTCCAGGCATGTGGTGACAAGCCAGCTGCGGCGCCCGAAAGTGCCCCAACAGAACGGGCAGCGGCCGAGCCGGCGCCTGCACCCGCACCGGCACCTGCACCCGTGCCGACGCCCAGTGGCTCGCAGCCGTCAGCGGCAACCGAACCGGCGGCACCACCCGACCCGACGCCTGCCGCGCCTGTGGTTGAACACGACGCGAAGCGTCCGCAGAAGGCAGCTGCGCAAGCGACGACGAAGACCGCTCCACCGCAGGAAGCGCCCGCACCGAGCGAGGAAAAGTCACCTCAACCTTCTACTCCAGCCGCCGCTCTCGCCTGCGGCGAGAAGGGCCAGCCCCGTTGTCCGCTGCAGGCTTGGATGGAAGATCACCTCCAGTCCGCGTTGGACCACGAGAACTTGCCCGCCCTGGCAAAGGGGTTGACGCGCGCCGCTGGCTTCGTACCCGATCCGAGCTGGAACTCCGGGACGCAAGGTTGGGCGACGATCGCGAGCGGCGCGGCGGATGCTGCGAAGCAAGCCGACATCGCTGCGGTCAAAGCTTCGTGCAAGTCCTGTCACAAGACATGGCGTGCGAAGTACAAGGAGACGTTCCGCACGCGACCTATCACCGACTAACCGCGCCGAGCATCGAGCTCAGGCGAATGACAGGGGAGACGAGATGCGCTGGTGACTGCTCTCGACCGTCGCTGACGGCTCTCGGTTATTGAACTCGAGCACCGCGCGCACCACGCCGAGCCACGAGCCGAGCAGTATCCGCGCTGTCTCCCTCGCGATCGCGGCCAGAAGCTCGCGGCGGGCGAGAGGCTCGGTCACCCAGTTGGCGAGCAGCCACGCTTCAGCATCCGGGTCCACTTCTCGCCGGCTAGTAGGACGCGCGGAAATCTGGCGCACTGTGTGCGCTCGCCGCGCGCGCACATAGAGTGCGCTTGAGCAGCGAGAGCTGCCGCACGGCATCGATACTTCCCGATCGTATGAGGGCGAGGTCGACTGGTCGCTTCGTCTCTTCTTGAGTAGCTCGGCGGAAGCACTCGCGCCTCGGAATAGCATCCGCACTCGCCCCAGATCTTTTGAAGGGGCTAACCAGGCTCGGCAGTAACCGACTGTGATTGACGCAGAGTGCAGGCCCGGCATCGCAGACAACAGGTTCGCCGCAAATCGCCGCAGGTCTTGCAGCAAGGTGGTAACTTCAACAATTTGCGCCGTTGGTCTCCTCGCCTGCACGTACTCGAAGGAGAGCCCTGGGTCCGACTATTGGGGGTCTGCATCCGCCGGCCGCCGCTCGGAACCGGCTGCTGGGAGCGACCCGCCTGTGGTGGATTCCGGTCGCTCCTCTGCCGCAGGCAGCGGCGGCCGTACCCACAGCGTCGGGGCGGGCATCTCCGGAGGTCCGGCCCTGCCGCAAGCAGGAGCCAGTGGCAAAGCCGCCGTCGCCCCCGAAGAGGATGCTGGTACTCCTGGCATTCCATCGCATGCTGCAGCGACTTGGTTCGCTGGGCTGAATGACGCCAAGGAACCAGTACTCGGCTTCCAACTCCCGCCCCCTCAGGCACTCAACGACATCACCGTGCGTCAGATTGCTCGTGTCTCTCTCGGTGGCCAGGCGATTCGCATTCATTTCTCGAATGAGTACGGCACCGCGCCACGACGCGGCCATCGATCCAAGCACGAGTACCGTCATGACATTTGGTGGGTCGACTTCGGTCACGCTTCAGCCTACAAGACGATCTCGCCGTCAGCATCTATGTCCCCGGGTCCGCCGACATTTCGACGGAGAAGCGGTTCAGAGCGAGATCGTCGTTCTCCGTGCTCAGCCCGCAGAGGTCGTCGTAGCATTCGGTGACTCGATCACCGAGGGCTTTGGGTCGACGCCAGACGCCGACCTGCGTTACCCAGACCAACTCTCAAAGCTACTAGTCGTGGGGGGTACATCAGGGCGGGCGCGTTCGGTCGTCAATGCAGGCATTAGCGGAAATCGCTGGCTCCACGATGGACTCGGACCAGATGCTATCGGGCGCTTCGCTCGTGACGCGCTGGAAGTCATAGGCGCGCGTGACGTCGTAATAATGATGGGAATCAACGATATCGGTTTCGGTGCGATTACGGAGAGTGAGGCTGTCACACTCGAGCAGTTGACCGCGGTGATCTCGCGTGCCGTGCAGCAAGCACGCAGCGCTGGCATCCGAGTATTCCTGGGAACACTTCCGCCGTTCGGCGGATGCTTTTACTTCACCGAAGGCGGCGAAAAGACGCGCGCAGCATTGAATGCCTGGATCCTCGCCAGCAAGGATGTGCGCGGGGTGATCGATTTCGATCGAGTGCTGCGCGACCCTTCGGCTCCGAAGACACTGAAACCAAGCTTCGATAGCGGAGATCAGCTGCATCCAAACGACGCCGGCTACGCGGCCATGGCAGAAGCCGTGAGCGCAGCGCTCCAGCGCTGACCTTCGAATCCTGGGGCAAGGTGTTATTTCGGCTAGCCGGAAACGCGAAAAAAACCTCGCCAGTCCCCTCACTCCGCGAGCAAGGCGCGCGGCGTGAGCGCCCGAATCCCTCCGGCCGGGGGCTAGCAACAACGTCCGCGCTGGGATTCGCGCGCGCCCGAATCCCTCTGGCCGGAAGCGCGCAAAACCACCTGCGTAGGATTCGCGCGCCCTCACTCCGCGAGCAACGCTCGCGGAGTGAGCGCCCGAATCCCTCTAGGCGAGACGCGGCTCCGCCGCGGCACGCCCAGAGGGATTCGAACCCCCGACATTCGGTTCCGAAGACCGACGCTCTATCCAGCTGAGCTATGGGCGCAAACGAACCCGCGCTACTTAGACCACCTCGCTGGCCGCGTCCACCTCCTCGCGATCGTTGACAGAGGTGGTCCCGGCTACATACCCTGCCTGGGACTAGGGACGCGGCCGTTGCGCTTTTGCGCGCGTGACGTTTTGAACGACATCGATCGCAATGCTGTCGCTTCGATCACCCGGCGGCTGGTGGGGCCGTCTGCTGCGCTGGCCGTTGTGGGTCTGGTTACGCGCGTGTGGCCATTCTTCGACGGGGCCCGCCGATATATGGAGCGGTTTCCGACGGAGGACGGCTATTTCATGCTGGCCATCGGTCGAAACCTGGCGATCGGCAAGGGGTTCAGCACCGCCGATGGGACCATCGAGACCAACGGCACACAGCCTCTCACCACGTTCGTGTGGGCGCTGTGCTTCTGGTTGAGCGGCGGGGATCGGGCGGGCGGTGTGGCGCTCGTGCTGGTCTACGAGGTGGTGATGTCGATGCTGGCAGCCTGGGCGTTGTATCGCTTCGGGCTACGCTTGCTCGGCGAGCGGGTCTACGCGCGCAGCGTGTCGCTGTTGGCTGCAGCGCTCTGGTTCGCGAGTCCGCTGACGATCTTGCACACGATGAACTGCCTCGAGACGGGCACCTACGCGTTCTTCGTGCTGCTCTGCGCCCACGCGCTGATCGATCTATCCGAACTGCCGAACCGCGGCTGGGAGCTTCGGCGCGTACTGACGTTCGGCGCGTTGCTGGGCGCCACGTTCTGGGCGCGCAACGACGCGGTGTTTCTGATCGGCGCCACGTGCGTCTGCTACCTGTTGCCGGTGTTGCGCGATGCCGCGGCGCTGCGCGTCCGGCTGGCCCGCACGCTGGCGTTCGGCGCGCTCTCGGTGCTCGTGGCCTCGCCCTGGCTGATCTACAACTACGTGGGCTTCGGCAGCATCATGCCGGTGAGCGGCCGCGCCGAGCGCCTGACCGGGCACCTGGGCGGCAACGTGCTCAGCGTGCTGACGACGCTGCTCGAGTACGCATCCCTCGCCTTGCCGATCCCGCAGACCCTGCAGGACTCGCTGGGCTTCGCGCTGCTGGGCGTGCTGGTGTTGCTCGCGCTCATCGCCATCCTGGTGCGCATCTACAAGCAAGCGACGCCGCAGGAGCGCACGATCATCGCGTGGGTCGCCTGCTACGGCCTGCTGCTCTCCGGCTACTACGGCATCTTCTTCGGCGCCCAGTGGTTCGTGCAGCGCTACCTGTTCCCGCTCGCAGCGTTCTTCGCGGTGCTGCTCGGCGTGATCCTGTTCGCCGTGCGCGATCGCCTGTCCGGCAAGCTGCGCGAAGCCTTCATGCCGATCATGACCGCGCTGATGGTCGGCGCCTGCATCGCGGTCAACGTGCGCAACCAGGTGATGAACCGCGATCATCCGCACTTCCAGGTGATCCGTTGGGTGCAGGAGCACGTGCCCGAGGACGTCTGGGTCGGAGCGATCCAGACGGGCACCCTGGGCTTCTTCCACGACCGCACGCTGAACTTCGACGGCAAGGTCAACCCCGCCGCCTACCAGGCCGCGATCGAGGGGCGCCGGCCGGCCTACGTCGCGGGCACCAACGTGCAGTACCTGGTCGATTGGGTCGGCATCGTGACCTGGATGAAGGATCCGCCGATCGCCGCAGCCTTCCAGGTGCTGGTCGAGGACAACGAGCACAATCTGGGCGTACTCGGCCGCAAACCGCGCTGAAAAAAACTGGGGTGAGCGACGGGGATTGAACCCGCGACATCCGGTACCACAAACCAGCGCTCTACCACTGAGCTACGCCCACCGTATGGGCCGGCACTTTAGCCGGGTTTTCGCGCTTGGCAAGACCTACAGCGGAGCCTTTCAGCCCTTCCACTTGATCGAGCAGCCGAGCGCGGGCGAGACCGGGAAGTCGATCGCGCTGCCGGCGAGCAGCGAGTCGAGCGCCCGGCGCAGGTCGCGCTGTTTGACCTTGCCGGGGTCTTGCCAGTTGTCGTCGAACCGGCCGTTGTAGCGCAGCGTGCGGTCGGCATCGAACACGAAGATGTCGGGGGTGCAGGCCGCATCGTAGGCGCGCGCGACGCTCTGGCTCTCGTCGTGCAGGTAGGGGAAGTTCCAGCCGTTCTTGCGCGCACGCTCCTGCATGTGTGCGAAGTCGTCCGTGGGGTACGCGCGCGCGTCGTTGGGGTTGATCGCGACCACGCGTACGCCGCGACCTTCGTAGTCGCGCTGCAGCTCGATGAAGCGCGGCTCCAGCGCTTGCGCGTACGGACAGTGGTTGCAGGTGAAGATCACGACCAGCAGGCGCGCGTCGCGAAACGAGTCGAGCGAGTAGGTCTGGCCGTCGACGCCGGGCAGCGAGAAGCTCGGCGCCTTCGTGCCTACGGGCATGCCTTTGGAATACGCGACCATCGGGAGCCTCCAGGGATTGCGACCGGAGGCTAGCGCTTTTCGCGGCCCAGCGCCCACGCTCAGCACTCCCGCTCCCAATCGTTCGGCGGCCCTCGCTTGTCCCGCGCCGCCCTGCGCTTCCGCGGTCACCTTGAAGGGGGAGTGACCCCGTCGGCGGTGCCCGCGAAACCGCAGGACGGCGCGGTCCTGCGCGATCATCCACCAAACGATTGGGAGCGGGAGTGCTTCCCGCTACACTCCCGCGGCGATGTCCGAAGGCAGACAGCGCCGGCTGGCCAACCTGTTCATCCTGGCCTTTCTCGCCTACCAGGTCGGCATGCCCCTGCGCTACTACCTGGGCGATCGCGGCTACGACGAGCGCTTTTCGTGGCGCATGTTCTCGACGCTGCGCATGCAGGAGTGCGAGATGCAGGTCACCGAGGCCACCGCCAGCAGCCCGGCCTTTCAGGACGTGCACGTCCGCTCTGACATCCAGGTGGCCTGGGTGAGCCTGCTCGAGCGCGTGCGCAAGCCGGTGGTGGAGAAATATCTGCTGCGCCGCTGCGAGCGGCAGGGCGTGGCCAAGGTGGCGTACACGCGTCTGTGCAAGGACACCGACGGTTCGACCTTGCCGGCCCAAAAGCTGTCGATGGACTGCGCGGATCGGCAGCTGCGCGAGGGCGAGCCTTGAACGCCTTCGACGCGTACTTCCACGCGCCGTTCGCCGCGGCGCGCGCGTTCCTGTTCAGCCGCCTGTTCCTGGTGCTGGTCGCGCTGGATACGTGGACGCTGATGATCGGCCACGCCGGCCGCTACGGAGTCGACGGCTTCAACGTCGCGCACTTCGGCTGGCTGGACATGCTGATGCCCACGCCAAGCGCAGCGCTGTACGTGGGCGTGCTGATCGCCACCGGCCTGTTGGCGCTCGCCGCCGCACTCTCCGGACCGCGCCGCCCCGC
The DNA here is from genome assembly GCA_035274465.1 of Polyangiales bacterium. GTDB lineage: Bacteria > Myxococcota_A > Polyangia > Polyangiales > JAFGIB01 > JADGRF01. Next base: position 9,253 of record DATEOF010000499.1, read on the forward strand.
GCTGGTAGCGCTGTTCCTGCTCTACACGTTCTCGTGGGCGATGAGCATGCTCGACAGCTACCAGCACCACTACTTCGTTTCTTCGGTGCTGCTGTGCCTGGTGTTCTTCCCGCAGCTGCGAGCGGCCGACGTGCACGCCCCGAAGCCACCAGCGGCGGCCGCCGATGGCAACAAGAAAACCACCAAGAAAAAGACCGCGCCCGAACCCGACCTCGCGCCTGCACCAGCCACCGCCCAGGGCTTCGGCGTCAACCTCCTCTGCGCCACCGCCGGCATCCTCTACACCTACACCGCGATCGCCAAGCTGGACGTGCAGTGGCGCGACGGCCACACCCTCACGCGCATCTCCGCCGCCAAGCGCGTCTACGCCCCCCTCGCCGAGCTCGCCGCCAAGCTCGGCATGTCCGACGCGGCGTTCTGGTCGGCCTTCTCGACCTCGGTGATCCCGATCGAGTTCACGATCGCGCTCACCTACTTCACCGCGGTCACGGCCGACGCAAACCGCGCGCGCTGGCAGCGCAACCTCGCGCTGCTCGGCTGGCTGCTCGCGATGACCCTGCACGTCGGCGCCGAGGCCATGGAGCTCGAGATCGGTTGGTTCAGCTACTACATGATGCTGTTCGCCTCGACGTTCCTCTTGCCGGCACGCGCCGTCGACCGGCTGGCCCGCGCGCTGACCTGGCCCGCTGAGCTGCTGACGCGCGAGCTCGCCGATCTGCTCGAGCCCAAGACGACCGCAGGTGCTGGGCGCATCACGCTGACGCTGGCAGCGGCAGCCGCGATCACGCTGGGCGCCGTCGGCAAGCTGCTCGACTTGCCCGGCGCCTTCCCCGCGTGTCTGTGGGCCGCGGGCCTGTGCTTCGGCCTATCCGCCTGGCTGGTCCAGCGCGGGCGCGCCGCCGAGCTCCGCCCGCTCTTGCTCGGCAGCGGACTCGCCGCCGTACTGATGTGGCTGGCGATCGCGAACAGCGAGACGCGCTGGGACTTCTACCGCTTCCTGGGTGGGGATCTCAAACGCCGCGGCGAGCCCGAGGCCGCGCTCGAGGCGTACGAGCGCGGCGAGCGTTACGCCCCCAAGGGCGAGAGCCGCAAAGACCAAATCCTGGACCTGCGCCGCAAACTCGGGCGCTGATCCGACTCAGCCCTTCGAGATCTTGCCCTCTTTGTGGGGCGTGTGGCAGCGGCAGGCGCGGCAGAACTTCTTGATCTCGAACTTCTCGGTCTGCGTGCGCTTGTTCTTGTCGGTCACGTAGTTGTCGCGCTTGCAGGTCTGGCAGCTGAGCTTGATGAGGTCACGCATGGGAGTCTTTCCGTCCGGCAGCCCGTCTGGGCGAATCCCGGACCGCGCACTTTAAGCGTATCCGAGGCCACGTCAACCACCAAGCCGGTAGGAGAGCGCCCTACCCCCTGCTTCAGTCGTTCTTCGCGCCGTTTTTCACCCAGGTCCGCACCTGCTGCAGCTGTGCGTCGCTGAGCTTGCTGCCCGGGGGCATCGAGTCGCCGCAAGGCTGGTTGCCTTCGAGCTTCTGGACCAGGAGGCTCTTGTCGGGGTCCCCGGCCGCCACCCGCAGGATGTCGACATCGGAGCAGTTCTTGGGGTTGCCGGTTACCGAGGTGCCCATGGCCTTCACGCCGACCAGGGCCTGGTGGCTCGCGTCCTTCGAGCTGAACGCCAGGTTGCCTTGGCCGGTGCCGCCATGGCACTGCGCCGCACCACCGCAGCCCGTGGCGACGACGATCTCCTGATAGATGGCGCTCCAGGTCGGCGCGCCCTTGGTCGCCCCGCTCCCCGACATGGGCCCGCTACCGCCCTCGAGCGAGTAACACAGGATCTTGTTGTTGCTCAGCGCATCCTGGGCGAAGCCATAGGTCAACCCGCTGCCCACGATCACGTGGCCGTCGACGATCGCCGGCGCCCCGGCCGCGATCGTGCCGCCCGTGTCGAAGGCCACCAGCTCCTCGAAGGTCTTGGCATTGAACGCCTTCAACACGCTGTTGACCGGTACGAAGATCACCCCGTTGGCGAGCGAGGGAGCGCCCCACACCGACGCCCCCAGCTTGAGCGGAGGGACGGCGTCCTCGCCGCTCACGGCGTCGAACGCGCGCAGGATCGACTGGGCCGGCGGCTCGTTCACCGCGGCGTAGAAGTTCTTGCCGTCGAACGCGCCGTTCATCAGCACGCCGCCGTAGGCCGGCGTGTGCGTCGCGCTGAGATCGTGCCGGGCCCAGACGATCTCGCCGGTCTTGCGGTCGACCGCCCAGAAGCTCGAGTTCTTGTTGCCCGCCGCCAAGAGCTGCTTGCCCTTCACGTCGGCGATGATCGGATTAGCACCGAAGTCGGTGTCGATGCTCGGCCCGGTCGGCGCGGTAAACGTCTTGCTCCCCCGCGACCAGACGTCTCCTTCGCGCACCTGGTTCTTCCAGACGCGCTGGCCGGTCGCGAGATCGATCGCGTGGAAGGAGTCCGAGTTCTCGCCGAGCAGGGTGTAGTTATTGCCCGTCGTGGCGAACACCACGCCGGCCTCGACGTCCACGGCGACCGAGGACCAGACCATGGCGCCGTTCTCACCGCTCTCGGGCACCGTCCAATACGTCCACGCGCGCGCACCATCGCTGGTCGCGAACGCCTCGACCCCGCCGCGCGCCACGTCTTGATCGGCATTGCCGGTGACCTCTGCAATGCCGCAGCTGTGACCGACGATGACCTTGTCGCCGCCCAGGATCGGCGACGAGGTCCCGTCGCACGTCGGCAGCTCGTACGTGCGGATCGGGCCCCACACGGTGCTGCCGTCGGCGGCGTCCAACTTGGACAGCTGCGCACCCGCCGTGTGCACGTAGATCGCGCCGTCGGCGTAGGCCACCGAGGCCGTGCCGGTGAGGTCCGTGCGTTCCCAGAGCTTCGCGCCGTCCGCCAGTGAGATCGCGTAGGTGCCGCCGGTCGCCATCACGTAGACCTTGCCGTCGGCCACCACCGGCGAGCCGGGCGGGTAGCCGCCGACCTCGAAGCTCCACTTGAGCTTCAGATCCTTGACATTGCCCACGTTGAGCTGGGTCTCGTCGGGGTTGTAATAATGGTTGTGAGCGTCGCCGCCCATCATCGTCCAGGCAGCCTTGCGGGCCGGCGGCTTGGTTGGACCGGCGTCCGTACCGCCCGCATCGGAGCCCTCGGCCGGCCGCATATCCGTGCCGGTCTCATCGTCCTTACAGGCCGGGCCAGCGAGCGCGCTCCATGCCAAGACACACGCCATCCAGCGCGTACGGATCGATACTCGCATTGCGGACGTCCCCTCCAGCAATTCAGGCCAAGCGACGCACCTTGTAGCCCGCGGCGCTGTGCGTTGCTAGCGCAGTTTGCAAAAGTGCGCACCGCGACCCCGGTCCAGAGTGCCTTTGGCGCAATGTGCTGCTAAGCGGCGCGTCCCCGGGTACCCGCGCTTGCAAGCGAGGGATATTCCAATCCGCCTGGCGCAGTGTAGCGTCGGGCATCGCTGACCCCGACCACGGGCCCGCGAGCGACTGCTTGGACTTGGAGATGTGAATGACGCGCGGTAGTGCAATCTTCGTCGTAGCCGTTGTCGGCACCTGCTTCGCAGCTGCCCGCGGCGCGGCACAGACGACCCCGAAATTGCCGGAGGCATACGTCTCGGTGAAGGGCGGGCTCGCGCCCGTCGGGAGCTTGAACGCCGACACCGAAGGCGCGTCGCTCGGTATGGGCGACGACGGCATGCCGATCGAGTTCCCCAGCCACCAGGGCGAGAGCGCCTTGAACGTCGCGTTCGCGGCCGAGGTCGGATACCTGTTCTCGCTGCATCCCTACCTCGCGCTCGGGCCCGCGCTCGGCGTGCACACGTGGCAATCGAACGCCGGCAAGAGCGCGGGCGAAGGCGGGAGCACCGGCCTGGATCTGTCGCTCGTGCCTCAAGCGCGCTTGCCGCTGAGCGATACCTTCGAGCTGTACGTGTCGCTGCCGCTCGGTATGACGTTGAGCTTACTGGGAGAATACAAGGTCTGGGTCGAGCAGCCCAACCACGACTGGGGTACCGCGAACGACGTCGACCCGACCTACGGCTGGAGCTTCGGCGCCTACGTCGGAGCCCGACTGTTGATCGAAGGCAACTTCGGCGTGCTCACCGAGCTCGGGTACCAACGCTATGCGTTCACTCACCGCGTCGAGTTTCAGGTCCTGGAAAGCAAGGACATGATGGGAACCGGGACGACGCTGGATCTCGCGCTGGTCACGCAGCAGCTGCGCTGGAACGTCGGCGTGTTCTTCTGAGCCTGCCGCCGACGGCTGCATCTGGTTACACCCGAGAAACATTCAGGAGCGTTCGAAACTAAAGGGAAATCTGGGTCCCGAGCTTTACTGGCTTTTTGCGTTTACGAAAAGGACACGAAATCTGGGGTGCCCAACGTGGTCCCAGAATGAAGTCCGAATCCGTATTGGTCGTGGGCGCCGGCATGGTCGGCCATCGTTACTGCGCAAGGCTGCGCGAGCTCGATCCCAAGCGACGCCTGCGCATCTCGCTGATCGGTGACGAGCCGCGGGCCCCGTACGACCGCGTCCACCTCACGCAGTACTACGACGAACGCGACGCCGACTCGTTGTTGCTGGCAGATGGCAACTTCTACGCGGAGCAAGGCATCGACCTGCGCGTGCGGCGCATGGTCACCGGCATCGATCGCGAGGCCCGCCAGGTGGTCTTCGCCGACGAGCAGCGCGAGGGCTACGACTGGCTCGTGCTCGCGACCGGCTCGGCGCCGTTCATGCCGCGCATGCCCGGCATCGATCTGGCCGGCGTGTTCCCCTACCGCACGATCGAGGATCTGACTGCGATCGAAGACTACGCCAAGCGCGCGCGTTCGGTGGCGGTGCTCGGCGGAGGCTTGCTCGGCCTGGAAGCCGCGCGCGCCATGCAAGCGCTGGGGCTCGAGACGCACGTGGTCGAGATCGCACCGCGCCTGATGCCGCGCCAGCTGGACGACGCCGGCGGCAAGCTGTTGCTGCGCAGCATTCACGAGCTCAACGTCACGACGCACCTGGGCAAGTCCACGCGCCGCGTGCTCGGTGACGCGCAGTGCCAGGGCCTGGTGTTCGAGGACGGAAGTGAGCTGGCGGTCGACATGGTGGTCGTGTCCGCGGGCATCCGGCCGCGCGACGAGCTGGCTCGCAGCTCGGGCCTCGAGATCGGCGAGCGCGGCGGCATCGTGGTCGACGACGCGCTGCGCACCAGCGATCCGCAGATCTACGCAGTCGGCGAGTGCGCGCTGCACCGTGGCGTGATCTACGGCCTGGTCGCGCCCGGCTACGACATGGCAGACGTCGCCGCACGCCAGCTGCTCGGCCAGTCCGACGCCGCGTTCAAGGGCGCCGATCAATCCGCGAAGCTCAAGCTGATGGGCGTAGACGTCGCGATGTTCGGCGATCCGTTCAGCACCGATCGTCCGACCAAGGAGGTCGTGCTGCACGATCTGGTCAAGGGCATCTACAAGCGCCTGGTGGTGAGCGACGACGCCAAGCGCTTGCTCGGCGGCATCCTGGTCGGCGACGCGGCGGAGTACAGCACGCTGTGCACGCTGTCGCGCTCGCAGAGCGATCTGCCCGTCATGCCGGACGAATTGATCCTCGGCAAGCGCGGCGGCGGCGTGCAGCTCGAGCTCGACGACTCGGCCCAGGTCTGTTCGTGCAACAACATCAGCAAGGGCGATCTGTGCGCTCAAGTGGCCGCCGGTGTGTGCACGCTGGCCGAGCTGAAGACCTGCACGCGCGCGGGCACCGGCTGCGGCGGCTGCGTGCCGCTGGTCACCGACATCCTGAACGCCGAGCTCAAGCGCGCAGGCAAGACCGTCAGCAAGCAACTGTGCGAGCACTTCATCTACAGCCGCCAGGAGCTGTTCGATCTGGTCGCCGTGCGCGGCTACCGCACGTTCGACGAGATCGTGGACAAGGTCGGTCGCGGCCACGGCTGCGAGATCTGCAAGCCCGCGGTGGCTTCGATCCTCGCCAGCCTGCACAACGAGATGATCCTCGATCACGAGACGCTGCAGGACACCAACGATCGCTACCTCGCCAACATCCAGCGCGGCGGCCTGTACTCGGTGATCCCGCGCATCCCCGGTGGTGAGATCACCGCCGACAAGCTGATGAAGATCGCCGAGGTGGCGAAGAAGTACGATCTGTACGTGAAGATCACCGGCGGCCAGCGCATCGACCTGCTGGGCGCGCGACTGAACCAGCTGCCGGACATCTGGGGCGAGCTCGTCGCCGCCGGCTTCGAGAGCGGCCACGCCTATGGCAAGGCCGTGCGTACGGTGAAGAGCTGCGTGGGCAGCACCTGGTGCCGCTACGGCGTGCAGGACTCGGTCGGCTTCGCGGTGCGCGTCGAGGAGCGCTACCGCGGCATCCGCTCGCCGCACAAGCTCAAGAGCGCGGTCAGCGGCTGCGTGCGCGAGTGCGCCGAGGCGCAGAGCAAAGACTTCGGCATCATCGCCACTGAAAAGGGCTGGAACCTGTACGTGTGCGGCAACGGCGGCGCCAAGCCGCGCCACGCCGATCTGCTGGCAGGCGACCTCGATTCAGACACCTGCATCCGCTACATCGATCGTTTTTTGATCTACTACATCCGCACCGCCGATCGGCTGACCCGGACGTCGGTGTGGCTCGAGAAGCTCGAAGGCGGCATCGATCACCTGCGCGACGTGGTCGTGAACGACAGCCTCGGCATCGGCGCCGAGCTCGAGCGCGACATGCAGAAGCTGGTCGACAGCTACCGCTGCGAGTGGGCGGCCGTGGTGGAAGATCCCGAGCGGCGCGCGCGCTTCACACACTTCGCCAACTCGCCCGATGAGGATCCGACCGTCGGCTTCGTGACCGAGCGCGAGCAGAAGCGGCCCAGGGACTGGCAGAAGGCGCCGCCGCCTCCCACGCCGATCAAGCGCAAGCTGCCGGTGGTCACGCGCAGCTGGGTGCCGCTGGTCGACGTCAACGCCGTGCCGCGCGACGGCGGCGTCGCGGTCAAGTACGGCTCGGTGCAGCTGGCCGTGTTCAACTTCGCGTCGCGCGGCGCGTGGTACGCCACGCAGAACAGCTGCCCGCACACCAAAGACCAGGTTCTGGCGCGCGGCATCGTCGGCGACCAGAGCGGCAAGCCGAAGGTGGCCTGCCCGCTGCACAAGAAGACCTTCTCGCTCGAGACCGGCGAGTGCCTGTCGGGCGACAACTATCAAGTGGCGACCTTCCCGGTGCAGGTGCAGGGCGGGACGGTCTACGTCGAGCTGCCGCCCGCGGACGTGCTCGAAGCCCGCATCTGTCAGCTCAACGACTGCTCGGACGCGGAAGCGGCGGAATGAAGAACCCCACGTTCAAGGAACTGGTGTCCCGCGCCAAGCTCTTGCTGCGCAGCCACGACGGCGAGCTCACGCGCACGCTGGCGCGGACCGAGGGCGGCTTCGGCCTGGGCCAGGTGCCCGAGCGCGTGAAGCCGGACGCAACCACCACGATGGTCTGCGGCTTCTGCTCCACGGGCTGCGGGCTCAAGGTGCACCTGCGCGACGGGCAGGCGGTGAACGTCTCTCCCTCGCGCGACTATCCGGTGAACGTCGGCATGGCCTGCCCCAAGGGCTGGGAGGCGCTCACGCCGCTGTACGCTTCGGATCGCGCGGTCACGCCACTGCTGCGCGACGCGCAGGGGCAGTTGAGTCCCGTGGATTGGTCGAGCGCTTTGGCCACATTCGTGACGCGCTTCCGCTCGATCCTCGAGCAGCACGGCCCGGAATCGGTGGCGTTCTTGAGCACGGGCCAGATCCCGACCGAAGAGATGGCGATGCTCGGCGCGCTGGCCAAGTTCGGCATGGGGATGCGGCACGGCGACGGCAACACGCGCCAGTGCATGGCCACGTCCGTGGTCGCCTACAAGGAAGCCTTCGGCTTCGACGCGCCGCCCTTCACCTACGAAGACTTCGAGGAATCCGACGTGCTGGTGTTCGTGGGCGCGAACCCGTGCATCGCGCACCCGATCATGTGGGAGCGCGTCTGCAAGAACCGCCACGCGCCCGAGATCGTCGTGATCGATCCGCGCCGCACCGAGACCGCGATGGCGGCGACGCTGCATGTGCCGCTCAAGCCCAAGTCGGATCTGGTGCTGATGTACGGCGTCGCGGCGCAGCTCATCGAGCAGGGCCTGATCGATCGCGAGTACATCGCCGCGCATACGGAAGGCTTCGAGGAATTCGCGGCCCAGGTCAGCAAGTTTACGCCCGCAGTGGTGTGCGATTCGACGGGCCTGTCGCCGGACATGCTGATGCGTTTGGTACGAATGATCGGCGAGGGCAAGCGCGTGTCGTTCTGGTGGACGATGGGCGTGAACCAGAGCCACGAGGGCGTGCGGCTCGCGCAAGCCATCATCGCCATCGCGCTGATGACGCGCAACATCGGCCGGCCCGGCACGGGCGCCAACTCGATCACCGGTCAGTGCAACGCCATGGGCTCGCGGCTCTTCAGCAACACCACCAACCTGCTGGGTGGCCGCGACTTCACCAATGCCGAGCAGCGCGCGCACGTGGCGGACGTGCTCGGCATCGACGGCGCGCGCATCCCCGACCAACCCAGCCTGGCCTACGATCAGATCATCGCAGGCGTGAAGTCGGGCAAGATCAAGGGCCTGTGGATCATCGCGACCAACACCGCGCACTCGTGGATCGATCAGGCGGATCTGCACGAGACCTTCGGCAAGCTCGACTTCCTGGTGGTCCAGGACATGTACTCGACCACCGAGACCGCGCAGCTCGCGCACCTGGTGCTGCCTGCCGCGGGTTGGGGTGAGAAGGACGGCACGTTCATCAACTCCGAGCGCCGCCTGGGCGTGATCAAGAAGGTCTCGCGCGCGCCGGGCCAGGCGCTGGCGGACTTCTACATCTTCAAGGCCATCGCCGAAGCCTGGGGCTGCGCCGAGCTGTTTTCGGAGTGGACCTCACCCGAGGCGACCTTCCAGATCCTCAAGCGCCTGTCGCGCGGTCAGCCCTGCGACATCACGGGCATCGCCGATCATGCGGAGATCGACGCGTGTGAAGGCGTGCAATGGCCGCTGCCCGAGGGCGCGAAGGCCAAGAAGTCCGAGCAGCGCCGGCTGTTCGAGGACGGCAAGTTCTTCCGGCCCAACGGCCGCGCGCGCTTCATCTACCAGGACCCTTCCCCGCTGCCCGAGCCGACCAGCGAGCGCTTCCCGTACATGCTGTTGACCGGACGCGGCAGCTCGGCGCAGTGGCACACCGAGACGCGCACCAAGAAGTCGGACGTCTTGCGCAAGCTGCACCCGGACGTGCCGTACGTCGAGGTCAGCCCGGCCGACGCCGAGACGCTGAAGCTCGGCCCGAACGACTGGGTGCGCGTGCGCTCGGCGCGCGGCTTCGTGGATGTGCGTGCGTTCATCACGCCGGTGGTCCAGCCCGGTCAGCTCTTCATGCCGATGCACTACGCGCGCACCAACCAGCTGACGTTCCCGGCCTTCGATCCCTACTCGCGCCAGCCCTCGTACAAGGCCAGCGCCGTCGCCATCGAACGCCTAGAGAGCCGGGCCTCTCGCCCGTTCTGACTTGCGGACCGGGCCGTTCCGGACTCGCGCACGCCGCCGCTGATGGCGACGAAAACGCACGCCCGAACCCTGGATTGCCCCTGGAACACGCGGATCCGCGCCTTGCCGGGTCCGGGCTTGTCCCGTAGCATCTGCTGGGGTTGCGCCATGCGAACACAGCCGAAGAAGCCGATTCCCGCCGACGTTAAGTTCGGCACCCTGTTCACCGAGCACATGGTTTCGGCACGCTTCGACGTAGACAGCGGTTGGTCCGCGCCCGAGCTGAGCAAGTACCAGAAGCTCAGCATCGATCCGAGCGCCTCGGTGCTGCACTACGGTCAGGCGATCTTCGAGGGCTGCAAGGCGTTCGAGACCGCGGACGGAGGCATCGCGCTGTTCCGTCCGGATCGTCACGCCGCGCGCTTCCAAAACAGCGCGGACCGCACCTGTATGCCGCGCGTGCCCGAGGCGTTGTTCCTGGATTGCGTCGAGCGCCTGGTGCGCGCCGACGAGGGCTACGTGCCGTCGGCGCAGGACACGTCGCTGTACTTGCGCCCGACGCTGATCGCGACCGAGCCGTTCCTGGGCGTGCGGCCCGCGCGCCAGTACCTGTTCTTCGTGATCGCCTGTCCGGTCGGCGCCTACTACTCCGAAGGCTTCCAACCGGTCAGCATCTGGGTCGAAGAAGAGTTCACCCGCGCCTCACCGGGCGGTCTGGGCGGGGCCAAGGTCGGTGCGAACTACGTGGCGAGCCTGCTCGCGGCCGAACGCGCGAAGGACGCCGGCTACGCGCAGGTGCTGTGGACCGACGCGGTCTCGCATCGCTACATCGAGGAAGTCGGCACGATGAACGTCTTCGCGCGCGTGGGCGATCAAGTGGTGACGCCGCCGAGCGGCTCGACCGCACTCGCCGGCGTGACGCGCGACAGCGTGCTCACCTTGCTGCGCGAGTGGGGCTTCGACGCGCAGGAGCGGCCGCTGGCGATCGACGAGCTGGTGCAAGCGAGCCGCCGCGGACAGCTGCACGAGTTGTTCGGCACGGGCACCGGTGCGGTGATCTCTCCGGTGGGCAAGCTGGGCTTCCGCGGCGAGACGCTGCAGATCGGCGATGGCAAGCCCGGCGAGCTTTCGCAGCGGCTGTTCCAGGCGTTGCGCGAGATCCAGCGCGGCAGCGTTGCAGATCGCTACGGTTGGTTGCACAAGGTCGTCTGAGCCGCTGCGCAAACTTCGGCAGGCCGAGGCGCCAACAACGCGCCCAGCAGTTGTCCGAAGAAAACACAGAAATCGTCGATTCGCCGCGCGCGAAAAAAGATCGACGTGTCGACAGATCCAGCGCGTGAGACGCATTAACCAAGCGTGCCCTCCGGGCGCACCGCGAGCGTCTGCAGTCTGATCGTATGACGCGCGAGCTCGCGGTCACTAAGTGTCGAGTGATTACTCGACACAACCTGCCATAGCAATTCGGGCTGCGAGCAGACGCTTGCGGTCCGCTGAAGTCATGATGGACGGACCTGACACGGGTAGTTTCCGCACCTCTGCGCGGCCGGATGGCGATTTCTTGGCGAGACGCGGTGGTGTGTATGGGTTGTTGGCGAAATTGGATCGCGCATACGTGCGGCTCGCGATGATCCTCGTCGCGTTGCTCTTGGTTACACCGTGCTTGTTCTCGGGCTTTGCGCTCGACGACTACGTGCTGCTCGCACAGCTGGCGGATCAACCAGGGAAAGCTTGGGCCGGACATGCACCATTCGATGCGTTTCGCTGGATCGATCCTGCGCACACGCGACTGGTCATGGACCACGACGGTGTAGCGTGGTGGATGTACGACCGTGCGCTGCTGGCGTTCATGCGACCGCTGAGCTCGCTCAGCCATGCGCTCGATCATGCACTGTGGCCGAACAGTGCCTTCGCCATGCACGTGCACAGCTGCTGCCCGTCCTCGCCGACGCGCTTCGTCGCGCGCTGGACGTGCAGATCGCGACCTACGGCGGGCGCGTCCATCCGCTGCGCCGGGCCAGCGCGTTCGGACTGGTTGCGCTGCACCTGGTGATCGATCCTCTGGCGCTGCCGGCGGTGTCGCTCGCCAACATGTTCAGCTCCGAGCAACTGGACGTGCTGGTCGACTCGATCCCGGCCGCGCAGGACCCCACGGACCACGTGGTGTTCATCGCCGAGATGCCGCACGCCGCCGAGCTCGCCTACGTGGCTTCGATGCAGGCAGTGCGCGGGCAGACTCCTTCGAAGCTCTATCCATTGTTCGGCGGTGCCTGGGCGGCGCGCTTCGAGCGGCGGGGTGAGCGCGGGCTGCGCGTGACCAGCGAGCTCGGCTTCTTCTCGCCGCAGTGGCAGGACCGCAGCCCGGAGCTGCCGTTTCAGCCCGGCGACGAGATCGAGCTGGGCGAGCTCAGCGCCCGTGTGCTCGAGGTCACGGCCGACGGTCGTCCGCGTTCGGTCGACTTCACGTTTCACGAGTCGCTCGAGTCCGAGCGCTACGTGTGGCTGACCTGGCGCGAGGATCGGCTGGTGCCATTCCACCCGCCCGGCAACCGCGAGCGCACCGTGGTCGCCGCGCGCTAGTGCACACGCTCCGAAGTTCGTTCCGGGTTCTTCGACATCGTCATCGCGGGCAACCCATGAGCGCAGCGAACCTCGTGTCGCCAGTCGGTGGGGCCTGGGGAACGGCGACGTTCCCCCGGTATTGACTCACCACCCGCCTGGCCCGCGTTGCGCTGCGCAGCGTCCGTTGTGGCAGATCGCGCGGTCCGCGGGCTCGTACGCGCAGGCGACGATCGGACAGTTCGGCGCTCGCGTGCAGGTGCTGGCGTAGTTGGCGACGAAGCTCGCGACCTGGTCGCGATGGATGGCGTTGGTGCAGCCACACGGCCAGCCGCAACAGCCGCGCACCGAAGGACACGAGATGACGCAGTCCTCCGAGGTGGTGCAGGCGTACGGGTCGTCCGTGGGCCTGGGCGGCGGAGGTGCGGGCGCCGGCGCCGGGGCGACCGGCTGCGATGCCGGCCGGACCGGCAGCTTCACGTTGCGCAGATCGAGCCGCGCCGACTCGCTGCACACGCGGTACGAGATGTTCGGTGGGACGGCCGCGATCTGGTAGAGCGCCCGATCGAGCGGCGGCGTGCACGGGCCACCTGCCGCCGATAGCTGCACGGTCAAGAAGTTGTATCGCTCGCGCGGGCGGAGCTGCACGGTATGCTGGCCGCGAGGTCCGAGACACGCGCCGGCAGTGCAGGTCTGGTAGTAGTCGTAGCCGTCGGGTAGTCCGTCGAAGTCGAGCGGCCCAGCCGGGCAGCGGTCGGGCACCACGAATTGCAGATCGTACGGAGCAGCGTTCTCGATCGTGACCTGCAGGTTGTACTCAAAACGCGCGCGCGCCACGACCTTGGTGCTCAACACGAGCTCACAAGGGCCCCGCGCGGCCGGCGGGCTACTGCCGCTTTCTGCTGCAACGAGCGGCTTGTCCGCCCGCGCGAGCGAGCACGAAACCAGCAGCGGATACAGCCAGCACGACCAGCGCATGAATTACGCTACCACCCGGCCGGCAAGCGCCGAAAGTTTGCCTGCGACCTACAGTGTGCGCTGTGGAATCTGGCTCCAGGCTCCGGACTTCAGTCTCCGGGGGGAGGAAGCGCCAACATCGTCGCAAGCCCATAGCCTGACCTCGAAGTCCGAAGCCTGAAGCCTGGAGCCCGTCACAGCAGGACCGTGGGGCAGCCGAGCAACACCTTGACCGTGCCGCCGCCCGCGTTCATGTCGCTGCAGCTTCGCTCGCAGGCGACCAGGCGCTTGGGGGCGCCGGGATCGTCGAAGTACCAGCCGCCTTGCGTGGGATTGCAGCTCTTTTGATCGCGCACGGCGCCGATGATGCGCTGCTGGCCGCCGGCGTCTTCGTAGCGGAGGTTGACCTGGCCCACCTGCATGCCGGCGGCCGCGGACGCGGGCAACGCGAAGTCGCAGGGCAGCGCCGCGCCGCGGATGGTGTTGAGCGCCTTGACCAGCTCCGCGCCGGCACCGGGTGCGGTGATCAAGGCCTTCTGGCTGCCGCCTTCAGCTGCGAATTTGTCGAGCGCGTCGATGTCGCCGATGCCGACCACGTAGGTGGTGATCGATGGCGTGCCGATGAAGCCTTCGCGCGCGGCCTGCGCCACGCTCTCGATCGTCGAGTTGCACTCCTCGGGCAAGCCGTCGGTGACCAGCAAGACGATGGTCTTGGCGTCGGGATGCTCGATCGACCACTGGCGCGCATGCACGATCGCGCCTTGCAGCGCGGGCAGCGTGGCGGTCTGGTCGAGCGGGATGGGAGGAAAGGCCTGCTGCAGCGCGGCCACGTTGCCCGGCAAGGCGGCGATCGGCACGGCGGGGCGCGCGTAGCTGGCGACGTCGCAAGATTGGCCGAAGAACTGCACGCCCACGCCGATGCCCGCCGAGGCTGGATCGTTGAAGAAGGCGGCGATGGCTTCGATCGTGGGCTGCCACCAGAGCAACATCGAGCCCGAGTCGTCGACCATCATGTAAATGTCGAGACGCTTGCGATCCGCCGTGTAGACGTCCGCGTTGCAGATCTCGCTATCCGTGATCGGCGCGGTGCCCTGGGTGTTCGGCGGCGCGAGCGAGGTGGGGCGGAAGGTGGCGCTGTTTCCGGCGGCGCCGAACGAGGTGCTGCCCACTGCTGGGGTTTTCGAGGTGGCTGAATCGCGCCACGGGAGCTCTGCCGGGGCGGCGCACGCAGCGAGGAGGCAGAGGGTCCACGCGTGCCAGGCTGGCTGGCGTTCGGCGATCGGGCTGTCGGGCATGGCTACCCGCTGCATGAACGGACAGTGGGTTTTCCTTCACGGAACCGTGGTGAAAACTCGGTTGCTCGGATGAGGCGCGCGTGGTTTGTTGGGTCGAGTGTTGCACTAGTGGGGTCAGGTTTGCGCGGGCGGGGTTGGGGAGTGATCGCGCTTGCCGTGGTCTGCGCCGGCGGGGTGGCGCGGGCGCAGGGCTTGGAGATCAGCCTCCAAGGCGTCGGGGACGCTTGCGTGAGCGCGGAGGGGTTGCGCGCACGGGTGGTGCATTACGCCGGGGGCGGGGTTGTCGGCGAAGGGGTGAGCGTTCGCGTGGAGTACCGCGGCGTGGAGGGGGCTGAGTTCGTGGTCGTGCGCGGCGACGCTGAAGTTGCGCGGCGGGTGTTCGAGGAGTTGCCTGCAGAGTGTGGGGATCGGAGGGATACGCTGGCGGTGGCGCTCGCGGTGGCGGTCGTGAATGTGGTGGAGGGGGGCGCAGCTGATGGCGGCGGGCGCGGGATCGCGGAGGGGTTTGGGGGGGCTCAGGGGGGAGTGGTGGTGAGCGCGGGGGTTGGTGGCGCGGGCGTGGCGTCACAGGCAGGAGAGCAGCAGGACGACGCCGTGCCGCAGGACGAACCCGTGCCGCAGGACGAAGAGGTCCAGCAGCACGCTGAGGTCCAGCAGAACGAGCACGCGCACGAGGACGGGCACGAGGACTTGAACGCGCTCGGCCAGGAGGACGCTGGGGCTCGAGCGTTTGTGATCGGGGGGGTTCGGTTGGCTTCGGGGTTGTTGCCCGAAGGGGCTCTGCTGTTTGGGGCCGGGGCGGACTTTCGGATTTGGCGGGCGATTCGGTTGGAGTTCGGGGGATTCGTGAGTTTGCCGCAGCGGTCGGGACTCGTCGGCGCGACCGTTCGGACCATGGCGTTTGGCGGCGAGGTCCTGGGGTGCGGGGAGTTGTTGTTGGGGGTGGTGGGGGGCCGCGGGTGCGTTGGGCTTGGAGCTGCGCTGGTGGATGCGCAGGGGGAGCAGTTTTTCGAGGATTTCGGGGCGCAGATGGGGTGGTTGGCGGCGCTGGCTCGCTTGGGGGTGCGCTGGCCGGTGGATGCTCCTTTGGCTCTCGAGGTGGTCGGCGGGGTTCATGCCAATCTGGTGCGGCCTCGGATGCAGGTCGCGGATTTTGCAGCCGCGGAGGCGCTGACCGGGGTCGTGGGGTTTTCGTTCGGATTGGATGTCTCGGTGGCGTTGCCTTGAAGGATCCATCGCATGCGCGACATGGAGAGCCAGTGACAGGGGCTGCCCCTACAGTCGATTCCGGACATCTCGACGCGGAAGCGTTGTTCCGCGCGCACGCGCCGTTCATCGGCTCGTTCCTGCACCGCTTGGGGATTCACGCCACCGAGGTCGAGGACTTGCTCCAGGAGGTGTTCATCGTCGCGCACCGCAAGGGCGGCTACCTGCCCGGTCCCGCGACCCCGCGCAGCTGGCTGGCGGCGATCGCGGTGCGCGTGGCTCAGGCCGGGCGGCGCGCTCGGCACCGGCGCGAGCCTGCAGCCGGGGCGGTCGTCGACCTGCTCAAGGCAACCGGCGCCGATCCCGCGCAACGGCTGGACGTGCGGCGCTCGATGGAGCGGGTGCAGCGTGCCCTCGACGGCATGCCGTTCGAGCAGCGCGCGGCCTTCGTGCTGTTCGAGATCGAGGGCGAGTCCTGCGAGGAGATCGCTCGCGTGCTCGAGGTGCCCCTGGGCACGATCTATTCACGCTTGCACCACGCACGCCGCCGCTTCGCCAGCGCCTATGCTGCAGCCGACAGCGGCGGCGCGCGCAGTGTCACGGGAGATCGATGAAGCCACCCACGAGACTGCTGGATGACCCGGGGCTGGACGCCGACATGCGCGCGGACCTGCAGGCCGTCGTGCGCCATCCGCA
>DATEOF010000500.1:0-9618 GCA_035274465.1 Polyangiales bacterium
GAGCGCCCGGCGCGCGCGCTCGCCGAGCGGCCGGCCCGTCGTGCGGTCGAGCAAGATGACCGGGATGCGCGCTCGCGACAGGATACCCAGCGTGGCGTCGAGCGCCTGCGCCTCGTTGCCGGCGACAGGCGCGGCCCGGGCGATCAAGCGCGCCCAGAGCGGGCGCACGCGGGCGTCGGCCACGCCGTCGACTGCGATCACCGCTCGCAGCTGACGGCGGCTGGCGGCACGGATCACCGCCGATAACCAGGCACCCGGCACGGGCGGCCCGAACACCAACACGCTGGCTGGACCTTTGCTCTCGACCTGGGCCAAGAACGCCGACAGCCCCTGGGCCTGCTTGTCGCGTGCGTGTACCGACTCCACCAGGTGGGCGAGCGCCTCGTCGACGCGCGTGGTCCCCGCCACCGTGAGATCGGTGCCGAACACCCAGTCGTTACCGAGCAGCTTGCGCTCGAGCGCCAGCCGTGCGGCCGCCGCGCTGGCGTCGTCGTCGGCACCGGCGACGTAGAATGCTGCACAGCGCCGCGCCACTGCGACTGCGCGCTCGGGCCGGCGCACCAGCAGCTTGCGCGTGCGCGCGAAGACCTTCCAGTGGATGAAGCGCGCCGGATCACCGGGTGTATAGCGGGTCAGCTCCAGCCGATCGCCATCCTCCAGGCCCATCGGATGCGGCAGATCGGAGCCGGCCGCCAGCGCCGTGAGCGAGCTCAGGTGCGCGAGCCCGCCCAACCGAGGCAACACGCTCGCGCCGCGCAGCTCGCGGCGACGAAACGCGATGCGCGTCAGCCCGAAGGGGTCTTCGATCACGAGCCTCCGCTCGATGAAGTCGTGGTGCCCGCGCTCGGCCAGCGTCACGACCTCGTGCGCGGTTCCGCCCTGGCGACGCGCCCGAATCTCCGCAGCGCTCGGTGAAACCCAGTGCCAGCGAAGCTGGATGAATGGGACGAAGCGCAAAGACGGCAAGCTGTACCCAGTCTCGGCCGGCCAGGCAGTCTCGAGCAGCAGCGGGTCGGGTGCCTTGTCGGAGACAGGCGCGGGCCGCGTCCGCAAGCGCAGATACAAGGCGCACGGCAGCACGAATAGGGGCGAGAGCGCGCACAAGCCCAGCGCGGCATAGCCGGTTACGAGCCAGACGAGATCCAGCTCTTCGTAGGCGAATTTGCGCAGCGCGAAGTAGGCGCAGACGCCGAGCGCGAGGCCCAGCGGGGTGAGCGGAAACAAGTCCAACGCGCGCTCGGCGTAACCCCGCGCGCGCATCCAGGCAGGCGAACGCAGCCCCAAACGATCTGCAGCAGCGGACAACCGCGTACGAATTACGCCGTGTGCCGGGTCCCCAGCTGGGGATCGCACTCGGAGCCACTTGTGCCAGCGCGTAAACGCCATGGACCGCTAGCGTAGCCCATGCACCCGACCTCGCGCCGCATTGCTTCCCTCTCGCCAAATTGCCCGCCAAATCCTATGCTCAATGGCGCGCGGGTGCTCTGAGGTATGCGGCTCGCACGACGCTGATGCCGCAGGTGGGACAGGAGAAGGTCATGTTGAACGCAACACGGAAGTGGTTGGTGTTGGGTGTTCTGACAGTGGGCTGCGGCGGCTCGCAGGCGGCTGCGCCTGCGGCGACCACCGCAAACGAAGCCAAGCCGGGAGCGCTCGCTCCTTCCGGCCCAGTGAGTAAGCGAGGCAGCGGCTCGGTCGCGGCGCACGTCGGCGCGGGCGGAGGCTCGCTCGAGCTCGACGAGGGTCCGCGGGTCGAGATACCGGCGGGGGCAGTCGCAGATGCTCAGGACTTCGTGCTGAAGGTGGCCCAGAAGACCACGGCGTTCTTCAACAAGGAGAGCGAGCGTCCGCTCGGTCCGACGTTCTCCTTCGCGCCCGCCCTCGACGCGCCTTCGGGCTCATCGATCAAGGTGTCGTTCCCGCTCGCCTCGTTGCCGGAGGGCTGGGGCGATCCAGCCATCGCCTACGAAGTGTCGGAAGGTGAAGTGGTCGGCGCCGAGGACAGCACACGCACCAAGTGGCAGTACGAGCGCGCTCAGCTGAGCGGCGGCCGCGTGGTGGCGTCGCTACCGAACGTGCTCGGGCTGCGCATGCAGTTCGTGCTGACGAACCTCGAAGCGCAGTAAATCGTTGGGGCCCCGGCGGCGGGCAGCTGCCGGGGCGAACCGACTTGCCGCGGCGTGCCCGGCTCCCAAAGCTGCGCACGCGCGCTGCTCGCGGCAGCCACACCAGGGTCGGTGTCCTGTGATCGCCAGCGGCTGACTCGCATGCCACAGCCAGCGCGGGCGGCAGCCAAGCGCTGCAGTAGGTGTTAGCGTACCGGCCATGATGCGGTTCGCCTGGCTGCTTGCAGCTCTGGTCTTACTCGCGGATTGCGCGGACGAGGCGCCGCACGCAGCCAAACAGCCGAGCCGTCAGCCGCAGGACGCCGGCCATTCGAGCGCCGATGCCGCGGAGACCACGGCCGAGCCCGATGCGGCCAGCACGGGTGTGCAGCCAGCCGACGCAGCGCCGGCATCCGCCGCAAAAGCCGACGCTGCAGCGACGCGCGACGCGGGCATCGCGATGCCTGCGCGCGACGCGGCACCAGCGCCTGCAGCTGAAGGCGACATGGATGCTGGCAGCGACACGACCGCGCCGCGCGTAGACGACGCGCGCTTGTTCGAGCGCGACACCTTACTCGAGGTCGAGCTGACGCTGGACGCCGCCGACTGGCAACGCATCCGCGGCGAAGGCCGCACGCTCAATGAAGTGTTCTCGTACTGCATCGACCCGACCTTCGAGTACACGACCGTGCACGCGAGCGCTCGCATCGCCGACCTCGAGATCGCGCAGCTCGGATTGCGCAAGAAAGGCTTCCTCGGCTCGCTCAGCGCGCGCCGGCCATCGCTGCGCATCGACGTCGACGAGTACGTGAAGGGTCAGCTCCTGTTCGGCAGCAAGGTCGTGGTGCTGAACAACAGCCTACAAGATGCTTCGTACACGCACACCTGCCTCGCGTACCAGGTGTTTGCCGCTGCCGGCGTGCCAGCGCCGCGCTGCGCCTTCGCGCACGTGCGCGTAAACGGTGCGGACCTCGGCAGTTACGTGCACGTCGAAGCCGTGAAGAAGCCGTTCCTCGCGCGCGCCTTCGGCGACGACAGCGGCTTCTTGTACGAGGGCAACGGCATGACGGACTTCCGGCCGGAGCTGCTCGCGAATTTCGAGAAGAAGACGCGCGAAGACGAGCCACTGGCCGCGCCGATCGGTGAGCTCACGCAGCTGCTCGCGCAGCCGGACGACGCGCAGCTGCTCGCGCGCCTCGATGCGCTCGTGGACACGGACGCGTTCTTGCGCTTCTGGGCGACCGAAGCGCTGGTCGGACACTGGGATGGCTACAGCGGCGACTTGAACAACTTCTACGTCTACGTGCACCCGCGCACGAACAAGCTCGTCTTCATTCCGTCGGGCACCGACGCTGCCTTCGAGCGCAGCCACGCGTATCTGCGCAAGCAGTCACGCCCGCAGTCCGTGTACGCCTGGGCGCGTCTGGCGAATCGGCTGTACGCGATCCCATCCGTGCGCGAGCGGTACCTGGCGGCCTTGCGCGAGCTGCTCGCGAACAGCTGGAACGAGACGGCGCTGCTCGCCGAGATCGATCGGATCGCGGCGCTGCTCGGCCCGAACGCCGACGCGCAAGCGCTCGCGAGACAACGCACGTTCGTGCGAAACCGCCGAGCAGAGCTCCAGGCCGAGCTTGATGGACCGGCGGCGCCCGAGTGGACGCTCGGCGAGCGGCCGCAGCTGATCTGCCAACCGAACCGGAACAGCGCGGTGAGCGGCGCGTTCACGACGACCTGGGGCGATCTCTCGGCGTACGCGCCGAACGCGAACAACGTGCTCGACGTGGTGCTCGACGGCACGCGCCAGCACTTCGCAGGCGTGTTCGCGAGCGCGGGGTTGGATGGTGACGGTCGGCCGACCGTGCAGGTCGGCTCGCCGCTGTCCGACGGGCGACTGGTCGCGGCGCGCTTCTTCTTGAGCGAGGTGCCGAGCGGGCCGGCCGAGGTCGCGCTGCAGGGCTTCGAGACCTACGGAGCGGTCGTGCGCGGCAAGAACGAGAACGACTACGCGCTCGACGGCTTCATCGGCTCGGGCAAGCTGGTGTTCGAGCGTGCCGCGCCAGCCTCCGGCTCGGAGCTGTCCGGCCACTTCGAGGGCCAGCTCGTCACGCTGGAGCCAGCCCTCGCGGCGAACTACGGCAAGCCGTGAGCTGCCGGTCGTGCAGGCGAGCGAGCGTGAGCTGGGCGGTGAGCGCGCCGATCAAAGCCATGAACATGTCCCACTGCGTGTCCCACACGTCGCCTTGCGTGCCCAGGAAAGCGGTGGCGCCTTCGCCCGTGGCAAGCGCGGCGCCCCACTCGATGAACTCGTAGCAGGCGCTGATCGCGAGACACACGCAGGTGACGAGGAAGAACAGCCACTTGCCGCGCGTGAGCGGGCTGCGCCGCAGCAGGATCTCGCGCGCGACCATCGCCGGCACGAAGCCCTGCGCGAAGTGTCCGAGTCGGTCGTACGGATTGCGGCTCCAGCCGAGCGCGTCGCGCACCCAGAACCCCGCGGGCACCTCGGCGTAGGTGTAGTGCCCGCCGACGATCAGGATCGAGCAGTGCAGCGCGATCAACACCGCGACCAGCGGGGTGAGCGGGAACGTCTTGCGGGTCGCGAACAACAGCGGTGCGGCGATCAGCACCGGCGCGACCTCCATCCACCACGTCGCGGGATCGCGAGGGTGGACGGCGCTCCATGCGAGCAACCCCGCTACCAGGGTCGCGAGGCGAAAGCCCAACCCTCCCCTACCATCTGCCATCCACGAATCGTCGCATGAATGGTCGCCTTGCACGCAATGGCAGCTCGGCGCATGCCTGACTACAGAGACATGCAACGTCTGATCGGCATTTGGACTGCCAGTCTGTTCGCCGCGGCCTGCGCGGCTGCGCACGGAGACGAGCCCGCCGCTCAGCGCCGGAACACTGCGCAAGCCGAGCAGGAACCGCAGCCCGTGGACTTTCGATTCGCCGATCCGTCCTGCGACAGGGACGACTTAGGCGGTGCTCTGCCTGGCGCGCTCGCGTGGGACGGAACGAACCTGATAGCGACCAAAATCGTGTCGGACCAGGCGGTGACGATCCGAGAACTCGGCGAGGGCATGCCGCCCGAGCTCGACAGCCCGAGTCTGTCGCTGGGCGAGGGTCGCTACGTGCGCCTCGCGTTCGACGACCGGACGCTCACACTGGTCCTGCGCGGCGTCCGATCGCAGTTGCCGTTCTCGGTGGGCGACGAGGTTCTGTACTCGTTCGGGATTGGTTCGGGAGGCGGTTTCTCGCTGTTCGATTTCACGATCACGCTGCGCACCAGCGACGGTGAGCTCCTGCTGCAGTACGGCTATCTTAGCGACCTCGCCCAATTCGAGCTGCCGATCGGGTTCGAAGTGGACACGAGCCAGGAGCTCTGCTCCACGAAGAAGTCGTGCAGCTCGATCCGAGTCGCCACGTTCCAGGATGAAAGCGGCGCGAGCGCGCAGATCGAGCCCGGGCAGGCACGCTCCTTCGCGGGCTTCGACATCTACGTGTACGGGGCGCGGATTCCGTCCGGACGGAACGAAGTCGGCTGTACTTGCTACGACTGTCGCGGAGCTACGATCGATCTGCTGCTGCTTCGCAACCCGGAATGATCCTCACGGCATCGCGGGGTCGAGGCAGCTGCACACCCAATACTTGCCCCAGGTTTCGCAGGTCCCGATGTTGACGGATCCGGCGCGCGCACAGGCGGTGCCCAGCTGCGGACACGGATCATCGACCGAGTTCGGAACGGTCTTCTGCCCAGGCTCGCACAGCTTGCCTTTGGGCATCGCCGGCAACCAACCAGCGATGGGGGATTCTCGTGACACACCGCCTGGGCGCAGGTCGCTGTTGGCAGCGGCGATGTTCGCGTTGAACGCCGCCTGGTCGTCGTAGTACTCGAGGTCGACTTGCAGATATCCGCCGATCCCGGTCTTGGGCAGCTCGGACAAGCTGGCTCCGAACCGGCCTGTATGAATGCGCGTGTCATCGATCGGCACGTCCAGTGTGCCGCTCACGGCTGCGAGATCCGCATCGGTCGAGAGCGTCCAGAGACCCAGAGTTTCGAGGTCCACCTCGACCTCACCTTGCGTGCGCGCCTGGAGTGAGCCATCGCGCGCGGTCCACGTGGCCGTGACGTCGGCGACGACGCGCTCCTTACAGTTCGTCGCACCCCTGAGGTAGCGAAACGGAGCGAGCTCGGTGACGAGATCGATCTGCGTCGAGCTCAAGAGCTCGTTGTCGGCGTCATACTCACCAGGCTTCCCCCAATCGAGCGGACTGCTGAATCGCTCGAGCTTGGCCGGCAGCTCGCTCAGCCGCAGGCGAGCGCGTAGCTCATCAGTCAGCGGCAATTCCTGGTAGGCGCAGTCGACCAGGACCGCCGCCGAGCCATTCTGACTGGTTGGCGCTGGCCGGCAGCTCGGACACAGCGAGCCACCGGCGTCACAGCCGACGAACGCGCAGCTCAGCAACGGAAGGGCAAGTTGAAGTAGCCTGCGCAGGGCGTGCGTCACCATGACGCGCGACTCGAGCAAAGACTGTACCGAGGCCGTCGCGCGACACACCGGACCCGACCGTGCCAGCTTGTGCCAGCCAACCACAAAGGTGGGTCTAGCCGGAAGCAAGCTCCAGCAACCGTTCCAGCTCGCGACGCACTGATTCGTGCGTGTATTCGTCCTCGGGGTGTGGCGCTTGCCCCGGTTCCTGGAAGTGAGGACGTTCGAGCATCATCTGACCCCACTGGGCATCTACCTCGCGTACGAGCTCGAACAGCTCCGTCTCGGTCCCGAGTACTGCGATCAGCAATGCTCTCAACGCGGCGATCGGCTCGGCCTCGTGTTCGGCCACGAGCTTTTGGTTCGCCTTGATTCGTCTCCGCAGTGTCGCGCGCAAAGCACCGGACACGTCCGACACGTTGTGATCGATGAAATTCGTAATCTCGGCAGTGACCTGCGTAAGCCGCGGAACAGCGGATTCTCCTTTGAACCACGCCCCGCCCTCGCGGCCGATCGCTTCATTCAGGGAAAACTTCCGGCCTTCCCGAATCTCGCGCTCGAGACTTCTCTCGCGTTCCGAACGTTTTTTCGATGGGTCGTCCATGGCGCGTGCGTGAGCGTATGAGACAGGATGCAGTACCGCAAACGCGATTTCGATCAAAACCCTTCGCGCGGCCGGGGTCGCTGCTCGCGCCAGAGAGTCTACGTGTTCTCGGTCACACCTGACGACCGGCATGCCGTGTATCGTCAGCGCATCATGCAGCTCGATGCACCTCATCCGCAGGGCACGTCGCTCGAAGTCGACCCGTTTATCGCTCATACGGTCGGGGATGTTTCGCGCCCGCGAGCGAACGTCGTATTGAACCGCGAGCTGCCAAACATGCCTGGGGCGAGCGGCACCTGGAGCGCACTTGCCAACATGTTCTCCATGATGCGCCAGGGAAGCGCGCACCTAAACGCGCAAGTGCGGCAGTTCGGCCCTGTGTACAAGCACATGATGGGTCCGACGCCGATCGTCTGCGTCTCCGATGCAGACCTGCTCGTACGCATCGCGCGCAACGAAGACAAGGCGTGGTCGACTGCGCTGGCCTACCGCGAGCTGTTCGCAGGTGTGATGCCGGGCGTTCAAACGGTGGATTTTCTCACTACCTTCGACTTCGACTTGCACCGCGACGTACGCAAGGTTCTGCAGCCCGCGTTCAGTCCGGCTGCGCTCGCAAGCTACGTAGACATCGCCGCAGCAGCCTACGAACCGGCGATCGAGAGTTGGCTGCGGCACGGCGCGGTGCGCTTCAAACCAGCAGTGCGACGCTTGTTCGCGGATGTCGCGGGTCGCATCTTCATGGGCATCGACGACGCGCACGAGGCCAAGATGCTGGACGTCGCGACTGCGAACGTCTGGCAGTCACTGACTACACCGTTGAGAAACGCCTGGCTCAGCCCGACCTGGAGCCGCGCGCTGCGAGGCTATCGCACGCTTCAGGCGGAGCTCTTGCGGCGCGTGCCCGAGCGCCGCGAGCGCGCCGGCAGCGATCTCTTCAGCCGGTTGTGTCAGGCGAGCGGTGACACCGATCTGCTCGATGACGAGGGCGTGGTGCGCTTGTTCATCGGCATCATGCTCGCGGCGTTCGATACGACCTCGCTCGGCGTGGCGAGCATGGGTTACTTGCTGGCGACGCAACCCGCGTGGCAGGAACGCCTGCGAGAAGAGGGCGCGCGCGGGACATGGAAAGAGCTCGAGCAGCACGAGTGGGTGTGGAAGGAAACGCTGCGCATGTACCCGGTGGCATCGGGCATTCCGCGGGTGACTCTGCGCGACGTGCAACTCGCCGGCTACCGCGTGCCGGCGCGCACGATGGTGCTTTGCTTCATCTCACCGGCGCTCCAGGATCCGAGCTTGTGGACGCAGCCCCAGCGCTTCGACCCCGAGCGCTTTTCGCCGCAGCGCGCTGAAGACAAGCGACACCGCGCCGCCTTCCTCGCGTTCGGCTCGGGAGCGCACACCTGCATCGGCATGCAGCTTGCCAACCTCGAGAGCAAGGTGTTCTGGCGAGCGCTGCTCTCGCGGGCGAGTATCCGTCTGGCAAAGCCCTACCGCGCACGGCACCAGTTTGCACCGCTCGGTTCGGTGTCGGGCGAGGTCGATCTCGTCCTGCAGCCCCGGCAGTCAGGCGGCTGCCGGGGCTCGATCTAGCTCACGGCGTGCAGCAGCCGCTGGAGGCGGGCTGAGCCATGCAGTGGTCCTTCATGGTCTTCCAGATCAGATCGGCGAGCAGGTCGTCGCCGGCTGCGGTGGGGTGAATGCCGTCGGCGCCGATGTACTGGGCCTTGGCCACGCCGGTGTTGCCTGCGCCCTGGAAGGCTTCGCGCGTGTCGACGAAGTAGCACTGATATTTTTCGTCGTTCATGCTCTCGCACGTGGCCTTGGCCATCGGCAGCGAGTAGTCGAGGACGTCCCAGCCGCCGGCGGGCACGTGCGGGTAGAAGAAGTAGACCGCCTGGCCGACGCCATCCATGCGCATCTTCGTCTGCAACATCTTGCCGGCCATCGTCGCGGCCTGCACGGTCGCCTGACAGGTCGGGTCTTGATCGCGCATGCGGCCGTTGTCGAGGCAGATGGAGTTGCCGAGCAACACGTCGTTGCCGCCGCCGTCCATCACCACGAACTTCACCGTCGTGCCGGCGCGCATCGCGGCCGACTTGGCGCTCGGCCATTGATCCGGGATCAAGCCGAGGCCACCGCTCGCGAGCGAGGTGCCGGCCACCGCTTGATCGTTGAAGCGATCGCCCGCCATCAGCGCGCCGTCCTTCTGCGCGCGCGACGTGAGGCGCGGCTCGAGAAACTCTCCGAGCGGATAGTTGATCCACGAGTCGCCGACCAGCGCGAGCTCCGCGCCCTTGGCCAGACATTTGGGCTTGAAGCCGCTGGCCGGGGCCGCGCCGCCGCTAGCACCTGCCATCGGGGCCGCCGCACCGGCCGTCGCCATCACCGGGCTGCCCGCGGCTCCGCCTTCGGGGTT
>DATEOF010000501.1:0-77108 GCA_035274465.1 Polyangiales bacterium
TACCTCGACCTCTCGGGGTCGGGCTGGCCCCTGCCACCTGCGGACGGAGAGCGCGGTGGGTCGGCGAGTTTCGACCTCTACCTGGTGCCCGGCGCCGCCGCTGCCAGCGATGCCGGCGTCGATGCGCTGCTCGCGCTCTCGGATCTGGACGCCGCGCAGACCCACGCGCTGGTTCGCGCCGATCTCTCCGGCGCGGACCTCGAGGTCTGCGTGCACAGCGCCTACGCGCAGGCCGCGCTGCGCGCAGCGGACCCGGCGGAAGCCGCCAGCTGGTCGCGCGCCAGCGCCGAGTGGAGCGCCTTCGTGCACACGGGTCGGCCGGGTTGCGAAGACAGCCTGGTGCAGGGCCAACAGGCCCCCGAGCACTCGCTGCTGGGCAGCGACGCCGCTGCAGCCGGAAGCGGCGCGCTCTTTCTGGCGATGCTGAGCGAGAGGCACGACGGTGGCGACGGCCAGTTCGTGCGGGCGCTGTGGGAGCTGACGCGCCAGCACTCCAAGGGGCTCGTCCCCGACGACCAGCTGCGAGGCTCCCCGGATCTCTGGGAGGCGCTGGCGCGCGCGCTGGAGAGCGGCGGGGAGCGCTGGAGCGACGCGGTGGAAGAGTTCAGCGCCTCCCGCTACTTCGCCGGGGACGCTGCGCACCGAGGCGCTGCCGCATCGTACCGCGCGTTCGCAGCATTGCCGTCCGACGCCGGCGTACCGCTGCTCTCCGATCTGCAGGCGCGCGAGCTGCCGCGGCGCATTCGCACTGCAGCTGAGGGCGGCATCGAGGCCCTGGGGAGCAGCTACGTGCGCCTGCAGCTGACGGATGCGCCGGCGTGCGCGGCAGGCAGCTGTGAGCTGCGGGTCTGGCTGCGCGGTGAGCTGGGCCCGAACTGGTCGCTGTGCGCGCTGCGCCTGGACGCCCGGGGCCGCGAGCTGGGCCGCACGCGCGCGCCGGCCCGCGAGGTGCCCGAAGCCTACCTGCCGCTGGTGCTGGGGCCGGACACCGCGCAAGTCGTGCTGGTGGTCACGCACCTCACGCGCACGTTGCCCGACGCCGATCGACCGATCCTCCAACCGCACGGGGTGGAGCTGGCGATCGAGCTCGTCGGCGGTTGAGTCGGAGGGTCTACTGCGGTCGGCGCCGAGGCCTGCGACGGCGGCGCGCGGGGCGTTCGTCGAGCGCGCCAGGGGCGGGCTTCGACTCGGTCATCACGGGGCCATTGGCCGGCCGCTGGCTCTCCGACTCGCGCCAGCCGTGGGGCATGGCCTTGCCCTCGCTGTGCATGCGCAGCTCGTAGAGATCGGTCGCGTCCGAGTAGAACTCGCGCGCGCGCAGGCCGGAACGCTGCCCGCGAGCCAGCCTGCGCTGGGCGGCGAAGATCAGGCGCACGCGGTCGCGCATGCGGCGCGGCACCGACAGCCGCGCGTTGATCTCCTGGAAGAACTCCTCGAACGCTTCGGACGGATTGTCCGAGCCCATCACGGCTTCTTCCAGCGGCCCGTACAACAACGCCGCGATCAGCACGGTGTCGCTCGGCAACCGGCCCTCGGCCTTCATGCCGTCCAGCGCAGCCAGCCGGCCCCAGAGCAGGTCCGCACCGCGGGCTTGATCCTCGATGTGCGCGGACAGCTCCGGCAGCACCACGCCGAGCGCGCCCACGTCCCACAGCAGGTAGATCGAGCGCTGCGCCGCGCCGCCGCGCAACAAGCGCAAGATCTCTTCGAACACGCGCGGCGGAGCCGAACGCGACAACTCCTCGCGCAGATCCACCATCGCGTCGTAGACCTCGGGCGCGATGCCCAGGTCCAGCCGCGCGCTGAACTTGATCGCGCGCAGGACGCGGATCGGATCCTCGCGGAAGCGCACGTCGGGTGCGCCGATCGTCCGCACCACGCCGGTGCGGAGATCGATCACCCCACCCACGTAGTCGATGACCTCGTCGCGCTCCAGGTCGTAGAATAGACCATTGATGGTGAAGTCGCGGCGGATCGCGTCTTCGTGCGGATCGCCGAAGGTGTTGTCCTGACGGATCAGCAGATCGGCGTCGTCGCCGCGCCCGGGCAGCAAGCTCACGCGGCCGTCAGTGTCGACCTCCTCGACCTCTTCGGGCTCGTTTTGGGAGTCGCGAGGGTCGCGCCGGAACGTGGCGACCTCGATGATCTTGCCGCCGGCGAACAGGATGTGGGCCAATCGAAAGCGCCGGCCGATGATCCGACAGTTCCGGAACAGCCGCCGCACTTCCGAAGGACGCGCACTGGTGGCGATGTCGAAGTCCTTCGGCGCTCGTCCCAGAAGCAGGTCGCGCACGCCACCGCCCACCAAGTAGGCGGTGTGGCCGTGTCGCGTCAGTCGCTTCAAGACTTTGACGGCATCCGGGTCGATGCGTTCGGCGACGATTTGACCGTGGTAAACCTCGGGGGCCGGGATGGAGGGCGTGCCTTCCAAGGGAGCCTCGTCGGCGGTCTCGAGTTGTCGTGAAGAGGATTCCATGCGAATCGGGCGCACTGCAGATGTTGGCGAGGCAGAGCCCAGCGGCTCGGTTCGGCCTCCGTGAATCGTGCTACGTCGCCCCACATTCGGAACCGGGCTCCGTACTGCTGGAGCCCTCACGAGCTCTCCCGAGC
Source organism: Polyangiales bacterium (assembly GCA_035274465.1). GTDB lineage: Bacteria > Myxococcota_A > Polyangia > Polyangiales > JAFGIB01 > JADGRF01. The sequence goes on from DATEOF010000501.1 coordinate 2,611, forward strand.
TCGTGAATCGGGTACATTCGAGCGGGAGGCCGGCCCGCGAACCTGGACAGGCGCTCCTCTGCTTACCAATTTGCTGGCCTGACTGCAATCGGAAGCCTTGCGCACATGCCCCCCCGTTCCCTCTACGAAACAGCCGGACAGGTCCTGGTCGTCGGGTACGAAGGGTCTGAACCCGCGAGTGAATTGTGCGAGCGCGCGCAGGGCGGTGCACTCGGTGGCTTCATCCTGTTCAAGCGAAACCTCGGAAACGCGGCAGAAGTCGCGGCGTTGACCGCTGGCTTGCGGGGCTTCTTTCCGGCCGAGCTGCCGCCTTTCATCGCGATCGACCAAGAGGGCGGCCGGGTAGCCCGCCTCGGTTCGCCGGTGGTCCGGCTGCCCGCCGCGCGGGTGCTGGGCGATCTGGACGACCCCGGTCTCACGCACGAAGCGGGGGCTGTGCTCGGCCGGCAGCTGGCCTGGCTCGGCATCAACCTGGATTTCGCCCCGGTCCTGGACGTCGCCAGTAACCCCACGAACCCGGTGATCGGCGATCGCAGCTACGGCGACCATGCTGCACGCGTGATTCGCCACGCGCGGGCCTTCGCCGCGGGCCTGGCATCGGCCTCGATCACGACCTGCGGCAAACACTTCCCTGGGCACGGCGATACCTCGCTCGACAGCCACCACGCGCTGCCCCGCCTGCCGCACGACGAGGCGCGCCTGCGGCAGATCGAGCTGGCGCCCTTCGCGGCCCTGGCCGCGGAGCTGCCGTGCATCATGACCGCACATGTGGTGTTCGAGGCCTGGGATCCGGCCGTGCCCGCCACGCTCTCGTCGCGCGTCGTGACGGGCTTGCTGCGCGAAGAGCTCGGGTTCGGCGGGCTGATCTTCAGCGACGACATGGAGATGAAGGCGATCGCGGGCGAGTACGGCCTCGATGAGGCGGCGTGCCGCGCGATCGAGGCGGGCTGCGACACGCTGCTGGTGTGCTCCAAGCTCGACTACGTCGTGCAGGCACACCGCGGCCTGGTGCAGCGTGCCGAGCGCGATGCTGCGTTCGCTGCTCGGCTCGAGCAGGCTGCGCGCCGCTCGCTCGCCGCGCGGAAGTCACAGACGTCGCACGCGCGCCCACCTGACGACGTCACGGCGCTGCTGGAGCGCTCGAGCGCCGAGTTCGAAGCACGTCTCTCGCGCGCGCGGATGGTGTAGGGTCGCGCATGCATCCATGCCGGCTGGCGCGCCGCCGAACGACATCGACCGCGGGGGAAGGGCGCTAGTTCGCGTTGCGCTCCGCTTTGCGTTGCTCGGCCTCGGCCTCTTGCAGCTGTCGGCGGCCGCCGCCCAGAGCCGCGAGACCGACCTGCGTCCGCGCGAGTTCAACATCGACCTGGTCACCGGGCCGATCATCGGCCCGAACTCGACGATGGCGCTGGGAGGTGCGTACACCGCGCTGGGCTTCGGTATCGATGCCGCGGCCCTGACACCCGTCGCGTATGCGACCCGCACGCTCTGGGACGTCAACTGGTTCGGCTTCGATATCACCGCCGGCTACAGCCCGGGGTCGTTTCAAGCCAGCGACTTCGACAACGACGGTGAGATCGACGTCGCGTACCAGGGCTACTACGCATTGACCGGCGGTGGCCTGCTCAACTTCGGCGAGTTCGGCGCCGGCGGCCTGGTGCGCGCGCAGAACTACCGCGTCGGCGCGCGCCTCGACATGAGCTTGATACTGGCCAACTTCGGCGCCGCGTACTCGTTCCTGCACGGGCAGCTCGTGATCGCGGGCGCCGCTCGCAGTGCCTTCCTCACGCTCGACGAGTTCGTCGATGATCGGGGCCTCGCGTTCTTCAGCGGCATCGGCCCGGAGATCGGCGTGTTGATCGGCCTGGCCGAGACGCAATACCGCATCGGCTTCGCGGTGCGATCCGAGGTCAAGGCCGGCGAGACCCACAGCACCGGCACAGCTCAGGAGATCTCGCTTCCCGGGGCGCTCGTGCTCCCCGCCGAGCTGCAGGCCGGGATCGCGTATCAGTTCGGACCGCGCCCGCTCAACCGGCGCTGGGTCAACCCCAAGGACACCGCCAAACAGTTGCGCGACAAGCTCGAGGCGCGCCGGCACGCGCGCATCGTCGCCCAGGTCGCCCGCGAGCGCAGCGACGCACGCCTGCGCCATTCGCTCGATACCGGGCCTCCGATCGAAGTCGCGGACTTCGAGTGGGAGCAACCTGCCGACCCGGAGTTCTGGCGTGTCGAGATGGAGCGCTATCCGGCCGAGGAGAAGCAGCTGGAGCTGGACATCGAGCAGGCCGAACGCGACCACTGGCGCGAGCTCAACGCGCTGTCGCGCAGGTACTTGCTCCTGTCGCTGGATGTCCTGGTCACCGCGCCGATCGACAACGGCATCGGCTTGTACTCGTTCCTCGATCAAAAGGACGAGGCGTCGGGCAGGAGCGTGACGGTCGGCTTGCGCTTCGGAGCCGAAGGCGAACCCGTCCCGCACCGCTTGAAGCTGCGCATGGGAAGCTACCTGGAGCCGAGCCGGTTTGCTTCGGGTTCATCGCGCATCCACGGCACGCTCGGCGCGGACGTGAAGCTCTTCGCCTGGGACATGCTGGGATTGATCGAGCCCACCGAGTGGCGCATCGGCGCAGCCGTCGACGTCGCGGCGCGCTACTTGAATTGGGGCGTCAGCTTCGGTGTTTGGCACTAGCTCTTAGCGTCATTGTGTCAGCCAGTCGCGCGCCAGGCGTACTCGCGCGTCAGCCGGCGTTGCCGCGGTGGCTGGTTGGACGTGGCGGTCAACCAGTGTTCGAGCTGATCGCGGTACACCTGCTGCGCGTTCAGCAAGCGGGCGCGCTCCTCGGGATCGCTGCCGCGCGCTGCCACGTGGGTCTCGCCCAGGCGCTGCGCGCAGTAGGCGAGTAGGTACGCGGGCAAGCGCTTGTGCGCCCGATCGCCGCTCAGGCGCACGTAGTCGAGGATGAACTGCTCGAGCTGCGCACGGTTCATGTTCCACTCGATGATCGCGCCCGCCAGATCCCAGCAAATGTCACACGGTCCAGGCAGCAGCGGGCCATCGCCGTGCGAATCTCCGTCGGTCTTCAGCAGCCGGCCGTCGCCCGAAAGCCGCCACTCGAACGGTTGCATGCGCGCGTCCGCGATCACCGGGCGCTCCACCTGGAGCTGCAGTCGATCGCCCAGCTCGACCCCGAACGCCTCGTCCAGGTTGGTCTGCAACATCAGCTCGAGGCCACGCGTAGGCGCGTCGTCGACCCGCAGCTCCCGCGTCCGAAAGGCGCAGTACCGCGCCAGCTCGCGTAGCAGTTGGCCGTCGAGATCACTGGCCCGTGCGGGCCGGCCTGGCAGCCACGGGTAACGAACGAAGCCGTGGCCCTGCCAGGTCGGTGTGGGTCCAAACCCCGCTTGCGCCAGCGCGCCGGCGCGTTCGAATGCGGTCTCGCCGTAGGGCGCGAGGCCCTCGAATTTGTCCAACCACTGACCATCGGCGCTGCGGCGCTTGAGCCGTTCGAATTGTGTCCAGCAGGCAGGCCACGCTGCGGCATCCGCGCCATAGGCAACCTTGCGCCAGGCGCCGGCGGACAGGTCCTCGAGTCCAGACACGACCGCCCAGGGGGACGCCGCCTGGCAGCGATACCGGGTCCAGCGCTCGGCGGCGTTCTTGGCCATGAGCGAGCGCGGATCGGGGCTGCGACTGGCACACAACACGATGTCGCCGCGGGGGACCCCCGCGCGCTCCAGCGCTTCGGCCACGGCCAGAAAGGTCGAACCGCTGGCGTTCGGGCCCTCGTCGACGATCAGGAACTGCGCTCCCCGCGCGCGCTGCGCGTCGACGAACATCGCCTCGCGCTCGTGCCAGTGCAGCACGCGCGCCCAGGGATGGCCTTCGGGGCGTACGCTGATGCGCTCGACTGCACAGCCGTGTACGCGCAGCGCTTCGGCCACGATCGCCCCCAGGCTCGTACCGATGCTGCGCACGCCGATGACGGCGCTCGGCCGCTGCGGATCGAGCTGGATCTGCTCGATCAGCCCTGCGTACTGCCGGGGATCGAGCGCGTGATGCGCGTAGCCTGCCGGCGTGCGGAAGCGCAAGCGTTCGGGCAGGTCGAGCCCACACAAGCTGCGCTCGACATCGCGTAGCGAGGCCCCGTGTTCGACCAGCACATGTGAGGCCATGGCATCGGTTACGCAGGCCACAGTCGCCTCGCCCGGATGCGCCAGATCGGCCAGCGCGCACTCCAACTCTCCTGCGCGCAGCAGCGCTTCCACCGCGCAATCGCCGATCGGATCGCGAGTGAGTCGGCGAATGGCCGACATGAGTGCAGTTCTCGCGGCGTCCGCAGAGAGCTCTCGATAGGGATGCCGGTGGACGAGCATGATCAGATCCAGAGCAAGCCCAATGCCATCCGCCACTAGCGTGTCTTTGGGACGCCCCTGCAGTATCATGCGCCCCAACGATCGTGGATGAAACCCAGCTCCAGCGTGCGCTAGTGACCTTCAAGCAGACGCTCCACGATCGGGGCCTGCGCCTATCGACTGTGCGCGAAGCGATCGCCCGCGTGGCTCTCAGCTATGACGGGCACTTCGAGGTCAATGACCTGATGCGCGCGCTGCGTGCGGCCGACGTGCAGGACGCGCATTTGGCGACGGTATATCGCACGCTGCCGTTGCTGGTCGAAGCGGGTTTGATCCAGCCCACGTTACTGTCTTCGGGAGAGCGTCACTTCTACGAACCGTCCTTCGAACGTAAGCATCACGATCATCTGATCTGTACCAGTTGCGGACGCGTCGTGGAGTTCGAGTTCGAAGCATTCGAAGTGCTGCAACGTGACATCGCCGAGCGTTATGGGTTCGAGCTGACCGCGCACTTTCACGAGTTGCTGGGTCGTTGCTCGTCGTGTCGCACGCTGGCCTCACGCTGAGATTCGAGATCTCACTGTGAACTAACAAGCACGTGATACGCGCAGAGCGTGGTGTTTTTGCTTGCGCGCCGTTGTTTGTGTTTGCACGCGAGGAGAATGGGGCTATGTGCAGCTTCGTGACAGCGAACCTGCGCTCGCACGTGACGCGTATTTAGCGCGAAAAAAACGCACAGCCGTGAGCTAGCAGTGAGCCGGCTCGTTGCGTGCGGGCACTAGTCTATAGATTCATCGATGGAGAGCTCTGATGTGGCGTAAACGTACTGAAACAACCCTTCTGTTGTCTGAATCACGAACGGCGTTGTGCGCAGCAATGATCTCGTGCGCCGGCTTGGGTCTGCTGTCGAACGGTTGCGGTGACGACAGTTCTAGCAGCGGTGGACAAATGATGGCTGGTGCTGGCGGCGCGAGCGGCTCAGGTACCGCAGGCTCGGGTACGAGTGGTACTTCGGGTGGCGCAGGTCGCGGGATCAGTGGATCCTCTGCCTCCGGCAGCGGCGGTCGTGGTTTCGCAGGACGCGGCGGATCAGGCGTAGCGGGCGCAGGTACTGCAGGCATGGCCGAAGATGATGCCGGCGTTGCAGGTGGCGGAGCGGCTGGTGCGGCAGCAGGTGCGAGCGGCGCTGCAGCGGGCGCGAGCGGTGCAGCTGCAGGAGCAGGCGGTGCCTCGGCAGGCTCTGGCGGCGCGGGGGCAGGCGCAGGCGGTGCAGCTGCGGGATCTGGCGGCGCAGCAGGCGGAGCCAGCGGTCGCGGTGGTGGTCGCGGCGGTGCCGGTCGCGGTGGTGCAGGTCGCGGGTTCTTTTGATGCACCGATAGTGTGAGTTGTTAGGTGACGAAGGCTCGCGGGCCCACACGACACCCGCGAGCCTTCACTGCAGCCGTTAGCGGCGGCCCGCGAGCTTGCGCAAGAAGCGCCGTGGCGGTGGAGCGAAGCGGCGCGCGGCCTGTGCTAGCGAGGCGTTGCGCGCCTTCTCGTCAGTCAGACGTTGCTTGGGCTTTGGCGTGCGCGTCGCCGCAGTGGACGGTTGTTCGGGTTGTTGCATATCGAACCTCTCACCCCAAGGGTGTTTGCTCAGCGGCGCACCCAAGGGTGCTTGCTTCGCGGCTCATTCGGTCGGAGGACAGAGCTCGAGACGGAGCGCCGCGGCCCTGCCGTGTCCGAGAGACACGGCGGCGTGTTGGGTTCGCGACGCAGATGAGGTCGCGCCGCGCGGGGCGCGCACGACAAAGGGGAAAACCCGCACGTCTGGCGGCGAATCGTCGCCGGTCCAGACAGACACTCCTGCCAGCTCAGCCTCGACACTGCTCCACGACTCGCGCCGGCATGGTCGGCGGGTTCGTCGTCAGGGCAGGAGGCGCGGGGAGTATCAGATGAGGTTGGTCATAGATGACGCGCTCAGCGAACGCGTCGAGCCTGTTGTAGGCGCGGCCGAACCGCGAAGCAAGTGCGACCAGGCAGAAAACCAGCACAAGCGTTGTCGCCTCAATGGGCTACGCTGCGCGCGTGGAGCAAGTTTCCCCGAAGCCTGCGCTCGCGGCGCGAAGTCTGCCGACGCCTCGCACTCGCGGTGAACCCATCGTCAGCCTGGCACTCGGTGCACTGGGCGTCGTGTTCGGGGACATCGGCACGAGTCCGCTGTACACCCTGCGCGAGTGCATGCACGCGGTCGGCGGCGAGCGTGCGTCGACCACCGATCTGTTCGGCATCCTGTCGCTGATCTTTTGGTCGCTGACCATGGTCGTGACGGTCAAGTACCTGGCCTTCGTGATGCGCGCGGCGAACCACGGCGAAGGCGGCATCTTCGCCTTGCTCGCCATCTTGCCGGAGAACATGCGCACGCACCCGTCGCGCACCCTGCCGCCGGCAGCTGCAGGCGAGGGCGCGCGCACGTCGCATGTCGCGCGGCGCTCGCCCGCCCGCCTGACGTGGGTGGCCGTGATGGTCGTCATCGGCGCCTCGCTCTTGTACGGCGACGGAGCCATCACGCCCGCGATCTCGGTGCTGGCAGCGATCGAGGGCCTGGCCATGGCGGATCCCGACTTCGGGCCGCTGATCGTACCCATCACCTGCGCGATCCTGGTCGGCCTGTTCGCGATCCAGCGCCGCGGCACGGGTGCGGTCGGACAAATGTTCGGGCCGATCATGCTGGTCTGGTTCGCGGTGATCGGCACGCTGGGCGTGGCGCAGATCATTCAGCGGCCGCAGGTCCTGGTGGCGTTGTCTCCCGTGTACGCGGTGCAGCACTTTGCAACGCACGGCTGGCACGGCTTCTTGGTGCTCGGCTCGGTGGTCCTCGCGGTCACGGGCGGCGAAGCGCTGTATGCCGACATGGGCCACTTCGGTGTCCGGCCGATCCGCTTCGTCTGGCTCGGCTTCGCGATGCCTGCGCTCGTGCTCTGCTACTTCGGCCAGGGGGCGCTGCTGCTGCGCGAGCCCCACGCGCTCGCCAATCCGTTCTTCGGCATGGTGCCACCCGGAGGCTACACGCTGGCGATGGTCGTGTTGTCGAGCATGGCCACGGTGATCGCGTCGCAAGCGCTGATCTCGGGCGCGTTCTCGTTGACCCGTCAGGCGATGCAACTTGGCTATTTCCCGCGCGTCACGATCAAACACACCGCGCATCACATGGAGGGCCAAATCTACATCCCGCAGATCAACTGGCTGCTCGCTGTGGCGTGTTTGCTGCTGGTGCTGGGCTTTCAGCGCTCGGACCGCCTGGCTGCGGCCTACGGCATCGCGGTCACGGGCACCATGACCATCACGTCGGTCGTGTTCTACGTCGTGTCGCGCCAGTCGTTCGGTTGGCCGCGCTGGAAGGCGCTGCCCTTGCTCGTGCTGTTCCTGGCCTTCGACCTGCCGTTCTTCATCGCCAATACGTTCAAGATCCGCGACGGCGGCTGGGTGCCGGTCATGATCGGTATGGTCTTCGTCGCCTCCATGCTGGTCTGGAGCCGTGGCCGCACGCTGGTCATCGAGCAGTACGCGGAGCGCTTTCCGAGCTTCGATGACGCGCTGCCGGTGCTGCGCGCCCACCTCTCTGGGCGCACGCCCGGGGTTGCGGTGTTCATGGCCTCCAGCACGACCCACGTGCCGCCGATCCTCATGCACTTCGTGGAGCGCATCAGGGTGCTCCCCGAGACGGTCATCCTGTTGACCGTGATCACCGAGAGCACACCAGCGGTCCCGTACGACCAACGCTCCGAGCTGACTGCGCTGGGCGAGGGGGTCTACCGACTGATCGTGCGCTACGGCTTCATGGAGCACCCGAAGGTGCCGCAGGTCGTGGGGGACTCTTGCGCACGCCACAAGCTCCACATCGATTTACGCGACGCCACGTACTATCTGGGGCGCGATAGTCTGCTCGCTACCCGGGCCGGCAAGATGGGCAGCGTGGCCGAAAGCTTCTTCGCGTACCTCGCGCGCAACGCCGTGGCCGCGGACCGGCACTTCGGCATCCCGCCTAGACAGGTAGTCGAGATCGGTTTGCAGATCGACTTGTAACTGAGCCAGTCGCTGACTGATGCGAGTCAGTCGGGTACCCGAACCCGACTTACTCGACAGTTGGGCTCGCAAGCTGTGCTCGAGCTGGTATGATGCCCCTCGCGCGTGCGGGGGGAACTTCACGCGACCTTGGAGGGAGGTCGCGGGGCAGCAGCTCGCGCGTCGCCTCTTCGCGAGCTCCTGCAGCTGTGCGCCTTCCGTGAGTTGCGTTGGAACTGCCATGTCCACCACGCCACGACCCCGTGTACTCATCATCGATGACGAGCCAGCTATCCTGGCCGTGTACCCCGAGGTGTTGGGTGTCGACTACGACGTGTCAGTTGCGTCCAGCGGCCAGGAGGCACTCGACAGGTTGGCTGGCGACCCCGGCTTCGACGTCATCCTGTGCGACTATATGATGCCCGACATGGATGGCCGCGCCCTGTACGAGCGCCTGAGCTCACAGGCGCCGCAGTTGCTCGATAAAATGCTGTTCTGCAGCGGCGGGCTGGTAAGCGAGCGCGCGCGGGAGTTCGTGGCGAGCCTGCCGCATCCTCTGCTCGAGAAGCCGGTGCCGATCGACGCGCTGACCGCGGCCATCGACAGCGTGGCAAAGCACCCACGTCGCGGCAAAGCCTGATCGTCGACAATAGTCCTTGTCACGATCCGGTGTGCCTCAAGTTCGGACTGTACGGTATGTGCGCGTTCGCCGGCGGGTGCCGGCGTCTGCGGATGTTCAAAGGTGCTCACGTTATCGGTGCGCTGCTGCACCGATTGCTGGATTGAAGCCGCGCGGCGGACGCCTTATTCAGCCTCATGCAGAACCCGCTTTTCCGAAGCCTCTTGCTGCTAGACACCAGCGGCTACGTAATCATCGCGGCGATCCTGACGCTGCTGATCAGCGCGATCTTGCTCAGCATCACCATCCGCGCTCGCTACGCGCGCATCGAACGCGAGCTCCGGCGCCACCCGGGTGGCCAGGCAGCGTTCGATACTCACGTCCTGAATCGCATCGTCAGCGACTTCGAGAGCGCGCGCTCGCTCAATCCCAGCGACATCAACAGCCAGGCCATCATCGAGCGCCGCTTCGACAGCGAGCTGCGCGGCCTGATCGTGGGCGAGCGCTTCATCAAGGCCAGCACGGGACTCCTGATCATCCTGGGCCTGGTCGGCACCTTCTACGGCCTGACGCTCTCCATCGGCAGGCTCGTCGAGCTGGTGACGGGCAACGGCACGCCGAACACCGAGATCACCGAGTCGCTGATGAGCGGCCTGGCGCAGGCGCTCGCGGGCATGTCGGTCGCGTTCTCGGCCTCGCTGGTCGGCATCGTCTCCGCGATCATCATGACGCTGGTGGGCGTGTTCGCGAACGTGACCGATCGGCGCGTGGCGTTGATGGTCCAGATCGAAGCCTTCCTCGACAACGAGCTGCAGGCCGTGCCCCAGGGGGCGCACGCGGGCGGGCCCGGCCGGGCCCCCGTCGGCATGCACGCGGCCACCAGTCAGGAGCTCGATCGCATGCTCTACGGCTTCAGCGCCTCGGTCGAGCAGCTGCAGCAGAGCGTCACCCAGTTCGAGACCGCGCTGGCCAACTTCTCGGCCAGCACGCGCGACTTCCGCGAGTTCAACTACCACCTCAAAGACAACGTGCAGCGCATGAGCCTGAGCTTCGGTGATCTGAGCGAGACGCTCAAAGAACACACGCGCGCGCTGCGCCCACGGAGCTGACCATGGGCAAGCGCAGGCGCATGTTGCTCACGGACGAGGCCACCGAGAACTTCTGGCCCTCGTTCACCGATCTGATCTCGACCATCTCGATGATTTTGTTCGTGCTGGTCTTGCTCGCTTACATCCAGAACCTGATCGCGGGCAAGAACCTCGAGCGCACGCGCTCTGAGCTGGCCGGCACGATGCTGCGCCTGCGCAGCTCGCAGCAGCAAGTCGCGACCTCCGAACGCAAGCTCAAGGTGCTGGCCAGCGAGATCGAGGCAGGCCAGACGCAGCTCGCGCTCTCGCGCGCGCAGCTCGATCAGCAACAAGCGGTGATCGCCGACAGCACGCGGCAGCTGAGCGAGGTGCGCTCGCGCCTGCAAGGCATCGCGGTGTTGCGCGTCGAGGTGCTGAAGAAGGTCAAGGAGTCGATCGACGCCCAGCTGGCGGGCGCGGTCGCCGGCGCCTCTGGTGCGCGCATCGCCGAGAACGGTAACATCGTGATCGAAGAGAGCCTGGTCTTCGAGTCCGACTCGTACTCGATTCGACCGGAGGGCAAGCGCTTCCTGGACAGCGTGGCGAAGGCCTTCGCCAAGGTCCTGGACGACCCGAACGTGCGGCAAAACATCGACGCCATCCTGGTGCAAGGGCATACCGACGAGCGCGGCAGTGTGGCGTACAACCGCGACCTCTCCGCCAAGCGCGCCAATGCCGTGCTCAACTACATGTTCGCCGCCGATCCGCAGCTCGAGCAGGCGTACGGCAACTACTTCGCCTCGAGCGCATACTCGAAGTTTCGGCCGCTGAACCCCGAGCACAACGAGGCTGCCTACAAGCAGAACCGGCGCATCGAGATCTCGGTCGTGCTCAAGGACGCCAGCGTTCGCGACATCATCGACGACTACATGAAGAACCTGGACCCGATGGTCCATCCTCCCGCCGAAGCTACACCTCCGCCCTGAGCGCAGCCCAGGCGGGATGCGCGCCGATCAGCGAGAGCGCGCGCGCGGTCAGCGTGCGCCCTGGCTCGATCCGCGGCCAGACCGAGGCGCCGGATGGGTGCGGGAGCGCGATCACGTCACACTCCCGCGCGCCGACTCGCACGCGCGCGGCAGTGCCGATCTGTTCTTGCAGCGGGCGCACCGGCAGGAACTGCGCGATCGCAAGCCGGCCCACAGGGATGATCAGCTGCGGCTCGAGCAGGGCGATCTCGCGTTGCAAGAAGGGCCGGCAGTTCTCGATCTCGTGCGGAGCAGGCACGCGATCGCCGCTGCCTTTCTTCAGCTTGCCGGGGAAGCACCGGCATACCGCGGCGATGTACACGCGTTCGCGAAACTGGGCCTCGCCGAGGCCGAGTGGCTCGAACCAACGAAACAGCTGCTTGCCCGCGGTCCACGCGAACGGCCGCCCGAGCGCCGGCTCCTTTCCTCCCGGAGCCTGCCCGACCAACATCACGCGCGAGAGCACCGGCGAGCCGACCACGACCGGCTTGTGCATCTCGGGGCAGCGCTTGCAGCGCCGCATTGAAGCCTGGTGCATGCGCAGCAGACGCAGCCGATCCGAACTCTCTTCCACGCCGCTCACTCTGCACCATTCGCGCGCCTCGCGCCCTCGCGCCCCCGCGCCCTCGCGCCAAGAGAGAGAAGAGATTGTCGCCGGGAGAACGTCTCGTGGTTTGGCGCTCTGCTGGCGTTCTGCCTGGCGTCCCTTGGCGATTTCTCGATTTCTCTCCGACGATTGGCCTTCTTGGCGGCTTGGCGGTTCACGCTCTCGAGCGACCCGTGGTCAGCTATAAGCACCGCACGGAATGCGGTCACTCGGCGGCGCCACCTTCTTTGTCTTCGGCATCGTGTTGGTGCTGCTGGGTGCCAATCAAGCCGAGCTCGCGCGCTCGCTCGAGCTCGATCTGGCGCGGTCCGGGTTTCTGGGGGCGATCCTGGCCCTGGGCCTCGGCGCGGGTGTCTTGATCGCGGGGCCGCTGGCGGATCGCTTTCCGCACCGGCCGCTGTTCATCGGCTCTTGCTTGTTGGCGGCGGCGGGTCTGGGCAGTGTCGACGATGGACGCGGCTACGTCGGCGTGGTCTTGTTGTTGCTGATCGCTGGCCTCGGCTGCGGCATCTACGACACCGTGGTCAACGCCGCGGTCGTTCGACAAAACCCGGAGCGCTCGGCGTCCGCGCTGGCGCTGGTGCATTCGCTGGCGACGCTCGGCGCGGGCATCGGGCCCTTGCTGATCCGCTATTGGCTGAGCCACGGCCACTGGGCGCGCACGTTTCACGCGCTCGCCGTGCTGCACGTCGTGCTCGCGCTCTGGGGCTTGTTCAGCCCGGCCTGGAGCAGGCACGGCGCTGTGCCCGACGTGCAGCGCGTGGCGGCGGACATGGCCTGGCCCGCGCTGATCGCGCTCAGCATCGTGGCGTTTGCGTACGTCGGGGTCGAGAACGGGATCACGGTGTTCGCGGTGCCGTGGGCGCAGAGCCGCGGGGAGTCCGAGGCGGTCGGCCAGTGGAGCATCAGCAGCCTGTGGAGCGGCCTGTTCATCGGGCGGCTGGGGCTCGTGCTGCGGCCTCCGCGCCGTGGCCTCTCGCTCCTGGCTGTCGCAGGTCTGGGCGGAGCCGCGATCGTGTGCGCGACCAGCATGTTCGAGCTCGGCCCGCTCGTGCTGGCCACGGGCTTCGCGGGCGTGGTGCTGGGTCCGGTCTATCCGCTGATGATCGCGCTCGTCGCGCAGCGCTTCCCGGAGCGCAGCGGAACCGCGCTGGGTCTGGTCGCAGGCGCAGGCGCGGCGGGTGGCTTCGCGGTGCCGTGGCTGATCGGTGTGCTGGGAGACGCTTGGGGGGTGCGCCCGGCGTTGACGCTGCTGGGCGCGAGCGCGCTGTTCGTCTCGGCTGCAGCGCTCGGGCTCTCCCGCCGCGATGCGGCAGCGCTCGAGCCTGCAGCTGATGGCGGCAGCGGATCCTGATCGGCAACGTGAGCACCTCCGGATATTGCGTCACGCCAAACTCTGCTACACCTGAGTTGCGGAGATGTTTTGCCGGAGGACTTGGCCAACTTGTCCAACCGCCGAGAACATGTGGTCCCCGTCACGATGACCGCAGTCGCGCGCCGCGCTCAGGTCTCGATTGCGACGGTTTCGTACGTGCTGAACGGGGTGCGTCAGAGTCGCATTCCCGAAGTGACACAGATGCGCGTGAGGCAGGCTGCCCGGGAGCTAGGTTATGTCCCGAATGAGAGCGCGCGCTCACTGCGCACCGGTCGCAGCAACTTGATCATCGCGCACGTGCCGGGTGGCACGCTGATGTTGCAGCGTGCAGCAGCCGGACTGGATCGGCTCGGCAGCAGGTTGCGTGCGGTGGGATACACGCTCGTGCTCCACAACGACGCCAGTCTGCGAGGTCTGCCCGCGGCGCAGCTTTGGTGTGCGCTGCGCCCTACCGCGGTCATCACGGCGATCGAGCTGCTGACGAAGGCCGGCATGCGGCTGCTCGAGTCGCTCGGCATCGTCGTGGTGGGGATGGGCCCGAAGCCTGCGAGCAACACGCCGACCTTGGTGCTGGATGACACGCGGTTGGGCGAGCTGGCGGTCGAGCACCTCGTGGCGCGAGGTTGCCGCGATCTGGTGTTGATTCGGCCGCGCGAGCTGCAGCCGCGGGTGGCACTGCGCAATCGATTGGCAGGCGCGCGCCGCGTGGCGAGTCGGACACGCGGAGTGCGGGTCCGCACGCTCGACATGGCGCTGGACGCCGCGGATGCGGCGCGCCTGGTCGAGCGCTGGGATGCCGCAGAGCGGCCGGAGGGCGTGTTCGGATTCGACGACTCGTACAGCGCGCTGCTACTCGGCGCGCTGCTCGATCGCGGCATCCGCGTGCCGGCCGAGCTGGCGCTGATCGGCGCAGACGACAGCCCCATCTGCAGCATGCTGCGCCCGCGCTTGAGCTCGGTCGCCATCGACCTGGACAGCATCGAACGCAGCATGTTCGAGCCGCTGCTGGCCGCGATCCGCGGCGAGTGGACGGCCAACCTGGCGCGACTCCCCTGGTCGGGCAGGATTCAGCAGCGCGAGACCTGAGTCCGGCGGGCCTGCCGCTGACGGCTGCATGCCGGCTCCAGTGAAGAAAAAGTTCACAGGAAGGCGGGAAGCCGGGAAGCGAGAATTATTTTGCTGCCGCGGGCTTGCATCGAGCGCCTCAGCGAGTCCGCGGCAGCACAAAATCTGGTCTCGCCTTCCCGGCTTCTCGCCTTCCTGTGAACCCTCTTCTCTGCAGACGTGACGTGCCGAGCGGCGGATCCGGACACGGCATTTGTGCCCAAGGCGGCTGCAGTCCCGCCGCGAGACGCGATCAGGGGCCGGTGCTAGGTGATTTGGGACCCCGGATCGATCTTCGAAACCGACGCCCGGCAGTAGCGTAGGGGGGTTGACGAGGCCGCGATGGGACCTGAGAAATAGCACGACCGTACGTTTTATTATAGCGCCTGGAGGGTACTATGTTTGCACAGCCGGCGACCGAATATAAAAGCACGAACGCTCGTACTTCGCGGCCTCCACGGGCCCCGCGGCTGTTCGTGCGGCCTATCCGTGCGTCCGACGCTGCGGCGCTGCAAGCCGGGTTCGAGCGCCTGTCGGATGAGTCGCGCTACTTCCGCTTCCACGCCGGCATGCGCCGCCTTCCGGAGGGCCTGCTGCGCTACCTCACCCAGGTGGACGGCGTGGACCACGTCGCGCTGGTCGGCTTCGAGGCCCAAGGCGTCACGGAAGGTCGCGGCGTCGCAGTCGCGCGCTTCGTCCGAGATCGCGAGCAACCCACGACTGCCGAGCTCGCGGTGGTCGTGATCGACGAGCTCCAGGGCCGCGGTATCGCGCGGCGCATGCTCGCGAAGCTGGCTGAAGTCGCGGCCGAGCGAGGCATCGAGCGCTTCAAGGCGAGCGTGCTGGCGGGAAACAAGCGTGCGCGGGGATTGCTCAAGAGCTTGGGGGCTGTCGTCAAGAGTTCGCCAGGTGAAGTCACGGCGTTCGAGCTGCCGGTGGCGTTGCTCCGCGGCGCCAGCTGACTCTGCGTGACTGCTTTATAACTTGCGGAGGCTCGGAGGGTTCGGTTAGGTCCGGGCATGCCGACGTTACGGGTCCGGCCCTGGGATTGGCTGGGGTGCAGCTTGGCGATGCTCTACGCATTGCCGAGCGTTTGGTACCCGTT
This sequence comes from Polyangiales bacterium, assembly GCA_035274465.1. Classification (GTDB taxonomy): domain Bacteria; phylum Myxococcota_A; class Polyangia; order Polyangiales; family JAFGIB01; genus JADGRF01. Next base: position 17,910 of record DATEOF010000501.1, read on the forward strand.
CGGGAGCGATCAGGGCATCCACTGGTATCTCGGCCACGCCCTGCTGCACGGCCAGCTGCCCTACGTCAGCGGCATCAGCGGCAAGCCGCCGTTGATCTTCGTCGTGCACGCGCTGGCTGAGCTGTTGTTCGGCAACCGCCAGAGCTCGATCCGTCTGCTCGAGCTGGTGGCGCTCCCCGGCTTCGGCTTCGTGCTCGCCAAGGCGGTGCGCCGGCCCGGGATGATCGCGCGCGACGGTGAGGTGGGTGCGGCGGCCATGCTGCTGTCGGCTGCGAACTTCACCTATCAAGACTACTGGAACACCGCGCACCCGGAGTTCTGGATGACGCTCACCTTGCTCGGCGCGCAGTGTGTCGCGGTGCACGAGCAGCGGCCGCGGCGGCGCGCGCTCGCCACCGGCGCGTTGTGCATGGTGGCCTTCCTGCTCAAGTATCCGGCAGCGGCCATGGCGATCCCGATCGCCGGCTATGCGGGCGTGCGCGCGCTGTTGCTGGACGAACCGACAACGGCTCGCTGGCCGTGGCAGGCCGATCGCGCACACTGGCTCGCACTCTTGCGCGAGGCGGGCTGGTTTCTCGCCGGCGCCGCGGCCGTGTTCGTGCTCGTGCTCGCGCCGTTCGCCCTGACCGGCAGCTTGCGGCAGATGATCGAAGTCTGCGTGTACATGACCGAGAACTACGCCGGCGCGGTGGGCTTCCCCCGCCACTGGTACAGGCCGCTGTTCGATCCGGTCATTCAAGGCACCTTCTTTCTGAGCATGCTCGCGTTCTTCATCGCCGGCGTGGCCATGCTGCTGCGGAAGAAGCCTGCTGACGCGGGCACGCGACAGCCACTCGGAGACGAACATCCAGCTCCACGGTCGCCAACGTTGCCAGAGGAACTGATCTTCGCCGGCTTCTTGTTCACGCTGGTGATCGCCTCGGTCGGCAGCGTGGTGCTGCAGAAGCGCCTGTTCACATACCACTGGATCGCCAGCTACCCGTTCTTCGTCGCGCTGGGCTTCTGGGGTCTGCGCCAGCTGCTGCAGAGCTTGCGTTCGGGCTTGCTGCTGGCAGCGGCGGTGGCCTGGAGCGTGGGCGCGTTCTTCTACCAGCCCGAGTTCATCACCAAGGTGCCGCATACCTATCACGAGCACGTCACCAGCTGGTCGCGCGTGGTGTTCGGCGGTGCACCCGCGAGCGATCTGACGATGAACTACCTGCGCGTGGCGCAGGCCGATCGCTTCGGCGATCTGGTGCGCGCCAGCGAGGTGGTCAAGGAGCGCGCGCAACTCGGCGACGCCATGTGCCTGACCTGCTTCATCAGCCCCGTGTATCACCTGACCGGCCTGCGCTGCACGACCCGACACGCGATCGGCTCGTTCGTCTACCTCGGGCCACGCTCGTGGGGCAGCGAGTACTCGCAGGATTTGCGCGAGCGCCCGCCGCGGTTCATGGTCTCGATCCACACGCTTCCCCGCCGCAACAAGACCCTGATCAAGAACGGCTACCGCGAGATCGCGCGCTTCGGCACGGTGATGGTGTTCGAACGCTTGGCCGCGCCAGAGGCCACGGCCAACACCACCGTCGATCGCATCCATGTCAGCCCCGAAAAGCCGTGACTCGCAGCCGCCCAGCGTGGTGCGCAGCTCGCATCCGCCGAGCCTGCACGCAGGCGTGAGCGTCAGCAGTCGCAGCAGCGCGCCGCCGCCCGAAGCTGCAGGGTTCTTCGAGCTCGTGCGCCTGGCGCTATCCGGTGTCGAGCAGGACTTCACCGAGCTGCCCCTGCGGCGCGCGGTGTTTCTGCTGGCCGTGCCGATGGTGATGGAGATGGCGATGGAGTCGCTGTTCGCCATCGCGGACATCTTTTGGGTCTCGCGCCTGGGCGCGCACGCGGTCGCGACCGTGGGCCTGACCGAGTCGCTGCTGGCGATGATCTACGCGGTCGCGGTGGGTCTGTCGCTGGCTGCCACGGCGACCGTCGCGCGCCGCGTCGGCGAGCGCGATCTGCGCGGGGCCTCGGTCGCCGCGGCGCAGGTGCTGTCGCTCGCGGTCGTGGTCTCGATCGCGATCGGCGTCGCGGGCGTCGCCTGGGGCGGCACGCTGCTCGAGCAGATGGGTGCTGCGCCCGAGGTGCTGGCGATGGGCTCCGACTACGCGCGCATCATGCTGGGCGGCAGCATCAGCGTGGTGCTGCTGTTCGCGTTCAACGCGGTGTTCCGTGGCGCGGGCGACGCGACCACCGCCATGCACTCTCTGTGGCTCGCCAACCTGGCGAACATCATCCTCGGCCCGATCTTCATCTTCGGCTTCGGCCCGGTGCCGGCGTACGGCGTGACCGGTGCCGCGGTAGCGACCACGCTCGGGCGCAGCCTCGGCGTGTGCTACCAGCTCTGGCGCATGTTGCGCCGCAGCGGACGGCTGCAGGTGATGCTGTCCGATTTGCGCCCGCGCATGGACGTGATCTCGGGGCTGTTGCGCATCTCGGGCACCGGGACGCTGCAGACCATGCTGGAGACGGCGAGCTGGCTGGGCCTGGTGCGCATCCTGTCGAGCTTCGGCAGCGTCGCGCTCGCAGGCTACACGATCGCCATGCGCATCGCGATCTTCGCGCTCTTGCCGTCGTGGGGCCTGTCGAATGCCGCGGCCACGCTGGTGGGACAGAACCTGGGCGCGAACAAGCCCGAGCGTGCCGAGCGCGCGGTCTGGAGCGTTGGCCTGTACAACCTGATCTTCCTGGGCGGCGTGTCGGTCGTGTTCGTGGGCTTGCCCGGGCCGATCGCCGGGCTGTTCACCTCGGATCCGCAGGAGCTCCGCTACGCGGTCGACTGCCTGCGCACGGTCGCGTTCGGCTTCCTCTGCTACGCGTACGGCATGGTGATCGTGCAAGCCTTCAACGGCGCGGGCGACACGCGTACGCCCACGCTGTTGAACCTGGCTTGCTTCTGGTGCTTCAAGATCCCGTTGGCCTACGTGCTCGCGCTGCCGCTCGGGATGGGACCCGACGGCGTCTTCCTCAGCGTGACCGCGGCGTACTCGCTGCTCGCACTGCTCGCCGTGCTGCTGTTCCGGCGCGGCACTTGGAAGACGCAGCGCGTCTGAGCCCTCACTCCGAGCTCGGCAATTGGGCGACTGCCTTGTCGTGGATCACCACCGACTTGATGTTCACGAACTCGCGCAGCCCGACCGTGCTCAGCTCGCGGCCGTAACCCGAGCGCTTGACGCCGCCGAACGGCAGGCGCGCGTCGGACGCCACCATGGCGTTGACGAAGGTCATGCCCGCCTCGAGCTCGTCGATGAATCGCTGGCGCTCGTCCGGGTCGTGCGTCCAGACGCTGCTGCCGAGGCCGAACGAGCTGTCGTTGGCGAGCGCGATCGCATGATCGATGTCGCGCACCTTGAACAGCAGCGCGACCGGGCCGAACACCTCGTCGCGGAACACTGGCGCCTTCTCGGGAATGTCGCCGAGCGCGGTGGCGGCGTAGTAGTAGCCCGGCCCGTCGATCGACTTGCCACCGACCAGCAGCTTGGCGCCGGCGGCCACCGAACGCTCGACCTGCTCGGCAATTCCCTTCCGGGCGCTCTCGGATGCCAGCGGTCCGATGTCGGTGTCTTCGCGCATCGGGTCGCCGACCTTGAGCTCGCGCAGGCGCGCGACGAAGCGCTTCTCGAACTCGGCGTAGATCTTCTCGTGCACGATGAAGCGCTTGGCGGCGATACACGACTGGCCGTTGTTGATGTTGCGTGCGACCACCGCGGTCCGCACCGCCTCGTCCAGGTTGGCCGACGGCATGACGATGAACGGATCGCTGCCGCCGAGCTCCAGCACCGACTTCTTGATCTGCTTGCCAGCCTGGGCACCGACCGCGACGCCCGCGCCCTCGCTGCCGGTCAGCGTGACCGCGCGCACGCGCGGATCGTCGATCAGCCTGGAGACGTGCTTCGACTCGAGCAACAAGGTCTGAAACGCGCCTTGCACGAAGCCGGCCTTGACGATCAGATCTTCGAGCGCGAGCGCGCAGCGCGGCACGTTCGAGGCGTGCTTGAGCAGGCCCACGTTGCCGGCCATCAGCGCCGGCGCGGCGAAGCGCACTACCTGCCAGAACGGGAAGTTCCAGGGCATGATCGCCAGCACCGGGCCGATCGGCAGGTAGCGGATGTAGCTCTGATCGGCGTCGGTCTTCACCTGCTCGTCGCGCAGGAATGCCTCGCCATGTTCGGCGTAGTAGCGAAATGCCGTGGCACACTTCTCGGCCTCGGCGATCGCCGACTTCAACGTCTTGCCCATCTCCTCGGTCATCATCTGGCCGTAGGTGCGCTTGTCGCGCTCCAGGATCTCGGCCGCGCGCCGCATCAGCTCGGCGCGCTGCGCGAAGCTGGTCTTGCGATGCTTCGCGAAGGCCTGCACCGAGAGTTGCATTTTGGCCTCGAGCTCGGCTTCCGAGATCTCTTCGAAGCGCTTCACGACGTTTCCGTTGGCAGGATTGATGCTGGAGATGGCCATGGTTGGTCTCCGGGGCGGGTGTTCCCCCGACACTGTAGAGCCTGGAGGGCAGGGCGCCAGTAGCTAAGACTTCGGACTCAGCGCAGGGACCTCCGCGGACATGCGCTCCAGCTCGCGGGTGAAGATGCGGTTCTCCGAGTAGTCGATCGGCACGTCGAGCACGTGGATGCCGCCCGCATCCATCGCGCTGCGCAGCGCGGGCAAGAGCTCCCGGGTGCGCTCGATGCGTACGCCGGTGGCCCCGTACGCGCGCGCGTACTGCACGAAGTCGGGGTTCTTGAAGTCCAGGCCGAAGCTTTGTAGGCCGGCCGCGTCTTGCTTCCACTTGATCATGCCGTAGCCATCGTCGCGCAGGATGACCACCACCAGGTTGATCCCGATGCGCACCGCCGTCTCGAGCTCTTGCGAGTTCATCAAGAAGCCGCCGTCGCCGCACACCGCGACCACCTTGCGCTCCGGGTGGAGCAGGGCGGCAGTCATCGCCGAGGGCAAGCCCGCGCCCATACTGGCCAGCGCGTTGTCGAGCAGCACCGTGTTCGGCTGGTAGGCTTGGTAGTTACGGGAGAACCAGAGCTTGTACATGCCGTTGTCGAGCGCGATGATGCCGTCCTCCGGCACCGCCGCGCGCATGTCGCGCACCAAACGCTGCGGTTTGATCGGAAACGCGTCCGCGTCGCTCTGATGGGTCATCTCCTCGAGCATCGCGCGCTTGAGTGTCAGGAAGCAGGCCGACTCCCAGTGGCGCTGCTTGTGCAAGCGCTCGCCGATCTGCCACACCGCGTTGGCGACGTCGCCTACCACCTCGTACTGCGGGAAGTAGACCGGATCGACCTCGGCCGCCGAGTAGCTGACGTGCAACACCTGCGCCCCACCGCTGCGCATGAAGAACGGAGGCTTCTCGACCACGTCGTGGCCGACGTTGATGATCAGATCCGACTGGTCGACGGCCTGGTGCAGATAGTCGTGCTCGGAGAGCGCGGCCGTGCCCAGGCACAAGTCCTGTCGCTCATCCAGCACGCCTTTGCCCATCTGCGTGGTGAAGAACGGGATGCCGGTGCGATCCACGAAGCGTTGCAGCATGTGACTGGTCATCGTGCGATTTGCGCCGGCACCGATCAGCAAGAGCGGCCGCCGAGCGCGTTCGATCACGAGGGCGGCTGCCTCCACTGCCTTGCTGTCGGCTGCCGGGCGGCGCGTCTTTTCGATCGGAAACAGGAACGAGTCGTCCGTCTCTTCGCTCGCGATGTCCTCGGGGAGCTCGAGGTGTGCTGCGCCGGGGCGTTCCTGCTGGGCGCGCCGAAACGCCTCGCGCACGCGCGCCGGGATCGAGTTGCCGTGCACGATTTGCCGCGTGTACTTGGTGACCGGCCGCATCATCTCGATCACGTCGACGATCTGGAACTGCGCCTGCTTGCCGGCCTTGATCGGCTTTTGCCCCGTCAGCATGACCATCGGCATCGCGCCCAGCTGCGCGTACGCGGCCGGCGTCAACAAGTTGGTCGCCCCCGGGCCGAGCGTGGACAGCGCCACGCCAGCGCTGCCCGTGAGCCGGCCGTGCGTCGCCGCCATGAAGCCTGCGCCCTGCTCGTGGCGCGTGACGATCAAGCGGATGTTCGAGTTGCGAAGGGACTCGAGGACGTCGAGGTTCTCTTCGCCCGGCAGGCCGAACACGTAGCGAACGCCTTCGTGTTCCAGGGCTTTGATCAGCAGGTCGGATGCTTTCATGGGGATCCCTCGCTACAAAAGCTGAGGCAACGACCTGCCCTCGGCAAGGGGCATATGCCGCTGGAATTGCTCCTGGCCGGCTTGCGGCGGCCGCCGGAGGTGTGTAGAGCAGACCCCTCACCACGAGAAGCGGGTCACAGATGGTAGATACCAGCACGCCTGAGCAAGAGCGCGAGCAACTGAACACGGGCACCAAGCCCGTCGCGGAAACTCACAGGTTCGATGAGGCCGCGCTGGACGCTTGGATGCGCGCGAACGTGCCGGGCTACGAGGGGCCGCTCGAGGTGCGGCAGTTCAAAGGTGGGCAATCGAACCCTACGTACCAGCTCGTCACGCCGCGCTGGAAGTACGTCATGCGTCGCAAGCCCCCGGGCAACTTGCTCGCATCCGCGCACGCCGTCGACCGCGAGTACAAGGTGGTCACCGCGCTGCACTCCACCGGCTTTCCGGTGGCGCGCACGTACGGGCTGTGCCGCGACGAAAGCGTGGTCGGCACCATGTTCTACGTGATGGACATGGTCGAGGGCCGCATCCTGTGGGACCAGACGCTGCCGGCCTACTCCCCGAGCGAGCGTCGCGCCATCTTCATGGCCCAACTGAAGACCTTGGCCGACTTACACAACACCGACTATGTGAAGTGCGGCCTATCTGACTACGGCAAGCCCGGCAACTACATGGCGCGCCAGGTCGACCGCTGGACCAAACAGTACAAGGCCTCGGAGACCGTGCGCATCGAAGAGATCGAGCGCCTGATCGAGTGGCTGCCCAAGACGGTGCCGGAGCAGGAGCGCACCTCGGTCGTACACGGCGACTATCGGCTCGACAACATGGTGCTGCATGCGACCGAACCGCGGGTCGCGGCCGTGCTCGACTGGGAGCTATCGACGCTGGGCGAACCGCTCGCCGACTTCGCCTACCTGCTGATGAACTGGTTCAACGGCTCGATCTCCGCGATCCCGAACCAGAAGGAGTACGGCATCCCGTCGGTCGAGGAGTACATGGCAGAGTACTGTCGCCTGACGAACCGCAAGAGCCTGCCCGACATGAATTGGTTCCTGTCGTACAACACCTTCCGCCTGGCGGGCATCGTGCAGGGCATCGTCGGCCGCGTGCGCGACGGCACGGCCAACAGCCCGCAAGCCGCCGCGATGGCCTCGCGCGTGCCGCTGCTGGCGCAGGCGAGCTGGGCCTTCGCGGTCAAAGCCGGGGCGTCATGACCTCCGATTGGCCCGAGCTCTCGTACCCGGTCTGGCGGGAGACCTGCACCGCGTTGCACTTGTGGTCGCAGGTCGTCGGCAAGTTCCGGTTGGCGCAGACGCCCTGGCTCAATCACTCGTGGCACGTGACGATGTACGTGACGCCGCGCGGGCTCTCCACGTCGCCCATCCCCGACGGGACGCGCAGCTACGAGATCGTGTTCGACTTCGTGGCCGGTCAGCTGCGTATCGAGACGAGCGATGGGGGACGCCGAGCCTTGCCTCTGCGCCCGCAGTCCGTGGCCGACTTCTACGCGGAGCTGCGCGGGACGCTCGAGGAGCTGGGCATCCGCGCGAGGATCCACGAGCGGCCGAACGAGATCCCGGACGCGATCCCGTTTCGAGAGGATCGCGCGGTGCGCGCGTATTCGCCGGAGCACGCGCTGAACTTCCGGAATGCGTTGTGTCAGGTGGATCGGGTGTTCAAACACTTCCGCACCGCCTTCCTCGGCAAGTGCAGCCCCGTGCACTTCTTCTGGGGTAGCTTCGATCACGCAGTCACGCGCTTCTCCGGTCGCAGTGCGCCGCCGCATCCGGGCGGCGTGCCGAACCTCCCGGACTCGGTTGCGCGCGAGGCCTATTCGCACGAGGTCAGCAGCGCGGGCTTTTGGCCTGGCGATGCCGCGCACGACGCGCTGTTCTACTCGTACGCATATCCCGAGCCGCCGGGCTATCGCGACACGAAGGTTGCTCCAGCCGAAGCCCGGTTCGATGGCGGGCTGGGTGAATTCGTGCTGCCGTACGCGAGTGTGCGCGCCGCGCGCGATCCGGACGCGGCGCTGCTGGCGTTCTTGCAGAGCACCTACGAGGCAGCGGCCAACGCGGGGAATTGGGATCGCGCCGCCCTGGAGTGTAAGCTGGGAGTACCGCGGATCCCGCGCGTGTTCTGAGGGGGCTTACGCAATGCGGCTACGAACTCTGTGTGTGCTCGCAGCACTGCTGGGGGCGTGCTCGGACGACGACGCCGATCCGAAGCCCGACGGCAGCACCAGCTGTGAAAATCCGGCTCTCGACGCGCTCCGCGCGAGTGAGAAGGCCTGGAAGAAACTCGCCGCTGAGGGCGGCGATGTCTACTGGTACGAGCACGAGAACTGCGTGTGGAACGCCCCGGAGGGTCAGACCTTCCTGGTGCAGGTCGAGGACGGCAAGGCGCGCACGGTGAGCTCGCAGTCCATCGAGCGCGATCAGTGCCAGGAGATGCTCAACGCGTACGCCCCCTTTCCCAGCTCGCCCTTCGAGCAGCTCTACGCCATGTGTCGTTCGTTGCTCGAACGGGAGTGCGGTGCGACCTTCGTCGCGGACGATCGCGACGTACTGCGCACCTGCCGGTGGGATGAACCCGAGCCCAAATGTTTCGACAACTGCACGGAGGGGGTGCACATCCGCCGTTGGGACTTCGGCCAGGCCCCCTGAGGCGCGCTATGCTCCCGGCATGCCGAAGGCACCGCCGACTTCCGAGATCACGCCCGAGGCGCTCTACCTGCGCCGGCGTGAGTTTCTGAAGAACGGCGCGCTCGGCCTGGGCACGGCTGCGGCCGTCGGCGGTGGGCTGCTGGCGCTGGTGGGCGACAGCGCGCGCCCGCGCGACGATACGCCGCCGCCAGCTGCAGCCGCCAAGGAGCTGCCGATCAGCCGCCGTGCTGCCGCGCCCGATCCGCGCGTCGATGCCCCCACGCCGTACGCTGACATCACGCACTACAACAATTACTACGAGCTGGGGTTGGACAAGAGCGACCCGGCCGAGAATGCGGGCAGCTTGCGGCTGCGTCCCTGGACGATCCAGGTCAGCGGCGAGGTCGCGCGCCCGCAGACGATCGATCTGGACACGCTGCTCGGCTGGTTTCCGCTCGAGGAGCGCATCTACCGCATGCGCTGCGTCGAGGCCTGGTCGATGGTCATCCCGTGGCTCGGCTTTCCGCTCGGTGACCTGGTGCGCCGGCTCGAGCCGACGTCGCGCGCGAAGTATCTCGCGTTCACGACGCTGCTCGATCCCGAGCAACTGCCGGGTCAACGCCGCGGGGTGCTCGACTGGCCGTACGTGGAAGGCCTGCGCATCGACGAGGCGACTCACCCGCTGGCGCTGCTGGCGGTGGGCCTGTACGGCAAGACGCTGCTGGGCCAGAACGGCGCACCGATTCGGCTGGTGGTGCCGTGGAAGTACGGCTTCAAGGGCATCAAGTCGATCGTCAAGCTCGAGCTCACCGAGCGACAGCCCAAGGCCACCTGGAACGAGGCCGCGCCCTCCGAGTACGGCTTCTACGCCAACGTGAACCCCGAAGTGGATCACCCGCGCTGGAGTCAGCGTACCGAGCGGCGCATCGGTGAGCTCGAGCGCCGCATCACCTTGCCGTTCAACGGTTACGGCGCCGAAGTTGCGTCGTTGTATTCCGGCATGGACCTGCGAAAGAACTTCTGACGTGGCCGGTGCACCCTCACGCTATGTGTGGCTCAAGCCGGGCGTGCTGGCCGGCTCGCTCGTGCCGCTGGTCGCGCTGCTCACGGAGGCGGTGCGCGGCACGCTGGGCGCAGATCCCGTGGCCATCGCGCTCAACCGGCTGGGCTTGTTGGCGTTGATCCTGCTGCTCGCGTGTTTGGCCGCGACCCCGGCGCGCCTGTTGTTCGGCGTCAGCTGGCCGCTGCGCGTGCGGCGCTTGCTCGGGCTCCTGGCGTTCTTCTACGCCTCGTTGCACTTCCTGGTGTACGCGTGGGTCGATCAGGGCTGGGCGCTCGGCGCGATCGTCGCCGATGTAACGAAGCGCAAATTCATCACCGTGGGCTTTTTTGCCTTGCTGACGCTGGTGCCGCTGGCAGCGACATCCAACGCGCTGGCCCGGCGCAAGCTCGGGCCGCTTCGCTGGCAGCGCTTGCATCGGCTGGTGTACCTGGCGGCGCTGCTCGCCGCGGTGCACTTCATCTGGCGAGTGAAGCGGGATCTGACCCAGCCGCTGGCCTACGCCAGTGTGCTGGGTTTCCTGCTGTTCGTGCGTCTCAAGCGGAGAATTACTCCGCCGCCTGACCCGCTTCGAACACGCGCAGCGAGGTCGGCCGAATGAACACTTCCTGGCCCTTCTCGAGCGCCAGGTCGCGCAGCCGCTCGCGCGTCAGGTCCGCCTCGATCGTGCGCGAGTCCTCCTCGCCGGTTGCGAGCTCGACACGGATCACCGAGCCGCGCGTGACCACGTGCTCGACCTTGGCCGCGATCAAGTCGTCGCTGTCGCGCTCGAGCAGGATCTCGATCTCGTACGGGCGCGCGTAGGCCACGTGTTTCCCCTGAAAGCGGTTCACGTCGCCCAGGAACTCGAACACGAACGGCGTGGCCGGCGCGTGATAGACCTGGTCCGGCGAGCCGACCTGCTCGATGCGGCCGCCGCGCATCACCACCACGCGATCGGCGATCTCCATCGCTTCTTCCTGGTCGTGCGTCACGAATACGCTGGTCACGTGGACCTCGTCGATCAGGCGGCGCAACCAACGGCGTAGCTCCTTGCGCACCTTGGCGTCGAGCGCACCGAATGGCTCGTCGAGCAGCAGCACGTTGGGCTCGACGGCGAGCGCGCGCGCCAGCGCCACGCGTTGCCGCTGGCCACCGGAGAGCTGGTTCGGGAAGCGCGCGGCGAACTGGCCCAGCTGCACCAGCTCGATCAGCTCGGTCGCGCGCTGCTTGATCACCGCCTCCGGCAGCCGCGAGCGGCGCGGCCGTACGCGCAAGCCGAAGGCCACGTTGTCGAGGATGGTCATGTGATCGAACAACGCGTAGTGCTGGAACACGAAGCCCACCTGACGGTCGCGCACGTGCGTGTGCGAGGTGTCTTCGCCGTGAAAGAGCACCTGGCCCTGGTCCTGCACCTCGAGCCCGGCGATAATGCGCAAGAGCGTGGTCTTGCCCGAGCCCGAAGGCCCGAGCAGAGCCACCAGCTCCCCGCTCTGCACGTCGAGGCTGACGTCGTCCAGTGCGGTGAAATTGCCGAAACGGCGCGTGACGTTCTGGATGCTGATGCTCATTTGGCGACCTTCCATTCGATGAACGACTTGGCTGCCAGCGTGCACAACGCCAGCAACGCCAACAGCGATGCCACGGCGAACGCGGCCGAGAACTGGTACTCGTTGTACAGAATCTCTACGTGCAGAGTCAGCGTGTTGGTCGCGCCGCGGATGTGGCCCGAGACGACCGAGACAGCACCGAACTCGCCCATCGCGCGCGCGTTGCACAGCACGATGCCGTACAACAGGCCCCACTTCACGCGCGGTAGCGTCACGTGCCAGAAGGTGCGAAGGCCTCCCGCGCCGAGCGTGGCCGCGGCTTCTTCCTGCGCCTTGCCCTGCGCTTCCATCAGCGGGATCAGCTCGCGCGCGACGAACGGCACGGTGACGAAGATCGTGGCCAGCACGATGCCAGGCAGCGCGAACACGATCTCGACGTCGTGGTCGGCTAACCACGGGCCGAACCAGCCGTTCGCGCCGAACATCAGCATGTATACCAGGCCGGAGATCACCGGTGAGACCGAGAACGGCAGGTCGATCAAGGTGATCAGCACCTGCTTGCCGCGGAACTCGAACTTGGTGATCGCCCAGGCAGCCGCCAGCCCGAACAGCGCGTTGAGGGGTACCGCGATCCCTGCGGCCAACAACGTGAGCCGGATCGCGGACAATGCGTCCGCGTCGCTGATCGCGTGGCTGAAGGTCGTGAAGCCCTTCTTGGTGGCTTCGTAGAAGACGGCGCCCAGCGGGACGAAGAGGAACAGCGTCAGGAAGCCGAGCGCGACGGCGATGAGACCGAAGCGCACCCATGTGGGTTCCGCGCGCACGTTCGTGCGTGCGTGCAAGGCGGCGAGAGGAGCGGGCAGGGTGGAGGCGTCTGGCATCAGGTCACCTCCGCGCGATGGTGGCTCAGCCGCCACTGGAGGTAGTTGATCAACAGCAGGAGCGTGAACGAGATCAGCAGCATGACCACTGCCACCGCCGTGGCACCCGCGTAGTCGTACTGCTCGAGCTTGGTGATGATGATCAGCGGCGTGATCTCGGACACCAGCGGGATGTTGCCGGCGATGAAGATCACCGACCCGTATTCGCCGACCGCGCGCGCGAAGGCCAGTGCGAAGCCGGTCATCAACGCCGGGCGTACGCTCGGGAAGAGCACGTATCTGAAGGTCGCCCAGCGGCCGGCGCCGAGTGTGGCCGCTGCCTCTTCGCGCTCGGCCTCGAGCTCTTCGAGGACCGGCTGCACGGTGCGCACGACGAACGGCAGGCCGATGAAGATCAGCGCGATCATCACACCCAGCCGCGTGAACGCGACCTTGATTCCGAGCGGCTCGAGGAACGAACCGATGAAGCCGTTGGGTGCGTAGATGGCCGTCAACGCGATGCCCGCGACCGAGGTCGGCAGCGCGAACGGCAAGTCGACCAGCGCGTCGATCAGCTTGCGGCCTGGAAAGCGGTAGCGCACCAGCACCCAGGCCACGACGAAGCCGAATACCGCATTGATCGTTGCTGCCGCGAGCGACGCGCCGAATGACAGCTTGTAGGCGGCGACGACGCGGGGCGACGCCACTGCGGCCCAGAACCGCTCGCCAGTCAGCGTGAAGGTCTTGATGAACGCCGCCGACAGCGGGATCAGGATCAACAGGCTGAGGTAGGCGAGCGTGAAGCCGAGCGATAGCCGGAACCCCGGCAGCACGTGGCCGCGGCGTTGGATGCTGAGCGCGGACATGCGGGCCCTACTTGATGTAGATCTGGTCGAAGATGCCGCCGTCAGCGAAGTGCGCCTTCTGCGCCTTCTGCCAGCCGCCGAACAGCTCGTCGATCGTGAACAGCTTCACCTTCGGGAACTGCGCCGCGTACTTGGCAGAGACCTTGGGATCGATCGGCCGGTAGAAGTTCTTGGCTGCGATCTCCTGCGCCTCGGGCGTGTACCAGTACTGCAGGTACGCCTCGGCGACCTTGCGCGTGCCCTTCTTGTCCACGACCTTGTCGACCACGCTGATTGGCGGCTCGGCGAGGATCGAGAGCGAAGGCGCGACGATGTCGAACTTGCCGGGCCCGAGCTCCTTGATCGCCAACACGGCCTCGTTCTCCCAGGAGATCAGCACGTCTCCGATGCCGCGCTCGACGAAGGTGGTGGTCGCGCCGCGCGCGCCCGAGTCGAGCACGGCCACGTTCTTGTACAGCGCACTGACGAACTGCTTGGCCTTCTCCGGATCGTTGCCCTGTGTCTTGAGTGCATAGCCCCAGGCTGCGAGGTAGTTCCAGCGCGCGCCGCCGGAGGTCTTCGGGTTGGGCGTGATCACCGACACGCCGGGCTTGATCAGATCGTTCCAGTCCTTGATCCCCTTCGGGTTGCCCTTGCGTACCAGGAACACGATGGTCGAGGTATACGGGGCGCTGTTGTGGGGTAAGCGTTTTTGCCAATCCGCGGGCAAGAGCTTGCCCTTCTCGGCGATCTCGTCGATGTCGTACGCGAGTGCCAGCGTGACCACGTCGGCCGCGAGGCCGTCGATCACGGCGCGTCCTTGCTTGCTCGAGCCGCCGTGCGACTGCTTGATCGTCACGGCCTGGCCGGACTTGCCCTGCCAGTACTTGGCGAACGCCGCGTTATAGGCTTCGTAGAGCTCGCGCGTCGGATCGTACGAGACGTTGAGCAATTCGCTCTGGGCCTGCGCGGGTAGTGCTCCCAAGGCGAGCGAAGCGACGAAGAGCGCGGTCAGCAAAGATGCTTTCATTGACTGATGTCCTGGTTGAAACTCGAAGTGCGTCTGGCGGGTGCCCACAGCAACATCCAGGCCAGCCGTGAGAGCTCAATGTGTGCGCGCATCTCCGCCAGATCTTGACTGGGCTGATGGATAATCCCAGCCTCCTTCACGGGTCCCCGTGATCACGCACGGAACTCCAGCGCGGTGACAGACGAAACGACCAAGCCCAGCTTGCCGCCGAGCCCGGCGACTCTCGGTCGCTTCGGTGCCGGAGTGCTGGTCGTCGCGCTCGCGTCCGCTGCCTTCGCGTTGACGTTTCGCTGGGCGCTGTTGCTGGTCGTGGAGGGGCTGTCGGAGGCATCCGACGTGGTCAGCGCGATGCGCGGCTTGCCGTGGTATCTGCGCTGGTCGTTGCCGGCGCTCGGCGGTCTGCTCGCGGGTGCGGTCGGCTTGATCAGCGCGCGCTTCGGCAGCAGCCAGGGCGTGAGCGACGTGATGGAAGCGGTGGTGCTCGGGCGCGGACGGATCTCGCTGCGCGTCACGCTGCTCAAGTCGCTGGCTTCGTGGCTCGCGATCGCGAGCGGCGGGTCGCTGGGTCGCGAGGGTCCGCTGATCCAGTTCGGTGGCGCGATCGCGCAGTTCGTCAGCAGCCGCTTGTCGCTCTCGGCGACGCACTCGCGCCGCTTGATCGCGGCCGGTGCCGCTGCGGGCTTTGCCGCGGCGTACAACACGCCGTTCGCCGCGGTGTTGTTCGTGATCGAGGTGGTGACCGGTGTCGTCGTGCTCGACGCCATCCTGCCGGCGTTGGTCGCCACCAGCATCGCCACTGCGCTCGTGCGTGCTGCGGCAGGCGAGGGCGCGATCTACGGCCAGCGTGTGTTCCACTTGATGGCGCCGCTCGAGCTCCTGGCGTTCGCGGGCCTCGGGATCGTCGCGGCGCTCACCGCACAGGCCTTCATGCGGCTGCTGACGTTCGGCGAAGAACTGTTCCGCCGCTCGGGTTTGCCGTTGCCATGGAGACCGGCGCTCGGTGGCGCGATCGCCGGAGCCTGCGTCGCGCTGTTGCCGGAGATCGCGGGTAACGGCTACGAGCCACTCAACCTGCTGCTCGACGGTGAGTTCACGCCGGGATTCGTGTTGCTGCTCGCGCTCGGCAAGGCTCTGGCGACCACGGCTTCGGTGTCGTCGGGCAGTCCAGGTGGTGTGTTTACGCCCACGCTGTTGATCGGCGGTGCCACGGGCTTCCTGTATTGTACGGCGCTCTCCCACGTCGCCCAGCTCGGGCCGGCCGGCGGCTACGCGCTGGTGGGTATGGCCGCGGCGACGGCGGCCAGCACACACGCGCCGCTGATGGCCGCAGTGATGGTCTTCGAACTCTCCGGCGACTACGCGATCGCACTGCCGTTGGTGCTGGCGACGGCGCTGGCCACGTCGATCTCGCGCCGGCTCCGCCGTGAATCGATCTATGCGGCCGAGCTCAAGCAGCGCGGCATCGCGTGGGAGTTGACGATCGACGGTCGGCGCTTACAAGTGACGAAACGTTGACGTAACGAAGGCCTCGCGCGCCGCAATTTCACCTTCTCCGGCTAGCTCCGCGCACTCGGGTTTGTGACGAGTGTGACCTGGATCTCAGTCGGTCTGCGCGGCGAGTCTGGCCACGTGAGTCAATGAAACTAAACACATGAAAGGAGCTTTGTGCTCGAAAGCAGCGTTGTTAGTCTGGCGAGGCAGTCGTTTGTTAGGGGGCTGCCAACTGGTTCCGACGCTGTGGGGTGGACGATGGCCTTCGTCGAAGATTGGCATCGCATCACGGCACTCGATCATCAGCCTGTGTTGCGTAACTTACTCATTACTCAGGGCTACCACGAGCTGTCGCACGGCTTCGCGCGAATGCTCGGTCCCGAGAACATCACGTGGTTTGGTTTTGCATCCTGGTCATCCAAGACCGTGGGACGCTTCCTGCAAAACCAACAGCTGCCTCGGTTGCTCGGCGATTGGCTGGAGCACGCGAGGTTGCATGCCGAGCCAGCGGGTGTGGCGTCGCTGTCGGCTGCGGTGCACGACATGCGCTCGTACCTGGCCAAGGGCAACAGCGAGGTGTTCCGCGAGCTGGCGCCGTTGTTTGGCAACTTCCTCTCGGCGTTCGAGGCCGATAGCGAACCCGACCTGCCGCGGCTCAATCGTTTCATCGATGCGCTGGCGAACGGCGAGAGCGCGCCGGATCACATCACTCCGCACCCGACGACGCGCGAGCTCGAGCTGCGCGGACAGGGGGGGCAGGCGCGGTTGGGCGACGCGCTGCGCCACTACTATCACGCGAAATTCGAGCCCGACGCCAAGCGCAAGGCGGAGCGCATCCTGCTGGCCAATGCGAACATCGGCATGCACGAGCAGACGCGCTTGCAGACCTACATTCGCGGCGCGCTCGACGCTCCGGTGCGCCGCTTGCTCGAGCGCGATTCGCACGCGCCGCCGCCGTGCGCGCTCTCGATGCACAACGGTTCGTGGTTCTCACTCAAGGCCCAAGACGTGTTCCGGCGCTTCGCGACCGAGCGCGTGCTGACGTTGAACCTGCCGGACAGCCAGCTGCGACTCGGCCACGATCTGCGCGCGGCGCCGGGGCAGCCGCTGATCCCCCAGTTGTTACAGGACATCGAGCATCCCGAGCTCGGCCAGGTGTTCTCGCACTACGCTCCGGCGCCGGAGCTGCCGCGGCCGGTGCCGAAGTTCAAGCAACTGTTCGCGCTCGACGTGCCGTTCACCGGCGTCGGTGCGGCGCGCGGCAGCTGTCGCGAAGGCGCGCTCGAGCCGCCGCCGCGAGCTGCACGCGGCCCGGAGCGTGTACGGCCGGGGCAAGTGGCGCGGGGTACCGCGGCGCAGGACTGGTCCTCGCTGCACCAGCGCATGCGCTTCATCCTGGAGCTGTTTCGCTCGAGACAGCGCAACCAGCGCCTACTCGAGCCCACCTTCAGCGCGGCACAGGTGGACGTGCTGAAGCGCGGGCGGATTCCGCATGGACCTTTGACGTAGGCGAGTTGGCTCGGAGCTTGCGTCCTTCAGCGACAGCGGAAGGAGCGAGCCATGAACCTGCTATTGGCCGTAGACGATTCGCACTATTCGGACCTGGCGGCGAGTGAGGTCGCGGCGCGGCCTTGGCCTCGAGGGACTGTGTTGCGCGTGCTCTCGGTCGCGCCGACGTTGCTGGGCGCATCGGTGCCCGGTGTTCCGCTCGCGGGCGCGTTGGGCGTGGGCATGCCGTACAGCGGTGAGTTCGAGGCCCGCAAAGAGCTGCTGGAAGGCGCCAATCGCCTGGTATTACGCGTCGCCGAGCGCTTCGACCGCGAGATGCTTCGGATCGAGACGGTGGTGCGCGAGGGAGATGCGGGCAGCGAGATCATCGCCGAGGCCGAGACCTGGCCTGCAGATCTGATCGTCGTGGGGTCGCATGGGCGGACTGGCCTGAAGAGGCTGATCCTGGGGAGTGTCGCGCACTACGTCACCAACCACAGTCCGTGCTCGGTGGAGATCATCCGCGCGCGCAAATCACTGTGATGGGGCGGAATTGTAGCTGCGGGCAACGGCGCCTCAGGGGCTTGGTCGCATACCTTGCCCTGGGCGATACATCCTCGGCGGCTTGTTACCCGCCATCTGCCCACCATCGATCGGCAACACCACCCCGGTGATGAAGGCCGCCTGCTCCGAACACAACCACAACACCGCAGCCGACACCTCATCCACAGTCCCGACCCGCCGCATCGGCACCGCCTGCGCCGCCCCCCGCTGCGCCTCTCCCCCGGCCGCTTGCAAGTGATGCGTCAAGATCGGTCCCGGCGCGACCACGTTCACGCGAATGTTCTGATCCGCGTAGTCGAGCGCCGCGACCTTCGTCAGACCGATGATGCCCGCCTTGCCCGCGACGTACGCGCTCAAGCCGCTCGTCCCGCGCATGCCCGCAGTCGAAGCCATATTGACGATCGCACCGCCACCCGAGCGCAATATCGCCGGGATCTGGTACTTCATGCCCAGGAACGTACCGCGCACGTTCGCGCGGATGCCGCGGTCGAAGTCGTCCACCTCGATCTCGGCGAGCGGCGCGGGCATCGGCCCGTCGGTCGCATTGTTGAACGCGGCGTCCAGGCGCCCGAACGTCTCCAACGTCCGCTGTACCAGGTGCTCGACAGCGCCCGCGTCGCCGACATCCGTCCGCACAGCCAGCGCCTCGCCGCCCTGATCGCGGATACCCGCCGCCACGGCTTCGAGTGCCTGCAGATCGCGCGCGGCGATCACCACGCTGGCGCCCGCACGCGCGAAGGCCTGGGCCGTCGCAGCGCCTATGCCCTTGCTGGCGCCGGCGACCAGCGCAACTTTGCCTCTGAACCACGCATTGTGCTCGGTCATGGGTCCACCCCTTTGCCGAGCTCGATCTAGGAACAACTCGAAGTGCGTCAACTATCGAGTCACACCTTTCCGACTAACCCGACCGCAGCTCACCCAGCAGCACGCGCTTGCCCGTGTCGTCGTATGCCCAGACCTTGGTCAGCGTCTTGGCCGCGGCTGCTGTGCGCGCGAGCTCGATCTCGCAGCACGCGTAGACCGCGCCGTCGGCGGGATCGAACGTGATCTCGGGCATCACCTTCAGCTGCTTGCCGTCGGCGGAGAGCACCTCTGCGTCCAGCCGCCGCACGCCGCGCAGATCGAGCGGTACCTTGGTGATCAGGATGTCGATCTCGCCGGAGAGATCGGGTGTCTTGAATTCCTCGAAGTCCATGCACACCACGCGCAGGTCGCTCTTCTTCATCTCTTCGACTTCGCGCGCGGTCAGCCACAGGCTGATCGTGCCGCGGTCGCGCATCTCGCGCAGCGTGCGGCCCAGCTGCTCGCGAAAGCGTAGCTCGGGGGCTTCGTCCGCCAGCGCGCGCGCGAACAACTCTTCCTCGTACGCGTGTACCTGTTCGTCCGGCTGTCCCGAGCGCAAGTACTCGTCGAGTTTGCTGAGCTCGGCGGTCATGCTTGCCTCCAGGAGATCGGTCGCTCCAGGCAGCTGCGCAACGCCGCCAGCGTGCGGTGGCGGATCACGCGCACGTTCGCCTCGCTCAGGGCCAGGTTGCTGGCGATCTGCGCGTCCGCGTGGTCGTCGCAGAAGGTCGCGTGCATCACCTTGCGCGCGTGCTCGGTCAGCTGCGAGTAGCAATCCTCCAGCTGCTCGCGGCGCAGCTCGAGCGGCGCGTCGAAGGCCACCAGATCGTCGGCGCTCAGGCCGAACTGTGCCTGGAGCTCGCGGCGGCGCTCGCCCACCCGCGCGCGTTCGCGCGCCAGGTTGCGGCAGATGCCCAGCGCGAAACCGGCGAGCCGCGCCGGATCCTGGATCCGCTGCGAGCGCATGGCCTCGATCAGCAAGAGCAACGCGTCCTGGGTGAAGTCCTCGGCCGCTGGGGGCGGCAGCCGCCGTTGGGCGAAGGCGCGCATCGCCGGCAACAGGCGCCGGCAGACTTCGCGCTCCGCTGCCTGGTCGCCGCTCAAGGCGCGCTGAACGATGGGATCGAGCGCGGGTCTTTGAAACTCGGTCGCTGAGTCCATGCTGGGCAGCCCCACGATAGCGCGACCTCCGCTTTCGAGCCATCGCCGTGTAACGCCGGGCCGCTTCGCACCACTTCCCCATTGGCGAGGGCCGAGTGCCACGCCCAGGAGCTCGAACATGGCAAACGAGAAAAACGCGGTACTACTGATCGGGGCTTCCGGGACCTCCGGCCGCGAGGTGTTGCGCGCGACCGTGCGCGCAGGTGGTCTGGTGCGGGCGCTGGTCCGCTCCGCCGCGAGCGCCGAGGCCCTCGCCGGCGAGGCCGAGATCGTGCACGGCGACCTGCGCGACGATCGCTCCCTGGAGCGCGCGCTCCGCGGGGTGCGCTCGGCGTTTTACGTGTCGCCGCACGAACCCGACGAGGAGGCACTGGCCGAGCGCTTCATCCGCGCCTGCGAGGACGCGCGCGTGCGCCTGGTCTTCGGTGGGGTGCACGTGCTGGGCAAGACGCGCATCACGCGCGCGCTGAAGCGAGCCGTCTACGGCGCGGTCTTCCCGCGCTACCGAGCCAAGTTCCGCATCGGCGAGCGCATGCGCCGCAGCCGCGCCAACCCGGTCGTGCTCGTGCCGACGAACTTCTTCCAGAACGACGAGCTTTTTCGCTCGGACATCCTGGCGGGCAGCTTTCCCCAGGCGTTCCTGAAGCCAGTCAATCGCGTGGACGTGCGCGATCTGGGCGAAGCCGCGGCGCGCGCGCTGCTGGACGACAGCCTGCCCTCGGGAGAGTACTCGGTCGTCGGGCCGAAGGCGTGGACTGGCGCCGAATGCGCAGCGGAGTGGGCGAGCGCGCTCGGTCGACCGGTACGCTTCGCGAGCGAGCCTGCCGAGGTCGATGCCGCGATCGAGCGAGCGCTCTCCGGCAAGAAGCGCGACGACTTCCTGTCTTCGTACAAGGTGCTGCGCAACCTCGAAGTGGCGACGCAGCCCGCCGCGCTCGCGCAGACGATCGCCTTGCTCGGTGGCAGGCAGCCCCGCACGTACGCGCAGTACGTGCGGGACGAGGTCGCGCGCCTGGCTACTTGAGCTTCGCGTCGCGCTGCTTGCCCACGAGCTCCACGAGATCGTCGAGCGGGAATTGATAGTCGAACACGTGCAGGCCGAAGCCGACGACCCGGCTCAGATCCAGGAAGTGCTTGCGCGAGTCACCCTCGACGTAATTGATGCGCAGAACCTGCCCGCCGCTCGGAGCGTCCACGCACTCCGCCTCGAAGAAGTCGCGGAACAGGCCCCAGGTCCCGGTGAACTCGCTGCCCAGGTCCATCGAGTAGTTGGTGCCGCGCGACTTGAAGAACGAGCCCTTCATCTTCACCTTGCCGCCACCGAGCGCAGCCGGGTTGGTGCAGGCGAGCGTCGCGGGGATGTTGCTCAGTGACTGCGGCTGGCCGTACGCGCGATAGCCGATCGCGCAGCCGAACTGCTCCGGCGTCTTGCAGAGCGGGATGTTCTTGAAGGTGTCTGCGGCCAGGCCGCCGCCGATCAACAACGTGGATACCAGGCGCTTGCGCAGATCCTCGTTGCCGTCGATCTCCTGCTTGATCAGGCGCATGGCGTGGCCGGTCCCTTGCGAGTGCCCGTAGACCACGAAGCTCCGGCCCTTGCTCCAGTTCGCGATGTAGTGCTTGAACGTCGTCACCACGTCCATGTACCCGAGCTCCGCGTCGCCGCCGTTGTTCAGCGACGCCTGCCGGTAGAACGGCGCGTACACGTTGCACACCCGCGAGAAGCGCGCGGCCTGGCTGCGGATCGACGACAGCATCGGCTCGGGATCGGAGAAGTCGTAGCTCTCCGGATCCTCGGTGCGGTTCACGGTCGGGTACCAGAAGAGGCAGTCGATCGGATGATCCGTGCTCAGCGTGTCCATGTACGGAGCGAACGTGCCGTCCGCCTTGGCCTCGGTCGCATCCGCGATGTTTTCGAGGCAATAGTTCTTGGTCAGCCCGGGCTTGCACATCCACATCTTGTCCTGGGCGTAGATGTCGCTGGTGAAGCCGGGGTAGGGGTTCTTGGCATTGGGATCGGTCCCATCCGAAGCTCCAGCGGCTCCTCCGCTCCCAGCTGCGGGCGCTCCTGCGCCCCCCATCCCACCCGCGCCAGCGCCAGCGCCCGAGCCCGAATCTCCGCCGCCACCAGCTGCAGCCTTGCCAGCGGCCCCGCCACTCGCCCCCGCCGCAGGCTTCCCCGCGGCCGGCGCGCCACCTGCACCAGCCCCACCAGCTCCACCGCCCGGGCCACCGCCACTCCCCGCGCCCGCAGGGCCAGCACCGGCAGCCTCACTCCCCGCGCCGCTTCCGGCAACAGTGTCTCCCCCCGTGGCTTCGCCGGAATCTCCGCATGCGCCAACCACCGACGCCAACACTGCAAGCCAGGTAACGCGCGACATCGCCAGATCCTCCTGTGGGACCCGTCGGCCCCGCGGGCGAGCTGAGCGCAGATCGACGCACCGATCCTGTCGCGTTTGTGTCCTGGTGCAGGCCAGCGCCCTGAAATGCCAGTGATCTAGGTAGGATTTCGGCGCGCCGAGTGTCGCCGAACGGGTACGCGCCAGCTCAACGCATCGCGGCACGGAACCTGAACGTTCCGCCCTCGCCCGCATCGCAGGCGGCGGTCGCCGTCCAGGCACCGAGGCCCGTGTTCACGTCGTAGCCCGCGTCGCCGTCCGCATCGGTGCTGCTGTTGCTGTAGAGGTAGTGCTCGATGCAGTTGGCGTTCAGGTGGTACGCGCTCGGATCGCTGTGATCGACGCCGCCGGGGATCACGTCGGTGGAGATGTTGAAGTCTCCGCCCGCAGCGTTGTTGAAGTTGCTGAAGCCCATGAAGCCCGGGGCATTGGCGCCGTCGCTGGCCGTGAGCAACACCGGGATGTGCTGGTGCGAGTTCTGGCCGCCGAGCGACGGATCGAACATCGGCGCGTTGGCTTGCAGCCACGCGGTGTCGTCGCGCAGGAAGAGCGACTCGCTGCTGACGGCTGCGATGGCGATCTTCTTGGCGACGTTGAGGTTGTAGGCCTGGAAGGCCAGCGGATCACCCTGGACCTCGGTGTCACTGGTCAGCGGCTGTTCGCCGTCTCCACCGGTGAGCGAGCCGATCACGGTCCAGCCGCCGCCCGCCGTGTCCATGTCGCAATACACGGAGAACGGCAGCAGGCCACCGGGGCCATCCGGGTCGATGACGTACGCGCCGCTCCCGCTGAGCGGAGCGTAGAGCTTTTGCGTGTGACAGCTGCGCGGGAAGTTCACGCCAGCCGCGCGGCTGAGGTACTGGTAGACCATCTCTTGCTCGGTGTCGTTGAGCGCGCGGCTGTAGTACGCGAGCTCGGCGATGTACGCGTTCGAGGCTTCGAAGTTATCGGAGCTGCCCACGTAGAGGTTCCCCATGCCCCCCGAGATGCTCGCGCCCGGCGTGGAGACCTGCGCCAACCCGTCGTTCATCGATCGGCGCGAGAACTCGCGGATGCCGTCGGAGATACGGCCGGCGGCGACGTAGTTGAGGCCGTTCGTGAACGTGAGGTTGACGTTGTCATTGTCGTTCGAAGACTGGAAGTGCATGACGTCCGGAGCCGCCGACGCGTTTTGTTCGATGGACCAGTCATTGTCGCGGTGGCCATGGTGCGCGATCGCACCCCAGACGGCCGGCGCGCGCTGCTGGAACGCGACCATCACCGAGAGATCGAACGTGATCCCGAACGACGGGCTGACCAGACCCGCGCCGCCGCCGAAGTCGATACCCGGTCGACTCGCGACGAGGTTGGGCGAATAGATCGGCGCGGAGCTGAACACAGCGAGGTGCCGGGCGTTGCCGCTCAGGTCGTTCCACTGGCTCACGATGTTCGAGCCATCGCGGATGACCGACGCCGACTCGCGCGCGTTGTAGTACGCGGCCAGGCCGGTGGTGACCGGCAGCGTGTCGATCGCGGGCTGATAGGTCAGCCAGATGTCGTAGTCGCCGTGCGTGCTGACTGGACCCGTGCCCCAGTCGATCTGCGTGTTCGTGTCGCCCGTCATGTACACGTCGCCATTCGGGACGACCGCAATACCCCAGGGGTTCGGATAGGCGCCGCTGGCCGCGACTCTGCCGAAGCGATACATCATCTCCGGCGTGTAGCTCGCGTAGAACGCGCCGCTTGTCAGCGGACCGGCACCCAGGTCGCCGCCTCCGTTGTTGAGGTTACCGGCGACGTACACGTTCCCGAGTGCATCGAAGCCAGCGTCGAGGATCGAGACGGGCAGACCCCCGCTGAAGACGCGTTGGTTTTGCCAGCTGCCGGTTTCGCCGTCGAAGTACACGAGCGCGCCGGCCGGCTGGCCCGGGCTGCCGTTGAACAGCTCACCGCCGCCGTAGTCCGTCGTATCGTCGTACGTCGCACCCATCGCGATGCGGCCGCTGTTGTCCGCGGCGATCGCGGTGCCGCGACCGGTGCCGCCGAACACCAGCGACCAGCGGTGTACACCGCCGTTGTCGTAGCTGGCGATCACGGCTGCCGTGGACGCAGCGCTGAACGGTTGCGCTTCTCCGCTGCCGATGTCGCCGTTGGCTCCGCCGATGTAGCCCGTGGCGTAGAGGTTGCCCGCGGCGTCGGTCGCGAGGTCCGTGAAGCCGTTCGAGGGCCCGTCGCTGCCGTAGGCGTGCACCCAGCGGATCACGCCCGCGTTCGTGAAGCTGGCGAGGAAGATGTCGCCGCTGCCATTGAACGAGATGGGGCCGCTGCCGTCGCCGTAGTCGAAGCTGCCACTGCTGACCCAGCCCGTGACGAACACGTTGCCGGTCGCATCGGTCGCGACGCCGTAGCCTTCACCCGGGCCGAACACCTTGCCCCAGCGATAGGCGCCGGCGCTGGTGTAGCTGGCCGCGAACGCGTTCAAGCCCGCGCCGGGCGCGTTGTTGCTGCCGTCGAAGCGCAACACGCCGCTGTAGGTGGTGCCGACCACGAATACGTTGCCCGCGCCGTCGATCGCCAGCTTGCCCGCGTCTTCACGCGCATCGCCGCCGAGTTGTCGCGCCCAACGCAACGTGCCCTGACTGTCGAATGACAACAGGACGCAGTCGCTCGATCCCATGTACGAAGTGAGCGGCATTCCGTCGCCATAGTCGACCGGACCACCGGCGAACGTTCCCAGCACGTACAGGTTGCCCATCGTGTCGCGGACGATCGCTCGCGGGCCTTCGGGGTTGATTCCGCCGACCATCGAGACCCACGGCAGCGGGTCCGCGCAGTTCGGGCCGGTCCAGCCCGGGTTGCAGTTGCATTGCGCGTAGCCGCTGGTGTCCACACACGTTCCGTTGGGGAGACAGCCCGCAGGTCCCGCGGTCAGGCAGGTGGGGTTGCAGCTGCCGTTCGCGTCGTTGTCCTGATAGCCCGGCAGACACGCCGCGCAGGTCGGGCCGGTGTACGGGAAGTAGCAGGCGCACGTCGCGGTGCCGCTGCCGTCGTCGCACTCGCCGTTGCCGCCGCAGTTTCCGAGGCCCGAGGTCTCGCAGTCCGGCAAGCAGGTCTGGTTGTCGTCGTAGTCCTGCGTGCCCATCGGACACGGGCAGGGCAACGTGCTCGAGCGAGGGTCGTTCGGACAGGCGTCGGCGCAGTCGGGCACCGAGTCGTCGTCCATATCGGCCTCGGGCTGATTGCACCCGCAAATCCCCGGCACGTTCTTGGCCGAATCGAACGGACAGCCGTCTTCGACGTCCGGCGCGCCGTCGTTGTCGCCGTCGGGATCGCAGCCGTTCCCGACGTTGTCGCCGTCATAGTCCAGCTGGGCATTGTTCGAGAACAACAGGCAGTTGTCCGACACGTCGGGCACGCTGTCGCCGTCCGCATCGGGATCGCAGACGTCGCCCACGTTGTCGAGATCGAAGTCCAGCTGCGTGGTGTTGGAGAGCAGCGGGCAGTTGTCGCTGGCGTCGGGCACGCTGTCGGCGTCGTCGTCGAGGTCGCAGCTGTCCTGCACGCCGTCGAGGTCGGTGTCCGGGCTCGACTGCGGGTCGTTGCAGGGGTCGCACAGATCGCCGATGCCGTCGCCGTCCATGTCGGCTTGGTTGGGGTTGGCGGCCTCGGGACAGTTGTCGCACTCGTCGCCGACGCGGTCTCCGTCGCCGTCGTTTTGCTCGGAGTTCGAGTCCGCGGCGCAGTTGTCACAGGCGTCGCCGCGACCGTCGTCGTCGCCGTCGGCCTGGTTCGGGTTGTAGGCGTTCGGGCAGTTGTCGCAAGCCGAGGCTCGCTTGTCACCGTCGGGGTCGAGCTTGTCGTTGCCGATGCAGGCGTCGCAGGCATCGCCCACGCCGTCCCCGTCTTCATCGGCCTGGCCGCTGTTCGATACCAGCGGGCAGTTGTCGACGTTGCCGCAGACGCCGTCGCCGTCAGCGTCGCCGCCCTTGGCTGCAGGGCAGGCGGCGCAGGTCAGGCTGCAGCTCGACGTGGCGTAGGCCACGCACTCCGCCGTCCAGGCGCCGTTGCAGCAGGAGGGCATGGCTGCGCACACACACTGGCTGACCGTTTGGTCGCCGCAGCCACCAGCTGCGTACGTGTTGCCTGCGGTGTCCGCTGCCACGCAGCAGTCGCCGGTGCAGGCGCCGCAGTCCTTCGCGCAGCTGCTGCAGCTCTCCGCCTGCGCGGCCGTGAACGGGCTCGTGCTCTTCCAGCGCTCGCACGTGAAGTCGCCGCACAACGGGCACTGGCCGCAGTCTTGCGGGCAGCTGCTGCAGCTCTCGGTGTCCTTGCTGCACTTGCCGTCGCCGCAGCTGCAGGTGCCACAGTCGGCCGCGCAGCTGTCACAGGTCTCGCCCTGGTTGGGATTGCAGGTGCCGTCGCCGCACGGCGTCACGCATGCGCCGCAGTCGGCCGCGCACGTGCTGCACGTCTCGCCGTCAGCCAGCGAGCAGGTGGTGTCGCCGCAGGTCGGCGGAGTTTGACAGTGGTTGCCGGTATAGCCGCCGCTGCACGAGCAGGCCGTGCCGTCGCACGTCCCGTGTCCCGAGCAGTCCGGGCCGCACGGGCAGTCGCCGCTGTCGTAGTTCAGCGCGTCACAGTTCGCCAGGCTGTTGCACGTGCCGTTGCCGATCGCGCTCGCCGGCAGGGTGCACTGACCCTCGCAATCACGGATATAGCCGGCCTGACAGGTCGGGCGCACACACTCGCCGTCGTCGTAGTTGCGGAGCTCGCAGTTCAGGTTCGGGTTGCCGTTGCTGCCGTCGTCGCAGCGGCCGTTCTTGATCAGCTGGTTGGCAGTCAAACAGCGGCCGTCGCAGTCCGGGATCTGCGGCGAGGGACAGTACTCGGGCTCGGGCGGGGCGCAGGAGCTGAAGTCGGTGCGGGTCTGCGATGCGCCGCCGCGGCCCGCGAAGTCCGAGACGAAGATGCGCATGTACGTGTCGTGGTAGCCGAGCGCGCTCATCAGCTTGGTGGGCTGCAAGCTCCCGTCCAGCAAGGTGTCACCGACCTCGTTGAGCACGTAGATGTTCTCGACGTCGAGGTACTTGAACTCGACCGGCTGCTGCATGTTGAAGCCGAGCGGCGAGTCGGTGGCGAAGCTGAGCTCGTCCTTGTCGCCCAGGACCATGCCGCGCGGCCACAACACCGCACCGGGCGTGGGCGAGATCTCGCTCACGCCAGCCTCGGACGCGACGTACAACGTCGAGACCGTGTTCTCGCCGTTCAGCCGATCGATGCTCACGTGCCAGAACGCCGGCGCGAGCGGGCCGAAGTCGCCGCTGGGCGCAGGCGTGCAGCCGAGCGTCGGCGCGCCGCTGGCAGCTTCGCAAGCGTCGCCCGTGCCGTCGCTGTCACCGTCGGCCTGGTCGCGGTTGGGGATCCAGGGGCAGTTGTCCTTGGTGCCCGTGCCCTTGTCGGGCACGCCGTCGTTGTCGACGTCGCCATCGGCGCAATCCGCGATGCCGTCGTTGTCCACGTCCGAGTAGCCGGCTCCACCCGGCAGCGCACAGCGGCAGGCGGGCGGCTCGGAGTAGAGCAGCGGCACCTCCGCGAACACGTAGCGCTGATCGTCGGAGATCGTGAACTCGGCGAACAGGATGCGCTGCTGCGAGCCCTGGTTGGCGACGATCACGTGTCGATCCCAGGTGCCGCTCACCTCGCCCGAGCCCGTGTCGATGGTGGCAGGTTCGCGCGCGAACACGTGCACGCGGCCGCTCTTCGTCTCGACCAGGCCGGCGACCAGCGTGCTGGTTGCCACCTTCGAGATGTCGTTCGACTGCAGCTCCGAGGTGACCTGCGGGCCCTCGTCGGCCACGCACGAAGGCGCGGCGCTGACCGGGTTGCCCGTGAGGTTCTGCGGTTCCAGGTCCTGCGGCGTGATCGTTCCGGGCTCGATCGAGCTCGTCGTCGCGCCGGCGGAGACACTCTGGCCCTCGAACGCGGGTGGATCGGTGGTGGTGGTGGTGCTGAGCGCGTAGAACTTCTTCAACCACTCGCGCCAGGGGATGCCCTCCTGCACCGCGTCGTAGCCGTTCTTGTAGAAGCCCACCGCGGTGGGGAAGTAGATCGAGATGCCGCTCGAGCCGGTCTTGTTCGCGCCGTACTTGCTCGACAGCACCAGCTTGTTCAGCGTGGACGCCAGCGTGTCCGAGGTGGACTTGAACGCGGACTGACTGTCGCCGAGTCTGCGCGCGAAGTCGCCCAGATCGATCATGTGATACGAGTACTTCGGATCCGCGTAGTAGCCGAATGCAACGGCCTTCGAGCGCGCGGTGGTGATGCTCGTCTTGGCCGCATCCATCTGCGAGTCGAGCAGCATGGTCAGCGAGTCGAAGTTCGTCTTGAGGTTCGCGATCTCGTTCAGGTCGAGCAGGCTGCTCGTGACCTGCTTGTGCTTGCCCTCGGCACGCGCCTGCTCGTAGAACGAGTTGACCACCGTGCCACCGAGCGCCGTGGCGCTCGCGTCGGGGTGCTTCGACAGATAGTCGAGCACGGCCGTGTAGTCCCAACCGCTGCCCGGTGACAGCTCCTCGCTCGCCACGTAGTAACGCGTGTACGCCTGCATGGCTTGCGCGTTGACGAAGGTCGACATCAGGCAGGCGTCGAAGCCCATCAGGTCGACGGTCTTGGCTTCGCTCAACCCCTGCTTCACGGCCTCCACCAGCTCGGTCTGATCCAACAAGTCGTGGTCCGACGTGTCGTCGCCGCCGTAGCCCTGCCAGGCGTTGCCGTGATCCCACAGCACCAGGAAGCGATGCTGCGACGGATAGGTGGAGAAGCCCCAGCGGATGAAGTCGCGCAGCGTGGCCACCTCGCCGGTGTCTTGCTCGCCCAGGTCGGCGACCTCGGTCAGCACGCCCTTGGTCACCTTGAAGCGCTTCATCGTCTGCCAGTCGGCGATGCCGCCGACGCCGAGATCGTAGAAGCCGCTGGCGCGGTCCACCTGAATGATGACGTTGACCTCTTCCGAGATGTCGGCGCTCAACATCTCCTTGATGTCGTCGATCGCGTACTTCTCGAGGTTGTTGTCGGCCGCCATGTAGACGAGCACGGTCCACGCGGGCACCTTCGCAGGCATCTCGGCGTCCATTTGCGGCGCCGCGTCCATCATTGGCTGCGCGGCGTCCATCATCGGCTGTGCCGCATCCATCATCGGCATCGGCCCGGAGTCGTGCATCTCGGGACCGGCATCGTGGCCCGCGTCGCCGCTACCAGCGTCAGGCTCCGGCGCTTCGGCATCCGGCACTGGACTCGAGCCGCCTTCCTCGGAGGTAGGCGGCTCTTTGCCGGCATCAACCTCGGGCTCAGGCAGCTTGATCCCGTTGTTACAGGCCACGCTCAGCACGGCCAGCGCCAAAACGAAACATGCGGAGAGACCGCGAAGCTTTGCTTGCATTGGAGAACAGGATTAAACCCTCTTTCCGCCGCTCGCGCGTAGTGATTAAGAACCAGCCGCTGCTGTGCGCTGGATCAGTGAGTATGTGGGCGTGTCTGATGAAAGCCGAGTGGCGGGCGCGGCGCGCGCAGCTGGGAGCTGCAACGCACACGCTTCCACTAGACCATTCAGGGTGACTCGGGCTCTGGCTCGGCCATGCCCTTGCGCACGTCCTCGAGCTCGCGCTGGTTCTGTTTGCGCGTGCCTTCGATCTGCTCGACCGACTTCAAGTCTTGCTCTTCGTCGTCCCCGGCGTGCGTGCGCTGCTCGAACGTGTCGGTGTTCTGGTGCCGCTTCTGCCAGTCGGAGAGCGAGCTCTTGTCCATGAGCTCCTGCTTCAAGTCGGCGGGCGAGGCGCTGGATTCTTTGGCCATCAGCGCGGCGGCAGCGCGTCTGCGCTCGGCGAGGATGCTGCCGACCAGAGCGTCGTAGGAGCCGTACAGGCTGGCGATCGAGATCGCCAGGATCAGCGCGCCGTGCAGGAGGTCATTGCCGACCTGGCGGACGCCGCGCAGGAAGAGCTGGATCGCCAGCAGGAAGAAGAGCCCGCCCATGGTCCACGGCAGCCCGCGATTCGCCAGGCCGGCGGCAGCGGTGAGCGGCGCGGAGTGACTGAACAGGGTGGCGGTGATCAGCACGATGCAGAAGGCGACGACCTGCATCAGGAACGTGGTGACGCGCTGCACGAAGCTCTTGTCGTGGAGCTGGACAGCCCAGATGCGCACCGCGGCCACCACCGTGATCACCGAGAACGCGCTCGCGGCGATGCGCAGCTGGGGCCCGAAGATGACCTTGGCCCCCGCCATCTGCGGCTCGCGCAGCAGCGGGACCCCGAACTGCAGGAGCGCGATGAACAGCACGATGAAGAAGATGCCCGCCAGGCGATCGCGGTCCTCTTCGTCCTTGCGCCGCAACGCCCGCAGGGCCTCGAGTTGCGCGGAGGTGAGGGCGACCGCGGCAGCCTGCGCCGGGGTGGGCTTCGCGGGCTTACGAACTGGGGCCAGCTCGAGCGGCGCCTCGACGGCAGCTTGCGGCGGCGGAGCACTCGGCTCGTGCGGCGGAACGGGACTGGGAGTGGCTGCGGGCTCCTGCGGCGGCTTGTGCTTGGCGTTGAGCTTCTCCGCGGCCTGCTGGGCTGCGAGCTTCTTGTCCTTCGGAGGCTTCTCGTCGAGTACGGTCGCCGCGTTCGCTGCTGGCAGCGGCGAGGGTTTGACGTTGCCACGAGCGGCAGCGGGAGAAGCGGCCACAGTGGCTTGCGGTGGAGCCGAGGCTGCCTTGGCTGGCGCCGGTTGCGGGTCTTGGTCCACCCGCGGATCACGCTTCGGGCTCGGCTTGGGCCTGCGCTCGGCCTTGCCGCGCGCCATCGTGGCAGCGGGGGATGGCTCAGGTGCCGCGTTGTCGTTGCAAGCGCGCAGGCGCGTGAGCACGGCCAGCGCGTCCGGTGGACGCTTGCCGGCCTGTTGCTCCAGGCACACCTGCGTGAGCTCCACCCACGGGCGCGACAGGTGCGGTGCGATCTCGTCGAGCGGCACCGCGCTCTGCTTGCCCGAGCGAAACGGCAGCTCGCCCGACAGCATGCTGTAGATGAGGACCCCGAGCGCGAACACGTCCGAGCGCGGTGCAGGGTGCGCACCCGACGCTTCCAGCTCCGGCGCGCGGTAGTTGGCGTCCTGCGAGCTCTCCTCGGCACCCAGGCCGATCCACTTGGGCGAGGGCGCGTGCGCCTCGCCGAGCAGCTTGACGTGCTCCGCGTCGATGCTGCCGTGCGCCATGCCTTGCTCGTGTGCGAGCGACAGCGCCTCTATCAGCGGCAGGCTGAGCTGCCGCACCATCGGCAGCGGCATGCCCTGCGGAAAGCTGGCGATCAAGCTCGCCAGGCTGCGGCCCTCGACGGTCTCCTCGACGACGAATGGAATCCCGGTGTCGTCCGTGTCCACCTGCACGAGCGGCAGGCTCTCGTGGGAGACGCCGGCCAACGAGCGCGGTCCGCGCAAGAAGCTGTCGACCACGCGGCCTTGCAGCGCGAACTCGGGGCGCAGTACCGTCACCCGCACGGCGCTACGAGTGCGTTTGTCTCGGGCGCGGTAGACCTCGAGCTGCTTGGTCGAGCTCACCAGCTCTTGCAACTCGTACGCGTCGTTGAGCACGTCGCCCAAACGTGTGGCGGGACTGCCCATCCGTGTGATTCCAGTATCGCGAACTCTCGATGGCGCCGGAAGTCTGACGGCTGGCTGACAGCGACTTCGCGCCCACACTGTGGCGCGCTGTCGTCACTGCCCGACGACGCTCCCGGCCAACACCAGCGGGTAACGAAAGACCGTCGGTGCCTCGGCACGAGGGAACTGCGCCTGCATCAGGCGTGTATGCAGGCAGTTCCGTAGATCTGCCGGCGCTGCGCCTTGCAGCTCGACCTGCTCGACGCGGCCGCTCGGCCGAACGCGCAGCTCCACGTCGAGCCGTAGCGGCTGGGTCTTGGCCGCACCCGCCATCAGCTGCGCGACCATTGCCTCCTGCAGACAGCGCTGCAGCTCTGGCTCGCGTTCGGCGAGCACGCGGGCGAATACCTCGCGCGACAGGCCGGCGGCCGGGGCGGCAGCCGTCGGCGGCGGGTCGGCGGGTTCGGGTGTGGCAGCCGTGGGCTGCGCGTTCTCGGGCGGCTCGGCAGCCACCGGCTCTGCTGCCGCAGGCGGCTCCGGCTCTTGCGCCGCTGGCGTGGGTTCCAGACGCGGCTCCGCAGTCGCCGTCAGTTGCGCCGCCGCCTCACGCGCCTGTGGCCTACCGCGCAGCGCGATCACCGCGAACGCGCACACCACACACACGGAAGCCAGGATCCAGAGCAGGTTCCGCGGTGGAGTAGCCGCGGCCGGCGGCTCGGGCGGCGCTACATGCGCACGTCGCACGCCGCTCACGGCTGCAGGTCTGGCGGGCCTGGCCGGCCCTGCCGGTCTCTCCACGGGCGCCGCTGCCCGCGCCCCGAGAATCACCGCCTTGAGCGCCGCGCCCATCTGCTCGGCGGTCTCGAAGCGATCGCCGGGCGACTTGCGCATCGCGCGCTCCACCGTCTCGAGCAGCCCACTCGGTAGATCGGGCCGCGATTGCTCGAGCGGTGCGTGCTGGTTGGTGACGATCGACACGATCAGCGCGTTGTACGTCTCGCCCTGGTACGGCGCGCGGCCCGCGAGCGCCCGGTACAGCATCGCGCCCACCGACCAGATGTCGCTGCGCGCGTCGATTCTGCCACCCTGGGCTTGTTCCGGGCTCATGTACTGGGGGGTACCCAGCACGGATCCGGTGCGGGTGAGCTTGGCGTCGCCCTCGGTCTGCAGCGAGGCGATGCCGAAGTCGAGCAGCTTTACCGTAATGCTGTCGCGCCCGTCGTGCGCCAGGAAGATGTTGTCGGGCTTGATGTCGCGGTGGATGAAGCCCTTGCGATGTGCGGCCTCGAGCGCCTCGAGCAGCTCGATGCCGATCTGCACGATGGCAGGTGCCTCGAGCGTGCCCTGTTCGAGCGCATCCTGCATCGATATGCCGTCGAGCAGCTCGAGCACCAGGTACAGCGATCCGTCCGGCTCCTCGCCACCATCCAGCACCTGCACGATGCCCGGATGTCCGATCGTGCTGGGCGCCTGCGACTCGCGGATGAAGCGATCGGCGGCATGCTTGGAGCGCGCGAGCCCAGGGTGCATGCGCTTGAGCGCGACCCTTCGTTTCGTGAAGACGTGCTCGGCTTCGTAGACCGCACCCATGCCGCCCGCGCCCAGCAGCCCGAGCAGGTGGTACTTGTCCGCGATCGTCCTGCCGACGTGCGCGAGCGCCGCCTGTTCTTCGTCGTCCATGTCGGTCACCTCAGCCCAAGTCGAAGCGCGTACCGATTGCGTCGCCCGCCTGGATCAGGTGCGCGGCCAGTGTGTTGAGCAGCTGGGTTTGCTTGATGTAATGGACTCGGCGTTCGCCTTTGACGACCGCCGCGACGCCGGCCACCACGCCTTCGCCGTCGACGATGCAGGTCAGCAGCAACAGCTCGTAGTCGGTGCCGCCCGCGCTCACCGTCGCCTGCCCGGCTTCCACCTCGGCGAGCAGGGTGCCGGTGGCGATCTCGGTCATGGTTTCCGCGTGCGACTGCTCCTGCATCAGGTACTCGCGCACGAAGTCGGCGAGGTTTTCGGGATCGGTCACGGCGCCGTACGATGCAGCCAACCGCGGCAGGTCCTGGCCGACCAGGTACAAGTGTCCACCTGCCGCCGCGCGCGCCTCGCACAACAGGCGCAGCGCGCGCTTGGCGCGGTCCTCTCTGCGCTGAGCGCCGGTCATCGCGCGCAACACGGTCGTCTGGACGTCCGGCATGTCGGTGCTGTTGGACTCCAGCATGGTGCTGGGCTGGAAGTCGCTGAGCTCTGCGGTGGCCTGGAAGCCCGCGCGCAAGGCCTCATTGACCAGCCGCTCGTAGCGCGCAGCCAGGGGGCTGTTCGCGCCGCGGCGATACTCGTTGGCTGCCAGGCGCGAGAACTGTTCGAACGCCGGTTCGTCCTGAGTCCAGATGGAAATGCGTGCGCGAGACTCGTAGCTCTGGCCGATGCGCGGACCCGTGACGCCCGCCGCCCTCTGCTTGGCGATCAGCCCATCGAGGCGCATGATCGCGGGCGCGTTGTCGCCGAGTGTGGCTTCGGCCAGCGCGAGCACGCGGGTCAGGTCGTTGTCGACGCTGTTGATCCCGCGCTCCTCACAGAAGCGCAGGGCCGCGCTCGCGTGCTCGCGCGCCTCCGCGGCGCGATTCGAGTTGAGCAGCGCTTCGGCCAGACCTGCGGTCGCCGCGATCCACATCAGCATGGCCGGAGACTTGCCATCGGGGCCCGGCGCCGCGCGCGCGCGGCATTCCTCGAACTTGCGGATGGCACCGGCAAAGTCTCCGCGCACCATTTCGAAGTAGCCCTCTGCACCCACCAGGCATGTCTCCCAGCGCGGATACTTGGCGGCCATCAATCGCAGCTGATCGAGGCACTGTTGCGTGCCGGTGAGGTCACCCGCGATGACGTAGACACTCAGCTCGACGACCGGCAACGAGTTGAACATGTTCAACGTGCGGAGCGACAGGGCGAGTACCTCGGCCTCGCGACGCAGGCGCTCTGCGCCGGTCCAGTCGCCTTGCTCGAGGCGGACGATCTTGCGCAGGTACATCGCGCTCAGCTTTTGCAGGGGATCCTGCTCGAGGCGCGCGGCGAAGCTGGTTGCACTGGGAAGCCCGAGCTGAGCCTCCATCAAACCCACGCCATAGGCCACCGCGTTGGCGATTGCGTCGACGTGCTCGAGCTCGCCTGCGGGCAATGCATCCAGCTTGCGAAGCACCTCGATCCAGCGATCGCGCGCGGCCTCGAGGCGGCCTTCGCTCTGCGACTCGGCCGTGGCGATGGCGTTGTTCCAGATGGCGTCCAGGATCGGAGAAAGCGGCACGAATGGCTCGAGCAGGGGCGGTAGGCTCTCGAGCAGCGTGGTGTGCATCGTGCGCGCGCCGATGGCGATTGAGATCACGACGTACTCGGCCAGCAGCTTGACGGCCTCGTCAGGGCCATACACGCGTTCGGCTTCGGGGGTTGCGAGGAAGCGCTCGTAGGCGCGTTGCAGCGCGCGCGTCAGACGGTCGCCGGATGTCCCGCCCTCGGAGTCTGCCTGCCACAGGTCCAGACCCGAGTCGTGGCGCAGTTGCTCGAACCACTGCGGCGCGGTGACCTCGTAGCCCGCGCCTTCTGCCATGACGCTGAGCGCGACGGCCCAGCGCCGCAGGTTCGCGAGCTGCCGCGGCGTGCTGCGCCGCTCCACCGCGGCGGCAATCGCTTTTTGGTACGCGGGGACGAGCTTGTACAGGCTCCGATCGACCAGCTTCATGTCGAAGCCTTTTTCCGCGTACCCGCGGTGCTGCTCTGCGAAGGCCTCGAGTCCTTCGTCCAGCGCATCGGCTTCGAACAGGTGATAGATCGACGCGAGCTTCGCCTTGGGCCGGAACATCTGCGCCAGTGCGAGGTGCACCGAACGGCCTGCTTCGGGGGTGAGCTCGGCGCGCGCCGCCGCTGCCCAGAGGCGATTGGAGACGGTGTAGGCGCTTCCAGTGCTATGGATCGCGCCGAGCGTCAGCAGCTCGCTCACTGCGCAGTCGGTGCTGAGTGGGTCTGCGTCCGGCCGCAACGCGCGGTAGTCGTCGCCGCTGAGCAGGTCGTAGTACGCCAGCGCGTGCGCTCCGGCGAGGAAGCGCGCCGCCGCCGAGAGCCGCGATAGCTTCGAGCGCAAGGCGTCTGCTCCGCTGCGGGGCAGGTCGTCGGCGCTCAGCTGCTCGGGCAGTGTCCAGGTGCCGGCCGCATACCGGATCACCTGGCGATCGACCAGGTGCTGCGCCATGTCCAGGCATTGGCGCGGATTGCCGAGCGCGACGTCGTGGATCTCGCCGGTCAACATCTCGAGGTTCGTCACGTCGCCGAAGACTGACGACAAGAGCATCTGTGTCTGCTCGCGCGTCAGCGGTGGAAGATCGAGTACGGCGCAGCGTCGTGCCAGAACGTCCACCGCCAGATCTTCCGCGCCGCTCTCGGCGGTCATTACCACGGCCACGTTGCCGCGCTTGAGCTTGTCGATCAGCGCAGCCAGGATCGCCGCTGAGGCGGGGTCGCTGCGCTGGACGTCGTCGACCGCGACCATGAGTGGCTGCGTGCGGCTGACGGTGAGGACGAAGCGCACGAGCGCTTGCTGGACTCGTTCCGCCTCGGCACCTTCGCCGCTCCAACGCTTCAACTCGAGGCGTGGCGGCGCATTGGTGTTGGCGGCCGCGTCGATCGCGAACAGCTCGGGGTCCGCCGCCGCGAGCTCGACCTGTGACTGCGCAGCCAACAGCTGCTGGACGAGCGCGCGAGCCACGGTGTAGGGCTCTTGCTCGCCGCTGGCACTCGCGCGTAGCACCGAGGCGCCCAGGGTCTTGGCCTCCAGCACGCACGCGTCGAGCATGCGCGAGCGCCCCTGGCCCGGTCCACCGCGCACCAGCACTGCACCGCCGTGGCCGCTGAGCGCGCCCGATAGCCGCTCGCGCACCTGCCCGAGCAGCACTTCGCGGCCGACGAGATTCGGCGTGGCGAGATAGGCCGCAGAGACCTCCGCCGACTCGTCTCGCTGCAGATCGGCGATCGCCGCCAAGCGCTGCATGACATCGAACGCGCTGGGTGGACGCAATGCGGGCTCGATGCTGATCAGGGAGAGCACGAGGTCGTCGAGCGCGGGCGGGATGGTCGCCACGCGCGCGGAGGGTGGCAGCGGCTTGGTCTTCCAGGCTGCCAGCGCTTCGGCGAAGGTGCGCGCGGGGTAGGGCATCTGCCCGGTCAGCGCCGTGTAGAAGGTGACGCCCAGCGAGAACAGGTCCGCGCGCCCATCGAGCGCGAGTCGGTGCACGGTCTCGGGCGGCGTATAGGCCGGGGTACCGACGACCGGGGCACCCGTGCCCATCGAAGTCATGGCGCCGAAGTCGATCAGCTTGGCCTTACCGTCGCGCGTGCAGCGGATGTTGCGGGGGCTGATGTCACGGTGCAGCAAACGTCGGGAGTGCAATAGCGCCAGCGATGAGCAGACGTCGAACAGTAGCTCGCAGGCCTCGCGCCACGGCATGGGCGCGCGTTCGCGCAGATCGCCGCCGTCGAGCAGCTCCATCGTGTAGTACGGGCCGTTACTCGTCAGACCATAGTCGTGGACCGCGATCACGCGCGGGTGCGCCAGCTGCGACAGCGTGTGGAACTCGCGCTCGAACAAGCTGGTGACGCTGGCGCGGTCGCGGCTCGACTCCGGCAGCTGCAGCTCCTTGAGCGCGATGTCACGTCCCGACACCAGATCGGTGGCGCGATACACGCACGCCATGCCGCCGCGTCCCAAGACTGACTGGATCTCGTAGCGATTGCCGATGCGGCGCTGCTCGGGAGCGAGGCTGGGGGCGGGCTTGTTCATACGGCTGAGTCCAGCTCGTTTATGATAGCCGGACTTGCTGCACACGCCGTGGTGGAGTTGAGCAGATACCGCGGCGCACACTTGCTGCGCGCACGCACATCACTGGTACGTTCGTATGCTGGTGAGTGGATTCGTTTGACGCATACGGGCCTGACCATCATAAATTAGTCGGTGGGTAGTATCGCGGAAGCGCGTGCGCGCTTCTCATGTTTTCCAGCTTGTCGAGTGGTCACGCCCGCGGTGTATCTGCGCGGTGGTGTTAGTCGTCAGGTGCAGCAGCGGAGGGCGCACACGCCGTGAGCGCGCTTGCCGATCGCATCTACGTCAAGAGCCACGTCTCGCGCGACCTGCTGCAGAGCGCGGCGCTGTTCAAGAACGAGCAGCTGGCGGTCTGGGAGTATGTCGCCAATGGTCTGCAGTACGTCGACCCGGGTGTGCGACCCGAGGTCCGCGTCGAGCTCGACAGCAAGGCCAGGCGCATCACGATCGGCGACAACGGGCGCGGCATGAGCTTCGGCGACCTGCAGAACTTCTTCGTGATGCACGGCGAGAACGCAGATCGAAAGGCCGGGCGTGCAGGGCGCGGCCGCTTCGGCACGGGTAAGTCTGCCGCCTTCGGCATCGCCGATCGGCTCGTGGTCTCGACCACGCGCTCGGGCAAGCGCACCCGTGTGGCGCTCGATCGCAAGGACGTCGAGGGCATGTCGGACGACTCGCCGATCCCCGTGCGGGTGCTGGAGAAAGAGCGCCCGGTGACGGATGCGAACGGCACACTGATCGAGATCGAAGGCGTACGGCTGCCGCGTCTGGACGCCAAGCACGTGATCCGCTACGTCGAGCGCAACCTGGCGCGCTGGGGTCGCGACGCGCGCGTCTGGGTGAACCAGCACGAGTGCGTATATCGATCGCCGCGCGCAATCCGCACGCTGCTGATCGAACCGGACGCGGGCACGCGCGCCAAGCTCGGCGCCTGCGAGCTGATCCTGCGCGTCGCTGCTGCACCGCTGGCCGAAGACGAGCGCGGGGTCGCCATCTACTGCAAGGGGATGTGGCTCGAGACCACGCTGGCCGGCAGTGAGGGGCGCGAGATGTCCGAGTACGTATTCGGCGAGATCGACGTCGCGCAGCTCGACTCCGATACCAGCTCGGTCGCGGCCTTCGACATGAGTCGCTCGACGCAGTTGAACCGGGCCAACGAGCTGGTGCGCACGATCATCGGCTTCATCGGTAGCCAGGTCGACAAGCTGCGCAAGGAGCTGGCGGCGCAGGAGCGAGCGCGCAAGGCGAGCGAGGAGGCACGGCGGCTCGCCCAGCATGCCAGCGACATCGCGCGCGTGATCAACGAAGACTTCTCGGATTTCTGGGGGCGCGTCCCGAACGTGCCGGCGCCGGCTACTGGATCTCCTGCCGCTGAGGGCGGCAGGGTCAAGTCTGCCCGTGGCGAGCCGGAGCGAGCCCCCGCGGAGTCGCAGCCCGCGGCACAGGAGCCTGTCGGGCGACCTCCGCGCGCAGCAGCGGACGGCGGCCCGCGCAGCACGTCGCGGGGTGGCTTCAGCCTGCAGTTCCGTAACGAGGGGCAGGCCAACCAGCGCGCGCGCTACGTCGCCGCCGCGCGCCAGATCGTGGTCAACCTGGACCACCCACAACTCGCTGCAGCCTTGGGCGCGGGTCGAGTCGACGACGTGTCCTTCCAGCGCCTGGCCTACGAGGTCGCGTTCCTCGAGTACGCGTTGGCCCTGGCGAGCGAGCTGGCGAGTCGCGGCGAATACCTCGACGTCACCGATCCGATCGTCGAGATCGGCGAGACCATCAACCGCGTGGCCAGGCGCGCCGCGGCACTCTACGAGCGCGCGTGAAGACGGGGAGAGCAGATCACGGCAGCGCGCAGCTGCAGACGGCCATGTTGTCGGCGCGCGCGCGCGGCGTGCTGGAACGTTTGCAGATCACGCGTCCGTCCGAGCTCAAGAAGCTGACCCGGGCGAAGCTGCTGAGCATTCGCAACTGTGGCCGCAAGACCGCAGGCGAGCTCGAGCTCTGGGCCACGTCCCAGGGTGCGCCGCTCGGCGGCGATGCGCTGCGCGCTGCGTCCAAACCGCCGCCGCCGGTCGCGTCCAAGCCGCCCCCCGGGATTCCGACGGCGTTGCTGCTCGACCTGCGCCAGGTCGCGCTCTCGGCGCGTGCGCATGGCTGCCTGCGCGAGCTGGGCGTGCAGCGCCTGGGAGATCTGATCGGCTACTCGGAAGCGGCGCTGCGCGCGCACAAGAACTGCGGTAACAAGACCGTCGCGGAGCTCGCGGCGCTGGCGGGGCGCCTGGACCAGGCGCTCGGTCGCAAGCATCCAGCCTGGGATCGCGTGGCCGCCGAGGCTTTGGCTCGCGTCAGGGCCGACGAGCTTGCGGCATTGCACAAGTCGCTGGTGCCCGACCTGCACGCCATCGAGCAGACCACGAGCATCGAAGCCGAAGTCAGCGCGGCGATCGCTACGCTGGCCAAGCCGAGCGATCGCGAGAAGGTGGAGCGCTGGATCGGCTGGGACGTCGCGACCTCGCCCACGCTGAAGCAGGTCGGCCATGCCACCGGCGTGACGCGTGAACGGGTGCGCCAGATCGTCGCGCTGTTCACCGCCAGCCAGCGCTCGGCGGACCTGCCGCTCTCGAAGCTGACGGCTGCGCTCGCGGCGCTCGAGCGTGCGGGGTTCATGTCTGCCGTCGAGGCGCAGGCCGCGCTGCAACGGGGCGACTTCACCCAGCGCACGCTCTCGATCGCGGGGTTGTTGCGCGCGGCGGAGCTCTTCGGCATCACGACCGCGCTGCGCTGGGATCTGTTGGGCGCCGGAGTGTTCGTGGGGCGGCCCGAGGAGCTGCGCGCCGGTACGCTCGTGCCGCGCTCCGCACGCCGCCTCGCCGAACAGTGGGGTTGTGTCACGCTCGAACAACTGACCAGCGAGCTGAACCGTGAAGCGCAGACCGAGCTGTCTCAAGCCTCGCTTCGCCCGCTGCTGGCCAAGGTACCCAGCCTCCGCTGGCTCGACGAAGCCGGCGGTTGGTTCTGGCTCGGCGACCTGCGGCACAACCCGCTGCTCTACAAGCTCGACAAGATCCTGTCGGTCGCGCCGCGCATCGACATCGACGAGTTGTGTCATGGCATCGGCCGTCAATACGGACCCCAGGTCTGCGCACCGCCGGTGAACGTCTTGCGCGCGCTGTGCGAACAACTGCCTGACTGTCGGATCGAAGATGGCCGGGTCGTGGTGGACTTGCGCCCGCGTCAGGCGGCCGAGCTGCTATCCGAGTGCGAGCGCGTGATGCTCGACATCTTCCAGCGCCACGGCCCCGTGCTGACCCACGCCGAGGTACGCAGCCACTGCCTCGCCGCAGGGCTCAAGTACACGACCACCAGCGTCTACCTGGGCAGCAGTCCGATCCTGCGTCGCCTCGACCGCTGCGTGTACGCGCCGATCGGCGTGCCGGTGCAGCCGGGCGAGATCGCGGCGGCGCGGCGGGGCCTGCCGCGCACGCAGAAGGCTCCCAGCGTGGTCGACTTCGGCTGGCTCGAGGATGGCTCGGGTATCTGGATCGACTACCGGGTATCCGCCAGCATGTTGCAATCGGGGACGCTGCGCGTGCCCAGCGCGCTGCGCCAGCAGCTGTATCCCGCGAGCTATCAGCTGCCGGATGCGGGCACGGCCGAGTACGACGGCGCGGGCAGCCTGCGCGGCCTGTCCGGGTACTTGCTGCGCTGTCAGGTGCGGCCCGGAGCGCTGCTGCGCCTGACCTTGCTGCAGACCAGCCACAGCCTGTTCGTCGAGCTGGAACGGCCGTCTCTGCAGCCGACGGCCGCGGAGTAGCGCCTCGGC
Source organism: Polyangiales bacterium (assembly GCA_035274465.1). GTDB lineage: Bacteria > Myxococcota_A > Polyangia > Polyangiales > JAFGIB01 > JADGRF01. The sequence goes on from DATEOF010000501.1 coordinate 59,318, forward strand.
CGTGCTATGCACAGCCGGCGATGGACGCGCTGGAGGCCGAGCTCGACCGCTTGTTTCAGCTGCCGCCGAGTGAGCTGGTGGGGGAGCGCAATGCGCTGGCAGATCGGCTGAAGAAGGCCGGCGACAAGGCTGCGGCCGAGCAGATCAAGGTGCTCAAACGACCGGCGCCGGCGGCCTGGGGGCTGAACCAGGTGCAGTTCCAGAAGCCGCTGTTGATCGAGCGCGCGCGCCGCGCCGCGATCACGCTGCGCGAGGCGCACGCTCGCGACCAGGCGGATCCGCAGCAGCTGTCCGCGGTGCTCAGCGCGCAGCGCGACGCGACGCACGCGGTGGTCGAGGCGGCGCTGCGCTTCTGCACCCAGGCCGGGCTCGCGGACGGGGCGCCGGCGCAGCGCAAGATCTTCGCCACGTTTCAGTCCTGGTTGAGCGGCGCCGGAGAGGAGCGACCCGGGCGCATGCAGCGCGAGCTCGAGCCGAGCGGCTTCGATGCGTTGCCGCTGGTCGGCAGCCCACAGCTGCAGGTGCCGCTCGCGCTGCCGATGGCTGCGGTCCAGCAGCCGCTGCCGGCCGCCAAGCCCAAGCCTGATCCGCAGATGCTCGCGCGGGCGCGGAATCGACTGGCCGATGCCGAGCGTGGGGCGCAAGCGGCGCGCGAGCGCGTGCGCGGCCGGCGTGGCGAGCAGCGCGAGGCCGAGGTCAACCTGCTGCGCGCGCAGGCCCAGCTGCGCGAGCTCGAGCAGAAGCAGAAGGAGCTGCGCGGCTACATCGGCGAGGCCGAAGCCGAGCTCGCGCAGCGCACGCAGGCGCTCGACGAGGCGCAGCGTATGGAGGTCTCGGCCGAGCAGGGGCTCGAGGCGGCACGCGCTCAGTTGAAGGAGGCGCAGGGCGGAGACGGTTGAGTCGCGAATGCGGCGTGTGCCAAGCTGCCGGGCCGTGAGCAGCGAATCCGTCGGTCACACGCAGCGCGCACTTCGCCGCAAGATGGTGGCGCGGGATCCGGGCGAGCCGCACCGCGTGTCCACGCCGCTCGAGCTGTTGTTCGATCTGTGCTTCGTGGTGGCGATCGCCCAGGCTGCGGCGCACCTGCACCACGCGGTCGGCGAGGGCCACACCCTGCACGGCGTGCTCGGCTTCGCCAGCGCGTTCTTCGCGATCTGGTGGGCGTGGATGAACCTCACCTGGTTCGCGTCGGCCTTCGACACCGACGACGTGCCGTATCGGCTGCTGGTACTGGCGCAGATCGCGGGCGTGCTGGTGCTCGCGGCCGGGGTGCCGCGCGCCTTCGAGGAAGGCGACTTCGGCGTGATCACCGTCGGCTACACGATCATGCGCGTGCCGCTGATCGCGCTCTGGCTGCGCGCGGCGCACGCCGATCCCACGTGTGCGCCCACGGCGCGGCGCTTCGCCCTGGGCCTCGGGTTGTGTCAGCTCGGCTGGTGGTCGCTGCTGATCTGGCCGGCGACGGCGCGCGCCTACGGGTTCCTGGTGTTCGCGCTGTGTGAGCTGTCGGTGCCGATCTGGGCCGAGCGCGCCGGCAGGACCAAGTGGCATCCGCACCACATCGCCGAACGCTATGGCTTGCTCACGCTGATCGTGCTCGGTGAGTCGGTGCTGTCCGCGACGCAGGCAGTGCAAGGCGCGCTCGACGTCAACGCAAACACGTACCAGCTATTGGCGCTCAGCGCGGGCGGCCTCTTGATCGTGTTCTCGGTCTGGTGGATCTACTTCGCGCACCCCGCACAACACGTGCTGAGCTCGCTGCGGGCTGGCTTCACCTGGGGCTACGGACACTTCCCAATCTTCGCTTCGATCGCGGCGATCGGTGCCGGGCTGTCGGTCGTCGCCGACCACGCCGCAGGCCACGCGCACCTCTCGCGCCAGGCTGCCGGCGCAGCAGTGGCCGTGCCGGTCGCCGTCTACCTGGCCTGCGTGTGGCTGGCGCACGTCCGCCCGCATGCGCACGGCGGCGGGGTTGCGATCGCGTTTCTGCTGACGATCGGCGGCGTGCTGGCCGCGCCGGCGTTGCCCGGCGGCGGTGTGCTGGCGATCGGCCTGCTACTCGCAGGACTGGTGACGTTTTTGGTCGCCACGCGACGCGCATAGCTGGCGCGGTCGGTGCGAGTGCGCGAAGCTCGGGGCGATGGTCGAGGTTCGAGTAGGCACCCCCGCGGACTTGCCGCGTTTGGTCGAGATCTACAACCACTACGTGGTGAACACCCCGATCACGTTCGACATCGAGCCTTTTGCCGCGGAGCAGCGCCGCGCCTGGTTCGATCAGCACGCGCCGACGGGGCGGCACCGCTTGTTCGTGGCAGAGGAGGCGGGCGTGGTGCTGGCGTACACGTCGAGCCATCAGTTCCGAGTCAAGCCAGCCTACGACAGCACGGTCGAGACGACGGTGTACTGCGCGCCGGAGAGCGTGCGGCGCGGCCTGGGGACCCTGCTGTACAACGTGCTGTTCGACGCGCTGCGTGGCGAAGACATCGCCTCGTACATCGCCGGCGTCACGCTGCCGAACGAGGGCTCGATAGCGTTGCACGCGCGCTTCGGCTTCAAGCACGTCGGCACGATGCACCGCGTCGGCCGCAAGTTCGGCGAGTACTGGGATGTCGCCTGGTACGAACGCATGGTGTAGTGCTGCGCCGCGTAAGCGAGCGGTCGCCGGTGTCGAGAAAGGACCGACAGTGTCGCGTTTACAGACGTCGCCTCGCGTCGGTACCATCGCTTCGGCTCTAAAATGCGGAGGAACTGCGAATGAGGGTGGCGACATCGATGTTGCTTTGCCTGCTCGCGTTGGGATGCGGTGACGACTCGGACGGAGACCGACCAGTTACCGAGCACGACGGCGTTCCCTACGGCGCGACGTGTAGTGACGACGAGGACTGCGGCGGGGAGGCCGACTCGTGTTGCACCGGCGGCAAATGTTCGCCGCAAGGCTGGTGTAGCCCTCGCTGCTCATCAGACCGGGATTGTCCGAGCGGCTTCTACTGCATCGACCACAGCGGATCCCGCTGCTTCAATGCATGCGATGACGATCGGGACTGCCCGGTGGGGTTCGTGTGTGAAGAGAAGAGCGGTCACAAGACCTGCCGGTACAAGTGACTAAGCGCGACGCAGCGTAGCTACCGGCGTCTTGCTCAGGCCACCGTCTTTGCCGAACTCGTTCAGCGGCAAATCCATCGCTTGCAGCAGCGTCAGCAGGATGTCGCTGGTGTTGGCCTTGTTGCCCTTGATGTGGATGCCCGGGTGGACGAGTGCGCCGCCGCCACCGCCCGCAACCAGCACGGGGTAGTTGTTGATCGAGTGCGGCTGGCCTTCGGTGCAGTCGCTGCTGGCCAGGATCACGCAGCGGTCGAGAAGGTTGCCGTCGCCTTCGGGGACGCCCTTGAGCGCTTCGAGCAGCGCCGCGAAACGTTGCACGATGAAGGTCGTGATCGACTGCACTTGCGGCTGATCGCCGGCTTCGTCGTGGCTGAGCGTGTGGTGGTTGCCGCTGATCTTGAGCTCGGGGTAGCTGGTGCCGCCGACCGAGCCGCTGAACATGTAGGAGAACACGCGCGTTTGATCGCAGGCGAGTGCCAGCGAGACGAGCCCGGCCATGCTGGCGTTGGTGGCCGTGAGGTTGGCGTCACCTGCCGTGTCGACGGCCGGGTTGGGCGCTCGACACGAGCTGGGTGGCGGCGGCGCTTTCTCGGTGGCGCTGATCTGGTTCTCGAGCGCGCGGATGCTCTCGAAGTGTTGGTCGAGGCGCTGCTGGTCGTTCTTGCCCAGCCGTGCGCGCAAGGCGGTGGCGTCCTCGCGCACGGCCGATAGCACCGAGCGGCGCAACGCCAGCTTCGGATCGATCGTGGGCGCAGCTGCATCAGGGGCGCTGAAGCCGCTGCCGAACACGCGCGTGTACAGGGCCTTCGGCGAGTACTCGGGCGGGTTGGGGTTGTCCGGTCCGTTGTGGCTCAGGTAGCGCAGCGTGGTGCCTTCGCCGGTGGTCACGTTCTTCGAGATGCCGACCTCCAGCGACTTGAAGCGCGTGGTCTTGCCGACGCTGGCCGCGACGACCTGATCGATCGATGGCGCGCTGAACGTCGAGGCGTACGGCGCACCCTTGGGATCCTGCGAGACCATCGGCGCGCCGGACAGAATGCCCACGCAGCCGGCGTGGTGGCCGCGCTGGTTGCCGGTCTTGATGTCGTAGCCCGAGAGCACGGAGACGTAGTCCTTGACGTTCGCCAGCGGCTTGAGCGTCTCGCTCAGCGTGTAGTTGCCAGTCGTGGACGGCGTGTAGCGCGCGAGGCGCACGCCGTTGCCCCAGAAGAACACGCCGAAGCGTTTGGGCAGGGGCATCCCCTGGGCCAAGGCGCGGCCGCTGCTGTCGAGCATGCAGTCCAGCACGGGCAACGCGATGCTGACCGCGCCCCCGTAGGCCAGTCCGCGCAGCAGCGTACGGCGGCGGATGATGTGCTTCATGGGCCTGCCTCCTTGGCCGCGTAGCGGAAGCCGTCGCTCTGCACCACCTGGGTGAGCAGCGCGCGGAAGTCGTGACCGGAAGCTTCGAAGCCGGTGACCAGCTGGTCGATCTGCCCGGCCTCGCCATCTGTCTCCACGTGCGCGGTCGCGTAGCGGTAGAGCTGGCGCGCCACACACGCCGCCGTCCGCGGGTCGTCGCGCAACAACGCCGATAACTCGAGCGCACCGTCGAATGCCTCGCCGTCCAGCTCGCCGGTCGTGTCGAGCGCGTGGCCGTGGTCGTCGGCGCGGTAGCGGCCGATGGCGTCGAAGTGCTCGAGCGCCAGACCGAGTGGATCCATCCTGGAGTGGCAGGCGTTGCAGCTTGCGTCCTTGGCGTGGTTCTTCAGCCGATCGCGCATGGTCGGCGCGTTCGGGTCCGGCTCGCCCAGCACCGGCACGACGTTGGGCGGCGGCGCGCCGATGCTCTCGCACAGCACGCGCTCGCGAATGTACTTGCCGCGCAGCGTGGGCGAGGTCTCGTTGCTGTGCGCATTCAGAGCGAGGAAGGCCGGCTTGCCCAACAGCCCCACGCGCTTGGCCGAATCCGGCAGCTCGACCTTGGTGAGGCTGGTGGCGTTCGACGACACGCCGTAGATCGCCGCCAGTGGCTTGTTGACGAAGGCGACCCGCGTGTCGAAGGCATCCAGGAAGTCCGCGCCGGGGTTGGACAGCTCGGCCAGCGTGCGCAGCACGTCGTCGCGCAGTGCGTCGCGCAGCGTGTCATCGAGGCCGGCGTAGACAGCGTCCGCCTTGGACAGCTGCGCCAACTCGGCGAGGCCCAGGCGCTCGGCGTGGAAGTTGTCGAGCGCGCGCTGCGTCCGCGCGTCGCCGAGCAGTCGCGCGGTCTGGCGCTCACGGCCCTGCGCCGTGAGGAGCTCGCCGCTGCCGGCTGCATCGAGCAGCGGGACGTCCGGGGTGGTGTTCCAGAGCGTGTACGACAGCCGCGAGGCGAGCTCGTAGTTGCCGTAACGCAGGCGCTTGCCGTTGTCGGGATCGGCCTCGCCCAGCTCGACGCGAAACAGGAAGTTCGGCGACTGGAGCAGACCCGCCAGCGCGAACTCGAGCCCGGCATGGAAGTCGTTCAGCGCCTTGGCTGCGTTCTCGGCGACCGCGACGTAGCGCGTGCTCTCCGCAGCCGTCAGCGGCCGGCGGAAGATGCGCGTGCCGAGCTTCTCCACGAACTGCTTCGTGCACGCGGTATCCTGCACCGCCTTGGGCGTACAACCCACGAAGCTCGCGCGCCGTGCCGGGACCAGCGCCTGCGCGGCCGCGTCATAGGCCGCGCGCTCGAACTTCTCGGCCGCGGCGGGCGAGATGGTCGCGCGGCTGGCGCCGATCGCGTAGAAGCCGTTCTGCGCGGTGTCCGGCTCCAGTTCACTCGTGAGCGCCAGGCCGTTGCCCAGCACGTCTGCCACGCTGTTGCGATACTGCTCGACGGTCAGCCGGCGCAGCGCTGCCGGCGCAGGCTGGAAGACCGCAGCGGATGGCTGCGATCCCGAGCCGGTGCTCGGCTTCGGCTCCGGGTCGGCCTCGGAGGGGATCCCATCGCGCCCTGCCGGGACCCCCGAGACGGGGTCGCCGATCTCGCCGCCGCAAGCTGCGAGAGACAGGCTGATTGGCAGCGCGAGACAGGCCAGCAGCGCAGGCTTCCGCATCGCTGGGTACGTTCCAATCGGGCGCTGTCGAGGTCCAAGAGTTTATTTCCAACTCTTCCAAGAACGCGTGTGGGTGGATCAGCGCGCGGCACTGATCCAGCGCGTCTCGATCGGAATCGCGAGCGTTCCTGCAGCATCGAAGGCGCGCAAACCGTCCACCACGCGAGCCTCCAGCTCCCCGCGCGCCGCAGTGCCGAGGCTCGCCAGCAAGGGCTCGAACATGGGCGCGGAGGTCTCGAGCGTCGAAGCCCACAGGCTCTCGGCATCTCCCGGCCAGGTCCACGTGTCGCGCGCGACCGCTTCGCACACGTCGCCGAAGCCGGCCGCTCGCAGCTGCCGCGCGAGCGCATCGGCCGCCGCAAATTGAAAGGGCCCGGGCTCACCGACGGCGAACACCGGTGCGCCGCAAGCCTCGAGCACGGTCGACAGCGTCAGCCGAAAGAATGGCTGGTCCGGCGAACCCCAGACCACGTGCAAGGTGCGCCCGCCCGGCCGCAACACGCGCGTGATCTCTCGCAGCGCCTGCGGCACGTCGCTCGCGAACTGCAAGCCGAAGCGCGACACGACCCAGTCTGCCGTCGCGGCTGGCAGCGGCAGCTCGGCGAGATCGCAGCACACGGGCGTCAGGTTGTGCAGGCCGCGAGCGCCCGCTTCCGCCGCCAGCTGCTGCAAGAACGGCGCGACACGGTCGCAGGCGACGATGCGGCAGCCGGGCAGGGCCGCTGCCAAGGCGAGCGCCGGATCGCCGATACCGCACGCGAGATCCACGACCGTGCTGCCCGGCGCCGCAGCTGCGAGCTGCGCGAGGATCGGTGCGCTACCCGGCCGCGTGAAGCTCTCGAAGGCAGAGCGCCAGCGTTCCAGCGCGGCGGCGCAGCGTTCCAGCTCGTTCACGGCGCAGCCCCTTGCGCGCGCAGCCTGGCGTGACCCGCGGCGCACAGCAGCGACACAACCGACAACGCGCCGCCGCCCAGGATCGCGGGCGACATCGACTCGCCGATGCCCGACAAGATGATCAGCGCGAGGTCGGGGCTGTGGGCCCAGGCGGGGTTTTCTGGCACGTTCACTGCGACGGCCGCGAAGTCGCTCGCGACGCCATTCACGATCGACCAGGCGATCGCGCGCGACAGGTGCTGGATGCGATCGAGCTGCGTCGGGTCCGGCCGCCAGGCGAAGCGGCCGGCAGCTGCGATCGCCAGCCCACTGAACAGCAGCACGAACCACATCACCCAACCACCCGCTTGGAACCAGATCGGCATGCGAAATCTCCTCTCGCATTCAACGCAGCGCGCCCGATTGTGTGACGGCTTGTCACACTCGCCCGGCTCGTGCGTTGATCGCTGCGATGCCCGCGTCGGCCAGCCGCGAAGTGCCCGAAGCGCCCTGCGCGGTGAGCGCAGATGTAGTCGAGCGCCTGCGCGCAGGCGACGAAGCGGCCTTTCGTGACGTCTACGAGGCCTATCGCGCGCGTCTGTACTCGTTCCTGCTGCGCCTCACCCACGACGAGGCGCTCGCGCTCGATCTGACCCAGGAAACCTGGCTCCGCCTCGCCGCCAACGTCTCGCGCCTCACCCCCGACACGGAGCCGGGCGCCTGGCTCTTTCGCGTCGCCCGCAACCTGTTCATCAGCCAGCGCCGCTGGGCCCTGGTACAGGCCGCCGGCTTGGCGGCCCTGGGGCTCGCGCCATCCCCGATCCTGCCGAGCGCCCTCGAACAAGTCGCGGCCGACGCGCTGGAACGCAAGCTGGAACACGCCCTGGCGCAACTCCCATTGCGCTACCGTGAAGTCCTCCTGCTCACGGCAGTCGAAGGCTTCCCCGCCCCGCAGGTCGCAGACATCCTCGGCCTCACCCCCGCCACCGTTCGCCAACGCCTTGCGCGCGGCCGCGCGGCCCTGAAAGATGCATTGGACCCCTGACATGGACATGGACGAACCCCGCCTCAACCGAGCCCTGTCGCGCCTCTCGCGAGCCGATCTCGAGCCGCTGGTCGCGAACCTGCAGCTGAAGGCGGCGAAGGAACGCTTGCGCAAGGGCAGGCAGCTATCGAAGCTCGAGCGAGCGGAGCCCTCGATCCTGATCGCCTGCGGCGCCGCGCACCTGGTCTGGGTGCTGTGGAGGGTGCTGCAGGTCTACATCTAGCTCAGAGCTTCACGCGTTCGATCGCGCCCGAGAGGTGTCCAACATTGCCCCAGTCCGCGTGGTTCGTGACCTGGCCCGTTTCGCGCACGCGGCGGAGCGCGTCGAGATCGAGGTCGGCGAACACCCAGCCCGGCTGATCCAGATCACCGCTGGCGATCACTCCGTCGCTGGCGAAGCCGTAGTCCACCGGCCCATAGACGGCAGCCGCGCCGTGGTTGTGATCGAGCGCGAGCGACGACGGCGCATCGCCGACCGTCGGCGCCATGACCACGTAGCACTGGTTCTCGAGCGCGCGGGCGCGACAGGACAGCATCACACGGTGGTAGCCCGCCAGCGTATCCGTGCAGCTCGGCACGAGCACGATCTCCGCGCCCAGAAGCACCTGGCGGCGCACGATCAGCGGGAACTCGCTGTCGTAGCAGATCGCCGCGCCGATCACGCCCAGCTCGGTCTCGAACACGCGCGTGCCCGCGGCGCCGCTGATGCCCCAGTCTTCGCGCTCGAAGCGCGTCATCTGTAGCTTCTCCACGAGCCCCGACGTCCGGTTCGGCCCGTGGAAGCGCGCGCGGTTGTGGAACAGGCCGCTGTCGGGCATCAGCTCCGGGAAGCTGGGCGCCAGGATGTACGCGCCGTGCTCGCGCGCCAGCTCTGCGTAGAGCTGGTCGATCGCCGCTCGCAGCGGCTGCAGCGCGCGCAGCTCGCGGCGGAGCTCGCCGCTTATGGCGGCAGGCAGTGTCGAGCTCAGCTCCACGCTCGCGTACTCCGGCAACACCAAGAGTCGCGCGCCGCTTCCAGTCGCATCGGCCACCAGCGCGCGCTGCTTGTCCGCGAAGGTGTCGAAGCTGGATGGCTCTTCGATAGGATAGGCCAGCGTCGCGACGCGCACGGTCACGGCGCGAGCTCCTTGACCCAGAACATCATCGGCTTCGGCGACTCGGCGGCTTCGTCCAGATCTTGCCAGTCGAACGTGGCCACGATGTCGGGCCGAGGTTCGTAGCCCCGCTTGCGCCAGAACGCGTCGTGCGGCACGTAGCCCGCGGGCTTGCGCGGGTGATCCGCCGGTCGCTGCACGGCGCAGAACACCGCGAACGAAAAGCCGTGGCGGCGCGCGGCGGCCTCGCGGTGGTCGAAGAACGCGTGCCCGATACCTTGCCCGCGATAGCTCGCGCGCAACACCGATTCGCCGAAGTAGTAGACCTCGTCGGGATCGAACCCCGCCTCGGCCAGCACCGGCGTCATGTCCTCGGTGTGATCGCGCAGCGGTAACGCAGTGGCAGCGCCGACCGTGCGTGCACCATCCAGCGCGACCACGACCACGCCGCGCGACGAGGCAGCGTAGCCGCGCAGGTAGCGGCGTTCGTACTCGAGCGTGCCGTCGTAGAGGTACGGGTACTCGCGGAAGACCTCGATGCGCAGCGCGGCCAGCTCGTCGAGGTGCGGCTCGACCTGCGCGCCCGAGACGGACTCGACGCGCACGCTCATGGCGTGCCGCCCACTTGGTTCAGCCACTCCTGCAGGTTGTAGTACGTCGTGACGCGCGTGATCTGCCCGGCGCGCACCTCGAAGAACGCGCCGGCGGGCAGCACGTAGCCCTGACCGTGCGCCGCCGGAAACCCGGGATCGGCCCGCAGGTACTTGCCGCGCACGATGAACTCGGCCGCGAAGCGCGTGCCCGAGGCGTCCGCGAGGATCACGAGCGACTCGATCTGCTCGCTGTACGCGCCGTCCATGCGCGCCAGAAACGCCTCGAAGCGCTGCTTGCCCAGCTCGCGCGCGCCCTGGTTGATGTCGTGCAGCACGTGCTGGGAAAGCAGCGCGAGCATCCCCGGGTAGTCGCGGCGGTTGAAGGCGTCGTAGTAGCTCTGGATCAGCGCGGTCGTCATGCCGCGTAATCTAGCGCAAAACTCCACTTCTTACTCGCTAACCACCCCACGCGCCTCGACCAGGACCCGCTCGCGCTCCGCCCGCTCGGTCCACTTGGCCACGGGCTTGGCCTCGCTACTCTTGCATGCCTCATTGATCGGACACGCCGCGCAGCGCGGCTTCTTGGCCAGACACACGTAGCGGCCGTGCAGCACGAAGCGGTGGCCCATGTCGATCCAGCTGGGCTTCGGAAATACCTCGCACAGGTCTTGCTCCACCTTGATTGGGTCCTCGTGCTTGGTCAGCCCAAGCCGCCGCGCGACGCGCCCGGCGTGCGTGTCCACGGTGATCCCGCTGGTGATCCGATACGCCGTCCCGAGCACCACGTTGCCAGTCTTGCGCGCGACGCCGGGCAGGGTGGTGATCTCCTCCATCGTCTTGGGCACGACGCCGCCGTAGGCGTCGACCAGGCGCTGGCTCGCCGCGCGCACGGCCTTGGCTTTGTTGCGGAAGAAGCCGGTCGCGCGCACGGCGTCCTCGAGCTCGGCCTGATCGGCGGCGGCGAGCGCGGCGGGCGTGGGGTAGCGGGCGAACAGCGCGGGCGTCACCTTGTTCACGGTGCGGTCGGTGCTCTGCGCGCTCAGGATGGTCGCGATCACCAGCTCGAAGGCGTTGCGATGATCGAGCTCGCAGCGCGGTTCGGGCAACGTTTCGGACAGGCGCTTGCGAACTTCGTCCGCGACCTTCTGCTTGTCGAGCTTCTTGCGGGCGGCCACGGCCGGACGCTACGCCGCGGGGCATTGACGCGCAACCGCGGCTGATGAAGCATCCGCTCCGAAATGCGAGTTCAGTTCGTTCACGGCCTCGAGAGCAGCCCGCAGGGCAAGAAGGCGCGGCTGTTCGCGCAACACTTCGAGACGCGGACACCCGCCATGGACACGACCGACTTCGAGGCCTGCGTCCGGTTGCAGGCCGAGGTGCTCGACGAGTTCAAGCCCGATGTGCTGATCGGCTCGTCGTTCGGCGGTGCGGTGGTGGTGGAGCTGATCCAGCGCGGCCTGTGGCGCGGCCGCACGCTGCTGTTGGCCCAGGCCTCGCGCATGTTCCTGCCCGAGCCGTGCCTGCCGGCCGAGTTCCGCGTCACGCTGCTGCACGGCACGGACGACGAGATCGTCGACGTGGCAGACAGCCGCGCGCTCGCCGCCACCGGCACACCGGGTTACGTCGAGCTGATCGAAGTCGACGACGATCATCAGCTGAGCCGCAGCTTGCAGAGCGGCGCGCTGGTCGAGCTGGTGCGTCGCATCGCTGGCCAGTGAGCTTGCGCGCGCGAGGCGGCTCGGATACATGGCTGCCTTGTCTCGCGACTTCTATCTGTTCCTGGCCAGTCGCTTCGCCTCCGCCGTCGGCTTGACGATGCTGCGCTCGGCCGTGCTCTGGCACGTCTACAGCATCTCGCAGTCCGCGCGCGACCTCGGCCTGATCGGCATCGTGCAGTTCATCCCGGCGCTGTGCTTGACCCTGGTGGGCGGCGCGGTCGCGGACACCTACGATCGCAGGCGGATCATCAACGGCGCGCAGCTCGTGTTGCTGCTCGCGGGCGCGTTCTTGTTCGAGGCCACGCGGCGTGGCGCGGTGAACCTGCCGGTGCTGTACGGCAGCGTGCTCCTGGTGTCGTGCGCGGGAGCCTTCGAGAGCCCGGCGCGCTCGGCGATCCTGCCCGCGCTGGTGCCGCGCGAGATCTTCCCGCGCGCAGTCACGATCTCCTCCACCAACCAGGCGCTGGCCTTCGCTTCCGGCCCTGCCGTCGGCGGCCTGATCATCGCGCAGTTCGGCATCGAAGCCGCATACGGCAGCTTCATCGCGCTCATGCTGGTGGCGTTCTTCAGCATGCTCACGCTGCGCTTCAACGCGCACAACACGGGCCCCAAGCGCAACGTCTCACTGGCTGCGATCGCCGAGGGCGTGCGCTTCGTCTGGGGCCGCTCGGTCGTGCTCGGCTGCATGACGCTCGACATGTTCGCGGTGATCTTCGGCGGTGCGACCGCGCTCTTGCCGATCTACGCGAACGACATCCTGCACGTAGGCGTGAAGGGCTACGGCTTGCTCAGCTCGACGCTCGAGATCGGCGCGCTGGCGATGGCGCTCATGCTCATGCTGCGCCCGACGGTGCGGCGCGCGGGGGCCACGTTGTTGATCACGGTCGCGGTCTACGGCCTGGCGACGATCGTCTTCGGTCTGTCGCGCTGGTTCCCGCTGTCCGTCGCGGCCTACATGGTCGCCGGTATGGCGGACCAGGTGAGCGTGGTCATGCGCTCCACGGCGATCCAGCTCTCCACGCCGGACGAGCTGCGCGGGCGGGTCAGTTCCGTGAACATGCTGTTCATCGGCGCCAGCAACCAGCTGGGAGCGGCGGAGTCCGGCTTCGTCGCGAGCTGGACCAACCCGACCTTCGCCGTGGTCAGCGGCGGCGCCGCGTGCTTGCTGGTGGTGATGATGGTCGCGTGGCGCCTGCCGGAGCTGCGGCGCTACCGCATCGAGCCGACGCGGATCACTGCGTAGCGCGCCGCTCGATCCGCAGCTCTACGCGGCGGTTCTTTCCGCGATTGTCGTCGCTGTCGTTGGGCACGATCGGCCGGCTTGCTCCGTAGCCCGCGGACTTCAGTCGATCCTTCGCGATACCGCGCGCGACCAGCGCCTCGACCACCGACTTGGCGCGAGCTTCGGACAGCTCCTGGTTGTGGCGAACCTTGCCGCGGTCGTCGGTGTGACCTTCGATCGACACCAGCTGGATCTCGGGATGCTCGCTCAGCACCTTGGCGATCGCGTCGACCAGCCCCTGCGATTGCGCCTGAATCTGCGCGTTGTTATTGCCGAAGAGGATCGTCTCTTTGAGCTCGATCTTCTCCTGTGCAATGACCACGCTCGCGGGCGGCTCGGGCGCGGCGACCGGCGCCGGACAGCCGTGGGCTTCTGCGACACCGGCTTCGTTCGGACACGCGTCCGAGGCGTCGGCGATTCCGTCGGCGTCGTTGTCGGCGTCCGGGCAGCCATCCTGGTCCTCGTAGCCGTCCTTGTCTTCTGCCTGCAGCGGGCAGCGGTCGGCTGCATCGGCGATGCCGTCCGCGTCGTTGTCTCGATCAGGACAGCCGTCGTCGTCCTCGAATTGATCTCTGTCCTCGGCCTCGTTCGCACACTGGTCCGACACGTCTGCGAGTCCATCGCCGTCCGTATCGACCTCGGGAACCACCTCTGGCTCCGGCTCCGGCTGCGGCTTGGGCGGGGCGCCTTCGAAGCCGATGGCGGCGATCACGCGATACACGGGCCCGCTGAAACCGCTCATGAGGCCGGGCCCGCCGGCGAGCTGCGCGCCGAAGCCACCCTTCGATCGCATGCGCAGGCCGAGCAGCGCTTCGCTCGCGACGTCTTCGCCGCTGAAGTCGTCCGCCAGCACGTTGAGCTGCGCGTTGACTTCACCGAGCACGCTGAAGCCCATGCCGAGGCCGACATCGGCGCCCAGACCGAGGCGCACCTGGTCGTCCAGCTTCGTGCCGAGCACGTCGGCGGACTGCCGGATCAAGTAGCCCGCGTTGAACGCGACCAGCCAGTTGCGAGTCTGATAGTCGAGCAAGACGCGCGGCTCGACGCGCACGGCTTCACCGGCGTACGCGTCGTCGTTGCCGGTCGGTAGCCACACCGTGGCTGCAAGTGCGAGATCGACGCCGCCCGGACCGTCGTGCCGCAGCAGGCCGACGCGTGGCACGACCCGTATGTCGCCGAACGCGACCTGGGAATCCGACAACGTGCCAGCTTCGACGACGGGCGGCGGCGTCGTGTTGTAGTCGCTGCCCGCGGCGTTACGGTGGAAAGGCAGCGCGAGGCCTACCTCGAGCCGGTCGACCAAGCCGACCGCACCGAGCACCTCGAGCGTGCCGACCGAGCCCACGAGATCGCCGAAGCGCTCGCCGTCTGCGTCGTCGATCGACAGCGGCCGGTTTCCGTACGACGCGTGCAGCGCGAGCGAGTACGCGCCGCGGTCCAGCGTGCGGCCGCCGTACACGCTGAGCACCGAGCCCTGCGTCGAGGTCACGGCGTTCAGGTTCTCGATGTCGAACCGATCCTGCGCCTCCGCCCCGACTGCACAACACACGGCCCATAGGTTCAGTGCGATGATTGTCGAGCGCCGCAGCAGGTTCACGGCTAAAAACGCTAGTCGCGTGGCGCGTGCGCTCGCAACGACGTTTTGAGCGAGCTTCGTCGATTGGTGCGATGCTGGAACGCAGTGCGAGATGCTGCCGCCGACAGCGGCAGAGTTCCCTCTAGCCAAGTGGCCCGGTCGAGCGGACGACGTGTGCCAGTCACTCACATCCGCGCTTCAACGCCTGATACTCCGCGTCATCGAGGGCAGGCTTGGGATCAGCTACATCCGTCAGGCCGCGCAGCCGGCCGATGCGTTGCCCCGTGCTCGGGTGTGTCGAGAGCCAGTTGGGCCCGTCCACGTCGTCCTTGTCGTGCAGCGCTTCGAAGAAGTCGATCAATCCCTTGTGGCTGATGCCCGCGCGGTGCAAGCGCCGTACCGCGCCTCTGTCGGCGGCGTCCTCATCCGCGCGCGAGAACTGCAAGTTGGCCAGGCGATAGGCCGTCGAGGGATCGACCACCAACAACCCGGAGTAGTCGCCGACCGAGACCGCCCACAGGCCGCTCATCAACGCGTCGCGGATGAACCCCGCCAGCACGTGGCGCTGCACCACGTGCTCGACCTCGTGCGCGAGCACACCCGCGACTTCGTCCGCGCGCTCGCTCTTCTTCAAGAGCCCCGTGGTGACCACGATCAACCCGCCGGGTAGCGCGAAGGCATTGGGCTCCGGCATCTTCACCACGCGCACCTCGAACGACTCGGCGTGCACCTCGCTCGGGCCGAGCAAGCGTCGCTCTAGCCCGCGCAAGGCCGCTTCGGCAGCAGGGTTGCCGCAGCGGGCGAAGTTCAAGACCGCCTCGACCTGCGTGCCCAGCGCGCGCTCGTGCTCGAGCGGAATGCGCATCGCCAGCGCGTGCGCGAACAGCGGCGCGCCGAAGTAGAGCAGGGCGCCCACGCTCAGCAGTGCGCTGGCCCACAGCATCACGAAGCGGCCCTGGCGCTTGCCACCGGGCAGCGCGCTCACCTCGCTGCAGATCGCCAGCACGCGTTCGGCGAGCGCCGGGTCGCGCACGACCAGCGTCTCGGAGCCCGCGGCTGCATGCGTCACGTGCAGCACGCCGCCCTGCTGCATCGCATCGCAGCGCAAGCCGCTGGCAGTCCAGAGCGCGCGTTCCTTGCCATCGGTGTCGACCACGCGCAGACCTGCCGCGCTCAGCTCGACCTCCACTGCGACCGTCGCCAGCGACCAGCCGTCGAGGAACTCGGCTGGATGGCTGGTCACAGCGCTGCGCCGACGTCGAGCGCGTCGGCCAGGCCATCGGCGGCTGCATTGCCGGTGCTGGCGGCCTGGTAGATGTGCGCGAAGTCGATCGGACCCGTGAAGCGCATGCGTTCGAGCACGAAGTGCAGGCTGTAGCAGGTGATCCAGGGGAAGGCGATGCCCAGCGTCATGGTCATGCCGATCATCTGCAGAAACGTCAGTGCCAGAAGGTCGACGCCAGTCAACCCGAGTTGGCCGCGCGCGCCGTCGAACCGGGTGTGGTGCGACTGGTAGCGCGCGAGCTCGGCTCGATACCAGAACGAGTACAGGCCGCAGGTCAACAGTGAGAACAGTAAACCCTTCATGCTCAGTACGAAGACCTCCGTGTCATCGCCCTGATACTCGAAGTTCTTGGTGCCGAGTGCGGTGTGATTCATCAACACCTTGTGAAGCTTGTTGGCGAATATCGAGCCGTACAAACCCAGTGTCACGATCGTCAGCAACAGGCCCACGAAGAACGTCTTGGCGAACAGTCCCGGTCCACCCTCCAGGCGAAAGTTCACGCCCCGCCAGCTGGTGCGACTCAGCAAATAACGGCGTGAACCCCAGATGGCATACGGAATGAGCGCGACGAGGCCGACACCCAGCGCGATCTGCAGCCCCATCGCGGCCTCCTGGCTGACGAACTGGCGAACGAGCGCCGGCAGCCCGAGGAATATCGCGTAGCCGAGTGCGACCTTCAGGTAGCCCGCGAATAACTCCTTGCCCGTCCCGTGATAACGCAGGCGATGGCCGGCGATCTCGACGTTTTGCCACAAGAACTTCCGGCGTTCGGTCTTGGCCCACGGCATGTAGATGCCAAGTGTCAGCAGTGTCAGCACCATGTTCTTCAACACCAGGGCGAAGAACGGTCCGCCGGTGCCGTGAAACGAGAACAGATGCTGTTCGGACGGCGCGGGTGGCGTGGCATCGGGCGGCGGCCCATCCGGAGGCAAGGCAGGCGTACTGGCGTGCATGGTTCGATCCATTCTGCCGGTCGTGCTTATGACCGCATAGGCCGCGCCCGCGCGCGGACTAACGTTTTTTTGCATGTCTCATTACACAACCCCTGACATCCGCCACTTTGCGCGTATGTGAGGCCGACAGTAATGACGCAAGACCGTTCAGCGCTTGAGTAAGATCGACAGCGTCTCGGGATCGTTGGCGGCGGCGTACGCGTCTTCGGCGTGGATCTCGCCGGCGAGCACGCGGTCCGCCAAGCTGCGTTCGAGCACGAGCATCCCGTCGCGCCCACTCGACTGAAGCACGCTGGTGATCTGCGCGGTCTTGGCGTCGCGGATCAAGCTGGCGACCGCGCGGTTCACGCGCAGCAGCTCGATCGCGGGCAAGCGGCCGGTGCCGTGGCGGCGCCGTAACAGCCGCTGCGCCACGACTGCGCGCAGAGACTCAGCCAACTGGACACGCACTTGCTCCTGCTGCTGCGGCGGACAGGCGTCGATGATGCGATCGATCGCGGAGGGCGCGGAGCGACTGTGCAGCGACGCGAGGACCAGGTGGCCGGTCTCCGCTGCACTCAGCGCGAGCGCGGTGGTCTCGGCGTCGCGGATCTCGCCAATCAACAGCAGGTTGGGATCGGCGCGCAGTGCGTCGCGCAAGCCCGCCGCGAAACTGAGCACGTCGCGTCCGACCTGGCGCCGGCGTACGATCGATGTCGCTGACGGCGTCAGCTCGTACTCCAGTGGATCCTCGAGCGTCACCAGCACGAGCGAGCGGCGGCGCAGCGCTTCCTGGGCGAGCGCGGCGAGCGTGGTCGACTTGCCCGAACCGGCCGCGCCGCAGACCAGCACCAAGCCGTGCGGCAGGTCGACCAAGTCGTCGAACGTACACGGCATGTTGAGGGCGGAAAATGTGGGCGCCGCTCGCAGCAACAGGCGCACGGCCGCGACCGGCCCGCTGTCCGTGCGGTACACGTGCACGCGCACGCGGCCGACGTCTGGAACCGAGATCGCCGTGTCGATCGACTCGCGCCGCCCCAGGCGCTCGACCTGCTTGGTGTTCAGGGACAGCAGCGCGGCCAGATCGTCGACCACCTCGCTGTGCAGCGGCTTGAGCACGCCATCGATGCGTAACCACGGCCGCTCGCCCTCGGCCAGGTGCAGATCGCTGGCGCGCGCCGCAGCTGCGCGCTGCAGCCAGTCGGCCAGCTGGGCGCTGACGCCGGCGGCAG
>DATEOF010000502.1:0-26898 GCA_035274465.1 Polyangiales bacterium
AGAGTGCTCCAGCGCGCGCGGCCGCCGGCGCGCGCGCACCAACAGCGCCGCCCGATGCTGGGACGTCGATGCCCGTCGCCGGACAGAGCGCCCCACCGCGCGGCCCGGGGGTCGAGATGGATGCGAGCCGCCCCACCACCGCCGAGCCGAAGCCTCCCGACGACGAGAAGGGGAATGCGAAGGAGGGAGACAAGGGGAGCGACGAAGACGGCAAGGCGAAGGGCAAGGAGAAGGAGGACGAGAAAGAGAAGGAGAAGCGCAAGGGAAACGAAACCTGAGCTCGTCAGAGTGCCACGAACGGCTGACCCGGCACCGAAGGCGTCCAGTGCTGAAATGCCTCGTTGACCCTGGACCAGCTCGGCAACGCTTTCACGTTCGACAGCCAGCGCGAGACGTTGCGATGGCCGCTGTAGTCGCAGTGGATCGTTCACGCGCGCGCGTTCGCGGAGCGCCTTCGGGTACGCCGGCGAGTCCACGCTATCTGCGAGGTACTTCAGAATCGCGGAGCTCTCGTCGAGCCGGAACGTCCCGTCCTCGAGCATCGGAACGAGGCCGCTCGGGTTGACGGCCAGATACGCCGCCTGTCGCTGCTCGGCCTTGAACAGATCGACCAACCCGATACTCGAGCGGGATACCCGCTTCGCTCGCGAACAACATCACCATGCGTGACGTCGTCCGAATTCCCGCTGCGCGCCGTGAAACATATGCCGGGGCGGTGAGGGTTTTCTGTTAACTGGGTCACACGCCCATCATCTAGAAGTCGTAGTACCTGTCCGGATGGGCCTGCCGCTCGCGAGGCGAGAACTCGTCCTCGAACCTCAACGTCCTCGAGTGTCCCGGGGTTATCGCGAGGACCTGGAACTCGGAGAGCACATTCAGCGGGATCGATCGCCAGTAGTCGGCAGTGGCGTGTGTGGCTCCGTGCTCACGCACGAGCCGTAGATCCCGACGATGACTGGCAATGGACTCGAATGAAGAGACGGGGGCTTGTTTTCGTGGCCACTTGTGTACGGCGAGGAGCGTCAAGCTCACGATGGCGAGTAACGCCGGAGCTGCAGGAACCACCGCCCAGCGGCGAAGGCCAATTTGGCGCAGTGCCCGCGCGCACAGCACCATCAGCAAATAGATCGAGAAGATGATCACCGGTACCCAGTACCGTTGAATCAGGCCTTCGCCGTAGTACGCGTGCAGCGAAGCGAGCATGATGAAGAAGTACAAGATGTTGTGCAGGGCCAGGAACGTCATGACCGGCGCACGTGGTTGATCCGGCCCCTCATCGACGATGCCCTTGCGCAGCATCAGCACGAGAGGATTCACGAGCACCAGCATCCCGGTGACCAGCCACGCCCACAGCGGCTTGTCAGGCAACCTGCTGTTCACCATGTCGGAGAACTGGGGCAAGAATTTCTTCAGGCCGACGACCAACAGGTCGGGTGTGATGACCCGGAGATAGTCCGCGTCGTGCCCCTCGTAGCCGATGTGTTTGCGCCAATAGTGGATGCACGGAACGAGCGTCAGTGTGCCCAGGCCGAGAGCGACGAGTGCCTTTGCGTTGAACTGCCCCGACTTGCGGCGATCGAGCAGGATCAGGAACAGCGCACCGATACTCGCAACCGTCGCTTCCGAGACCCAGATCGACAGGCTCAGTAACAACCCCGAACCGAAGGCGACTGCGATCGACGGTCGCGCATGGAACAGCCAGGTGAATGCGCAAAGCGTGAGGGCCATGGCCGGGACATACGGGTGGCCCGTGTACAGCAGGAACGCGTAGCACTGGATCGGAACCAAGAAGAAACCGACGAGACTCGCCGCGCGCTCGAATGGCCCCCGCGCGTGCGAGAACAAGAGCCACAGCGCCAGCAGATACAGCGCGAGCGAGCAGACGACGGCGCTGGCCAGCGCCGGTAGCCCGAGAAGTTTGATCGGGACGATGAGCAAGATCGGAATCAGGCTGCCGAGGCGGTTCTGTCCCCAGTAGTAGAAATCCGCACTCTGCCCGGTGAAGTACTTCGCCATCATGATCTGGATGGCGTGGTCTGCGTCGAACATGTAGTAACGACGCAGCGCGGCGAAGTAGATCAGCGCGACCAGCAATCCAAATCCAACCAGCCACGAAAGGCGGCGGGGCTGTAGGAGCGGCCGCATGCTGCTCTGATCTCCGGGTCGCGCCCGGGCTGACGAGCGGCGACCCCCCTCTCGGGGGCTGCCGCCGTCTGCGTTCTCACCGGAGCGGGCAGGGGGATTCGGACCCCCGACCTGCAGCATGGGAAGCTGCCACTCTACCACTGAGTTATGCCCGCAAGTGGTCGGCATCATTAGCGAAGTCCGCGTGAGGCGTCAAGCGGTATCTGGCTGGGCCTTTCCTGCCGCCGTCAGCTGCAGCTGGCGCAGGGTTTGCTCTGCATGGGGGCATGGCCAGGAATCGTTTTCGGGGGTCCGGACGGTTGCCGCATCCGGTGGGGCAGGTTTTACGGGCTCTGTCGGAGTGGGCGGTGGCGGCTTCGTTGGGGTGCGTCGCGGGTTGCGCCCAGGAGATGGGTCAGTCTGTGCCAGGGGGTGACTGGGTTGCCCTGGATTGCAGCGACGGCGGTCCCGTGAACTTGCTGGGAGGGTCGCTGAAGCTGGCTCGCGAACCCGATTATCTGGCGTTGTACTACCCGTACCTCGTGCCGGACGTGGGCCAGACGTGGAAGCCGCTGTTTCCTGCGGCTCCGTACGGCGAGTGGGGGGAAGTCTGTGCGTCTGCAGGCGACGTGGACGCGTGTCAGGCGGCCTTGAAGGAGCTGTTGGTCGTGGGCGACGCCTGCGATGCGAAGGACAAGTGTCGGCCGTTCGGGGTGACGACGGATGGCGATGAAGCGCAGCGCTTCGCCGATCGCGATGCCTTGCTCGAGGTGCTCGGTCGCATCGATACGCAGCGCGAGGCCGTGGCGTTGGCGTCCTTCGATGGCCGCCTGGAGATCCGCTGTGCTGGCCGCGACGACGAGCTCGCGCCGCTCTTGCGCGGGACCGAGGTCAAGCGCGTGGAGGATGGCTTCCTGGTGCAGACTTCCTGGGAGAACTGCGGCGTGCAGAAGCAGCTCGACTCGGTGCACGTGCACGCGGACGGCAGCGCGAGTGACGAGAAGACGGTGAAGCTCGGCGATTCGAACTGTGTCGTGGGCCGGCGGCCGTTCGGCTTGTGCGCTCGCGAGCTGCACGCGCACGCGGCCCCACTGGCAGCGTTCTTCGCCGATGCCGCGCGGCTGGAGGCGGCTTCGGTCTTCGCGTTCGAATTGCTCGCGCGCGAGTTGTCGCAGTTCGGTGCGCCGGTGGGCTTGATCGTGCAGGCCCTTCAGTCCGCGCAGGACGAGGTGCGACACGCGCAGCTCGTCGCAGGGCTCGCGCGCCGCTACGGCGCGGAGCCGGAGCAAGCCAAGGTGGTGCGCGCACCTATGCGCCCGCTCTTCGCCGTAGCACTCGACAATGCCGTGGAGGGCTGCGTGCGCGAGACGTTCGGCGCGCTGGTGGGCGCGCACCAGGCTGCCTTGGCCCGGGACCCCGAGGTTGCCGCGATCATGCGCGGCATCGCCGCCGACGAGGCGCGGCACGCGAACCTGGCCTGGCAAGTCGCTGACTTTCTCGAGCCGCAGCTGTCGGCGGCGGAGCGCGACGCGCTGGCGGCGGCAAAGCGCGCCGCCGTCGAGAGCTTGATCGCCGAGGCGAGTGAACCCGTGCTGCCGCCGTCAGCAGCACGCGCCGCCGGCTGGCCGGAGCCCGCCGTGGCCCGCGCGCTGGCGCTGCGAATGGCAGACGCCCTGCGACTCAGGGAAACAGCACTTGCTTGAAGCGCTCGAGGTGTGACGCCGTCACGCCGCCCGAGCGCGCACACAGCAGGTTGCCCTTCTGGTCGATCACGCTGTGCACGGGGATCGATGCGCCGGACGCCAGGCCGAGCTGGCTGAGCCAGTCGCTGGCCTTGGTCGCGTCCTTGAGCTGCAAGCTGGCGGGCGTGCCCGGGCGTGCGGCGATGAAGCTCTTGGCTGCAGCCGCATCGGCATCGACCGACACCAGCGTCAGCGTCACGTCCTGTCCGGCCTTCTTCCAGGCCTCGAAGGTCTGCGTGAGCAGCGGCAGCTCTTCGACGCAGGGCTTGCACCAGGTGGCCCACACGTTGACCCAGCGGTAGCGCCCGGCTGCCGGCGGGGGCGTCGCCTCGGCCAGCTCCGGCCACTGGAAGGTCTTCTCACCGGGCTGCGGCGCCAGATCGCACAGATCGGCAAACGAGGCGCGCTTGTTGACCATCACGGCGTTGACTCGACCCTCTGCAGCTGGTGGCGGCGCGCTCTCCTGGTCATCGCAGGCGAGCAAGAGCAGGCACGCGAGACCCCAGTACTTCATAGCTGACAATCGATCCATGAGATGAAGGCACTGCGGTTCAGGTTCTCGGCCGCGCAGGCGCCCGCGTCACCGCTGCGCTGCCACTCACAAAAGCGCTGGTCGAGCTGCGCGAACTCTTCGCCCAGCCAGAGCAGCCCGACCTCGCGGTCCAGGTCGGGGTCCTTGTACTTGTCGCGCAGGTACTGCAGCACGGCCTGGGCACGCTGCTTGGACAGCTCGCGGTTGTGCTCGACCGAGCCCTCCGGTGACGCACGCGCGACCACGAAGAAGTAGCTCGCACCCTGTTGGTCCGAGAACAGCTTGTCCACCAGCGCCTGGTCCGAGGTGTCGAGCTCCGAGCTGTCGCGGTCGTACTCGACCACGCCCGCGCGTTTGGCCATCGGCATGAACAGGGCGTTGAAGTCGCCGCCGGCCATGGTCGCCACTTGCTTGGCGTCGGTCGGCTGGCAGCCGCGCACCTCGCCCGACTGCAACAGCCCGCAGCTGGTCAGCACGCGGCGCAAGATCACCTTGAGCTGCGGGGTGCAATACGACTCGTCCGCTGCGGCTGCGACGGCCACCTTCGGCGCGGTGCTGGCCGTCGTCTGGCTGGCCGTGAGGCGATCGCCCGCCGAGCCGACCCACGACGACACCAGCGCCGTGGGCAGCAAGAACGCCAGCGCGACCACGACGATCACGAGCACCTTCATGTCGACCCCTTGAGCATGCGCGTCAGCGTGTACTCGAGCCCGAGATCCGTGTCCTCGTCGCACAGCCGCTTGCCGTCGACGTAGAACTGGGGCGTCAACACGGGCACCTGGTTGCGGACCGCCCAGCGCAGGCTCTGCGCCAGCCGCGCCTTGGTCTGCGGCGTCTCCATGCAACGCTTCAGGTCCGGAAAGCGTTCACCCACCATGCGCCCCGGTGCCTGCGGGTCGCTCGCACCCGCGCTGTGCAGCTTGTCCTGTTCGGCGAAGGACCAGTCGATCACTTCCTTGGCCCGGTCGCCCGCACACAGCACCGCCGCGCTGACCGCGCAGCTGCCCGGATGCAGCGAGTTGTCGACCATCCAGTTGCAGGTGTGGTCCAGCGGGAACAGCAGCAGATCGCGCTGCAGCTGCTTGTCGAGCCCCGCAGCCTTCAGCCGCTCTTCGAACGCGCGACAGGCGGGACACAGTGGGTCGAAGATCTCGATCGCCGCGCGCGCCCCCGGCGTCTCGGTCTTCAAGCGGACCAGGACGTTGTGCCGATCCTCCGGCGCGGGCAGCGCGCCGCAGCCGCCCGCGAACTTGTCGTACTTCGGCATGGCCAGCACGTAGCTGGTCACCGGCACCAGCACGAGCAAGGCGGTGAGCGGCAGTGCCAATAGCCACGCGCGCCCGAAGCGCTCCGCCAGGTCACCGCGTTGCTGCAGGCGCCCGCGCGAGCGCGCCCGGTACGCCAGCACGGCCGACACGCCGATCAGTGTGCTCGCCGTATAGATCCCGATGCACTGTTTGCAGGCCGCGTGCAGCTTGAACGCCGCGATCGAGCCCATGAACAGCGACGCCACCACCGGCACGATGCCCAGCAGGAGCAGCGCGAACACCGCCGCTTGCTCGCGTTCGGCCCGCAGCAGCAGCATGACCGCGCTCAGCGCGGCGATGGCCGCGAACATCGACATGGCCGGCAGCGACACCGGGATACCGCCCCACAGGCTGGTGCGGAACACGGAGGAATAAGGGCTCATCAACGTGGCCTGGCAGCCCTGAGCGGCGGACTGACTGCTCGACATGCCGGGGATGAACGAGCAGTGCAGGTTGTGCACTTGCCGATCCAGGTGGGCCGAGAAGTCGTACGTCGACGCCGCGGCGAAGCCGAATCCGATCAGGGCAGAGGCGAAAGCGGCCACGACGAGCCAGCGTGAGGACATGATCGCTCCCGGACAGTCCTACTCACAGCATCACACCTGAGATCGAACGGCAAGTAAACGCGTGGAGAGCAGCTGGTCCCAGTGTAGGGCGCACACCCCGAGGCCCGCGATACTGGCCGCCAGCGCGAATGCTAGCGGATAGCCGTAGGTGTTCGCCACGTATCCGCAACACAACAGGCTGGTGGTGTTGCCCAGGTGAAAAGAGCCGTTCACCAGCGTCATGGCGCGGCCGCGCTCGTGCGGGGCCGTGAACTCCAGCGCGTAGGCGTTCAGCGCGGGGAAGAAGAAGCCGTGCGCCAGCCCGAAGCCGAACCCGAACAGCAGCAGGCGCTCGGGTGTGAGCTGCACCATCGCCAGCACCATGCACGCGTACGCGGTCAGGGCGATCAGCGCCACGCGCCGCCGGCCGACGCGATCGGCGACCCCGCCCAGGCCGAGGCGCGTGCCCACGGCCGCCAGCATGAAGCCCACGAAGAAGCTCGAGACGTGGTCGGCGCCCTGCGCCAGCACGTACGGCTGATAAAACGTGAACGACGCGCCGAATGCAGCGCCACAGCTGGGCATGGCTGCGATGTACGGGAACAACCGGCGCGCGACGATCAGTGTGTCGCGCAGGTCGCCCGCGCTCGCGGGCACTGCCGCCCTGCGCTGCTCGCGCAGCCGGAACGAGAGCAAGAACGCCAGCGCGAACATGCCCGCAGCCAGCGCGAAGGCGATCCACCAGCCCATGCGCTCGGCCAGCGGTTCTGCCACCCCCGGAGCGAGCGCGTTCATCGAGATGTTGGCCGCGCCGAAGATGCCGATCGCCTGTCCTAGCCGCGCGGGAGGCGCAGCGTCTGCGACCAGCGTGCTCGTGCCGCTGAACGTCAGCATGAACGCCGCTCCACACAGCACCTGCAGGCCGTACACGGCAGGTCCCACGCGGTCGACCGTCAGCCACAACAGCGCGTAGACCACGCCCAGCGCCGAGCCGAGCTGGAGCAGCGGCTTGCGCCCGAAGCGATCGAGTGCGCCGCCCACGAACGGCACGAGCAGCGCCGCGATCAAGCCCGGGATGGCGTTCACGTGGCCGATCTCGGCCGCGTTGCCGTGCAGCTGCGTCGCCAGGAACTTCGGCAGCAGCATGAACGTGGAGATGGCGTAGCCGAACGCCATCTGCGTCAGCACGAGCTTCACGAAGTCGCGCGTCAGCAAGCGTTGCGGTGGTTCGGGGGCTGAGAAAGGCACGGTTCGCTCCAATCAGAGCACCGCGTGCACCGACACCGGAGGTCAAACGATCGCGAGGAGCGCTCGTCCACCGGCGGGCGGCGGACGGGGTGCGTTCTCGCGTCTACTTGCTGAGAGCACCCCGAGCCACCGCCACGTGGCGATGAGCGTCGGCGTTCATAATCGAACAGGCTACGCGTACGCGCACGCGCCACATGACCTGTCGATGCTTCAGCACGTCCCAGGCCTAGCGCGGTTCACCCGCGCGGTCAAATCACTTCACTCTTTCAAGATCATGTTGTCGAACATCTCATCGAACTCGTCGGCTTCCTGCTGCGGGGTGCGCGCGGTGCCGAGTCGCTCGATGCGCATCGCGACGTCGCGGAAGTTCGGGTTGCGCTCCTCGACCTTCTCGTACCAGACGAGCGCTTCCATGTTCTTGCCCAGCAGCTCGTGGGCGTTGCCCATCTCGAACCACAGGCCGATCTCTTCTTCTTCGTTCGGGTTGGACGCCAGCGCCGAGCGGAAGTGTTCGATGCCCGGGTCCATGTCGCCCTTGGCCACGTAGGAGAGCGCGATCATCGTATGCGCCGTGCACAGCCGTGTCGGGTCGCTCAGGCACAGCTTGAACTCGTCGATGGCTTCGCCGTGTAGGCCCATCTCCATGTACGCGATGCCGAGATCGTAGTGCGTGGCCGAGTCCGCCTGATCGATCTGCTTGGCGACGCCCTTCTTGAACGCGGCCAGCACGTCGGAGACCTCGATCGGGCCGGCGCCTGAACCCGCCGCGGGCGCGGCGACCTCTTCGGCCAGCTTCTGTGCCAGCTCGAACGAGTGATCCTCCGAGGCCGGCTCCGACTCGGGCGGCTTGCTCGGGACCGCCGGAGGCATGCTCGGAGCGCTCGGCCGCCCGGAGAACCGAGGTGCAGGCGGCATGCTGAGCGCCTGCTCCACGTCCTTCATGCGCCGCAGCAACACCGGGTGATCCGGGTAGGTCTCGAGCGCGTCGGTGAGCGTGTCGCGCGCCTCGTCGCGCAGCCCTTGCTTCAGGTAGAACTCGACCTCTTCGAGCACGTCGGCCAGCTCGGGGTCGTCTTCGGGGGCGATCGAGGCGGGTGCGGCTGCCGGTTCTGGCTGCGAGCCGTCGTCGAGGTCGGCGTCAGCCACCTCGTCGTCGAGCATGATCACCTGCGAGTCTTCGCGCAGCGGCGCGGAGGCAGGTCGTGCAGCCTGGGGCGGCGCAGCCAGTGGCTGCGGGGCCAGCTTGGGCGCTGCAGCTGCCGGCGGCACGGCCACCTTGCCCAGGTCGTCGTAGTTGTCCGGGATCACCGAGGCGAAGGACTCCTCGGGCTTGGTGGCGATGACGTCGGTGGCCTGGTCGCCCTCGACCTCGTCCACGAAGACGACGTCCTCTTCTTCCGCGTGGCGACCGGCAGGCGGCGCCGCGGCCTCGAGCGCGCGCAGCCGATCCGCGGCGCGGGCGTTCTTGGGCTCGAGCTTGACGGCTTCGCGCAGCGCAGACAGCGCCAGGTTGGTATCGCTGCGCTCGACGATCTCGGCCAGCGCCAGCAGCTGCTTGGCCGCCTCGGCCGGCTGCTTGACCCGCAAGTACGCGTCCTTGAGCTTGAGCCGCGCCTCCACGTGCTGCGGATCGAGCGTCAGCAGCTCGTGGAGCTGCTTGATCATCTTGTCGTTCAGGCCGTAGCGCAGGAACACGCCGCACTCGGCCAGCAGGCGCGCCACGCGCTCTTGCTTCTGCTCTTCCTCGACCAGCGCCAGATCACGCAGACCGGAGCCGGTCTTGGGCGCGAGCTCGTCGTCCTCCTCGACCACAAGCTCGTCGTAGTCGTCCTCTTCGACCATGATCGCGGCCGAGGAGTCCTCCGACACCGGCATGCGGCCGATCTGCGACAGCTCGCGGCGCGCGTCGGCGTCGCTCGGATCGAGCGCCAGGATCCGGCGCAACACGCTGGCCTGTTCGGGCTTGCGCGCTTCGCTGCTGTGCAGCCGTGCCAGCTCTTTCAGCACCGACACGGTCTTCTGGGTCTGTCCCAGCTGTTCGAAGGCCCGCGCCAGCAGCTGCAGCGTCTCGAGGTTCTTGGGATCGGCGTTGAAGCAAGCCTGCAACTTCGCGAGCGAGTGTTTGGCTTCACCGCGATCCAAGTACGCGGCGGCGATCTCGCGCGCGAACTCGAGGTTGTCTGGCTGGTGGTACAAGAGCCGTTCTCCCACTTTCAGGTAGTCTTCGATGCGGCCCTGGCGTTTGAGTACCTCCGCGCCCTGTGCGAATGCTGCGGCCGCTTCCTCGGGTTTGTTCAGCTTCGACAACACCTCTGCGTAGCGAATGCGTGCGGCGACGTTCTCCGGATCGAGCTCGGCCACCTTCTCGAGCGCCTTCGCGCTCTTGCGGTTGTTGCCCGCGCGCGCGTGCGCGTCCGCGACTTGCTCCCACGTCGCGACCGCGTCGTTGCCCAGCGACAACATCTCGTACATCTCGGCCAGCCGCTCCCAGACATCCAGCAGGGTGGGATCGAGCTTGAGAATCTGTTTGCAGACCGCGACTGCCTTCAGGAAGAAGCCTTGTTCGGCGTATTGCTCGGCCACCCGCCGATACGCACCGCATGCTTCTTTGGATGCGCCCTGACGTGTGTATAGATCGCCAAGCTTCAGCAGTAGCCGCCCGTCCTTGGGATCATCTTTGACCAGACGCTCGTACTCGCTGATCGCTTTGTCGAGCTGACCCTTCGCGAGATACTTTTGGGCGTTCTGCTGGGCTTTGGCGCGATCGATGCTCACGAACTCGGGTCCGGGGGTGACTGGCCATCCATGCTGCGGCAACCCAGGAAAAAAACTCTTATAACATCCGAAGTTTAGGTTTCGCGCGCCAGCACGGTCAAGTGCGCTGCGCGCGCGGCTTCTTGCGCGGCTTCGCGGGCGGCGGGGGCGGAAGGCAGCGCTTGGCCAGCGCACGCAGTCCGAGCAAGTAGCTGTCGAGCCCGAATCCCATCACTACGCCTACACACACGCCCGCAGTGAGTGAAGTGTGTCTAAAGGCTTCCCGAGCATGGACATTGGAGAGATGCACTTCGACGCACGGCTTCTCGATCGATGCAATCGCATCGCGAAGCGCCACCGAGGTGTGCGTGTAGCCTCCAGGATTCATCAGGACTCCGTCGAACCGCTCGCGCGCTTCGTGCAGCCAGTCGATGAGCTCGCCCTCGTGGTTGCTCTGCCGACACGCGACTTCTACGCCCAATTCCTCGGCCAAGGTCTCGAGCGCGGCGTTCACGTCCGCAAGCGTCTGCGTGCCGTAGACCGCGGGTTCGCGCAGGCCAAGCAGGTTCAGGTTTGGTCCGTGGAGCACCAGCAGGTGCGGAGTATCGCGGGAGCTCGCCACGGGCACCGTCGGTGTACTCAGGTCAGATTCTCGAGCAGCTTCGGAGCTTGAGTGCGCAGCAGGTAGCGCGCCTTGCCCACGTTGCCCTGCGGCTTCAGGGCGACCGCCACGAAGTACTCGTCGTTCAGTAGGCGCATGAGCGTGGTCATGTTCTCGGCTTGCACCGCGACCTCGCTGGCCGTGCCCATGTCCAACATCTGGGCCGCTTGCTTGACTTGTGAGAGCACCTGGCTGTACTCGCTGCCGACCGTCTCCATGTCCACGCCGCTGTTTTCGCTGGCGTAGCTGTCGACCGTGATGCCGTCGAAGCCCATCAGGATACTCGCGATCGCGCCGTCAGCGTTCTCGACGACTTCGCGCAAGAGACTCTTGAACATGCGACCTCCAGTCGGCCAGACGTAGAGGGCCTGCGAGAGGCCCTACGATCGTAGTCTACACTGGAGCGCGCGCGAGCACGCAAAAATGCTTCCCCGGTGTCGGATGTACCGGGGGTGCGGACGAGAGGACTCGAACCTCCAAGGGGTTGCCCCCACTAGCACCTCAAGCTAGCGCGTATGCCAGTTCCGCCACGTCCGCGGCGAAGCCCTCATGTACCGTGAAGCCCCCTCTTGTCAAGCAACTCGGACTCAGTGAATCGACATCAGTCGGGTCAGGCGCAAGAGCAGCGGCCAGTGCAACAGCGCGCCGAACACGCGGATCTCGCCGCGCTTGCTCTTTTCAGCGATTTGGCGTGCGGCCTCGCCCCTGGGGTTTGGCAGCCCAAAAAACGGCGTGAGCTCCACCAGCGACATCTGCACGATGTCGTCGCTGCCTGCGCGCACGGTCACGTCGGGCACGCCCACGATGCCGTCGTGCAGTGTGAGCATGTTGCCCTCGAAGACCAGGGTGAGTGAGACCCCAGCGTCCTCGGCCACGATCGCCACGCGGCCGCGCAGCTTGGCGAAGTCGTCGCGCTTGGCCGGCTTGTCGTTCAGGTTCTGAAGGATCAGCGCGCTCAGCATCGCTGCCAGGCCGTTCTGCTCGGCGCCCGGCGCGAGCTCGATGCGCGACTCGTACGAAAGTGTGGCCATGTGGTCTGGTGTCCGCGTGAGCGAAGCGAACCGCGTGAAGGGGTGGGGCCCGACGGCTTTGCCGGCGGGGCGGAGGAACGGCGATGTTCCCCCGGCAATCAACCTAGCGTCGGAACTCGGTGCTGACGGTCTGGGCGCTGGCGAGCAGCTGCTTGGACGACTCCACGTAGCGGATGATCGTCGGCAGGTGTCCCTTGGTGAGCTTGAACTTGCCCTGCATCAGCGCCTTGATCGGATCCAGATTCTCGACGATCAGCTTCTTCCAGTTGTCGTACGGCCCCTCGACCGCGAACGCGGCGTTGCCGCGCGCCTGGTCGGCCGTGGTGTAGGTCGCGCTGCGGCACTGGCCCGCGTGCACGTCGAGCAGCACCGCCATGTCCTCGCCCAGGTCGATCGCCGGGTCCGCCTTGACCACCAGGGCGACCGAGCCGTGGGTCCACTCTTTGCCGGCGGTTGCGTACTGAGGGTTGCCGTTGACTGCCGTCTGGTAGGCCGCGGTCCAGGGGGCTGAAGGGAACAGATGTGCCATGCGCGTACCTTTCTTCGGGCCGGACCATACAGGGTGCGGCCGGCCCGGAGCAAACGGTCGTGATACAAGGCGCGGGTGTTCGCCGTGACGCCCCTCCGCTCCCAGCTGCTGTCGCAGCACGGCTTCCGCCACGGTTTTTCGCCGCGCCAGGGCGGAGTTAGCCAGCCCCCCTTCGACAGCTGCAACCTCGGCCGTGGCGTGGGCGACGAGCCGGAGCACGTGGCGGAAAATCGCCGGCGCTTCGCCGCCGCCGTCGGCTACGAACCCGGCGCGCTGTTCGAGGTGAACCAGGTGCACGGGCGCGAGGTCCACGCGGTACGGCGCAGCGACGATCCGGCGCAGGTCCGCGTGGCGAGCGGGGACGGCTTGGTGGCCGAGCGGGGCGCCAGCGTGGGTGTGCGGACGGCCGACTGCGTGCCGCTGCTGGTAGCCGATCCCGAGACCCGCTGCGTCGCGGCGCTGCACGCGGGCTGGCGCGGAGCCGCTGCCGGCGTGGCGTCGAGTGGCCTCGAGCTATTGATGCAGGTGTCGGGCGCGCCGGCCGAGCGCCTGGTCGCGGGCATCTTCCCGCACATTCGGGCGTGTTGCTTCGAGGTCTCCGAAGACGTCGCCGAGGTCCTGGCGAACGCCTGGCCGCCGGGCGTCGTCGGGCGCGACGCGTTGTCCTGGCGCGGGCCGGGTGGCAAGCCGCACGTCGATCTGGCTGCGCTGCTCCACGCGCAGCTGACAGCGGCGGGCTTGGTAGCTGCGCGCATCGAGCTGGTCGACGGCTGTACGCGCTGCTCGGCCGATCGCTTCTTCTCGTATCGCCGCGACGGGCAGGCTTCGGGCCGGCATCTCGGCGCGATCGTCGCGGAGTAGGGTAGGCGCGTGCGGTACGAGGCAGCCATCCGCGAGCTCTTCGCGTTGCAGTCGCGCGGCATGCGGTTGGGCATCGAGCGCATGCGCGAGGGCATCGGCTATCGCGGGCTCGACCTGGCCGCGCTGCCGCCGACCATCCAGGTGGCCGGCACCAATGGCAAGGGCTCGGTCGCCGCGATGCTGGCGAGCGTGCTCTCCGCAGCCGGCTACCGCACGGGGTTATTCACCTCGCCGCACTTGCACCGCTTCACCGAGCGCATCCGCATCGATGGCGAGCCGATCTCGACGCGCGAGGCGGCGCGCCGCAGCGGCGAATTGCTGGCGTTCTTCGCCAAGAAGAATGCGCCGTTCATGAGCTTCTTCGAGCTCACCACGCTGATGGCGGTGGAGACGTTCCGCGATCACCAGTGCGATGTGGCAGTGATGGAGGTCGGCCTGGGGGGCCGCCAGGATGCGACCAACGCCTTCCCGGCCATGCTGACCGTGATCACGCGCATCGCGCGCGACCACGTGCAGTTCCTCGGTCATCGCCTGTCGCAGATCGCGCGCGAGAAGGCCGGCATCATCAAGCCCGGGGTGCCGGTGATCGTCGGCAGCCGCGTGCCGGCGGCGACGCGCGTGATCCGCGGCGTGGCGCGCAAGCAGCGCGCGCCGCTCTCGCAGATCGATCGCGACTTCACGCCGCTGTCGGGCGGCACGGTGCGCGTGGGCAAGCGCCGCTACCAGCGGCTGCGAGTCGCGCTCGCCGGCGCGCACCAGAACGACAACGCCGCATGCACGGTCGCCGCCGTCAGCGAGCTGAACGAGCTCGGCTGGGAGATCCCCGAGCGCGCGCTGCGCAGCGGGCTGGGTCGCGTGCGCTGGCCCGCGCGGCTCGAGCACATCCCCGGCAAGCCGGCGTTCTTGATCGACGCGGCGCACAACGCCGACGGCTGTGCCGCGCTCGCCGGCTACTTGCACGGGCTCCCGCGGCGGCGGCGCGTGCTCATGTTCGGCGTGATGCAGGACAAGGACTACCGCGACATGCTGCGCCACCTCGCGCCCGAGGTCGACGCGGTGTACTACGCGCAGCCCTCGCTCGCCCGCGCGGCCGATCCGCTGGAGCTCGATCGGCTGCTGCATGGCACTGCCGCTCGCAGCGTCAGCGACGCGCTGCGCCGCGCCCGCCGCGACGCAGGTGCAAGCGGACTTGTCATCATCGCAGGCTCGATCTTCTTGGCGGCCGAAGCGCGCGCGAAGTTGCTGCGCGTGCCGACGGATCCGCTGATCCGTTTGTGAGCAGTCCGCGCCTTGACCGCACCGCGCGCGTACGTCAGGTAATAGTACGTTCGTATGCTCGCCTGCGCTGCGTGCGCGGCAGAGCGAGAAGTCTGCGCGGATCCAGCGCCGGCGCAGCGGCTCGTGCTTTGCTTGAAAAAGGGGAATTCAGATGCGTAAAAATGGGGTGCTCGAACGACTCACGCACGCGGTCGCGTTCGTGCTCGCTTCGGTCGCGAACACGCTGAGTGCGCAGGGAACGCACGAGCAATACGCGTGCATCGTCTGGCAATCGGCTCCGATCGACGAGTCGGGTAGCTCGGTCACGTACGTGTGGTGTCCGTTCGAGTCACCCGAGGAGCGAAACTTGCCCGCGGTCAAGCTCGGCTTCCACGCGGGCCGTTCCGACCAGCGCGCGAACTTCGCGGCGCTCGAGCCGACGAATGCCTGGCTCGCGCCCAAGTTCGGCCCCGCGCTCGAAAAGTTCCGGCCCGAGGTTCGGCTCACGCTCTGGTGCCGTGCGCAGGATGCGGACGCGGACGCGGTCGTGCCGATCACGCTGGATTGGGCTTCGATCGTGGATCCCTCGCTGACGGGCGATGTCCGCTGCGACTCCGAGGACACCCCGGTGCTTCAGGTCGTCAGCGCCGAGACCCGCGTGACCTGGTGAAGCACGAGGCTCAGCCCGCTTGCATCGAGAGCTGGGCCAGCGCGCGAAGCTCCCCGCCCCGCACTTCGATCTGGTGGTCGATGCTGTCGAGGATGCGATCGACCATCAGGTAGGGGTCGCCGTTGAGCGCGCCGGTCACGACCGCATGGCCGCACACCGACTGAGCTGCGTCCGTGAAGACGAAGGGCCGCTCGGGGTCGGGCGTGCGGATCAGGTCGCCGCCTCCGAAGTGGATGCCCCACTGGCGATAGAGCGCGCCGAGTCGCGTGAGGAAGGCGGCCTCGGCGGCCGAGAGCGACGTCGGGTACGAGATACCGCTGTCGGCGATCAGGCTGTCGTCGTTCGGAACACGCCGCGCGACGCGACAGATCTCGCCGTTCGGCAGGCGCGGGAGCTCGCCGTCGATCAACAGGAAGCGGATCTCGCCGAAGTCGCGGCGGTCGCGCGGGATGCGCGACAGGGCCTCTGCACTCGTACCGACGGGGCTGCGCACCGACGTGATGTACTCCTGCACGACCAGGTCGCCGTAGCGTTCGATCAGCTCGACCCAGGCACCGAGATCGTCGAGACGCGCGACCTTCTCGCCGCTGCGCGGGTCGAGGCCGATCACATGGATGCCCACGCCGTTGTCGCCGTGGAGCGGCTTGGCGATCACCGTGGTCGGGTTGCCGAGCTCGGTTTGCACGAAGCTCACCGCGCGGCGCGCCTTCTCGCGTGGGCTGAGCGTCGCGGCGGATGCGGTGTGGTGCGTCCTGGGCGTGAAGCGCGTGTCGACCAGCCCGGGTAGCACCTTCGAGCCGAGCCTCGGGTCGAGCGCCAGCCGCGGCGACTGGTAGACGAGCGTGTGTTGCTCGACGCGAGACAGCGCGCGCAGAAACGCTCGCGTGCGGTCGGGCTCGCCGCTCTCCTGGCGCCAGACCACTGCGTCGAGTGCATCGAGCTCGAGCGTCTCGGTCTCGGACACCTCGTGACACGCGGCGGAGCCGACGTGCTCGCCCGGCCGGTAGCGCTCGCGCTGGCTCTGGTAGAAGCGGTACGGGGAGTCGCAAAAGCCCAGCACGCGCTGCGCGAACGCGTGGACGCTGCCATTCGGCGCCTGCGTCCAGGGCGTGTCGGGGTAGGCGACGTAGAGCTCGTCGCCGCGCTTCTGGGCGCGCGTCCAGGCGCGGTACAGCATGGCGTAGCCGGTCTCGGTGACCGGGTAGCTCGAGCTCTCGATGCGGTCGATCAGGAACAACAAGCGTCTGGGCTGCATGGCTACGGCACTTCCCTTCGAGTCGGTCTGGGCTGATCAGGCGGGCTGCGCGGCGCTGAACGCGAGCGCGCGGTAGAGCTCGGTGGTGTTGAGCACGCTCGCGTGCGCGACGGCGACCAACTCGCGGCTGGTCGGGGCCGTCGCAGCGTGTTGTGCAGCGCGCAACGGGTCGAGCCCGTCGATGATCTGGTGGGCCGGCACGCTCTCGCCGCAGAAGGGGAGGGTCGCGCTCGAGACTTCGTGCGTCGCCACGGCTTCGTAGGCCAGCGCGGCGCACAGGCCCTGCGCCGAGCGCAACAGGAGAGCGGGCGGCCTCTCGCCATCGGCGGCAGCGAGCGCGCGGGCCAGACGCAGCTTCGCGGCCTGCGGCACCAGGCTCGCGACCAGCGCCACGTCGTGGCGCGCAGCTTGCCAGGCGTGCACCTCGGCGGCGTCACAGGCGAGCACGCGCACGGCGCCTTCGTCGAGCACGCGCAAGCGCTCGAGCTCGCCGATCAAGAGCCACGAGCGCTCGACGCTGCGCGCGTCGAGATCGATCAACGTCACGCGCGCGCCTGTCCAGGCGTGCAGCATGAGCCCGCTGATCGGTAGCGGTCCGCAACCGCACACCGCCAGCGAGCGCAGCGTGGACGTGGGGCGCACGTGCAACTGCGCACGCAGCGCGTACACCGCATCGCGCCGCGCAGGCGACAGGCGCACGAGCTCGCGATCGCGCACCAACACCGGTTTGACCGCGGTCTCGAGCAGCGCGAGCTCCGCGCTCACCAGGTGCACGTAGTTGTCGACGTAGGGGAAGCCGGATAAGTGGGCCGCGAGACGCTGCATGCGTTCAGGACCGTGCAGCGCCCGCGTACGCGGCACGGGACAGGCGCGCAAGCTCTCGAGCAAGCGCCGGCTGTAGTGGTGCTCCATCGCGGTCTCTGCGACGGCGGCGATGTTTCGCAAGGTTTGCGCGCGCCGACCGAGCTCGGGGTCGTCTTGAATGCGTGCCAGCATGTGCTCGCGCACCGCGAGCTCGTGCAACGGCGAACGCAACCTCGGTGCGTTGCAGGGCGGGTCGAACTCGCTGCGCGCGATCGCGACCAAGCGACCGAGGCAGCGATCGACCGCGGGCGAAGGCGCCAGCTCCGGATAGTCTGCGCGGACCGGATCGCCCTGCAGGTAGCGCGCCACGAGCTGCGGGTAGATGGCGGGCGCGACCTCGTCGCCGTGCGCGAACTCCCAGCCGAACAACTCACCGATCAGGTGTTCAGCGAGGCGCTGGCTATCGGCGGGGTCGGTCGTGAAGCTTGCGATCGCGCGCGACTCGCAGCGCAGCTCCGGCGTTGATATCGCGTGGGCCGTACACGCGTTTGCTTCGACAGCCATGACATCTCCACGCTGCGGCACAAGTTCCGCGCTTACATACAGTCACACACAGATAGTGACATAGACTTTCAAATGCAATACGAATTGCTTGCGTTCATCGGCGAGTGTGCAGCGAAGAAACTGCACAACTGCCGAACGCACGTGTTCAGTTGCAAGCGCGCTTACCGCTCGCGGCCCAGCAGCCACGCAGCGCCGAAACACAGACCGACCACGCCGAGGTGGCCGAGCAGCAGGTGCAGCGGCGCGGTCTTGGGGCAGTGCAGCTGGAGCATCAAGTTGGCCGACAACCCTGCGCATGCAGCCATCAGCAGCAAGCGCGGTGCGCCGCCGCGATCCAGGCCGCGCAGCACGGCATACATGCCGGCGGCGACGCCGGAGCCGACCAGCAGACAGCGCAATGCGGATACGAGCATCGGCCCGAGCCCCTCGGCCTGCAGCGAACGCGGGTGATCGACGTGGGCCGCGGGCAACGCGTACAGCACGAGCAGCCCGAGCGGCGCGGCGATCACCGCGGCCTGCGACAGCCAGCGCGGTGCAGCTGGTAGCTGCAGCGGCCAGAGCACCAGGATCAGGTCCACGATGATCATGCCGGCCAGCAGCGCGAGCAGCGCCAGCATGCGTCCGGCCGGATAGACCTCGAAGTCCGGCCGCAGCCAGATCGCCATCGTGGCCACGACCAGCAGCGCCACCGCGCCGCCCCCGAAGATGCCGCGCACGGGCGTCGAGCGCGAGCGCAGCCAGGCCGCAGGCCCGCGTTCCTGGGCCAGCTTGCCCTCCAGCTCGGCCTGGAGCTTGTCCAGATCCAGGCCCGGGGCGCCGGCGTCGTCGGCCGCCCAGCGCGCAAACTCCTCCGGCACGCGGGCTGGCCCGCTTCCACCGTCGCTGGAATCGCGGCTTTTGCTCGTCATGCTGTCTGGCCGTGTTTCGGCTCGTTGAGGAGTACGGGGTTGGGCACTGTGACGTTACTCGACTTCCGGCAGGATTTCTCGCAGCCGCTCGTAGCCGCGGTGGGCGCGTACGCGCACTGCTGCCACGCTCGCCCCCACGATTTGCGCAATTTCCTCGTACGGGCTGTTTTCGAACCAGTGCAGCTCGATCACCTCGCGCTGGTTGTCGGGCAGGCAGGCCAGCGCCGCGCGGACCCGCGCCGAGCGCTCCCGGGCCTCGTCCGAGTCCTCGCTTTCGAGTACCGGTTCGCGGACCTCGGGCGAGTTCTCGATCGACTGTTCGCGGCGGCGGCGCTGCTTGCGGTAGTGCTCGCGCACCAGGTTCATGGCGATGGTGAACAGCCAGGGCCGCAGCTTGGCGCCGCGGCGGAAGTCGTTGCGAGCGCGGTGCATCTGCAACAGGGTCTGCTGCACCACGTCGCGCGCGTCGTCGTCGCTGGACAGCCGGCGGCGCGCCAGCCGATACAGCACCGCGGCGTGGCGTTCGAACAGGATGCGAAACGCGGCCGCGTCCCCGTCGATGTACGCAGCCATCAGCTCTTCGTCGCTGCGAGTGTCCGGTGTCTCGGCCATGCCCCTGCGCGGGCGACAGTACTGCACGCTGGCCGGATTTAGGCAACAGCCGCTAAGCTCCGCGGGCCATGCAGCTCACGATCGCACCCCATCCGCTGCTCGACGCGCGCGCGTTCGTCACGCGCTACGAGCTCGATCTCGGCGCCTACGCCGGGCGATCCCCGCTCGGAGATCCCGAGCCGGCACCGTTCGACCCACCGGACGACGCGGTGCGCGCGAGCATCCGCGACATGTTGCGCCACGCGGGCTTCAAGCCGACCGGGCGCGCGAAGCCAGCCAGCGAGTACTTGCTGCGCGCGCAGGCCGAGGGCGGGCTGAAACCCATCAACTTCGCGGTCGACGCCTGCAACCTGGTCTCGCTGTACAGCGGCTTGCCGATCAGCGTGGTCGACTTCGATCGCCTGGCCTGGCCGCTGTCGATCCAGCCGGCCGAGCTCGGCGCGAGCTACGTGTTCAACGCGTCGGGCCAGACGATCGACGTCTCGCGCCTGCTCTGTCTCCACGACGCCAATGGCCCGTGCGCCAACGCGGTAAAGGACGCGCAGCGCACCAAGACCAGCGACGCCACGCGCAACAGCTTGACCGTGATCTGGAGCAGCCAACAGCTTCGCGAGCGCACCGACGCCGCCCTGGCGTACTACGTGGAGCTGCTGACTTTGACCGAAGGCGTGAGCGTCGAGTTGATGGAGCTGAACCGCTAGAGCGGTTCAGCTCCAGCTTTCAGGCGACGGTTGAACGGGCCCTTTGGTCGCGCTTGCGCGAGCAAAGGAACAGCCCGTTCTAACCGCCTGGTATGACAATCATCCAGAGAGGCGGACCGCGTCTAGCGGTTCGGCTCTCTGGAGCTTCAGACGTCGAGCTGAAGCTGGCGTTCGTCCGCGGTCGGCCACGGGGGTAGGGGCGGCAAGCCCAGCGCTTCGCGCACGGGTGCGAATGAGCGCCGGTGATGCGGGCAGACGCCGAGCTTCTTGATCGCCGTGACGTGCTCCTTCACGGGGTAGCCCTTGTGTCGCGCGAAGCCGTAGCCGGGAAACTCCTCGTCCATGCGCGACATCAGCGCGTCGCGCGAGGTCTTGGCCAGGATCGACGCGGCCGCGATCGATAGGCTCTTGGCGTCGCCCTTGATGATGCGCTCCTGTGGCAGCGGCACGTCCTTGAGCACGCGCGCGTCCATCAGCAAGTGCTCGGGCGCGACTTGCAGGCCTTCCACGGCGCGCCGCATCGCGAGCAGGCCCGCCCAGTAGATGTTGATGCGATCGATCTCGTCGACTTGCGCGTAGCCGACCGACCACGCGACCGCGGTCTCCTTGATCTGCACGGCCAGCTCATCGCGCGTGCGCGAATCGAGCTTCTTCGAGTCGTCGACGCCCGGGATGCGGGAGCCAGGCGCGAAGATCACGGCAGCTGCCGACACGGGGCCGGCGAGCGGGCTCATGCCGGCTTCGTCGACACCGGCGACGTGCAACACGCCTGCCGTCCACAGCTGCGTCTCGTAACGCAGCAGCTTGCGCAAGCGCTGACCCTCGGAGCGGTTATCGCGGCGGCGGCGCTCGACCGCATCCAGGATGGCCTTGGCGCCGGCGCGCGGGTCGGCGCGCAATGCCGCTTCCACGTCGGCTTCGAGCGGCCGGCCGCGCACCACGTACCGTTCGCGGATCTCGGAGAGCACCAAACGCATCGGCGCCAATCTACACCTGGTGCGCGCAGCGGGGAATGCTGGGAGTGTGTAGGGCGTAAAAACGCCCTACACACTCCTCAGCCGCTGATTAGCCGGATCGAGCTGATCTCCGCGGGTGCGAGCACGCGCATCGGTGGACCCCAGAAGCCCGCGCCGCAGCTGACGTAGATCTGCGTGCCGTCCGGAAGGCTCGCGCCTGATGGGCGCGACCCTTCCGATGACAATCGGTCGCCGGCGCTACGCGGCGGCTCCGGCTCGTGCCGGTGCAAGCCCGCGATGTACGGTTGACGCAGCCGCGCGAGCTCGCCGAAGGGCTGCAACTGTCCGCCGTGAGTGTGCCCGGACAGCTGCAAGCCCACGCCGACGCGTGCACTGTCGTAGATCTGGATCGGTTGATGCGCCAGCATGACCAGCTCCCGATCGGGATCGCGGCCGTGCGTCGCGGCGAGCGCGTCGGGTCCGTGGCCGTAGCGGCCTGCGCCGCGATCGACCACACCCGCCAGATCGAACTGGGCCGTGTCACCGATCGGCACATGCTGGTTGATCAACACCTTCACGCCGAGCTGCTCCAGGAAGGCGATCCAGCTGCGCGCGCCGGAGTAGTACTCGTGGTTGCCCGTGACGAAGTACACGCCGTGGCGGGCGCGCAGGCCGCGCAGCTCCGCGACTTGCGCGCCGATCTCGCGCACGCTGCCGTCCACCAGGTCGCCGCCGATCGCGATCAGATCGGGGCGCATGCGGTTGGCGCGCTCGACCAGCTGGCGCAAGAACCGTCCGTCGAGCATCGGCCCGATGTGGACATCGGTCAGCAGCGCGATCGAGTAGCCGTCGAGCGCGCGCGGCAGACGCGGCAATACCACGGGGATCTCGGGCGTCGTCACGTCCCAGACGGCCGAGCGCACGCCCAACGCACCGATCCCGCCGCTGGCCACGAGCGCCGATCCGGCCACGGCTCGAGCGATGAACACGCGCCTCGGCTCGCGCGCGCCATCAAGTTCTGGGCTCGCCGCTGGCGGCTGCGGCCGGCCGGTACGCCGGTGCAGCCAGCGGACCACGTCCCAGGCGACCAGCATCGCGGTCAAGTACGCCACCAGGCCCAGCCAACCGAACCCGAGCGCCATCAACCGCGGATTGCCGGCGCGTGACACGAATAAGGCGAAGCCGATCGCCAGCGGGATGCTCGCCCCGAGCAGCGCGAGCGCGATGGTCGCGGCGCGGCGGGCCCACACGGGCAGCGCGAGATCGCGCACCAGCCTGCGCCACAGGTACAGGTGCAACAAGACGGCGATGGCGATCGGCAGCAAGAACACGGAAAGCAGTTCATGGGAGCACACGCACCAGGCCAACGCCAGTCAGAAGCCTCGAGTGTCTCTTCCCATTTCTCGCGAAGCGGCGTACCTGACAGCGCAATGATCCTACCTGTGCTGAGACGTGTCGGGCGCACGGCACGCACACCCACCCTCTGGCTGCGCCAAGCGTTGTTACACCTCCCGAGCCGCAACGCGATCCGCAGCGGCCCCAGCAAGATCGACCGCACCGGCCTGTTCACGCTCAAAGGCTTCACGGCAGGACAACCGATCGGGCCGGTGGGGTTGGGCGCCGCCTGCGAGCAAGACCGACACTCGCTGATGGTCGGCAGCAAGCACCGTACGGTGAAGAAGCCGTGGCGCTACATGAACCACTCGTGCACGCCCACCGCCAGCTTGAAGTTCAACGAGGACACGATCGACCTGATCGCAGCGCAGGACCTCCGGCCGTACACGGAGTTGACCATCGACTACAACAAGTTGCTCGAGGACGTGGGATCGCCGTTCGAGTGCAGGTGCCCGCGCTGCCGCGACAAGGTGCCGCACAAGATCGGCGGCTGACCCCGCGGCCTGGGGTCTACTTCTTGCTATCAAACCCCACATGGCTCACCGCGAAAGAACCTTAGTCTTTTCCGCGCCGCTCTCTGGGGCACTCCGCCACCGCGGGGCGTTTGTCACCACCCTGCTCGGCGCGTTAGTTGTTTGCTGTCTGCTGGCCCGCGCCGCACCGTGCAGCGCCGCCGACGAGGAGACGCCCTCGGTGTTCGGCTACGCCCTGAGCGGTTTCGGCACCGGCGCGGGAACTGGGTTCGCAGTCGGTTACCTGGCGACCGGCTCGACGTGGGAGTCGGACGATTGGAAGACCGTGCTGTGGGGTGGCGGTATCGGCGCGCTGACGGGCATGGGGCTCGGCGTCGTGCTGGGCGTGGTGGATGCGGGCACGGCGCCTGGCGGTCGCGGGGTCGGTTTCTACGTCATGCGCGACAGCAACTACGGTTTGCTCGCGGGCGCACTCGCGGGTACGGTCGTCGGCTCCTTGTATTGGGCCGGCGGTGGAACCGGCAAAGATCTCTTGGTCGGTCTGAGTTGGGGCACGGTGATCGGCGCGGGTTCGGGGATGATCCTCGGCGTGGTCGAGGGCGTGTTGCGCCGCCCTGAACAGGCCAACCCCTCGCAGACCGCGGGCCTGCGACTCGATCTCGGCTTCCTGCCCACGCGAGGCGGCCCGCCTTCGCCCTATCCAGTGCTCAGCGGCCGCTTCTAGAAACCTTCTAGAGCGGGTTGATCGGCAGCTCCAGCACCGGACCGAGGTCGATCCCCGAGCAGCCGGGGCTGCTGCTGCTTCCGCGGCGCGAGTCCGGCTCGGGTTGCGGCGGCGGGAGCATGCAGCGCGAAGGTCCCGCGCCCCAGATCTCGATCTTGCCGCTCGCAGCTCCGTCTGCGGGTTGGACGAGGTGGATGAACGCGGCGCCCTGCGTGTAGGCCCCGAGCGAGATGCCGTGCACGCCGAACGTCGACTCGAACGAGCTCGCAGCCACCATCAGCGCGACGATGCCCCCGTTCTGGTCGTAGTTGAGCTCGGCTTGCCTCAGCTGACCGTCAGGCGTCGACTCGAGTGTCATGTGGACCGGCCAGCTGCCGTCGATCAGCTGGTCTTCGGTGCGCACGCGGATCGTCCCCGGTACGACCATGCTCGGCCCGGAGGCGTCGTCGAGCCCGCTGACGCAGAGCTTGTCGCTTGCAGCCGTCAGCTGCAGAGAGAGTCGGGTCGGGTTGGCGTTCGCAGCCTGCAGCTGCAAGCTCGCGCGATTGATCAGCTCGATACCATCGCGCGCGTTGAACGCTCCCAGCTTGCGATCCAGCGTCGAGTCGATGCCGTCCCTGCAGGTGCTCCCCGCAGGCCAGCGTGCGAAGGGCAGCTGTGTGGCCGCGCGCGAGGCGCTCGCTCCCCCGGAGCCGCTGTCGAGCGTGAACCCGAGGTACATGTCACCGGTCGCACCGAGCTCCGAGAAGCTCATGCTGAACTGCAGGCTCTCGAGCTCGGAGGCTGCGGCGTTGCCGAGCCGTGCGTCGAACTCACCTTGCAGCTTCGCGGCGGGTAGCGACTGGTAGAGACGTGCGAAGCGGGTGCTGCCGGCGATCAGCGTGGCGTCGAAGCGCTCGTCGAACGCGCCGCCCGCGGTCTTGAAGTGCACGGAGACGTCGATCTCGAGCTGATCGGGGCAGCTGCCGGGCCCGACCGAGCCGATGTCGATCGCTGGACCAGCGCCGCCCGACGACATCTTCGGAGAGCGGTCATTGAAGCGCGGCTTGTCACCGCGCGGCGTGAGCTCGATCAGCAGCTTGCTCGTGCCGGACTCGGGCCCATACTCCAGCATCTGCGCGTTGGGCCACTGCAGGTCCACCTCGATCGGGCCCGCCGCGAGCGCGAGCACGTCGGCCGCCGAGAAACCCAGCGGACTTTTGGCATCGAGCGAAGCCAGGTCGCGAGGCTTGCCCTCGCAGAAGCCGCCTCCTTCGGCCGTGCTGGGCCCGCCTTCATCGGGCGGGTCGAACGGATTTCCGGTGCTGGTGCCCGCGCACGCTGCAGCCAGCGAGAGGAGCGTCGTCCCGATCGTTTGCCAGACTCGCCGTTGCATGACTCAGTCCTCCTTCACCGAAAGCGGGAACATCTGCAGGTTCACCTGCACGAGCCGCGTGGCGTCCGGCCCCGTGGCGTAGAGATGCAAGAGCTCCTCGCGAAAGCGTTCGAGGTGCTTCTTGAGCTCGTCCATCTGCGCGGCGCTCACGCACAGCGTCAGCGCCGCGATCTCGCGCTCTGCGCGCGGCACGTCGTCCAGCGCCGCGGCCGCGCGCTCGAGCATGCTGCGGTGGTAGCTGACCA
Organism: Polyangiales bacterium; assembly: GCA_035274465.1. GTDB lineage: Bacteria > Myxococcota_A > Polyangia > Polyangiales > JAFGIB01 > JADGRF01. The sequence goes on from DATEOF010000502.1 coordinate 25,274, forward strand.
CGTGATGGCCGAGCGGCCCGTCGGGCGTCTCGATCAGCGGATCGCACTGCACCAGCTTGCCGTGTTCGTCGCGGCGCAACAGCGAGAGCTCGAGTAGCGTGCCGAGCGCGCGCTCGGCGTCGCGCGGCGAGATCGCCGGCAGCAGCTGGCGGGCGATCCAGCGCGGATCCTCGCGGAAGTCCTTGTGCCCGACCAGCTCGCGCAGCGCCGGCAGGTACCACGACGAGTGATAGGCCTCTTGCGCGGCGTCGAGCTTGTGCACCTTGCGGTAGCGCGGGAAGCGGCGCAGCCGCTCGTAGGCGCGCCCGCGTTCGTGCGCGGTCTTGGCCTGATTGAACAGCACCAGCTCGCAGAAGTATTCGGCCGCCTCGGCGCGCAGCCCGGCGGCGTCGGCGAAGCGTGCAGCCATCGGCGGCGTCAGGTTGCGCGCGCCGTCCATCACCAGCTTCAAGTAGTTGGGCGAGCGCAGCCCGGCACGCTTCGAGAACGCGCGCAGCGTCACCGCCTGACCCGCGTCGCGACCGGCCTCGTAGTACGCGCGCAGGAATTGCCGGTAGTCGCGAAAGGCGAACACGTCCACGACCTGCCGGCGAGCCATATGCACGTGAGGCTGCTGCGAAGCGGCCTCGCACGCCAGTCGTCCGCGACGTTAACTGAATACAGCGAGTATTCAGCCGGCTCCCGTGTTGCGCGATAATCCGAGTATTTTCATGGGTTTATACAGGGCGGCCTGTACGGTCTAGCATCGAACGACAGTTCTCGAGTATGCAGGGGCAGCAGCTCACGGCGGCGGAGCGCAGGCCTGCAGCGAGGCCACTTCCAGCGTCCGCGACTCCGCGTAGCTGTAGACCCCGAACAACCCGCCCTCCGAGCCGGGGACCACGGCGTAGTCCGAAACGCTCGGCCGGCTGTCGCTGATCCGGTACGCCTCGCCGCCGACTGATAGACCGTTCCGGTCGAGCACGCGCGCGAACAAGCCGTCGTCGTTCACGTAGGCCAAACCCCAGTCCGCGTACGGCGTATTGTAGCCGAGCACGGGCTGCTCCGCGCGCTCGTCCACGATCATCCGCGGCTCGCGATACACGCGCAGCTCGCTGCGACCGGTCTCGTCCCAGGTCAGCTGTAGCACCCCGAACAGCACGCGCGCCCGCGCGCCGCAGCCGCTCTGAGCGGCGAGCCCGAGCGTGGTGCGGTCCTCTTCGAGGCTGCCGACGACCAGCTGCACGTTGGAGATCGGTTGCTCTCCGCGCTGCAGCCGCAGCGCGCGCTGCATGCTGAGTGTCCCGTCGGGCTGCGCGCTGATGCGCTGGATGATCAGGTCCCCGTTGCTGTTCGGATACGCGGCCAGCCAGCCGAAGGGCTCGATGCCGCGCACGATCGGCACGAGCGCGGGCGAGCGCGTATCGGTCGTGTAGTCCAGCGTGATGGCGGCTTCGCCGGTCTCCTGTGCGCCCGCCGCGGTCTCCGTGACCAGGTTGAGCAGGATCGGCCGGGTCTCGTCTTCTCCGCAGCCACCGAACTCGGTGGAGCGCGTGTACGCGGCGAGCACGCGATCGGCCAGCACTGCGAGCTGCGGGCGGGTGGCGGCCGCCTCCGGCACGCCGCCGGGACACGGCTCGCCCTCC
>DATEOF010000503.1:0-39604 GCA_035274465.1 Polyangiales bacterium
GCTGCCGCTTGCTGCGGGTTGTCCGGCGCCGCCCGCACCGCTGCCGCTCGGCGCGGGTTGCCCGGCCTCGCCCTTGCCAGCTTCGCCCTTGCCGCTCTCGCCGCCCGTACCGGCCCCGCCCGATCCGCCCTTGGGCGAGTCTCCGCTCGCGCCCGCAGCTCCGGAGCCGCCTTCACCCGAGCCGCCGCTCTTGCCTGCGCCGCTCCCGCCGCCATCACCTGCAGCCTCGCCGCCGCTGGCTGCAGCACCCGACGATCCAGCTTCCTCTTGCGGGAGCTCTCGCTCGGGTTCGCGGTGACACAATCCGTCGCTTTTGTGACAGTACTGGCCTGGCGGACAGTGTCCGTCGGCGGCACACGAGAAATGATCGTACGGCACGCTGGCTTTGCAGCCCGCCAGGCAGGCGAGGACCGCGGCGGCAACCACCCAGACCGATACTGCTTGGTCACGAGTCACGAGCCCACCTCGAGTGAAAGAGGCGAGCACGGTAACGGGACCGGGATCGGGCGTCAATTGTCGGAGACGCTGCGATCCCTGCGATGGCCGTGCGAGGTATGCGCTAGCTGCGCGACTGCTCGATCGCGGCGAATTCCGCCGGGCTCAGGGCGAGCGCGCGAGCTGCCCAGTTCTCTTCGAGGTGATCAAGTGAACTGGTGCCGGGGATCGGTAGCATCGTCGGCGAGCGCGCCAGCAGCCAGGCCAGTGCGACCTGGGCTTCGGTGACTCCGCGCTGCTTGGCGATCTGTTGCAGCGCCGCGTTGGGTGGGCGCGGTGGGCCGGGGATGGTCAGCGGGAAGAACGGCAGGAAGGCGATCCCGCGCTGCGCGCAGAGCTCGACGATGGCTTCCTGGTCGGCGACGCTGGCGTGCGGCAACTTGGCCAGGCGTCGTTCACCCTCGGCCACGTTGTAGAGGTTTTGTACCGCGACGATCGGCGTGCGCTCGAGTGCAGCTCGTAGCTGCGCGAGCGTCACGTTGCTGAGCGCGATGTGGCGCAGCTTGCCTTGCTTGCGCAGCTCGATCAGCGCGTCGAGCGACTCGTCGAACGTCACTCCGGCGTTCCCGATCCAGCGCAGGTGGACCATGTCGATGCACTCGAGGCGCAGCCCGCGCAGGTCTTCCTCGCAGCCCTTGCGCAGCTCCTCGGGCCGCAGCGCGGGCACCCAAGACTTGTCCGGTGTGCGCGCGCCGCCGAGCTTCGTGGCGATCACGAGGTCCTTCGGATACGGGTGCAACGCTTCGGCGATCAACCGATTCGTGACCGAGGGGCCGTAGTACCAGGCCGTATCGATCAAACGGATGCCGAGCTCGATCACCCGTTTCAGCACGGCTCGCGCGCGCGCCGGATCTTCGGGTTCGCCGAAGACCATCGGGCCGCACAGTTGCATCGCGCCGAAGCCCAGGCGTGGGAGTTCGTGATCTGCGAGTCGAATCGTGGAGGGAGCGTGTGCGAACACGAATGTAATGCTCGTAGCGCTCGCCGAGTGCGTCAAGAGCAGTGTCTCGCTGCCCATGCGCACGGGTTCGGGGCGTAATTCTGACCCGCACTGCGCTGCGCGGGCCACAGCATGTACGTGTTGGCTCCGCGCTCGGCAAATTTGTCACTGCCTGGGGGCATGCTCTGGCCCATGAAGCATCCTCAAGTGGCTACGCTGGCTGGCTTGTTTCGCCTGGCTGGGCAACGTGAGATGGTCGGCTTGGACTGACGGTGAAGTCATGCGTCGGGTACTCGTAGCCATCCTGCTTGCAGGTGCAGCGCAAGCGCTCTCGCCGCTCGCGGCCTCGGCACACTTCGGTCCGGCCGAGCCACCGGACTTCGGCGCGCCGGAGTGCATCGTCAAGGTCGACCTGCGCGTCGCGCACGAGGTCATGCTCTCGTACGATCTCGGCTTCGACGACACCGAACCCGAGATCGGGCACATCTGGATCATGGACTCGAAGACGCACCAGTTCTTCGCGTTCCGTGGCACGGTGCTGCAAGCGCTGCCGCGCTACTACTACTGGCCATTCACGCTGGGTACGCGCACCAACCTGCCAATCTGGATGGATCGCGACGAGTTGCTGCGCGCGGACGCAGCCAACGATCCCTCAGTCAACCCGGACTTCCACGCGGCCGATATCGGAAACAACGTGCTCGCCGAGCGCACCGACGTCGCGGGCCAGTGGCTCAAGGTCTCGCAGCGGATGCCGATCACGCTCGACCAGGCGAGCAAAGGTGTGCGTTGGGATCTCACGGGTGTCGCACCCGGCATCTATCAGATCGCCAGTTACACCTTCAGCCCGCCCTTCAACGCATGGGAACCGCGGCCCGGAGTGATCAAGGTGTTCGACGGCACGGTGGAGCCCGCGGCCGTCACGGTGGATTCGATCGACGGCATGCTCTACAGCGGACAAGGTCGCTCGATCACCGGCTGCGTCGACGCGCCGGCCGGTAGCACGCTGTCTCTCTCGTACAGCCTGGACGACGAGAACGAGAGCGACTGGAAGCCGTGGCGAAAGGACGTGCCGGTCCAGAACGGCCACTTCGACGTCTGCTTCAGCAGCCCCGATCCGCAGCTCTCGGGCCTGGTTCGCCTGCGCGTCGGCGTGAAAACCCCAGCAGGTCTGGAAACCCAGGCCTACTCGCCGGACAGGCTGGTCGTCGTGTCGTCAGCATTGGCCTGCTCGGCTGGCGACAGCCATTGCTGTCAGCCGCCGCCGCCCCCCATGGAACCAGTGGCGCCGCCGCCGGTAGTCATGCAGCCAACGGCGGCAGGTTCGAACGCCCCGGCGCCACCACAGCCCGGGCTGATGGAGTCGCCGCCAACAGCTGCTGCGAGCGGGAGTTGCAGCGCGGCACCTTCCAGTCACCGCGGCAGTCCGCTCGCCTGGATGCTGCTCCTGCTGGCTGCGCTCGTGTGGGCTAGCGGCTGGAAAAAGCGGTGATCTGCCAGCGCTCTTCGCGGCGCTCGAGCATGGCCAACCACGAGAGCGACTCCGCGTGCAGCTCCACCTGCGCGCGCGTCAACTCCGCGTCTTGCCACAGCACCTGGGTGACCTCGAGCTTGCCGCCCCGAGCGACCGAGCTCTGCAGCCGCTCGCTCTGCGCGCGCAGTGCGGCAGGCCGTTCTCCGCGGCGCAGGCCGCAGATCGCCGCATCGAGCGCGTGAACGACCTCGCCGGCGGCCATGCCCGCGGGCAACATGTCGTCGGGTGTCATGCCCTCCGCGAAGCCGACCCAGGTACGCTCCGCGCGCCGAACCAGCCCGCAGCGGTCGGCTGCAACGCCGGAGGGCGGAACAGGTGCGACACTCGGTTTCGGTCGCGGGCCCGCATACTCTGCAGCTGGTTGCGGCGGAGCAGCGCACGCCAGCCACAGCGGCCACAAAGCCGCCCGCAGCCAATTGCGCCCACCGAGCATGCTTAACTGTGCAGCTCCTGGGCCACCTACGCAAGCCGGATGTCCGGAAGGCTCGCGTCCAACGGTCCCGACCCTTCCGCTGACTATCGGTCGCCGGCGCTTCGCGGCGGCTCCACTGCAGCCGATGGCGGCGGGTGTGTGGGGGTGTGTTAGTCCTTCACCCGCGCCGCGCGGTACTGCGCGAGCGCCATCAGTGGGAAGTAGTGCGGGTAGTACAGGTAGTTCAGGTAGAAGACCCTCGGGAAGCCCGTGCCTGACCAGACGTGTTGTTGCCAGGTGCCGGCTTCCTGGGTGTCGATGAGGTAGCGCACGCCGCGATGCACCGCGGGGCTCGAAGCGTGGTTCGCCGCGATCAACCCCATCAGTGCCCAGGCGGTCTGGCTCGGGGTGGAGACGCCGATGCCTTTCTGCTGCGGGTCGTCGTAGCTGGCGATGGTTTCGCCCCAGCCGCCATCCGAGTTCTGGTGTTCGAGCAGCCAACGTACCGCTCGCTCGACGTGGGAGGCGCGCATGTCTGCGCCGATCGCGCGCAGGCCACGCAAGACTTGCCAGGTGCCGTAGAGGTAGTTGACGCCCCAGCGACCGTACCAGCTGCCGTCTTCGCACTGGTCGCGCTTCAAGAATTCGATCGCTCGCAGCACGCGCGGGTGCGTGGCGTCGAAGCCGGCGTAGTAGCTGAGGCTCTCGAGCACGCGCCCGGTGATGTCGGCCGTGCTCGGATCGATCATGGCGTTGTGATCGGCGAACGGCACGAGCGTCAACCACTGCTTGTTGTTCTCGCGATCGAACGCCGCCCAGCCGCCGTCGCCGTTCTGCATCTGCAGCATCCAGTCGAGGCCGCGGTGCATCGCCTCGGCCTGCACCTCGGCGGGTTCGTGCGCCCGAGCTCGCGCCAGCACCATCAGTGCCACGCTGGTGTCGTCGACGTCTGGATAGAACTCGTTGCGGTATTCGAAGTACCAGCCACCCGGCGCCGCCGTGTTGCGCGCCGACCAGTCGCCCGTCCGCCTGGTTTGCTTCGACAGCAGCCAGCTCGCCGCGCGTCGCAGCGCGGGGTCTTCCGCGCGCATGCCGCTCTGGATCAGCGCGTGGCAGCCGAGCAGCGTATCCCAGACGGGCGAGACGCACGGTTGCATGCGCAGCCTGTCGGGCTGGGCCGGGTCGCGTACCAATAGCTCGTCGAGATAGCCGACTTGCTCGCGCATCAACGGTTGGTCCTCGGTGTAGCCGAGGCACGAGAGGGCCATGACCGAGTTCGCCATCGCCGGCAGGATCGCGCTCAGGCCATCCGAAGCGTCGAAGCGTTCGATCATCCAGGCGGCCGCACGGCGTACCGCCACGCGCCGCAGCGCGGCGGCGCCGGGCAACATCTCGTAGGCCTTCAAGGCGCGATCGATGCCGAAGAAAAGGCTCCGAAACGCGCGCGCCTTGAACGCCATACCCGACGTGGGCGCGGCCGGTTGTACGCCGCTATACAGCTCGGCCGCCCCGCACTCTGCGGGCACCGGTCGCACGGGTTTGAACGCGTAGAGGATGGCCAATGGCACGAAGATCGTGCGCGACCAGCTCGACATGTCGTAGACAGTGAACGGGCTCTTGCCCGTCAGGAACAGCATTTCGGGCGGGATCGCGGGCACCGCAGTCCAGCTGTATTGGCCGAAGAATGCAAAATGATACTGAGTGTATGTGTTCGCACGTCCGATCCCGCCGAGCCGCAGGATCACCTCGCGCGCGCGTTGCATGTGTGGGGCATCTTGGCGATCCCCGACCAGCTTCAGCGCGAAGTAGCTCAGGCAGGACACCGAAACTTCGGCCGGTCCACCGGGGTACTGGCTCCAACCGCCGTCCGGCAGCATCTCGTCGCGGATCACGCGCGCCAACGCCAACGACTTCTCGCTCGCTCGCCGGCCGAGAAACGCCTCGAGCAGGATCATGTAGCTCTCGAGCGTGGTGTCGCCCTCCAGCTCCGCGCACCAGAAGCCCTGTTCGGCTTGGCGGTCCAACAACCACGTGCGTGCGGCGGCGATCGCTCGATCGACGCGGCCCGAGGCAGGCTCGGACGTGACATGTGGATCTGACACTGCGTTGTCATGCGCAGGTCGCGTGAGGATTTCCCGTGCATGGGAGTCAGTCATGCGCAAACATACTTTCGGTCGGATTGAGTGGGGATCGATGGGGCGTGACCGGCAACCACGGATAACACGGCGGGCGAGTAGTCGGAACTGTTGCGTTGCGATCAATCGAATGCGAAGCGGACTGCAAGCGCTCGCAGACGAGTGGATCGCGCAGGTTGTTTCGCTCTCGCCAGCGCGCTTGCCGACCGGCTCGACGGTGATGGATGTTTTCGCAGCGGGGGCCGCGCTCGACGTTTAAGCGGCTCAAGGGGTGACTTAAGATGACACAGCACGACGAGCTCCAAGACCTACTTCAAAAGACCAGCCGCACGTTCGCGCTCACCATACCGCTGTTGCCGGAACCAACGCGGCACGAAGTTGGCGTGGCATATCTGCTATTTCGCGTGATCGACAGCTTCGAGGACGCGACCTTGTGGGAGCCCGCGCTGCGCATGCGCGCGCTGGCGGAGTTTTGCCCGCTGCTTCACGACGTCGACTCGCGGCGCGCGAGCAAGGCGGCGCAGGTATGGGTACGCGAGCCCCCGCTCGAACACGCGGGATATCTCGAGTTGATTCAGCGCGTGCCTCAGGTTCTCGACTGGTATCGCACGCTACAGCCGGCGGCGCGCGAACAAATCTGCCATCACATCGAACGCACTGCGCAGGGCATGGCCGAGTTCGTGGGTCGCACCAGCGGCGAAGGTGTGCTGCGGCTCGAAACGCTGGGCGATCTGCGCGAGTATTGTTTCGTCGTCGCTGGCATTGTCGGTCAGCTGCTGACCGAGTTGTATGTTATTGGCAGCAAACAAATCGCCAATGTCGCGGACGAGCTGCGCGCGCGCGCTCCCAACTTCGGTGAGGGTCTGCAGCTGGTGAACATCCTCAAGGATGCGCAGCCCGATGCCGCCGAGGGGCGAGTCTATCTGCCGCGTGAGGTGGCGCTCGAAGACGTGTTCGAGTTGGCGCACGCCGACCTGCGCGCCGCGCTGGAATACACGGAGATCTTGCGCGAAGCGCGGGCCGACCTGGGCGTGGTGAAGTTCAATGCGCTCAACGCGCGCTTGGCCCTGGCCACGTTGCGCGAGCTCAGCGATCGCGGTCTCGGATCCAAGCTTTCGCGCCTGCAGCTGAGCGGCGTGGCGGCCGACGTGATGCGCTCGATCCACGACGGGGCCTCGCTGTTCCCCGAAGCATAGTTAGTATAAAGGCGAGGGCGCATGCTCGACGTTTTTAGTCCATTGTCACTGGAAGCGCGGCGCGCCCAGCACGCGGCCTATCGGCAATTCCTCCTGGAGCGCGACGGTGACCTGGACCTGACCGCGCGGACACTCTCGCTGCGCGAGTCCGGCATGGCGCGCTACGCGAAGCCGCTGCCGCGCGTGCGCGAGATCGATCAGGCGCTGTTCCAGCAGCAGTACGCGCGGTTCGACGTGCGGCGGCGCATGTCGGGCGAGGCGGGGCTCTTGCTCGCGCTCGTCAAAGCCAATGCCGCCGAGGCTTACGGCGTCACGCAGACGTTCGACACCGTCTACCGCCGCGCACAGCGCGTCCAGGACGACGTCGAGGTGTTGATGCTGGTCGAGGAGACCTACCACACGCGCATCCTGCTCAGCGCGGCGGTGCTGTTCGGCCTGGACATCACCACGCCCTTCCGCCCCGCGCCTCCGCTGCGCGCCTTGATCAGCGGCATCTCGCGCGGGCCCGACAGCCTGTCGCGCCCGCTGGTCCTCGCCGGCGAGATCGTGGGCGCCGTCACGTTCCTCAACCTATTCCACAAAGCACGCGAAGTCTTGGGCCACGATCCCGAGCTGCGCGACGCGATGGAGGAGCGTGTGATGGAGGTGCTGACCGACGAGATCGGCCACATCAGCTTCAATCGCATGCTCCTCGGGCCGGCGGGCCTGCGCACCGCACGGGTACTCTTGCCGCTGGTCTCGAAGGCCCTGTCGATCGCGCTGCCCGAGCTCGGGGCGCTCGGGCTGCACGCGTCGGCAGAAGGCGCCGAGCACGTGACCACGTCGCACGCCCTGCCGGACGCCGTGCGACGCGCCGCCTTCGTCGCTTAATGACCGGGGGAACGTCGCACGTTCCCCCGCCCCGCCGGCAAAGCCGTCGGAACCCCACCCTCTCACGGGTTCGCTTCGCTCACTGAAGACGCTCAGCGCGTCATGCACTCGCTCGCGCAGTAGCGCTGGCGGCAGGTGAACACCGCGTTCGCGCGGCCCAGCGGGTAGGTCAAGTCCGTGCCGCGGACGTCGATGTCGAGTAGTGAGTCCGACTTGGCGGCGTCTTGAATCCGCTGCTTGCAGGGGCCATTGGCGCCGCCACCGAGGCAGCCGAACAGCGAGGCGCTCCCGCAGAAGCAGTCCGGGTTGCCGCACTTGTTCTCGTACGCGCAGTTGACCATGTCCCGGCACAGCCGCGAGTCGCTACCACTCTCCGCCGCGTAGCAGTTGAGCGCTTCCCGGGTGCACTTGGTGCACGTGCACTGCGCGCAGCGGTCCTCCGGGTTATTGCCCTGCTTCATCAGGCAGATCTTCCCGGCGTCTTCGGTCTTGCACTCGAAGCAGCTGTCGCCTGCCACGTCGTTGCCGTCGTCGCACTGCTCGCCGGCCTCGACCACGCGGTTGCCGCACTGGGCCTTGCAGTCGCTGTCGACGTTCGCGCTGGCGCCTTCGGGGCAACAACCATCGTTGTCCGCCGGGGCGGTGATGCGTTGGTGCGTGCAGATCAGGCTGCAGGTGGACGCGCTGCCCGTCGAGGCGTCGATCGTGCACGCATTGCGGTCGTCGCAGCCGGTCGGGCACGGCCGATTGGTGCCGGCCTCGCAGGCTTCCTTCGGGCTTTCGAGCATGCTGTTGCCGCAGGTGTTCGAGCAATCGGTGTCGTTGTCCTTGTTGCAGCCCTCGGGGCAGCAACCGTCTCCGGCGACGCACATCGTGGTCTTCACCTGCTCGCACTGCACGTTGCAGTCGGCGGCGTTCCCGCTCGGCTTCACCGTGTAGCAGCTGTTCAGCGGCGTGCAGTTCTTGCAGCTGCTCGGCGGATCGCAGGTCTCGCCGGTCTCGACCACGCCGTTGCCGCACTCGGCCACGCAGTCGCTATCCGCGGTGACGTTCGCACCCTTCGGGCAGCAGCCGTCCTTGGCACCGACCATGGTGATCGGCGTGGGCTTGCATTCGGCCGAGCAGGCGCTGCCGGTCAGCTGCCGCGGCGTGCACTTGTCACTCGGCATGCAGCTGGTCGGGCACGCGCCGGGCTGGCCCGCGGCGATCGCCGTGTCGCACTTCTCGGCGCCGTTGACCTTGCCGTCGCCGCACACCGCCGAGCACTCCTCGAGCGTCTTGCCCGGTGGGCAGCATGGCACGCGCGCGGGGACCTTGGTCGCCTGCCCGGGCAAGAGCTGGCCGGCCTGGAAGGCGATGGCGTAGCTCATCGCATCGCAGTCCTTGCTGGCGTCGATGTCGCCGCTGGCCAGCATGTCGGAGGTCTCGTCCACGACCTCCAGCAGGCTCTGGTAGAACGAGCTGACGTCCTCGGTGCCGCAGAAACCGGCCTCGCGGAACGCGTTCACCAGGTCGGTCTTGGCGATCCTGCCGCCGAGCAAGCCGTCGGCGATCTCCCAGGTGCCGTCCTTGATCTGCAGCAGCTTGCCGACGAACAGGCCCCCGCGCGGCTTGAACATGAAGCCGCGGTACGGGTCGCCGTTGCCCAGGAAGCCCTGGGGCGTGCCATCCGGCACCCGCGCCACCAGGTAGTTGTTCTTCACGTACGCGTCGCTGTCGGAGAATTTGGATTCGGGCAGCGTCCCGGGCCGGCTGATCGGCCCCGTGAGCGAGCTTTCGTCCACGCCCCAGGTTCGAGCGCTGCGCCAGCGCGGGCGGCTGCGGAAGTCGTCGTCCGTGGGACACTTCCACGGCACGCTCTCCTCCAGGCCGGTGGACATGTAGTAGTCCACACGGACAGAGGGGTCATTCTGCTGGCCGTTGTAGCCGGACACGCGCACCAGCATGTTGTAGCCGCCGCGCCAGAGCTCGCAGTTGAAGGCGTCCTCGCTCAACCCGAAGTCGTCGCCCACCTCGCGCGCCGTCGCGAGCACGGGCTGCAAGCGCCCGAACGTGTTGTCGCGACACAGCTGCCCGTCGTACGGCGTGGCGGGGGGAGGGTTCTTGCACGCGGCCATGCCCGGCATGCCGTTGCAGGAGGTCGGATTGGTGCACAGACCGTCCAAGTCGAAGCCGAACTCCTCCCACGCGTCCTCGGACCGCTTGGCGTCGACCCCTCTGGCACCGAGCCGGACCTGCGTGAACCCCAAGTAGATCTCGGCGACGCCGGCGCTGTCGGGCGTCGTCGGGCGGTCGGCCACGGTCGGAACGCCCGCGCTGCGGCAGTCATCCACGGCACCGCGCGACCACCAGCACTCGCCGGAGGCACAAGGTGCAATCTCGAGTGGCGGTGGCGGTGTCGGATCGTCGCCGTTGCCCGCGTCGACCTCACGCGCGCCGCTGCTGCCGGCCATGCCGGCTCCTGAGGCGCCGGCGGTCGCGGCCTGCCCCAGCAGACCGCGCTCATACACGTTGCAGGCAGCCGTGATCATTCCAGCGATCACGCCGCTCAAGACAAGAACTGAAGTTCCGCGTCCGCCGAATTCCGACCGGCTCCCCATGAAACCCCCATACGCAGCATACGGGAAAAAGCGATCATTCCCTTACCGTAGGTGTCCGCACCTAGCTAGCGTTTCGACCCAACAAATCGACAACCACGCGCTTGCGTCGGCGCTGCAGAATCAGCAGCGTTGAGCACTGACTCGCGTGCGCACTGCCATTCGACGATTGCGCATGATCCTGCCGCGCCGATTCTTGGGCCCCAATTGAGTCGTTCGCACGATCAGCCGTGGAACATGGCTGGCCGCTGACCCGGACGTCAGGTCCGTTGCCACAGCGCGTCGGCGTCGTACTCGAGCAGATCGGCGATGCGCGCGATGCTGATGTCGGGCGCGGGATAGTCGCGGATGCTGGGATCGAGGGCGTAGTGGCCCTGACGCGGGAACACCGTGGTCACACGCTCGCCCCACTGGCTCTTGACCGCGCTCAGGATCCGCACCTTGTCGTCGACCAGCACGTAGTGGTCCGCGGGATAGCGGCGTTCCACCTCCGCGAGCTGCGTTTCTTTGTGCACATAGATCAGCACCCTGCCGCTGACGGCTGCGGAGATGCCCGAGCAGTCGACCTTGCGCGGCTGGAACACCACGTCGCCGTCGCTCAGGATCACCGTCGGTCCGAGGCGACCCAGGTGTTCGATCGCGTCGAGCGCACCGGGGAAGAGCCGGTTCGGGAACGGGTAGTTGATCAAAAAGGACGAGATCGCGAGCAGGCACGGCTCGTGCGGATGCGCTAGGCGAAAGCGCTGCAACGCGCCGAGGTAGTCGGCGTAGCCGAGCTCGGTGCGCAGTCGCTCGAAGAGCTCGAAGTAGCGCCGCGTCAGCTCGCTACCGATTTCGCGCTGCAGATACTCCGAGAGATCGGCGATCACGCGGTCGTTGTCGAGCAGCGTGTTGTCCACGTCGAACAGGCTGACCAACACGCCGGTCACGGCCGAGAGCCCTGCCAGCGCCAGTGCTTCACCTCGGGCATGTCGTCGCCGTGCTCGTTCACGTAGCTTCGGTGCTCGCGACGCTTGTCCTGCATGAGCCGCTTGACGGCTTCCGCATTCGGGCCGAGTGAGGGCACGCGTGCGACCACGTCTTCGACCAGCCGGAAGCGATCCAGACCGTTGCGCACGACCATGTCGAAGGGCGTGGTGGTCGAGCCTTCTTCCTGGAAACCGTGCACGTGGAAGTCGCGGTTGTACCGACGGTAGATCAGCTGGTGCACCAGCGTCGGATAGCCGTGGAAGGCGAAGATCACCGGCTTGTCGACCGTGAACAGGGCGTCGAACTCGCGATCGGTCATCCCGTGCGGATGCTGCGTGTCGGACTGCAGGCGCATCAAGTCCACCACGTTCACCACGCGAACGCGCAGCTTGGGCAGGTGCTGGCGCAGCAGATCGACGGCCGCCAGCGTCTCGAGCGTCGGCACATCGCCCGCGCACGCCATGACCACGTCCGGCTCGCCCGTGCCGCGGCTCGCCCACTTCCACTCGGAGATCCCCGCGGTCGCGTGGAGCACGGCCTCGTCGATGCTCAGCCACTGCGGCTCCGGCTGCTTGCCGGCCACGATCACATTCACGTAGTTGACGCTGCGCAGGCAGTGATCGGTGACGGACAACAGCGTGTTGGCGTCCGGCGGCAGGTAGACGCGGATCACGTCAGCCTTCTTGTTCACGACATGGTTGAGGAAGCCTGGATCCTGGTGGCTGAAGCCGTTGTGATCCTGGCGCCAGACGTGCGAGGTCAGCAGGTAGTTCAGCGAGGCGATCGGCGCGCGCCAGGGAATTTCGCGCGTGATGTCGAGCCACTTGGCGTGCTGGTTGAACATGGAGTCGACGATGTGGACGAACGCCTCGTAGCAGTTGAAGAAGCCGTGGCGGCCCGTGAGCAGATAGCCTTCCAGCCAGCCCTCGCACTGGTGTTCGCTCAGCATCTCGAGCACGCGGCCGTTGCGCGCGACTGCCTCGTCGTTCGGTTTGATCTCGGCATCCAGCCGGCGGCCAGTCACTTCGAACACCGAGGTCCAGCGGTTGGACGCGGTCTCGTCGGGGCTCACGATCAGAAAATTGTCAGGGTTCTTGGCCACCACGTCGCGGATGAACGCGCCCTGCACGCGCGTGGACTCGGCCTCGATCGCGCCGGGCTGGGGCACCTCCACGGCATACTCGCGGAAGTCGGGCAGTGCGAGCTCTCGGCGCAAGAGGCCGCCGTTGGCGTGGACGTTCGCGCTCATGCGCCGGCCGGCTTTCGGCGGCAGCTCGGCGAGCTCGGCGACCAGGCGTCCCTGCTTGTCGAACAACTCTTCTGGCCCGTAGCTCTTCAGCCAGTGCTCGAGCAACGCAACATGTTCGGGGTGGCCGGCGAAGCCCGTCAGCGGCACCTGATGTGCGCGGAAGGTGCCTTCGATCTCGACGCCGTCGACGTGCTTGGGGCAGGTCCAGCCCTTGGGCGTCTCGAGCACGATCATCGGCCAGGCTTCATTCGACGGCGCGGCCTGCAGGCGCGCGATGTCCGACAAGGTCTCGTCCAGCGCTGCAGCCATCAGCGGATGCAGACGCGCTGGATCGTCGCCCGCCACGAAGCGCGGCGCGTAGCCGTAGCCGCGCAGCAGTTGCTCGAGCTGCTTGCGCGGGATGCGGGCCAGCACGGTGGGCCCGGCGATCTTGTAGCCGTTCAGGTGAAGGATCGGCAGCACGGCTCCATCCCGCGCGCGATCGAGGAAGTCGATCGAGTGCCAGCTGGTCGCGAGTGGGCCGGTCTCGGCCTCGCCGTCGCCGATCACGCAGCACGCGATCAAGTCGCGATTGTCGAAGACCGCGCCGAACGCGTGGGACAGCGCGTAGCCGAGCTCCCCGCCCTCGTGGATGCTGCCGGGAGTCTCGGCCGCGACGTGGCTGGGGACGCCACCCGGAAACGAGAACTGCTTGAAAAGGCGTGCGAGGCCGACCTCGTCGCGGCTCACGTGCGGGTAGACCTCGCTGTAGGTACCCTCGAGGTACGCGTTGGCCAGGATGCCGGGCGCGCCGTGGCCCGGACCGATCACGTACATCACGTTCAGATCGCGCTCGCGGATCGCGCGGTTCATGTGCACGTAGATGAAGTTGAGGCCGGGCGTGGTGCCCCAGTGGCCGAGCAGGCGCGGCTTGATGTGCTCGAGGCGCAAGGGTTCGCGCAGCAGCGGGTTGGCCAGCAAGTAGATCTGGCCGACGGACAGGTAGTTCGCCGCGCGCCAGTAGGCGTGCATCTTGCGGAGCAACTCGGGCGAGAGCGAGCTCATGTGGGCCTCGCCAGGAGCATCGCGCTCTCGACCACGCGCTGCACCGTGAAGCCGAAGTGTTCGAACAACGTCGCTCCCGGTGCAGACGCGCCGAAGCGGTCGATGCCGAGCACGGCGCCTTCGAGCCCGACGTAGCGTTCCCAGCCGAGCGTCGATCCGGCCTCGATCGCCAGCCGTGCGCGCACGCCGGGTGGCAACACGCTGTCGCGATAGGCCTGCGATTGTTGGTCGAAGAGCTCCCAGCTCGGCATCGAGACCAGCCGTGTGCGCACGCCAGCCGCTCGCAGCTGCGGCTCGGCCTCGGTGATCAGCTGCACCTCCGAACCGCTGGCGATCAGGATCAGATCCGGCTCCGAGGCGTCGAGGTTCAGCACGTAGCCGCCGTAGCGCAGCATCTCCGCGGGTGCGTAGCGCGAGCGATCCAGGACTGGCAGGTTCTGCCGCGTGAAGATCAGCGCGCTCGGCCCCGCCGTGTGCTCGACCGCGACTTGCCAGGCCCAGCGCGTCTCGTTGGCATCCGCGGGGCGGATCACCAGCAGTTGCGGGATCGCCCGCAATGCGGCGAGGTGCTCGATCGGCTGGTGGGTCGGCCCGTCCTCGCCGACCCCGATGCTGTCGTGCGTGAACACGAACAGTGACCGCAGCCGCGTGATCGCGGCCAGGCGGATCGACGGCCGCATGTAGTCCGAGAAGACCAGGAACGTCGCCGCAAAGGGCAGGAGGCCGCCGTGGTAAGCCATGCCGTTGACGGCTGCAGCCATCGCGTGCTCGCGCACACCGAAGTGAACGTTGCGACCCGCGAAGCTCGAGCCTCCGCCAAGCAGCCCTTGCGCCGAGCGCAGCGGCGTGCTGCTGGCCTCGAAGTCGCCGGCGTTCTTGAGCCCGGTGTAGGTCGAGGGATCGAGGTCGCCCGAGCCGCCCAGCAACTCGGGCACACTGCGCGCGATCGCCTGCAGCACGCTCTCGCCGGCCTTGCGCGTGGCGATCGGCGGCGTGTCCGCGGGGAACACCGGTAGGTCGCGGCTCCAGCCCTCGGGCAGCTCGCCCGCGAACCGCCGCTCGAGCTCGCGCGCGAGCTCGGGACACTCGCGCCGATAGGCCTCGAAGCGGGCCTGCCAGCCGCGCTCGAGCTCGGCGCCGCGCTCGAGCGCCTGCCGCAAGTGACTGAGTGCGTCCGCGGGGATCAGGAACGCCGGCTCGAGCGGCCAACCGAGGTTCTGCTTGGTCGCGCGGACCTCGTCGGGGCCGAGCGGGTTGCCGTGGGCCTCGAAGCTGCCTTGCTTGGTGGGCGCGCCGTAGCCGAGGATCGTCTGTACGCAGATCAGCGAGGGGCGATCGCGCTCTTCTCGCGCGGCATGCAAAGCGCGCTCGATCGCGGCCACGTCGTTGCCGTCGCTGACCGACTGCACGTGCCAGCCGTACGCCAGGTGGCGCGCTGCGACGTCTTCGCTGAAGGCGAGCGAGGTGGTCGCCGACAACGTCACGTGGTTGTTGTCGTAGAGCACGATCAGCTTGCCGAGGCCGAGGTGTCCGGCCAGCGAGGCGGCTTCGCTCTCGACGCCTTCCATCATGTCGCCATCGCTGGCGAGCACGTAGGTGTAGTGATCGAAGACGGTGTGTCCGGGCCGGTTGAAGCGCTCGGCCAGGTGCGCCTCGCCGATCGCCATGCCGACCGCGTTGCCCAGGCCCTGACCGAGGGGTCCAGTCGACGCCTCGACACCCGGCGTCTCACCTCGCTCCGGATGGCCAGGTGTCAGGCTGCCCCATTGCCGGAACTGTTTGATCTGTTCGAGTGACAGATCGTAGCCAGTCAGGTGCAACAGCGAGTAGAGCAGCGCGGAGCCGTGACCTGCCGAGAGCACGAAGCGATCGCGATCCCAGAAGCCCGGGTTGCGCGGGTTGTGGCGCAGGAAACGGTCCCACAACACGTAGGCCATCGGTGCCGCTCCCAGCGGCAAGCCCGGATGGCCCGACTTGGCCTTCTGCACCATGTCGACGGACAGGAAGCGGATGGTATCGATGGCCAGACGATCGATCTGCGCTTCAGTCATCGCTGCCTCCACCATCAGCGCACTCGTCGCTGATCCAGTCGGTCAGACGTGCGGTCTGGGGCGGCCCCCAGGTTCCAGGCTCGTACGCATGCAGCGGCGTGACGTTGCCGAGGATCGGCTGGACGATCCGCCACTGCTGCTCGATCGCGTCTTCGCGTGCGAACAACGTGGCGTCGCCGCGCATGGCGTCGCCGAGCAGGCGCGCGTACGCATCCTGCTCGTCGCCGGGGATCTTGGCAGCCAGCAGCTCGACCTCGCGCCCCACCATGGCCTCGCCCGGCACCTTGGAGCGCACGCCCTGCGCGATCGCCACGTCGGGGCCGAGCCGGAAACGCATGTAGTTGGTGCGCTCGCCGGTGCAGAGGTCTTCGCCGAACACCGAGTACGGCGGCGGCCTGAACCACACCATCACCTCGGTGCGCGCGACGGGCAGGCGCTTGCCCGCGCGCACGCAAAACGGCACGCCCGCCCAGCGCCAGTTGTCGATGTGAAAGCGCATGCCGGCGAAGGTCTCGACGTTCGAGTCGGGCGCGACGTCGGGTTCCCCGCGGTAGCCTCGAAACTGCCCGCGTACCACCTCCTGCGCGGTGACCGGCTGGATCGCGCGCAGCACCCGTGCGCGCTCGTCACGCAGCGCCTCGAGGTCGTGGTTGGTCGGCGGATCCATCGCGACCGTGGCCACCAGCTGCAGCATGTGGTTCTGGATCACGTCGCGGATCGCGCCGGTCTCCTCGTACAACTTGCCGCGCCCTTCCATGCCCAGCGTCTCGGCCATGGTGATGTCGCAACGCTCGACGTAGGTACGGTTCCAGATCGGCTCGAGGAACGAGTTGCTGAAGCGGAAGTAGAGCAGGTTCTGCACCGGCTCTTTGCCCAGGTAGTGGTCGATGCGATAGATCGCGCGCTCCGGGAACACGCTGAGTAGTGAGCGGTTGAGCTCGCCCGCCGACTCGAGATCGCGCCCGAACGGCTTCTCGATCACCACGCGCGCGTCGTTCGCGCAGCCCGAACGGCCCAGCTCATGCACCACCACCGCGAACATGCTGGGCGGGATCGCCAGGTAGTGCACGGGGCGTTTGGCGGGCCCGAGCGCTTCGCGCAGCCGGTCGAAGGTGCCCGGTTGCGAGTACTCGCCCTCGACGTAGCGCAGCGCCTGGCTGAGTAGCTTGAACGCCTCGGGGTCGAAGGCGCCGTGCTTCTCGAGGCTCTCCTTGGCGCGCGCGCGCAACCGCTCGAGCGTCCAGCCGGGGCGCGCCACGCCGATCACGGGCATCGACAGAGCGCCGCGTTTGGCCAACGACGCGAGGGCCGGGAAGATCTTCTTCAACGCGAGATCGCCGGTGGCGCCGAAGAAGACCAGCGCGTCTGCGTGCTCTGTGGCGCTCACGGCTTGCGCTCCTTCTTTTCCACGTGACCGCCGAACTGAAAGCGCAGGGCGGACAGGAGCTTGTTCGCGTAGTCATCCTCGCCGCGCGAGCTGAAGCGCGCGGCGAGCGCGGTGTAGAGCACGGGGGCAGGCACGCCGATGTCGACTGCGGCATCCAGCGTCCAGCGACCTTCGCCGGAGTCCGAGACGTGCCCTGCGAAGTTTCCGAGCGCCTCGTCGTCGCGCAGCGCATTCGCGATCAGGTCCAGCAGCCACGAGCTGACCACGCTGCCGTGGCGCCAGGCCTCGGCGATCTGCGAGAGCGGCAGCTCGTACTGGAAATGCTCGGGGTGGCGCAGCGGCGTGGTCTCGGCGTCGCTCTCGCGGCCTTTTTTGCCGGCGTTCGCGTGCCGCAGGATGTTCATGCCCTCGGCGTAGGCCGCCATCAGGCCGTACTCGATGCCGTTGTGCACCATCTTGACGAAGTGCCCGGCGCCGACCGGCCCGCAGTGCACGTAGCCGCGCTGCGCGGGCGTGGCGCCGGCGTCGCCGCCGGGCGCGAGCGAGGCGAAGATCGGATCGAGCCGCGCGACGACGTCGGGCTCACCGCCGATCATCTGACAGTAGCCGCGCTCGAGGCCCCAGACGCCACCGGACGTGCCGACGTCGACGTAGTGCAGGCCCTTCTTGACCAGCGCTTGCGCGCGCCGGATGTCGTCGTGGTAGTGCGAGTTACCGCCGTCGATCAACACGTCGCCTGCCGCTACCAGCGGCACGAGCTGCTCGATCGTCCCGTCGACGAGCGCCGCAGGAACCATGATCCAGATCGCGCGGGGCGGCTCCAGCTTGCGCACCAGCTCCGCCAGCGAGGCTGCGGCCGTCGCCGAGCTCAGCTTCTTCGCGGCCTCGGGGTTGACGTCGTAGACGACGCAACTGTGCCCGCCGTCGATCAAACGCCGCACCATGTTCGAACCCATGCGGCCCAAGCCGATCATCCCAAGTTTCATCGCTCGCTCCTCTCAAGGTGCCTCGAGCCCTGCAGCCGCGGCTGCATCGACCAACCACTCCAGTTGCCCATGCGCGGGACGGATGCGCTGCGCGGGCAAACCCTCGTCGGGCCCCGCGAGCACGTGCTTCAGACGTGCCGCCTTGTTCGCGCCACTGACCAAAAACAAGACATGAGTGCCGGCGTTCAGCACGGGGCGCGTCAGCGTCAGACGTGCCGCTGCGGGGTCGAAGGTGACCCAGCGCTGGGTCTCACGCAGCGTCGGTGAATGCGGAAACAACGAGGCGGTGTGGCCGTCCGCACCCATGCCGAGCAGGATCAGATCGAAGCTCGGGGGCGCAGTGCCCGCATGCAGGCCGAAGCTGTGCTGCAGCTCCGCTTCGTAGTCGGCCGCGGCGGCGTTCGGCGGATCCTCGCCCCGCATGCGGTGCACGCGCGCGGGATCGGGCTGGACCACGTTGAGCAGCGTCTCGCGCGCCATGCGGAAGTTGCTGTCCGGATGATCAGGCGGCACACAGCGCTCGTCGCCCCAGAAGAACTCCACCTGCGGCCAGTCCAGGTTCGAAACGAACGGTGGTTGAGCCAACAACGAGTACAGCTGGCGGGGTGTATTGCCGCCCGCGAGCACCCAGTTGAAACGCCCGTGTCGCTTGATCGCCTCGCGGCACAGCGTTGCAACGCGCAACGCGGCCGCAGTCATCAGCGCGTCGACGTCGCGCGAGACCGAGACGTGGGGGCTGTCGTGCGTGGAGTGGACCGTCGCCATGCGCCTCCCATCACACGCATGGAGCATGCCCGAGAGATACGCAAGCGCGAAGCGCAATACGGCAAAAATGACACAGACGTGATTACTTCGTGGCGCCGCGAGCCCGCTCGAGCTCGGCTGCCAACGTGGGAGCCATGAAGGATAGCCTTCGCTTCACCTTGCGGAGCGCTTCGTCTGCTTCGGACAACTGGCCACTTCGCGCGAAGATGAAGCCCGCTGCGAGCGCAGACCAGCCGTGGTCCGGTTGTTCGGCGTAGGCTTCGAGCACCGCCTGCATCTGCTGCTCGGGTGCTTCGACGCAGCGTGCGACGAGAAAGCGTAGGTTCGGGTCGGCGCGCGCGGCGCTCAGCTGCGCGCGCGCCTCCTCGCACAGCCGGTCCTTCGTATCCGCATCCGGCGCGGTCTCGTGCTCGATCACGCGCAGGGTGATGTCGTCGGGCGAGTCGTGGCGCAGCGATCCCAGCAGCTCGCGCGAAAACCGGGGAACCTTCGGCCTGCGTAGAGCCACGCGTGCCAGCGCGCGCGACCGGGTTCATCCAGGAGCGCGTGCACCTTCACGAGCTCCAGTGCCTCGAGCGCGTTCGTGCACATCTCGAGCTGTTCGAGAGGCTCCCGCCGCGCGCCGCTCTCGAGGACGGTGTGACGAGTCGAGCCGCGGGCCGCTCGCGGCGGCGCGGCGAAGATGGTCTGCGCATGGCTCGTGAAGAAGTGCCGCGTACCGAGTCGTCGGGGCGGAGGACCCTCCGCTTGACCGTAGGTCGCCGTCCACTCCACGAGCGGTGCGGCGCTGGCCACGTTGTACACGTAGCTCTCGTGGGCGTCGCTCACATCGGCCTCGAACTGCTCGATCGGCGCGCCGCTCTTGGCTGCGGTGGTAGACACGGTCACTCGGTCGCCGGGAGTCACGGCCAGGCTCGCGTGGTCGTGCGGCTCGAGCGTGCTCGCCGTGCCGGCGATGTGGACCTGCACCGGGACGTCGAGGCCGTTCAATACGCTGACGGTCGCCTGCGGTACCGCGTCGATGGTCCGCTGCACTTCGCGGTGGAGCCAGAACAGTGGAGCCAGCACGGCACAGGCCGCGAGCAGGCGCAGCGCCGCAGGAAACAGGCCGTGTGCGAGCTGCAGGCGATCCCACAGATCGAGCCGTTCTCGTCGCTCGCGCTCGCTGCCGGGGAGGCGGCGCGCGTACCTCCGCGGCGTGCGCGCGAATTGCGGCGGATCGCCGGGCTCGCGCCCCTCTCGAACGCAGCGCGAGACATGCGCCTCGGCTTGCAGCAGTTCCTCGAGGGTCGCGGAATCGAGACCCCGCAAGCCATTGAGTACCCCGGCGACCCAGCCGTCGATGGCGGGCAACCATTGCGGCAGGTTCTCCGTATCGGGAGGTGGGAGTAATCCGTGTGCTGGGAACACGTCGGCCCAACGCACCATGCCCAGGCCGCGCTGCACCGGTTCGGGCAAGATGACTTCCAGGCGGTGTTCGAACAACTGCAAGAGCACGCGGTACAGCTCCTGCCCGCTGCTCACGAGCTGCAGCTCTTCGGCGCGTGTGATGGTGCGGTCTGCCGTTGTCTTCGCGCTCGCGGCCTCCAGGGTGAGTCGACCACATGCGCGGCGGTTGCGCGAAGTAGTCGGGGAACACGCGATGCGCCTGCCGTTCCTGTTCCGGCAGCGCGGGCACGCGCCCGTAGTTCGGTCGTCACGGATCGCGCGGATGACCTCGAGGGCCGCGTGAGGTCGTCCGGCACCGCGATCGGCGCGGCAGGATAGAGGTCCATCGCTTGCGTTCCCCAGTCGCTGCGGCAGAGCATACACTGAAATCGCGTTCACCCGAATTGCGTGCCGGCGCGCACAGTCTCGAGGTGACTTTCGTGCAAGGACGGTTGCTCGTACTGGCGGTGTGTTTGGCCGCTTGCTCCACGCGGCCTTCGGCTGTGTCCCAGGCAGGTGCCGTTGCGGGTGCACCCGCCGCCGGGGCTCAGGGCGTCGCTGGCAGCGGCGGTGGTGGTGGTGGCGAGGCGGGTGCGAGCGCGGGCAGTGCTGCAGCCCTCGGCGGCAGTGGGGGCGCGGGGGCCACGGCACCGATGGCGGGCGGCGCGGCTCGAGCGGGTGCCGGCGCCGGGATGGGCGGCGGTTCGATGGCTGCTGGTAGCGGCGGTTCGAGCGCGGCTGGCAGCGGCGGTTCGATGGTGAGGCCGGGCGGCTGTGCCAAACCCGAGCTGATCCTTTGTGATGATTTCGAGGCAGACACTGCGGTTGGCCAGGCGCCGCCCGCGCCGCGCTGGAAGGTCAGCTTGAACGGCATGGGCAGCGTGGCCATCGATGATTCGGTCGCAGCTCACAGCGGCAAGAAATCGGTGCACGTCGCGAGTCGCGGCGGCTACCAGACGTTCTTCGCGCTCAGCGGCGCGCCGGTCTTCCCGGCCACCGGCGCCCTGTACTTGCGCCTGTTCATCCGGCTGGGAGCTCCGATGAGCCCCGGACACAATACCTATTACAAGGCCGGTGCCGGCGGATCACCCAGCTCCGAGCACGAGACGCGCGTCGGCGTGATGAACTCGATGCTGATGATCAACCAGCCTGCCGGTGACCGCGGCTTTCTCTCCAACCAGAACTACTACACCGACGGAAACAAGCCGGGCGTGGTGTTTGCGCCGCAGAGCTGGACCTGCGTGGAAGCGCTGTTCGATCCCGCCCACTCGGCGTTCGACATCTGGGTCGACGGCAAGGAGGTGCCGGATCTGCATCGGACGGATTGGCAGCAGGATCCGCTGAGCGTGTTCCACTTTGGCTTCGAGAAGTACGCGGGGCCGGACGTCGACATCTGGTACGACGACATCGCCGTCAGCACGCAGCCGATCGGTTGCGAGTAACTACGCAGGCGTGAAGCGGCCAGTCCCATCGCGGCTCTCGAGCGTCCCTTCAGCCCCGCATACCTCCCGTTCCACCGCGGCCTCGAGCAGCTGCCGATCGCGCGGCAGGTTTGCGATGAAACGCTCGCCCGATTGCAGGCGGCCGATCACGATGCCGAGCGACGGCGCGCCTTCGCGATCGTACTTGATCGTGTACGCCTCCACGCGACCATGACCCGAGCCCTCTGGCGCGACCGCGAGTGGGCTCGGACCGACCGCCTTCGGGAGCTCGGGCGCTGCTCGGAGCTCGCGCGGCTCGCTGCCGAACAGCGTGGCCGCATGCTTGGTCAGGTACCAGCCGTTGCCGGTGCACAGGCCGAGGCTGCCTCGTCGCTCGCGCATGCGCTCGAGCATCGCCGCGACCGCGTGTGTGGTGTAGTTGCTGCCGGGACCGCCCGCGTACGGGAGCCCGCCGGTGACCGTGAGTCCGCGCGGGTCTTGCTCCGAGATGCCGTACGCCTCGCAGGCCAGCTCGACCGCGACCGGGAAGCAACTGTAGAAGTCGACGAAGTCGATCTGTGGCATCGTGACGCCGGTGGCGTCGAACAACCGCGTCGCGCAAGCTTCCAGCGCCACCGAGCGCGAGAGGTCGTCGCGCTCGCTCACGAACCAGCCGTTCTCTTCGGCGTAGGCTCCGCCGAGCCAATACATCCAGCGCTCGGGCCGCAGCCCTGCGGAGCGCGCGGCATCGCTCGACATCAGCAGGACGCCCGCAGCCTGGTCGGTCTCGAGCACGGCGTTGAGGTACTTCGTGTAGGGATACGCGATCAGGCGGTTGTTTCGGCTGGGCGTGCACAACTCGGCGGCGCTGCGCTCCACCGGGAACCAGGCGTGGGGATTTTGCGCCGCAACGCGAGTCATCGGGCTGAACAGATCTCCCAGTGCCTGCCGATGCGCTTGCAGCGGACGGCGGCGGCGAGCGCGCAGTGCGTTCTCGAACAGCGGGTAGAACTCGGTCGGCTGCTCGAGGCCATGGCGGCGCTCGAGGTCGGTCTCCCCGGGGCGTGGGTCGCTGGACAGCTGCGCGTCACCGCGCCCCCCCTTGGGCCAGGCCAACCTGACGCGTGCCTTGATCGCTGCGCGCAGGCTCTTCCATGCGTGCGCGCCGCCGACGAACGCCGCACGACTCTCGCCGGATGCGATCCTTTTTGCCGCGAGGTTGAGCAGCGAAAGCCCAGTCTCGCCGCCGATCGGCGCCGAAATGAGCGTGGTCGCTCGCGAACCGAGCGCCTCGGCCAGCAACGCAGGCGCGTTGTGCGGATGCCAGCCGACCGCGTCGACCAGACAAATCGTGTCCAACGACTCGAGTAGCGCCGCGCCGCCGCCTGCATCTTCTGCGGCTTCGCGCGCGATCCGACTCAGCATCGCGAGCGGGTCGAGACCCTGCGCCGGCTCGACGTTTCGCTGCACCAGCTGCGCAGCACCCACCACGACCGGGAAAGTGTTCACGGCGGGACCATACCCCGCAAGAGGCTCAGTCGTCGACGTCCTCTGCGGCGGTCGAGGAGACGTCCATGTACTTGCGCGTCTGCATTTCTGCGGCGAGCTTCGCACACTCTCGACGCAGGACGTCCTCGAATGGCTGTTCGCCCTGGACCGAACGCATGAGCGCCGTGACGACGAGCTCCTTGAGATACGCGAAGGAGAACCCTGCAGTGCCCTCGGCCAGCGCAGCCGTGGTGGCGTCGGACCAACCCAGCTTTGCGGCGAGCTTGCCTTGCCACAGCGCCAGATACGCGGTGCGTTCGGGCACCTCGGGCAGATCGAAGTGATACTTGCGATCGAACCGGCTCGGCCGGTCGATGATCGCGGGATCGATGCGCTCGGGATGGTTCGTCGTGGCGAGCACGATCAAGCCTATGTTCCGCTCGAAGCCATCCAGTTGGTTGAGGAAGAAGGATCGGTTCTGTTTGTCGATCAGCGCGTCCAGATCCTCGAACACCAGCACGCAAGGACGCAGCTGCCGCGCGCGCGCGAAGACGCTCTTGAGGTTGGCCTCGTCGGTTTGGTATTGCGACTTGATACTCTGGACGTAGAGACTCGGCACCCCGAGCTCCTTGACCAGCGCTCGCAGGCAGTGCGTCTTGCCGTTGCCGGGTGGTCCGAGCAGCAGTGCGCCGCGGCGCCAGGCGAGGCCGTGCTCTTCGTAGGCCTGCTGCGACGCCAGGAAGCGCTTGAAGTCGCCGCGGATCTGATCCTTCAGCGAATGGGCGAGGATCAGATCGTCGAACGACGCGCGCTGGGTCTCGGCGTAGAGTTGGTGGCTGCGTTGCCAGCAGCCGCCATGGAACACGAGGATGGCGTCGCGCGGATCGTTGGTGACCCGCGCCACGTCGAGGACGAACGAGACCGCGAGCTCGCGATTGCGCGCGATGATCCACGTCCGACTCTGCGTCTTCCAGCCCGTGTTCCACTGGGCCGACACCATGAACAGCGTTTCATCGCGCCAGGAGACGCGCCAAAACCCTTCCTCGACTGATGTCTCGATGCGGTCGCGGTCCGGACCGCCCCACTCCGAGAACGAAACCGGCGCGGGGCACGACAGCAGCTCGCGGCTGCAGCGCCCGAGCGCTTCGTATTCATCCACGTCGATGTCGCAGGCCTCGACGTGGAATCCTCCCGCTGCCTTGGTGAGCGCAGCTTGGAAACGGACGGGCGTCGAAGAGTCCGTGGGTGAAAGACAGGCTTGAAACAGATCGGCCGGAAGCTCCACGCCTTGGATTTTAGGTGGTTGCGGTCAGGACCGCGAGGCTCACATATGCGAGCAGCCGGGGAAGGGTGGGCGCACACATCATTCTGACATGTTCAACACCAACACCTGCGTGTCACCGATCGCGCTGATGTCGAGTTCGCACGCACGGCGCACGAGCAAGCGCTGGTTGGCTTCGACAGCGCACCCGTTCACGCGGATTGCACCTTCCAGCGGCACGACGTAGGCGATGCGGCCGCGCTCGACCGCGTACTCGCGCGTCATGCCCGCGTCGAACACACAGCTGGAGAGCGCGGCGTCCTGGTCGATGTAGAGCGCGCCGCTGCCGGCGTCACAGGCTCGACCGGACGCCAGCACCCGAAACTGCCCGCGCCGCTCGGAGAACGGGATCACCGCGTCCGCAGCGCGCGGTTCGGCGTCGACGGAGCGCGGCTCGAGAACGATCTGCACGATGCGAGCCGGACCGCTGTCGCTCGCAAACTCGGCGTGTCGCACGCCACGACCGGCCGAGATCACGGCCACGGTGTCGGCGGGGATGAGCGTGGGGGGGCCGAGGGTGTTCTCGTGCAACACCGAGCCCTCGAGGACGAGCGAGATGATCTCGCCGTTCCGGTGCTCGTGCATGGCGTAGCCCTTGCCGGCGGGAACCGTCTCGGTCGCGAACAGCTTGATGCAGCCAAACTCGAGCCGACCCGGCATGTCGGCCGGGATGACGGCCATTCGGTGGTGCGCGAAGCCGCGTCCTCCGATCGGCGTGACCTGCAAGAGCCTTTCGTGCGGGACGACTTCGAGTGGGGAGAGCGTGGAGGTCTGAAGAGTTTCCATGAGTGACGTTCCTTTCGCTCTGAACCTGACACCGTTTCACAGGGTGGACTAGAGGTCGATTTTGCAGCACATTGTTGCGTGGTATGGACAATCAACCCCTGCTCGACGACGTGGTCGCGTTCGTGGAGGTCGCCCGCGCGAAGGGGTTCGCCGCTGCCGGCCGGGAGCTGCGCGTGCCGCGTTCGACGTTGAGTCGCCAGCTGCAGCGCCTGGAAGATGCCCTCGGCGTTCGCCTGCTCGAACGCACCACGCGTACCGTCCGGCTGACGGAAGCCGGCGAGAGCTACTTCCACCGCTGCGCACACGCGATCGAGCTGATCGCTGCAGCCAACCGCGGCGCGCGCGATGCAGGCGCGCTGCCGCGGGGCAGCCTGCGCGTGTCGACCCCTTTCGACATCGCGCGCGACGTGCTCGCCTCCGCGCTACCGGAGTTCCGCCGGCGCTATCCGGACATCGAGCTGCGGCTCGAGATCACGCAGCGCCGCGTCGACGTGGTGCGCGAAGGCTTCGATCTCGCGCTGCGCGGCGGCATGCCGATGCGCGACTCGGGGCTCACGATACGCAAGCTCATGCCGAGCGTCATGCGCCTGTACGCCAGCTCGGACTACCTGGCGGGGCGCGGCACGCCGACCGATCCCGAGGCACTCGCGGAGCACGACCTGATCGGCTTTGCGAGCGCGGAAGGCGGTGCGATGACCTGGCGCTTGAGCGGGCCGAGCGGCGAGATCATCATCGAGCCGAAAGCCTGGGCGGCTGCCAACGAATTCAGCTTCATCCGCGCCGCAGTGATCGCCGGCGCCGGGATCGGTCTCCTGCAAGCGATCACCGAGTTCCGGGATCGCAAGGGCCAGCTCGTCCCGGTACTGCCCGAGTACGGCATGCACGGTGGCGCGCTGTGGGCTGTCTACCCGAGCGCGAAGCGGGTACCCCCCAAGGTCCGCGTCTTCGTCGACTTCCTGGTCGCCCAGCTGCGAAAGCTCTGAGCATGGACAACCTGTACGGACTCAAGAAGCGCTTTGCGAGCCGCGCTGCGGCGGAGAATTTCCTGCGTCACACCACGCGCGAGCTGACCGCTGGCGGATTGCCGCACTGGATCGAGGCGCGCGAGGATGCACCCGGCAAGTGGAGTGCCTGGGTGCATCGCTGGAGTTGCAAGGGCGGGGCGAGCTGTACTTGTGATGCGCCTGCGAAGGATGGGTAGCGTTCAGGCGGCCTTCAACTCGGCGCTCCGCAGCTCTCGATACACGGCTGGGGCCTCCAGCGCGAGCCGGCGCCGGACCTCCGTCAGCGGCAAAGCCAGCAAGCTCTCCCAGTCCTGTGCCGGCAACCACTTCGCTGCCAGACCGCGCCGGAAGCCATCCAGGATGGTCCGCGTCGCACCCGGTTGGCCGAGTGTCTTGCTGATGCCGATGGCGATGATCAGTGCGATGCCGGGGTTCCAGGTTTGCGCCAACGTGAAGGCCAGGAGCGCCGTCTCGCCCAACACGTCTCCCGAGTAACCTGTGGCCGCGTGCCAGAGATCGTGCGTGTCGCGCAGTCGCGAAGACGTCCAGTCGAGCGGCGCCGGGATGCTGGAGACGTGGGCCATTCCCTGCGCCGCGGCCTCGCGGATGCCCTCGGCCGAAATCTTCTCGCGTTCGACGAAGTCGAGGTAAGCGCGCCCGAGCGAGCCGTCCGGCAGGCGCGCGAGAGCTTCGCGGTCGGCGAGCCGCTCGACGATGTCCGGCCGTGTCGATATCAGGCGCGAGCCGGTGCTGTCCGCGCACATGCGGCGCGTGATGCGCGCGAGTGTGTCGCCGGACAGGGCCTCGATGATCGTGAATACCTGAGGCAGATCATCGGGATCGGCTGCAACGATGCGGGCCGCGCGCAGCGCACGTAGCGGTTCGAACTGAACGTAGGGCATGGACGACTCCTCGGCTACCATCTGAGCGTAGCGCTATGAACAAATTTGTCGACAACTATCGACAGACTTGTCAGCAGTAAAGTGCTGGGGCATGCTGCGTGCATGCCGAGGACCGCCAAGCCCAAGCCGCGGCGTCGCCTCGAGGCGGACGCCGCCCGCGAGCTCATCCTGGACGCGACGGAGCAACGGTTGGTCGAGGCGGGGCCGTCGGGCATTCGGCTGCAAGAGGTGGCGGCCGACGCGGGGCTCTCACATTCGACCGTGTTGCACCACTTCGGCAGCCGTGAGCTGCTGGTCAAGGCGGTCATCACACGTTCGACCGAGACCATCAACGCGCGCTTGATCGAAGCCATCCAGGCTTCGTCCGGCGACGACACGCAGCTCGAGACCATCTTCGAGAACGTGGCCGAAGCGCTCGAGCGCACCGGCAACGCGCGCGTGGTGTTGTGGCTCGCGCTGGAGGGCCACCCCGTCAAGGATGGCAAGGTGCGTTTGAGCGACGTCGTCGACGCGGCGCACGCGCTTCGGCTCACGCGCAAGAAGCACGCGAAGAAGCCGGCGCGCGAAGACACGGCACGCACCGTAGTGCTCGCCACGCTGGCGCTGGTCGGTAGCTCGGTGCTCGCGCCGACGCTGCTCGCCGATGCCGGCTTGCCCGCCGATGCGCGCGCCGGCGCGGAGTTCCGCAAGTGGCTCGCGCGACTGTTGATCGCGCACCTGGATGGCTAGACGGCCCGTTGTTACTGCACTGTCCTCTGTGACGACTTGATCGCGTTCGAACCGTCGTGACCACCTGCGACGAAGAAGAACGCACTCTCCTGCGTGGAGGCCGTGAACATGCGGCGCGTGGTCGCGGAGCCCAGTGAGTTGAATGCGCCAGGCTTGAGAGCCGGCAGGCAGTTCATCGTGCTGCACAGCTCTGCGGAGGTGCCATCAGCGTTGTTGCTGATGCCGCCGAACGTGTACAGCTGGTCGTTCGATGCGCCATTGCCGAACCCGACGAGCCCGCCCTTCAGCGGATCGGCCGCGACGAACGCGTTCAGGACGCCGCTCGCGCCGAGCTTGCCCGCTTCGAGCGTGTTGTTGGTCGCATCGCCCGTCGTGCGGCCGCCACCAGCGTACACCCACACGTCGTCCGGAGTGCCGGAGCCGGCGATGACGTTCGAGTTCTTCTTGCTCATCACCCACACCGCGAAGTCGGCGCGTGGCACCGCGAGCGTATCGCTGCCTGGCGCGAAGTCGGCGACAGTTTGGCTGCCGTCGCCGGCGATGCTGACTGTCGCGACCTCGTAGCTGTCGAGGTACGTACCGCTCGCGTTGCGGCCGCCGAACGCATACAGGAACCACTGGCTCGCATTCGCTGGGCTTTCGAGCGCGGTCACTGCCACGCCTTCGCGAGGGCCACCCAGGAGACAGTCGCCGCTGGCGCAGCGCGCGCCGTCCACCGCGTGCCATGCGCCGAGCGAGCCGGCAGGCAGCGGCGTGCCGCTGGCCTGTGTCGCTGCGCCGTCGTCCAGCCAGCGGCACCGCGATGGGTCGGAGGTGCAGTTGCAGCTGTCGCCGGCCGCGCCGCAGGTGATCTCGCCGAGCAGCTGCAAGCTATCGGCGGCAGCGTTCGGCTGCGGGGAGCGGTAGATGCGGTAGCCGTGCGAGCCCGCGACCTCGTTCCACTTCAAGCTGACCGCGATCTTCTCCGCGCGCTCGGGGAGCTGTACGGGCAGGAGCTCACCGGCGAGCGTCTCGCCGCCAGGGTTGTCGAGGTCACCGCTCGAGCGCACGGCAGAGACGCGGTAGTAGTACAAGCCCTTGTCCAGGCCTTTGGTGCCGTCGCTCAGCGCGGCGTCGATGTCGCTGATCTCCGGACCTGCCAGCGGGTCCAGGATCGTCGCGCGCAGCAGCGTGTTGGTGGCGCTCGTGCCGTCGTGGCCGCCGAGCAAGTACACGTAGCGGCCGATGCTCGCGGCACCTGCAGCCGTGCGCGGCGCGGTCAAGTGGTTGCGCTGCACGCTCCAGTCGCTCATCGTACCGAACACGTCGACTTGGCTCGCTTCGATACTGTCGAACACGCTCGTGCCGCGCGTCGCGGGCTGGTTGGCGGTGCCGCTGTCGCCGCCGATGGCGTACAGATAGCGACTGGTCGCTGTGGGTCGACCGGCCACGAGCGACAGCGCGCGACGCGCAGTCTGTAGGTCGGGCGCGGCCTTCCAGGCCGAGAGGTTCAACGACGAATTCGTCACCGAGAACGCGGAGTACTCGAAGAACGCGCCGTCGCTGTTCGTGAGGCGCACCAGACACACGCTGCCTGCATCCACGGCTGTCGGGGTCGCCATCGACATGGTGATGTTGACGGACACGCTCTTGCCATCGCCGCTCGGCGCCATCTCGGTGGTGGGGACGGTCGTACGCATGCCGCTCGTGGTCTGGCAGTCCAGCTCGACCGACAAGCCCGACTTGAAGCCCGTGCCGGTGATGGTCATGGGGCGGTTCGAGGCGTTCGCAGGCAGCGACGCCGGCGTGGCGGAGGTGGCGACCGGCGGCTTGTCGGAGGTGATGGTGACGCCATCATCCAGCACGTCGACCTTGCCGTCGGGGTTCACGACGAGCAGGTCGTAGGCGCCGGCCGCGAGGCCGCTGGGGATCACGGCCGTGACCGCATCTCCGCCTTGCTTCACCTCGACTGCGCGCAGCGCCCGCGCCGAGCCCGAAGCCGTGAGGTACACGCGCGGCACGGCAGCCAGCCCGGAGCCCGAGATCGTCACGGCGGTGTCTTCGGTGGTCGACGCGTAGCTCGGCTTGATCGCGCTCACCAGCGAACCGGTCAGCGTATCAGTGACAGACAAGCCACCGGGCAGCGTACCGGGACAGCCGCCCGCGTTCGTGACCACCACGTCCCACGCGCCGGCCGCGAGACCCCCGGGCACCTTCGCGAGGATCTTGTTGGGGCGGCCGGCGTTCGTGAACGTGAGCTCCTCGCGCATGTCGTCGTGCACGAGCTCCACCTTCGCCGCCGAAGCGGACAGGCCGGAGGTGAAGATCGTGACCTCCACCGGGATGTCGGCGTACGTCACGGGCGGGTCGACGAAGAAGACGATCGGCGACGGATCCACGGTGAGCGCAGCAGGACGCGTCGCACTGCACGTGCCGGCGTTCGTCACCGTGAAGCTGTGCATGCTGGTCGAGAGGCCAGGCATGCTGACTTCGAGCTCGGTCGCGCTGACGAACTTCACTGAGGTCGCCTCGACGCCGTCGACGCTGGCCTTGGTGACGGGTTCGAACCCGGTGCCGGTCACGGTGAACACCGTCGGCACGTCGCTGCACAGGTCGGTCGGGTTGATCGCGCTGATCGTCGGCGGACCGACGATGCGGAACACGCCGCTCGCGCTGGCCGCGCAACCTGCCGGCTCCGGGTTGGCGACCTCGATCGACACGTCGCCGAGTGCCAGCGTGCTCACATCCAGATCGAGCTCGATTTGAGTGCAGCTCTCGACCGTGAGGTTCGGGGTCTCGAGTGTCTCACAACTCGCGAGCATGGCGACCGGCATGTCTTGTCCGGCGAGCTTGACCCTGGGCATGGTTCCGCCCACGGACAGAAAGCCGGTGCCCTGGATCGTGACGCGTTGCGAGCCGTCCAAACTGCACGCCGCATCGGGCGCGACCGCGCTGATCGTGGGCGCAGAGACGATGCGCAGGTTCAGCTCCTCCTCCGTGTGACACGCTGCAGTCTCGGGGTTCGTCAGCACCAGGCTGTGCAACTCCGGCGGCAGCACGTCCTGCGCGAGCGTGAGGCGCACGGTCTCGCAGTACTCGGCGTCCGCGTCGGTTTGAGCGATCTTCGTGCAGCCCTCGAGCGCCGAGATCTCGAACGAGGCGTCGCCCGCTCGCAAGCTCGGCAGGCCACCCGCAATGCGCAGGAAGCCCGTGCCCTGGATCACCAGGTCTCGCTCGCCTTGTGCGAGGCAGAGCAGCGCAGGGCTGGTCTCCGTCGCGGTCGGCTTATCGACCACCGCGAGCACCGACTTGGCCGTGGCCTGGTTGGTGTTTGGATTGACGACGCGCGCGTCGTAGATGCCCGAGGGCATGCGACCCTTGTCCCCGTCGATCTCGAGCTCTTGATCGATCGTGAAGCTGATCTCCTGCTGGTCGTTCCAGGAGAGCTTCGAGGTGTTGCTCGGCGCGGTCGAGTCGCCGCCGTACAACAGCTCCATTTTGGACGCGTCGCCGCCGTCGAGCGCCGCGCTGCGCGTGAGCGTGAGACTCGGCAGCGCGATCGCAGGCTTGTTCGGGATGTTCAGCGGTACGGGCGAGAGGTGCTCGCCGTTCAGCGTGAGCTCCGTCGTCTGCTGATCACCGCACACGATGGCTGGCGCGACGGGCAGCCGACTCTTGCTCAGCGTCGGCGTGGGGCCGGAGAACTTGTCGCTACAGCCCGCACAGATCAGCAACGCAGTAACGAACGTTGAGATCTTGGGTGTCAGAGTCCTGCGTCGCGACGACACAACAGTGAATGGGAACATGCTTGCAAAATGATAGTGAGGCGGCATGCCTCTCGAGTTGAAAAAGATGCTCGAGAGAGTGTGAGCGCCGCCTACAGCTGCGTTTCGCGCGCAGAGCGCCCGCGTGATCGGAATGTCAGCGCGTCACGGGGCTCGCAGGTGCCAGGCCTTCGGCTGCAGGAAGGTGCGAATCCCGTGCGTCGACAAGGTGGAGCCGATCCCGGAGTGCCTGCGACCCGTCCACGGTAGGCGCGGCGAGACGCGGTCGCAGCAGTTCCAGTAGACCGAGCCGGCGTCGACGCGTGCGAGTACCTGCTCCGCCCGCTCTCGGTTCGGCGTGTACACGCCGGCGGTGAGGCCGTACTCGGTGTCGTTCATCGCGCGCACCGCTTCGTCGTCGGACTTCACGGTTTGAATGCCGATGATCGGGCCGAAGCTCTCGTCGCGCATCAGCTTCATCTCGTGCGAGACGCCCGTGAGCACGGTCGGCTCGAAGTAGTAGCCCTTGGCACGACTCGCGTCGCGCTTGCCGCCCACGCGCAGCTTGGCTCCCTTGCCGACGGCATCTTTCACCTGGTCCTCGAGCACCGCGAGCTGCGCCTGGCGCGCGAGCGGGCCGATGTAGGTCTTGGCGTCCAGCGGATCGCCGGCGACGAAGCCCTTCACCGTCGCGAGGAACGCATCGATGAACTGGTCGGCGAGCTTCTCGTGTACGTAGATGCGCTCGACCGAGCAGCAGCTCTGGCCCGTGTTGTACATCGCGCCGTCCGCCAGCGACTCGGCCGCGACCTTCGGATCGGCATCCTCACACACGTACGCGGGATCCTTGCCGCCGAGCTCGAGCTGCACCTTCACGAGCTTGCCCGCGACGGCCTCGGCGATGCGCTTGCCGGTTCCGTACGAGCCCGTGAAGAACACGCCGTCGATCGGTTGCTCGACGAGCGCACGTCCGACGTCGCCCGCACCGGTGATCACCTGGAACACATCCGTGGGCACGCCCGCCTCGTGCAGGAGCTCACCGATCGCGAGGCCGGTGAGCGTCGCGTGCTCGGACGGCTTGTAGACGACGGCGTTTCCGGTCAGCAGCGCCGGCACGAACACGTTCGAGCCGACGAAGTACGGGTAGTTCCAGGCCGAGACGTTCGCGACGACGCCCAGCGGCTCCCAGCGGATCTGCTCGTCGACCTGTCCGGTCTGCACGACCTCGGGCGACACGACGCGAGTCACGTTGTCGAGGAAGAACGCGACGCGACCGTCGAGCGCGCGCAGCTCGTTGTGCGCCTGCGAGATCGGCTTGCCCACCTCGAGCGTGAGCGTGTTCGCCAGGCGATCTTCCTGGGCGGCGACGAGCTCCTTCCAGCGGCCCAGGATGCGCACGCGCTCGGCGAGCGGCGTCTCGCTCCAGGCCGGCTGCGCCGCGTGCGCCCGGCCGACCTTCTGGGCGACCGACGCCGGCGTGTCTTCGGCGAGCTCACGGATGACGGCTTCAGTCGCTGGATTCGTGATCTTCATCGTGGCCTCCCACCAGCACCTAGCGCAGCATCTCACGCTCAGCGGGCGAGGGCCTCGCCAAACAGCGCCTCGAAGTCCTTCGCCGTGACGGGCTGACGCGGGTTGAACGTGTGACAGGCGTCGGCGAGGGCGTGCTGGACGAGCGAGGGGACCTGTTCGGGCGTCACGCCGACCTCGCGCAGCGAGCGCGGGATGCCGACGCTGGCGCGAAACTCGTCGAGCCAGTCGATGAAGCCGTCGGCGGTTGCCTGCGCTGCGCCCACAGTCTGCGCCATGACCGCCATCTTCTCGGTGGTGACGTTCTTGTTGAAGCGCATGCCCGCGACGATCATGATGCCGTTCGCCAGGCCGTGGTGCAGGTCGGCGACGGTCGAGAGCGAGTGCGCGCACGAGTGCACGACGCCCAGATCCTTCTGGAACGCGACCGCGCCCATCATGGCAGCGCACAGCATCTTGCCGCGCGCCTCGAGGTGCTCGGGCGAAGCCACTGCCGTCTCATCGCCGGCTTCGATGCGCTGTGCGAACGCGACGGCCGTGGGCAACGCGCGCGAGACGAGACGCAAGCCTTCGAGCGCGATGCCGTCGCACATCGGGTGAAACATCGAGTGCAGGTAGCTCTCGACGCAGTGGGTCAGCGCGTCCATGCCTGTCGCGGCAGTCACCTTCGCCGGCAAGCGGAGGGTGAGCTCGGGATCGAGGAACACGCGCTTGGCCAGCAGCTTCGGCGAGAAGATGATCTTCTTCTGGTGGCTGGCGTCGTCGCTGACCACGGCGCTGCGTCCGACCTCGCTGCCGGTGCCCGCCGTCGTGGGCACGGTGAAGATCGGCGGGACGTCCTTGTCGATCGGCTTCGGCTTGGGGAGGAACGCCTCGTAGTCGAGCAGCGGGGCAGGGTGATGCGCCAGCACCGCGACGCACTTGGCGACGTCGAGCGCTGCGCCGCCACCGAGCGCCACGATCGCGTCGGCGCGGTGTGCCTTGTAGGCGGCTGCACCGGCGTCGGCCTGCGACACGGTCGGGTTGCCCCAGACTCCGGAGAACACCTCCACGGCGATGCCGGCGTCTTTCAGCAGCTGCGCGGTCGCGGTGACGGGCGGCAGCGCGGCGATGCCCTTGTCGGTTACGATCAAAGGGCGGGAGACGCCGAACTCTTTTAGCGTCTCGGGCAGGAACTTGGTTGCGCCCGCTCCGTACTTGATCGGCGTCGGGAAATTGAATTGGACCACGCTCACGGTTCGCCTCCGCGTCAGATGATCTCGAAATACCGTTCGAGCTCCCATGAGCTCACGGCCGTCTGGTACTGCCGCCACTCCCACAAGCGCGTATTGACGAAGTGCTCGACGAAGCTTTCACCGAAGATCTCGCGCGCGACGCTGGATTCGCCGAGCCGATCCGCGGCCTCGTGCAGGCTTGCAGGCAACCGCGTCGCGGACTCATCGCGATAGCCGTTGCCGCGGATGGCGTCGGACGCCAGCTCGAGCTTGCGCTCGATGCCGTACAGACCGCTGGCCAGTGCAGCTGCCACCGCGAGGTACGGATTGACGTCGGCGCCCGGCACACGCGTCTCGAGGCGGGTCGACTTCGGCCCGGAGGGGATCACGCGAAACGCGGTGGTGCGGTTGTCGATGCCCCAGTTCACCTTGGTCGGCGCCCAGGCGCCTTCCACCAGGCGCTTGTAGCTGTTCACGGTCGGCGCGAAGAACGGCAGAATCTGCGGCACGCAGTGCATCTGCCCGGCCAGGAAGTGCCGGAAGGTCGCGCTCATCTTCTCCGAGTCGCGCTCGTCGTAGAAGGTGTTCTTGCCGTGCTGATCCCAGAGCGACTGGTGGATGTGTCCCGAGCTCCCGGGCAGCTGCGCGTTCCACTTGGCCATGAAGGTCGGCATGATGCCGAAGCGCGGGCCAATCTCCTTGACCGACGACTTGAACAAGACGGCGCGATCCGCCGCCTCGAGCGCGTCGCTGTACAGGATCGCCGCTTCGAACACGCCGGGCCCGGTCTCCGTGTGCAGACCTTCGATCGGCACCCGGAAGGCGCCCATCTCGTCCATGATCGCGTTGAAGAACTGCCGATTCTGACCGGCTCGCAACAGCGAGTAGCCGAACATGCCAGGCGTGATCGGCTCCGGGTGCACGAAGCCCTTCTGGCGCAGTGACTGGGGCGTCTCGCTGAAGTTGAACCACTCGAACTCCATGCCGTAGGCCTCGGTGAACCCCATGTCCCGCGCGCGCTGGATGACCTTCTTCAGCAGCTGCCTCGGGCAGAGCTCGAGCGGCGTTTGGCCGTCGCTGCCGACGAACTCGCCCAGGAAGAACGGCACGCCGGAGTCCCACGGCACCCTGCGGAACGTCGAGAGGTCCAGCCTCACCTGCGCGTCTGGATAGCCCGTATGCCAGCCGGTGTAGCGCACATTGTCGTAACAAACATCGCTCGAATCCCAGCCCAGCACGACGTTGCAGAAGCCGAAGCCGTTCTCGGCGGCGGACAGGAACTTGTCGCGGTGGATGTACTTGCCGCGCAGCACGCCATCGATGTCCGTGATCGCGACCTTGACCTTGCCGGCTTCGCTCTGTTTCACCTCCTCGAGCACTTCGCGGGAGGATTTAGCTGTTGGCCTCATGGATGGTTCCCGGTTCGGAGCAAGTTCGCTCGAGTATCGGGTCTCGAAGGCCGCGCCGCAAGCTTGTCGATCGCCCCACCAACGGCTGGCGTCCACATGTCGTTGTGGCGGACGCCGACGCCGCGATACCGGCCCTAGCCGCGAGCGCTGCGGCGATTTCCAGCGAGGAGTTGCACCAGCTGCGGACGATGCGTGAGCAGGTCTTCCAGCGTGTAGGCGTCGAGCGCGTCCACGAACGCTTTGCGCGCCTCGGCCAGCGCGCTCTTCAGCGTACAGGCGGCCGTGATCGGACAGCGGTTCGTTTCGCGGTCGAAGCACTCGAGCAGGTTCATGTGCGGCTCGGTCTGGCAGATCAGTTGACCGATGCGGATCGCTGCGGGCTTGCAGGCCAGCGTGATGCCTCCCGTCTTGCCGCGCTGCGCGCGCGCGTAGCCCTGCTGAGTGAGCCACTTCGCGGCCTTTGCGACGTGGTCGGGTGAGATGCCGAACGCATCGCTGATCTGCGACGTTGGCAGCACCTGGCCGGGATGCGAGCCCAGGTAGAGCAGAGTTCGCAGGACGTAGTCGGAAAATACAGTGAGCTGCATGAGCGCGTGCAGATTCTGCGGTGCAACTCGCCGCAGAACAAGTCGCTTGACATTAGGTATCTAGAATACCTAAATACTCGCTCTCCATTCCAACCCGGAGTTCTCTGTGAGCCTGAATGTCGAACTTCTGCGCAACAGCTTCGACCTCGTGACCGAGCGCCAGCCCGAGCTGACCGCTCGCTTCTACGACATCCTCTTCGAACGGTATCCGCAGGTGCGACCACTGTTCGGTCGTAACTCGGCGGCCCATCAGCGCAAGATGCTGCAGGGCGCGCTGGTCGCCGTGCTCGATCACCTGGAAGACGCGGCCTGGTTGCGCGACACGCTGCACGCGATGGGCAAGAAGCACGTCGAGTACAACTTCACGACCGAGATGTACGACTGGGTCGGGGCCTCCTTGCTCGCGACGATCGGCGAGGCCGCGGGCGAGGACTGGACGCCGGAGCTCGAGGCGGCCTGGGTAGCCGCCTACGGTGCCGTCGCGGGCCTCATGCAAGAAGGCGCGCACGCCGCGGAATGAGCGGGCGCCGCGACCAACTGCGGGAGCACCGACGCTGCAGCGGCGGCGACCTCGACTAACCGATCCAGGAATCCTCGCCCTTGCGGCCAACCTCCATGTGGACGTGGTTCTTGTGCGCGTCGTTGTAGTGCGGCGTGAGCACCATCCGAAACAGCTGC
The DNA here is from genome assembly GCA_035274465.1 of Polyangiales bacterium. Classification (GTDB taxonomy): domain Bacteria; phylum Myxococcota_A; class Polyangia; order Polyangiales; family JAFGIB01; genus JADGRF01. Next base: position 36,868 of record DATEOF010000503.1, read on the forward strand.
TGCTCAGATGCTTCGCAGACCAACGTCCGCATGATGTGTGCAGCCTCGCTGTCGGTCGACTGCTGCTGGCAAGGATCGGCGCCGCGCGCTCGGTTGTTCCAGTCGGTCAGCACACTGAGCTTGCGTCCGTCGCGCATCTCGAAGCGCGCCACGTCGATCGCCCAACCCAGCGCGTGACCGCTCTGTTTGCCCGTGTTGGCGACCACGGCTTGGCGCCGATACGCAGACAAATGTTCCAGCGCGACCACGCCCTGCGCGCGCAAGCTCGGCGCCCAGGCGAGCAAAGCCTGGGCGAGCCGGCAATCCAGGTAGTTCGTCGGAGCATTCTTCTTGCCGCCTCGGATGACGACGCCACCGATCGGGGAGGTCAGCTTGATCGGCCAAGCCACACCAGGCGCGCTGCTCTTCGCCACGCGCTGAAACGTGACGCCCGCCCCGCTCAGGTCGGCATAGCAAGCCTCCTCGTTCGCATCGCCAGTGCGGTGCTGTTCGGCCTTCGCCGCGCGCAACGGCGGCGCGCCAGCGCGCCAACTCAGGGCGTAGGCGCAGCTCGTGACTAGCAGCGCACCCGTAACCACAACGGCTCCGAGAGAGATCTCGCGAACGATCGTTGCGCACCGCGAACGCGCAGCTTCGATGATGGGTAGCATGTTCAATGCGACGGCGAACCGTCGACTTCAATCAATGCAGCTGCCTGCGGCGGACCGCGGGTACGCGTGGTGTCACAGCTGTGGCGCATTGGCGCCGCGGGTTGGCTGATCGGTGCCCCGGGTCGTAGCGGAGATGCCCCAACGCGAGCATGATTGAGGCGACGTAGTCACGCCGTATGCGTGCAACGCTCGCGAACGGGGGACACTGTGATCTCGCGACTAACTCGGACCTCGCTCCTCCTGCTCGCGTTCGATCTGTCAGGTTGCTCGGCCAAGCTGCATCGCGAGGTCGCCCCGCAGCCAACAACTGCGGGTGCTGCGGCGGGACGAGCCGGGGTGTCCGAGCACGCTGGGGGTGGTGCGGGGGCAACTGGCGCGATCGCGCCCGATGCTGCGGGGCCCGTCGACGTCGACGAAGGAGGGGTCGTCGATGCGGGCATGAACGATCGAGCCGCAGCTTCGCTGTCTGCCGCGGAGGCTGCGAGCCTGTGCGGAGAGCTCTCGCATGCGCTCGGCACTCAGATGGACACTCAGCGATTTTGTCGGCTGCAAGCGCTCCCGCATACGCTTACGTCGCGCTGCTCCGAGCTGGAAGACGAATGCCGCGCCGCCGGGCGGACGGGTGAGTTCAGGGACTGTTCCGCCTTCTCGACTGCCTTGACGGACTGTTCGGCGACCAGCGACGAACTGAATTCGTGTTTCGCCAAAATCGGCGCGGCGATCGCGGTCAGCACCTGCTCAGAGCGCGGAGGCTATCCGCCGACGTGTTTGAGCGACCTACAAGATCGTTGTCCAGGATTGCGTTTCTACACACCCATCGAACCGACCTGTCAGGGAACGCCTGAGCCGTGCGGCTGGCAGGACAAGCCGATCCTCTGCCGCGCCCAGAAGGGGTGCTACACGGACACGCCGTCGACATTTAAGGGGTGCCTTGGCGAACCCGTGCCTTGCCGCGAGTTCGGCACTGCCATGGATTGCTACGAGCAGTACGGCTGCGACTGGTCGGAGCCAAGCCACTAACCTGTTGAAATCGTGTGCTAATTTTACGCGCGCCGATAGTGCTAGCCAATATTTAGCGAACGCGCTAAATAAAGTCCCACCCCAACTTGGAGGAACACGATGGGCGACCAGCACGATCACGAACGAAAGCGCGAGAACCCCGAGGCACCGGTGAAGAACCTGGTCACCTACGTGGCAAAGAAGGGCACGGAGGCGGAGATGCTGCAGCTCGTGAAGAAGCACGAGGTGGCATTGCGCAAGGTCGGCCTCGTCACATCCGAGCCGTTCAAGGTCTGGAAGGCGTACAACATCCGCACCGGCGAGAGCTCGATCGTCGAGTACTTCGAGTGGAAAGACGGCAAGTCGTCTGACATCGCGCATCAAACACCCGAGGTCATGGCAGTCTGGGAGCCGATGGGACCGATCCTCGAGGACTTGCGCATCTGTGAGGTCGAGCAGCTCTGACTGACAGCGCACTCGATGCGGAAGCCAAGCTCGCAGCGCTCGATGCTGTAGTCGCAGCGCTCGCGCATCCGGCACGCAGACAGATCTTGCTGACGGTGCATTTTCGCGGTCAGGCGACCGCGGGTGAGATCGCTGGACGCTTTGCACACAAGTGGCCGACGACCACTCGCCACCTGCGCGTTTTGGAACAAGCAGGCCTGTTGCGTCAGGAGAAGCGCGGTCGCAGCCGACTCTACGTCGTCGACCGAGAGCGGCTGGGGTTGGTGCGCGAGTGGCTCGCGTGGTTCGACCCACCGGACGGGTGAAGGCACGCGGCCGCGGCTTGCGAACCTGACCCGGGGCCGTATGCTCGGCGCCATGATCACCCACGTCGTGATGTGGAAGCTCAAAGACCGCTCGCCCGAGAACGCGCGCCGAGTGCAGGCGATGCTGCTGGGCATGCAGGACAAGATCCCCGGCATGCTCGGCATCGAAGCCGGCGTCGACTACGCGCGCTCGGACCGCTCGTACGACCTGGTGTTGATCACGCGCCACGTCAGCCGCGAGGCGCTCGACCAGTACCAGGTGCATCCGGTGCACGAAGAAGTGAAGCGACGCATGCTCGAGCTGCGAGACGTCTCGGC
>DATEOF010000504.1:0-2193 GCA_035274465.1 Polyangiales bacterium
GCTGCACAACCCGGTCGTGACTGCGCCGATCATCGGGCCGCGCACGATCGAGCAGCTCGACAGCGCGATCAAGGCGCTGTCGATCAAGCTGAACGCCGAGGTGTTGAAGAAGCTCGACGAGATCTTCCCGCCGAGCGGCGAAGCGCCCGAGTCGTACGCCTGGTGACGCGTTGCCTGTTGGCAGGCGCGCACGAACCTGGGAGAGTTCCGCGCGGAAGGAGCTCGGACCATGAGCGACAAACTCGAGATCGTGGACTTGAAGGTAGGCAGCGGCGCCAGTGCGGAGGCCGGCAAGCGCGTGACCGTGCACTACGTCGGCACGCTGACGGACGGCACCAAGTTCGACAGCTCGCGCGATCGCGGCAAGGGCTTCAGCTTCGACCTCGGTGCGAGCCAGGTGATTGCCGGCTGGGATCAAGGCGTGGTTGGGATGAAGATCGGTGGCCTGCGAAAGCTCACCATCCCGCCTCAGCTGGCCTACGGCGATCGCGGGGCCGGGGGCGTGATCCCGCCGAAGGCGACCCTGGTGTTCGAGGTCGAGCTATTGTCGGTCGCCTGATCAGCTTGGATTAGCGCCGTGCCGTGGCGACGATGTTGTCGTAGTACACGGCCCAATCCACGCCGTAGCTCGTCTCCAGGCCGGCGCGGAACAAGCCCGCAGTGTCTTGTTCCATGCCGATCGTGCACGGCGTGGTGGTTTGGCCGCCGATGGTCACGGCAATCTGAGGGCGGTTGCTCCAGCTGAGCGTGACGGAGTTCCAGACGTTGTTGGCGAGGCTGCCGGTCACCGCGCAGCTCTGCGGCAGGAACGCGCCGGGGCCGTTGTACTGGTAGTGGATGTACAGGCCGGTGTAGTTCTCCCAGACCTGCTCGTAGCCCTGCACGATCGTCTTGTTGCCGTACGAGAGGCAGATGGTCGTGTCGCCGAGCTTGAGGCACAGCAGATCGACGTCGAAGCTCGCGAGCAAACTCGGCGAGCTCGGGCTGATCTGCGCGGACAGCGACATGGCCGTGATCGCCGAGCTTCCGGTGGCGTTCCAGCTGAGCCAGGCGGTGTCGGGCGACTGGAAGTCTGCCGTGCTCGACACCTGGGCGAGGACCGAGGACGGCGCCGAGCTGGCGCGCGCGTTCGAGCTGGCGAGCATGCCGCGGCCGACCGTGGAGGTGGACCAGCCGCCCGGGTACGTGCCGTCGGCGTCCAGGCACTGGAAGTCCGACGCCGCGACGCCGCTCGGCCGCGACTGTTGTCCACACCAGGTCTGGCATGCGCCGTCGCGACACACCGAGCCCGAGCTGCAGTCGCTGTTCGTGCAGCAGCCGCTGGCGGCGATGCACGCGTTGCCGCAGGCTCGGAAGCCCGTCGCGCAGCTGCAGGTGTGCGAGCTCGCTCCGCAGGTGGCGTTGGCGCCGCAGTCACCGTCGCCGCAGCACGTGCCGTTCGACGCGATGCACTCGTTCGAGCCGGGGCACTTGCGGAAGCCGCCGGCGCAGCCGCACGTGTGCGTGGACGACGAACACGCGCCGTTGCCTCCGCACTCGCTGTCACCGCAGCACGTCCCGCTCGACGCGATGCATTCGTTCGACCCGCTGCACTTGCGGTAGCCCGACTTGCAGCCGCACGTGTGCGAGGACGGGTCGCAGCTGCCATTGCTCCCGCACTCACTGTCGCTGCAACACGTGCCACTCGACGCGACGCACTCGTTCGAACCGCCACACTTGCGGTAACCCGACTTGCAGCCGCAGGTGTGCGAGGTCGCCGAACAGCTGCCGTTCGCACCGCACTCGCTGTCGCCGCAGCACGTGCCGTCGGACGGGAGGCATTCGTTCGAGCCGCCACACTTCCGGTAACCCGACTTGCAGCCACAGGTGTGCGAGGATGGATCGCAGCTGCCGTTGCTTCCACACTCACCGTCGCCGCAGCACGTCCCGCTCGAGGCGATGCACTCATTCGACCCGCCGCACTTCCGGTAGCCCGACTTGCAGCCACAGGTGTGCGAGGACGCATCGCAGCTGCCGTTGCTCCCGCACTCGCTGTCGCTGCAGCACGTGCCGCTCGACGCGATGCACTCATTCGAGCCGCCGCACTTCCGATAGCCCGACTTGCACCCACAGGTATGCGAGGATGGATCGCAGCTGCCGTTGCTCCCGCACTCACCGTCGCCGCAGCAAGTCCCACTCGAGGCGATGCACTCG
>DATEOF010000505.1:0-7490 GCA_035274465.1 Polyangiales bacterium
CAACCCCGCCGGCAAGATCCTGAAGAACATCCTCCGCAAGACCGGCACGGTCTCGTTCCCGCCCGACAGCCACCTGTGAGCGGGGATCAAGGCTGGTCCGGTTCCGGCGCCAAACGCGGCCGCAGCCGGCTCCGCTTGCGCTGTATGTAAGCGCGCCCGAAATCCTGCTCGGCCAGAAGCCCATTGTGTGAACGGCAGAGCAGCTTCAAGTTCCCCACCGTCGCCAGGCCACCTCGAGCGAATGGATCCGCGTGGTGCAGCTCGAGCTGACCGCGAGCCGTGCAGCGCCGACCCTCGGGACTGACGAAGGTGCATTGCCCAGCGTCGCGCGAGTACACCTCTCGCACCACTTCGCGCCGGTTGTAGCGCGACCAAGGCTTCGCGTCGCGCGCGCCATCTCGCGCAGCCGACCGCGGCTTCGTGGTCTGAGCAAATCGCCGCTTCATCTGCTGCTCGATCAGCAGATCTGCCGCGCGCTCGAAGATCACGCACAGATCTCCATCGGGAACCTGGTGCCGCATGAGGTCCTTGAGCTGCTGCAGCTTGTCATGCATCGCCTGCGTCGCCGTGAACTGCACCTTGTATCGGCCAGGACTGAGCGGAGTTGTCAGTTGATCAGGGGCCTCCAGTCGAAGCTCCCGAACGGCAGGTACGGATGGCGGTACGGCCAACCCCCCAGGTGCGCGATTGTCAGCCGGCTGCAGCACCACACGCGCTGACGGCCGAGCCGCCGGCAACTTCCGCACGACGCTCGGCACATCCGGCTTGGGCGCGAGCTCCGCAACCAACAACTCCACATCACGCTTGCTCCTCCCCTTAGCGCGAGCCAAGACATCGACGTGATTGGCTTGCGTCAGATGCGGCGCCAACAGCTTGATTGCAGTCAGATGCAACTCATTCCGCTCCAGCATCTGCAGTACCGGCGGAAACTCTCTCGCCAGCTTCGCAGCTCGCAGACGCACGTAAGCCTCGGCGGGCGACATACGCAAGGCCTCCACGGCGTACTCGAACATCGACGAAAACGCCTGGTCCCGAAACAACCCGCGCGCTTCGACCTCCCCGAGATGCAACAACAGCCGTGCCGTGAGGGCACGATCGTGTTGAACCAACCGCTGCAACCTCGCGATCAACGCGCCATCGTCCATGCGAGCAACCACCGCAAGATCCAATTCATTGTGTCCCATGACAACCCCCTCTGCTGACACAAGATCTGTAGCACGGACTTTCGCGAGCCCCTGAGCGCGTGCGCACGCCGCAGACCTGGCCGGCTCCGAGAAAATTGTCAAAATCACCGATCAAGGTCGCTGGAGCGCCGCTGATCGCGTTGCAGGGCCATTCCAGAAATCGCACGCGAATTCAATCGAACTCACGCGCCGAACCTGTCAAGCCAAATCGTCGAATTCAGATCGAATACCAACGGAATACAGACCGATGACATCGGGGACACCGACGAGAACCCCGAGAACCGCATCGCCGCGCTCGGCGAAAGACGTCCGACGTCCCGCACCAAAAGCCACGGCCCGAGGCATTCGCACCGCAACCCCGTCCGTGGTGCGACGCCATCATCGCGCCGCGCAACGGTAGGCTCCATGCGAGATCCGCATCGCCGCGACCGGCGAAGGACGCTCGACCTCCCGCACCAGTTCCTTCGCTCCGGAACTTGAATCAACTCTGAACCGCATCGAAATCTCTGATGCCGCACGCAACTCCATCCAACTCTGACCGACAAGCATCTGAGAGCTCAACAAGCAGCAAAGTGATCTGCCGCCAAGCACCCAAAGCAATGCAGACCCTCCAACCAACCGACCAGGAGTCTGAGGGCCGGAGGCCCTCAGTGAGGCTCGCGGCAGCGAGCCGTAGGCCGCTAACCTAACGCGGTGCACGACCGTAGACCTCCGCCCGAGACCTTTCGCACAGCAACTACGTCCGTGGCGCTACGGCATCCGCGTGCTGCACGGCTGAAGTGTGCGTCGCGACGGCAACGAGCAGCACGACGCAACTCGCCCCCCTAGACAGCCTGACAACGCAAACAAACAACATGCACGCGTTCGTAACACCGCGAGCGACCCCGGTCAGTTCCCGGACGCCGCAAGCCGCAGGGTACCGGCCGCGCCAGCAGCAACACGACAGGCACCCCGCCGCCCACCAACCGTTCCGCGCATTGTGTGGTCTCGGGGAGCACCGAGCGGCCCGGAGGCTTCGCTGCCATCAGCGGCGCCTCGCCTGACACGCAAACAGCTCACGCACGCCGCCGCCAGCTGCGCAGCGCCAACCACGCCGCCAACAACACCACAGGCACAGCAGCCACCACCAAGCCCCCCGGCACGCTGCCGGCCCCCGCACCGCCCGTCAGCTTCAAGTCGACGATCAGCGGATCGTGATCCGACATGCGGTAGGGCGTACTGGCATCGAACAGATCGTCGGGGCGCTTCTCCGTGTTGTAGTCCGCCGCCACTGGCTCGTCGGCATTGATGTGCCACTCGAGCAACTTCTCGACCTGCGGGTTCAGGCTGGCGCTCGCAAACGCGTGATCCAGATACCCCGACTGCGCGTCGTATTGAAACGAGTACGCTCCCTCACCCCCGAGCGCCCGAACCAACGACGTGTATCCAGCCCGTTCGAGCGCAAGGATCGGATCCTCCTTCGCCAGCGAGTTGAGATCTCCGATGATCAATACATCAGGATCCTCAGCCTGCGTGGGATCCTTCGCCAACCACCCGATCAGTGCTTCCGCCGCCTTGGTTCGCGTCAAGTTGCAGTTCCCCTGACCGTCCTTCAGATCCGGATCGTTCGTGCCATCGCAAGGCGTGGCCTTCGACTTCCAGTGGTTGAGCGCCACCGTGAAGCGCGCCCCGCTGCTCACGTCCTCGAACGTCTGCGCGAGCACCGGACGGTTCAGCTTGTCGTCGAACCTTGCATCCACCTGGCCGTCGAGCAGCGCGAACTTGCCGCGCGGCGCGACCTTGCCCGGCTTGTAGAGCAGGGCGACCTTGATCGCGTCCGTGCCGATCTCGCCGGTGTCGATGAACGCATAGCGCGCCTCGGCGTCGAGGCCGTTCAAGCCCGTGACGATGTCGTTGACGCTCTCCGACACGTCGTTCTGGACCTCGATCAGGCCGAGCACGTCGGCGTCGATCGCGCGCAATCCCATCAGCAGCTTGGTGCGCTGCCGCGCCAGCTCGTCGACGGTGCTCGCGCCGCGCTCCTTGAGCGTGGTGAAGTAATTGTAGACGTTGACCGACGCCACGCGCAGGCCGGTCGGCGCAGCGGGCACCGGCGGGCGTGGGTTGGCCTGCTCGAAGTGCGGCGGCTCGACGGGTTGGATGCGGTAGGACTCGAAGCGCTCGTCGAGTACGCCGCGCAGGCCCGGCAGCGTGTCGCCCACGCGGCGCGTGTTGTCGGCCGATTTGTACGGGATCGGCACGGGGTTCTCGCGCCCGTCGCCGTCGTCGAGCAGGATGCGGCTCAGGTCATTCTTGGCTTGCAGCTCGAGCGCGGGCGGACCTTTGACCGCGAGCTGCGTGGGCTGGAACAACCGGCCTCCCACCGACAGCTCGAGCGTGCCGTAGCGCCCGAGGTCGTAGTTGCCGGTGACGGTCAGCGGCTGCGCGATCTCCACCAACATGCCCTCGTAGCGCTCGAGGACGCCGCGGTCGCCGCGCAGCGGCAGCTCGAGCTTTTGCGCCGTGGCGACGGCCGTGCCCGGGCAGATCAGCACGCGCACGTGGGTCAGCTCGGTGGTGCCGTCGAACTCGAGCACGTTGCCCGCGACGCGTACCAGCTGGCCCAGCTCGACATCGGCCGTCGTGCTGTCCTGGAAGACGAACATGCCTTCGGACGTGTTCGGGTCGTCGTCGTGCTGGGTGTCCTCTTCCTGGACGTAGAAGCCGTTCAGCGAGGTCTTTTGAAAGTCGCCGACGACCACGCCTTCGATCTCCACGCGCTGGTCCATGATCGCAGTGTGCGTACCCGGACCCTGGATGGTGTGGATCGGCGTGGCCGGCGAGCCGCAGGTGCCGATCTGGGCGCGCGCGGTGGCGAGAAGACTGAGCTGAGCCAGCAGCGCGAAAGCAATCGAGCCTCGTACGTCGAGCATCCGCGCAGCGTAGACGCTCCGCGCTCTGAGGAGCAACTCAGCGCAACAGTTGCAGCAGCGCGTCGCGGAAGGCCGGGAAGGCCTCGACTTGCGGCACGTGCCCGACGCCCGCCAACTCGATCAGCTGGGCTCCCGGGATCAGATCCCGGGCGCGCTTGCCGAGTTGGGTGTAGTCGCCCATGGTTGCCGCCGACTCGGGCAGCGCGAACTTCCGGCCGACCGCGGTGCGGTCGCGCAGGCCGATGATCAACTTCGTGGGCACGCGCAGCCTCGGTAGATCGTTGGCCACCGGCTGCGTATAGATCATGTCGTACGCAAGCGCCGAGGCCCAGGCCACGCGCGCGTAGTCTGGATGGCGCGTGAAGCCCGCAGCGAGCTGGATCTGCTCCTCGTAGGCGGGCTTCCAGGCGCCGTTGTAATACGACGTGCGCTGGTACTCGCGGATGCTGTCAGGTGTTTGCTTGAGCTCGTCCGCGTACCACTCGTCGACCGTGCGGTACGGCACGGAGACCGAGTAGTCCTCGAGGCCGATCGGGTTGACGAGGATCAGGCGCTCGGTGGTCGCAGGGAAGAGCAGGGCGAACCGCACCGCCAGCATGCCGCCCATCGAGTGACCGAGCACGCTGCAGCGCTGCAGGCCCAGCTTGTCCAGCAGGCTGCGCGTGTTCTGCGCGAGCTGAGCGAAGCTGTACTGGTAGTTGCCGGGCTTGCTCGACTTGCCGAAGCCGATCTGGTCGGGCGCGATCACGCGAAAGCCCTGCTTCGACAGCAGGTCGATGGTCGGTCCCCAGGCCGCCGCACTGAAGTTCTTGCCGTGCAGCAGCACGATGCAGCGCTCGCCCTCGACCGCCGGCGCGCGCGACGCGTGGTCCGCGGCTGGCCCGGTGGGGTTCGCCGGCACGTCGAGGTACGCCATCCTCAAGGCTTGCTGCTGGGTCTCCAGCGGGAGGAAGTGCACCGGGTAGGGATACGGAAAGTCCGTAGCTTCCGGATCCACCACTTCCGGCACCGGCTGCTGCCCCTTCGCCGACACCGGCTGTGGAGGCGGCTGCGTACTCGGCGTCGCCGCCGGCGGCAGGTTCGCCTGCCCACCCGCGCAAGCGGCGATCAGACCCAATGACACAGCGACCTGGACCGTGTTTTTTGCGAGCGCCACGCTGGCAGTTAAGCACAAGCGGGCGCTGCGCAACACACGGCCCAAATCGGTAGGGACTCAACCCGCGGCAGGCAGCTCGCGGTAGCGGTCGAGGTGATAGTCGCCGTTGCCCAGGAGCAGATCGATCATCGTCAGCCGCTTGAAGTAGTGGCTGACCGCGAGCTCCTCGGTCATGCCCATGCCGCCGTGATTCTGGATGGCGGACTGACCGACGATCTTGCCCGAACGGCTGAGCATGATCTTGAGGCTGGAGGCGGCGCGAGCGACGTCGCGCTGCGCGTCCTGGCACATCGTCGCCCAGTACATCAGCGACTTGAACTGTTCGTACTCCATGAACATGTCGACCATGCGGTGCTGCAGCACCTGGAACGCCGCGATCGGCACACCGAACTGCTTGCGCTCTTTCGTATAGGCGACCGTGGACTTGTACAGAACCTCCATGATGCCCGTGGCTTCGGCGCTGAGCGCGACGATCACTTCGTCGCTCACGGCGGAGAGCAACGGCAGGCCCTGATCGACCTCGCCGACCACCTGGTCCTTGCCGACCTTCACGCCTTCCAGCGCAAGGTTGGCAGCGCGCAGACCGTCGACGGTCGGGTAGTTGACCCGCGCGACGCCCTTCGCCTTGGCATCCACGGCGAAGATCGTGATGCCGGAGCGATCGCCCTTGGCACCCGCGGTGCGCGCCGAGACCAGCAGCAGGTCGGCCGAGTCACCCGCCAGCACGGCGAGCTTCTTGCCGTTCAGCACGAAGCCGTCGCCATCGCGCTTGGCGCTGGTTGCGACCTGTGCCAGGTCAAAGCGCGACTCGGGCTCGGCGTAGGCCACCGCGCCGATCGTCTCGCCGCCGATCAGTCCCGGCAGGTAACGCTGCCGTACCGCGTCGCCGGCGCGCCGCAACAGGCCGCCTGCGAACACGATGCTCGGCAGGTACGGCTCGAGCACCAGGCCCTTGCCGAACTCCTCGAGCACGATCATGGTGTCGACGGCCTTGCCGCCGAGGCCGCCGTCAGCTTCGGAGAACGGCAGCGCCGTCCAACCCAGCTCGGCGAAGCTACGCCAGTTGTCTTTGCTGAAGCCGAGCTCGCTCTTGAGCAGCGCGCGGCGCGTCTCGAAGGCGTAATCCTTCTCGACGAACTTCTTCACGCTGTCGCGCAGGAGATTCTGCTCATCTGTAAACAAGAAATCCATGTTGACGAAGTCTCCTAACGCTCAGATGCCGAGTACGGCCTTGGTCATGATGTTCTTTTGAATCTCTGACGAGCCGCCGTAGATCGTCACCTTGCGGAAGTTGAAGTAGTTGGCCGCTGCGCGCGCGGCGAACTTGGGGCCGAGTGCTTGACCGCCCTCGGGCACGAACGCGAAGCCCTCGTAGCCTGCCGCTTCCAGCAGCAGCTCGGTGAGCGCCTGCTGGATCTCGGTGCCGCGCACCTTGAGCAACGAGGACTCTGCACCCGGCGCTCCGCCGCGCGCGACCTGCGAGAGGATGCGCAGCTGCGTGAACTCGAGCGCCGTGATCTGCACCTCGACCTCGGCCACGCGCCGCGCGAAGGTCGGCTGCTCGAGCAGCACGCCGTCGCCGACCTTGACCTTGCCCGCCTCGCGCCGCAGCCGGCGCAGGTTGCGCTTCAGGTTGCCGACGTTCGCCACGCTGGTGCGCTCGTGCGTCAGCAGGTACTTGGCGCAGGTCCAGCCCTGGTTCTCGGCGCCGACGCGGTTCTCGACCGGGACGCGCACGTCTTCGAAGTGCGTCTCGTTGACCTCGTGATCGCCTTCCATGGTGATCACCGGGTGCACGCTCACGCCCGGGGTCTTCATGTCGATCAGCAGGAACGAGATGCCCTGCTGCTTCTTGGCGTTGGGATCCGTGCGCACCAGGCAGAAGATCCAGTCGGCGTGCTGCGCCAGCGTGGTCCAGGCCTTGATGCCGTTGACGACGTAGTGGTCGCCGTCGCGCACCGCGCGCGTGGTCAGCGACGCCAGGTCCGAGCCCGAGCCCGGCTCGGAGTAGCCCTGACACCACCAGACGTTGCTGGCCAGGATGTCGGGCAGGAAGCGCTTCTTCTGCTCCTCGGTGCCGAACGTATAGATCACCGGCGCGACCATCTTCAGCCCGAAGGGCACGACCGGCGGTGCGCCCGCGGCGCCCATCTCGTCTTCGAAGATGTACATCTGCGTGGGCGACCAGCCGGTCCCGCCGTGCTCCACCGGCCAGTTGGGGGCGACCCAGCCCTTCTC
>DATEOF010000506.1:0-26394 GCA_035274465.1 Polyangiales bacterium
CAGCGCTCCCGTGGGGTCGGAGGCGTGGATCAAGCGCTGGAGCCCGCGCAGGGCCAGGAGAGCGCCCAGTGCCTGCTCGTCGCTGACGGCGGCGACGTCGGCTGCCGCCGGTGGCTGCCCGCGCCCGCCGTAGACGTCGAACACGTGGAAGGTCGGCGGCAGCGCCTCGTTCGAGGTCGGCTGCGCGAGGCCGATCGCGTAGTAACCGATGCGGCCCGAGGCATCCAGCGGCGCTCGCTCGCCGCTCCAGCTGCGCACCTCCACCAGCTGCGCCTTGACGTCCGCGCTGCGCAGCGCGGCCACGCCCAGCGCCGCGACCTCGAGCGGATACAACTTCTGGCGCGCGCCGTCCTTCGCCAGCGCTTGCCAGGTCTGTGCAGCCGTCAGCGCCGCGGTCTCGCGCGGTTCGTTGAGCGACCACTGCACGAAGGCCTGAGCCTTGGCGCGCGCCTGGATGGCTTGGACGATCGCCTTGGCCTTGTCGTCGTCGCTGCTCTTGCCGCTGGTCGCCTTCTCGGCGAAGGCCTTGATCGCGTCGTCGGCGTGCAGCAGGTCGGCGGCGTCCGCCACGTCGATGCCGGCAGTCTGGCGCGCGCGATCGCGCAGCACTTCGGCGTCGAGCTGCGGCGCGTGGCTGGCCTTGCTCTGCGAGCGGTACCAGAGGAAATAGCCTCCGGCGCCGGCCGCGAGCACGGCCAGCACGATCCAGCTGCTCGCGCGCGTCTGCGCAGCAGTGGGGCCGGTGGCTGCGCGCTCGATCTGGCGCAGGCCGTGTTGGCGGAGACACTTCGGGCAACGCGGCTTGTCATCGCCGTCGGCCATTTCGAATTCTTGGTCACACTGTACGCAGTGATATCGCATGACGAGCGCCGAGGACTGTAGCCGAAATGCGCCGCCGGACAATCGGCCCTAGATAGATGTCGGGAGACCCATGTCGAGCCTGCGCAGACAGCTGGCCGCCAGCTTTTTCAGCTTCGACACGCGCAGCCTGGGCGCGTTTCGCATCGCGCTGGCGTGCTCGCTGTTCATGGATCTGTTGCCGCGCTTCGGGCAGCTCGACGACTACGAGCTGCTCGGACATTTCGTCCACTGCCCGCCGTTTCACTCCACGTTCCCGCTGTTCTTCGGAGCATCGCAGCGCAGCGAATCGCTGCTGCTGGTGCTGGCGGCGGCGCTGGTCTTCGGGGCGTTGCTGCTCGGCTGGTTCACGAAGCTGGCACAAGTGCTGTCGCTGTTGGCCCTGGTCAGCCTGGATGGGCACTTCGGTTACGAGGGCAACCGGCTCGTCGGCCTGTTGTGCCTCTGGGGGCTGTTCCTGCCTCTCGGCGAGCGCTTCTCGATCGACGCGGTGCGCGCCTCCCTGCGCCGCCGTCAGCAGCAGAGCCCGGCGGCGCTGAACGATCGCGCGCCGATCCGCACGCCGGCACGACGCGCGTATTCGCTGGCCTGTACCGCCCTGCTGCTGCAGTTCGCCGCGATCTTCCTGAGCCATCGGACCGATGGGGCCGTGGCTCCTGCTGCCGTACTTCTGGCGGCCCTGCTGTTCAATCCGTTCGCCAGGCGTTACACCAACCTGCTGGTGATCGCGCCGATTCTGGCCGCGTACCTCGCAGAGGTCCTGTCATCCGCGGTGTATACGGGCGGGCGCCTCTCGATGATCCCACTGTGCGCGCTGCTGCTCGAGCCGAGCCACTGGGAGTTCTTGCGCCGCCAGCTCACGCGCTCGTACCGGCGGCGTGTGGTCTTCGTCGACGACGACTGCGGGTTTTGCATGATGTGCGCGCGTCTGCTGGCGCGGCTGGACGTGCTGGAACGCCTGGAGTTCGCCTCGAACGGCGATCAGGAGCGCTTGCCGTCGGGCATCTCGCTGGAGATGGCGAACGAGAGCATCACCACGCTCGATCTCGACACGGGCCGCGTGCACCGAGGATCGGCCGCGTTCGCGGCACTGTTGCGCAGCCTGCCCTTCGGCTTCTCGCTGGCGATCCCGCTCACGCTGCCGGGCCTGCGCGTGCCCGCCGAGGCGGCGTACATGCTGGTAGCGCGCAACCGACTGGATATCAGCCTGTGGCTCGGCTACGCGGCGTGTGGCTTGCCGATGACGGAGGCGGAGGCGAGCGCAGCCGAGCCCACACCTTCCGAGGGCGCACTGTGGTTCGCCCGGGTCGCAGCCTACGCGCGCGAAGCCTGCGTGCTCGTGTTGCTGATCGCAGCGGCGTACGACCTGCTCACGCGCTGATCACTTGCCGGACAGCCGCCGCAGCACGGCCTGAAACTCTTCTTGATCGATGTCGACGCTCTCGACCACGCGGCCGTAGAGCAGAGCCACCGGCACGTGGCGATCGCCGAATTCTTCCTTGGCCTTGTGCAGCTCGTACAAGATCACGCGTTCGACGCGCGTGAGTCCATCGCGCACGTCGGGCAGGTCATCGGTCGCGGGTCGCCTGGCACGCGGCATCTTACGACCGCTTCTCCCCACTGCGCGCGAGCGACAGCGCCAGCGCACCGAGCGCGAACACGCCGGCGATCAGTACGGCCCACATCACATAGGTCTTGTACGGCGGCGGAGGCGCGGGCGCCCGCAGCTGCCCGTCGCCTCCGAGCTGTTTGACCTCGCCGAGCTTCGCCATCGAGGTGGAGGTGCTGGACTTCGGCAAGAGCGTGAGCAGGTCGTCGGCCTCGAAGCGATCGTTCGGCGCGCGGTAGCGCCCGTAGGCGAGCAGGAATGGGCCCTCTCCGCGGCGCAGGAAGAGCAGCTGATCGGGCGCGTGGTAGCTGATCAGCTTGGGCGCACCACTGCCCAGGCCTCCGCCGGTCGGATCGACGCGCAGCTCGTAGTAGCGCGCGTTCCTGCGCACGACGTCGAGCGTCGGACCGCTCAGCTCGCGATCGGGCAGCGCCACGCGGTACAGCCGCGCGCGCAGCACGCTGTGGTACGGACCGGCCGGATCGTCGCTCGCGTACAGCTCGGCGTTGACCACCGTGTTCTGCTCGGGCAGCGCGAGCTCGACGCGATCCACGGGCACCGGCCCTCCCAGATCGAAGCGATAGACGTGCGGAGCGGGCGAACCGGTGCTCTGCGAGTCCAGGCGTTCGAACGGTTGCGGCGCTTCGAGCGTGGCGAGCGTGGCCTGCACGGCGACCAGGGGGCTCGGGAAGCTCGCGGCCGAGACGGGGCTCAAGCGATAGAACGAGGCGCGCGTGGGCGGCAGGCTGAGCAGATCGCGGTCGATGCGCCGACCGCCGTGGCCGAGCTGAATCAGCGCGCCGGCCACCGGCAGCTCGTCGAAGGTCACCAGGTCCTCGCTGGTCTCGACGCGCAGGCCGAGCACGCGATCGTCGGCGGTCTCGCGCAGCTGCACGCGCAGCGCGACCAGCGCGCGCGGCAGGGCGCGACCGTCGAGCACGTAGGCGGCGATGCGCGGCTCGGGTTCGGCGCCGCCGTCGACTGCAGGCGTCGAGCTGCGCGCGATCAGGCTGGTGATCTGGCCGGCCGGGTCGCGTTGGATGACCAGCGCGGTCTCGAGGTTGCCGGCCTTACCTGCAGCTGATAGCGGCAGCGGAAACAGCGCCAGCGGCACGGTCTCGGGTGCGTCGGTCGGGCCTGCGCGCAAGCTGCGGATGGCGTGCGGCACCTGGGTGTCGCGGCCGTTGAACACCATCAACTCGCGCAGATCCGGCCCGCGCATCGCGCGGTAGACGTCCAGCGGCAGTGCCACGCTCACGACCGGCTGCGGGTCGTCCGGCAGCTGAACATCGCGCCCGTAGGCGAAGTCGGCCGGCTTGAGCGGCGTCTCGGGCGCGGCGTGCGCGGCACTCGCGCACAGCAGCACGGCACAGAGCGTGGAGACACGAGCGCTCACGCTGGAGTCTCCGGTGCAGTCGCCGCCGTCGGCGGCACGGGCGCCACCGCGCCCACCAGCAAGAGCAGCATACCCACCCCCAAGAAGGTGCCGATCTTGGCCAGGGCGCTGAGCTCCGCCAGATCGAGCAAGAACAGCTTCGGCACGATCACTCCCAACAGCATCGCGCCCGCGAACCAGGCCGGCCGCACGCGCCGTCGGTGCGCGAAGATCATCAGCCCCAGCGCGATCACCGTCCAGGACAGCGAGATCGACACCTGCATGGCCACCGAGTCCCAGAGCGCGTCGGGATCGAACGGTACGTGCGCGTAGTGATGCACGCTGCGCGCGAGCAGGCCGTTCCAGAACACGAACGCCATGCCGGCCAGGGCCACGCCGGCCACGCCGCGCAGATCTTCCGGTACGTCGTCGCGCGTGCGGCGCAACCACAGGCCCACGGCTCCAAACGCCATCAGCATCGACAGATCGAGCGCGTTCAGGATCGGCAGGTAGCCGATCGGCGTGTCCGACCCAGCGCGCGTGAGGTTGGCCTGGAACACGCGCAAGAGCAACGTAGCCGCCGCGCCGCCCAGGGCCACGAACATGTAGAGCTTGCGCAAGCTGCCGAGACGCTCGCGCTGAGCGAGTACACTCAGCAGGATCGCTACCATGCAAACGATGCTCGCGGCGTAGACGTAGTTGCGA
Source organism: Polyangiales bacterium (assembly GCA_035274465.1). Classification (GTDB taxonomy): domain Bacteria; phylum Myxococcota_A; class Polyangia; order Polyangiales; family JAFGIB01; genus JADGRF01. Next base: position 4,548 of record DATEOF010000506.1, read on the forward strand.
TCGAGCCCGGCGTGATCGGCTACGGCTTGATCGACCAGCGACACGCACCACGCGCCCCATAACCACAGCGCCGTTGGATGCGCGTAGCGCACGAAGGCGGGCGCAGTCGGAAGGCTCGCGCCTGATGGGCGCGACCCTTCCGGTGATAATCGGTCGCCGGCGCTGCGCGGCGGCTCCCCCACGAAGCGGATCAGGATGGCGAGCATCGCCGCGGCGTACACCGGCCAGCCGAGGTAGCCGCCGCGCTCGAGCGGCGTGACGTCGTAGTCGTAGTGATGGCGCAGGAGGAAGAAGAGCATGATCGGCCACAAGCCGAGGCCGGGATAGCGGCCGGGGCGAAAGCCGAGCTTACCCGCGGCGAGCTCGAGACCCAGGCCGATCGCGCCGAACCAGGCGATCTCGCAGCCGGGTTGGATGTGGTCCGGCAGGCAGGCAGCGATCTCTTCCTCGCCGACGCCGATCACGAAGAACAGGCCCCAACCGATCAGCACCTGCACCCAGCGCCACTCGCGCGGCAGCTGCTCGCGCGCCGCGTGGCTGAGGTACGCGACGCACAGGCTCGACAGGCCGAGCAACATGCCGGCCAGGAACCAGGTGTTGAGCAACGGCCACGAGCCCTCGGGTCGAACTGGATCGAGCAGCAGCGCGCCGCCCGCGAGGAACTGCAACACCACGCCTGCCAGGCGCGATAGCCAGCGCTTCTGGCGCGCGCCGATCCAGTAGAGGCCCGCGCCCTCGAGCGCCCACGCCGCGCCGGTCAGGTTGTGGTTGTCGAAGCCGTACGGGATGGCGAGCGTGACGAAGCCGGCGCCGATCGGCAGGAACGCTTCGCCGAGCGCCGCCAGACGCTCGGGCGCGCGGCGCTTCATCACGAAGGCCAGGCACAGGTACACCGCGGCCATGCCGAGCGCAGTGTAGGCCATCGCAAACGGGCGCTCGTGCACCATCGACCACTGCAGGCCCAGCGCGGCGAGCGGCGTGCCGAACACCAGGCTGGCGTCGACCCAGCCTCGCGGTGATCCCGGGTGCCGCAGCGCGAACATCACGGGCAACGCGACGTAGAGCAGGAAGAACGCGATCAAGAACGGTTCGGTGCTGGCGAAGTGCTGCGGCTCGTAGCGCAGCACGCCCCAGGCGCTGGCCACGCCGAAGGTGAACGCGAAGCCGACCAGGTTGAGCGGGCGCCAGGCCTTGAACCAGGCGATGCCGCCGATCACCAGGTTGAGCAGCAGGTAGTAGCTGAAGAGTCCGACGTGGCTGCCCTTGCCCGTCGACGCCAACAGCGGCGCGAGGAAGCCGAACAGCTGGGCGATCAGGATCAAGCTCAGGCTGTTTTGCTGGACCGCAAGCGCGCCGCTGAAGACGGCGATGGCCGCGAGCAGGACGAACGCGAGCGGTGCCGGGAGGAGCGCGTAGCTGCGGAAGGCGAAGAAGACGACCAGGTAGAGGCCAGCGACCCCGCCGCCTTGCAGCGTGCGGGAGAAGCCGGGGCGCGCGGTGCGTTGGCGGAACCCGACCACGATCAGCCCGGTGGCCAGTGCGGCTGCGGCGGCGAAGCGCAGCTCGATCGGGAGCATGTCGTGCTCAGCTGCAAGGCGCAGCAGGAGGACGACGCCCACGAGGAGGACGACGATGCCGGCGCGGACGAGCGTGTTGCCGCCGAAGAGGAGGTCGCGGAGGAAGGCGAAGGCGGTTTCGAAGGGATCGGGTTGGGCGGGAGTGGTCAGTGCGGGGGTGCGCGGGGGAGTGGGAGCGAGAGCGGGCGCGGGCACGTTTGAAGTTACGAGGTCGCGCGCTGGCTGCGCCAGCGCCTCTGGCTGCGTCTGCGCCTCTGGCCGCGCCGGCACCTCCGGCTGTGTCTGCGATTCTGGCTGCGCTTGCGCCTCTGCTGCCGGCTGCGCCTCTGCTGCCGACTGCGGTTCCGCCGCTGGTTGCAGCGCTGCTGCTGGCTGTGGCTCTGCTACTCGCTGCGACGCGGGCTGAGGCGCTGCTTGGCTGAGATCGGCGAGGGCTTTTTCCAGGCGCTGGATGCGCTCGGATTGGGCTCGGTTGCGTTGGTCGAGCTGGAGTTGCAGGAGCTCGGTTTGTTCCTGCAGCTTCTTGGCACGGAGCTCGACGGCGGTGAGTCGGCGCCGCGTGAACATCAGCAGCACGAACAGGACTATCGCGACCAGCGTCAGCTCCACGAGCCTCTAACTCTCCACGGGCGCGCCGTCCCCGAAACTACAGTCCCCCGCGCCGCTGTAGTCATCTTCGACCGGAACGCGGGCAGGTGCAACGCCGACAATTTCGTCCGGTATCCCACCCGCTAGAGCCGAGACAGGCCGAGGTGTTGCGTCAACGCGCGGAGAACGTGACCGTCGCGCCTATCGGCATCAACGGCACGCTCTCGAGGCGCCCGTCGTGCCAGCTGCGCAGGTCGTACTTCGCAGCATCCAGCGGCGATTTGAACACGAAGTCACAAACGGCCGGCCGGCCGTCCTGGGTTAGCTCGACGATCTCGATCGTCAGCTCCGTGAGCTCCACGCGATCGCCGCGCTGGAACGGATGCAGCGGCGTACGAGCCTCCGAGCGGCGATCGAAGAAGCCGCGCGCGGGCGTCAAGCGCAACACGTGTGCGGCGCGGCGCTCGATCTTCACCTCGGCCTCGGTCGAAGCCAACCAGTACAGGTGACGCGGGCGCGGCTTGTCTTTGACCGTGCGGATCACCTGGATGTAGCTCATGAAGGTCGAGTCGGGCACGACCAGCGCGATCACGCTCTGCTCGCGCAGGCGCGGGTCGTCCCCCAGGCTGGACTCGGCGCCCAGGATCACGCTGGTCATCGCCGCCGCGCCCAGCGAGGCGATCGGCAGGAACAACGGCGCGATCACCAGGTGCAGCACGCTGAACATGCCGGCGAGCCGCTGGCGCAGTCCGGTGGAGTGGAAGCCGGCGTGGATCGCGCCCGCCAACACCGGCAACACGCCGACGCCGATCAGCGTCAGCAGCCGGTCGCTCGGCTGCGTCGAACCCATGGGCACCGCGCTCAGCAGCGCACCCGTGCCGAAGAAGCACAGCGCCCGCTGCTCGCGCAGGCTCGGCCAGGCGAACCAAAACATCAAGGCGCAGCAGCTGATGGCTGCGAGCAGGTACAGCGGCTGGATGTCGAGCGGCAACATCTCGTAGATGTCGGACACCAGGCGCATACCCTGGCCGGCGAGCAACAGCGCGATGCGTGCGGGCAGCGAAGCCAAGAACGACAGCGGCTCGGCGGCCGGATCGACGTAGGCATACAGCCCGGAGGTGCCGTAGCCCCCAAGCTTGCGCGCGACCGCCCAGGCCAGGAACACCGGCGCGAAGGGCGCGAGCGTCAGCGCGCGGCGCCACAGCGGCCCGCGCTCCATGAACAGCGCGTACGCTACCAGGTACCCGAGCATGCCCAGCGACAGCTCGGCTGACATCAGCGCGCAACCGCACAACAGCCAGGCAGCGAAGCCGTAGCGCAAGCCTTCACCGACGCGGTGGCGGCGGTGAAACACCAGCGACCACAGCGCGAAGGCCGCGCCGACCACCGCGCTGCGGTTCACGACCCAGCCGACGAAGCCGCCGTGCGCCGTATCCAGGGCAAACATCGCGGAAGCAACGCCCGCGACCCAGGGCGGCTCGAGCGTGCGGCGATAGAGTTGCGCGGCCGCGAGCAAGAACAGCGCGAACCAGAACAGGCAGTGCAGGTGTGCCCAGATCGGCTGATCGCGCGCCAGCCAGTGATCGAGCATATGCGTGAAGCCGCTCAGCGGGCGCAGGAACATGCACTCCGCGTCGGCGTACGTCCACCAAGGCAGCCCGTTGCCGTCGATCAGGCGCCGCGTGTGCGGTGGATCGAACAGCCGGTAGAGGTCGAACGGCGGCGTAGCGGCCCACTCCGAATTGGGTGGCTTGCGCAGCTCGTAGATCAGGACCCAGTCGTCCGCGGCGTAGCCCGAGAATACGGACGGCGAGACCAGCAACAGCGAGAGTGCGATCAGCCCGCGGCGGACACCCGGCCGCACAGTCTTCGCCAACAAGGCGTACAGGCGCGAGGCGGGTCGATCAGAGCGGTCGGTTTCCGGCACTTCCAGGTTCGCGTTCTCGTTTCCCCGAACCGTAATGCATACAACAGTCCAAGAGTTCTAGCGAGACTTGCGCGCAGGTTTGCTTCCCTGACCTGCGAGCAGGACCTCGAGGCCGTAGGTGAAGTGCTCGTCGAAGCGCGCGAGCTCGTAGTGCGCGACGTGCTCGTGCAGCAGTGGGAGCTCGCGCGGGCTTCTGCGCTGCTCGCGCAGCGTACGCTTGATCGAGCCCGCGCGGCGCAACGCGGTCTCGGCCTCGACCCGCATCAATACGTACAGCATGACGTGGTGCGCAGCCGCGACCGCCTCGAAGCCGCGCCGACCACTGCGCAGCGCCGCTGACAGCAAGGCTTCGACCTGCACGAGCATCGGAGTGAGCTCGAACCAGTGGCCCACGATGTACTGCGCCGCGCCGGGATAGCGGATCAACAGCGCGCGCGCGCTCGCTGCCCACTCGCGACAGGCCACCGGCCAGTCGAGCGCCGAGCTGGCCAGCGGCATGGCCTGAATGATCGCCCGGATCACCTCACTCTCGAGCTGATCTGCGCTGCCCACGTGCCGGTACAACGCCATCGGCGTCACGCCCAGGTGCGCGCTCAGCGCCCGCACGCCCAACGCCGAGAAGCCTTCGGCCGACACCAGGGCCAGGCCCGCGTCGATCACGGACTCGGAGCTCAACACGAATTTTGTATACGCCCGTATACTCGGCGTGTCAAATAGCCGGAATGCCTGACGCATACCGAGAAGTCGACTCCGGAATGATCGCGCTCGAGGACGAAGGCGCCGCGAGCCGCGTGCTGATCGCGCCCGAGCGCGGCGCGCTGGTGACTTCGTTTCGGATCGGCCCACGCGAGCTCCTGTACCTCGACGCCGAGACCTTCCGCGATCCCGGCAAGAACGTGCGCGGCGGCATCCCGGTGCTGTTTCCTTCGCCGGGCAAGCTCGAGGGCGATCGCTGGCAGTGGGGCGGCAAGTCGGGCTCGATGAAACAACACGGCTTCGCGCGCACCCTCCCCTGGCGTGTGAGCGAGCTCGCGGGCGGCGCCGCGCGCGTGCAGCTGACGCTCGAGGCCGATGCGACTACCCGCGCGCAATACCCCTGGGAGTTCCGCGCCGACTTGCGCTTCGAGCTCAGCGGCAGCCGCCTGCGCCTGACGTTCACGCTGCACAACTTGGATCGCGAGCGGCTGCCGTTCGCGCTCGGCTACCACCCGTACTTCGCGGTGAGTAACCACGACAAACAGCAGGCGCGCATCGACGCGCGCGCCACACGTGCGTTCGACAACGTGAGCAAGCAGATCGCGCCCTTCACCGGCTTCGATCTCACGGCGCGCGAGCTCGACCTGCACCTGCTGGATCACGGCAGCCAACCCGCCACGCTGCACTGGCCGGACACGACACGCCTCACACTTTCCTCGTCGAACGACTTCGGCATCTGGGTGGTCTGGACGCTGGCCGAAAAAGACTTCGTGTGCCTCGAGCCGTGGACCGCGCGCGGCGATGCGCTGAACACGGCCGAACGGCTGACAGTCGTCGAGCCCGGCGCAGCCCACGAGTCTTGGATCGAGCTCGACGCGACAGTAAGATCTCGCGCATGAGAGACCTCAAGGGGCGGAACGCAATCGTCACGGGCGCATCGCGCGGGTTGGGTGTCCACATCGCGCGCGGACTCGCCGCCGAGGGCGTGAACCTGGTGCTGATCGCACGCAGCAGCGACGCGATCAGCAGCCTGGCGCAAGAGCTCGGGCAGTCCGGCATCAAGGCGCTGCCGCTGGCGGCGGACCTGGCAGATACCACCGGCCTCGACGCCGTGATCGAGCGCGCAGAAGCCGAGCTGGGCCCGATCGACATCCTCGTGAACAACGCGGGCATCGACGGCATCCGCATCTTCGCCGACGAGAGCGCGGCGCAGACCGAGCAGATGGTGCGCACCAACCTGCTGAGCCCGATGCTGCTGACGCACAAGCTGTTGCCGCGGCTGCTCGCGCGCAAGAGCGGCCACGTCGTGAACATCGCGTCGCTGGCCGGCAAGAGCTCCGCCCCGTACAGCGTCAGCTACTCTTCCGCCAAGGCCGGCCTGGTCGCGTTCTCGCACTGCCTGCGCAACGAGCTGCAAGGCACGGGCGTCAGCGTCTCGGTCATCTGCCCCGGCTTCGTCACGGACGCAGGCATGTTCTTCGCGAGCGCCATCCGCAAGCACGGCGCGCGGGTCTCCCCGCTGCTGGGCACGTCCAAACCCGAACACGTCGCCCGCGCGGTCCTGCGCGCGCTGCGCAACGACAGCATCGAGCTCCCCGTGAACCCCGGACCGATCCGGATCATCATGGCGCTCAACCAGCTCGCACCGAGCATGGTGTCCTGGGCGCAAGACCGACTGTTCGGGGTGAATGCGATGATGCGCAACGTCGCCCTGGCCGATCGCAACCGTTAGTTACGGCCCCAGCGCCCGCTCGATGCGCTCCAAACTCACGCCCAGCGTCTTCGAGGAGATCGTGTCCAGCACCGCGCGCGGCCCGATCACGTGCAGCGTGCGGTGCACGTGCGTGATCGCGGCTCCCGGCGCCAGCGCCGCCGCAGGCGACGAGGTCTCGAGCTCGTAGAACGGCCCGAGCGGCTGCTTGCCGGGTTCGGGTGGGCCGTCGTTGTAGCTGTTCACCACGTCGCCGCCGTACGGCTTCTCCTGCTTGTTCCACATGGAGTTGACGTAGTCGGTCGCACCCTGCGGCAGGCTGTATTGCACCAGGGTGAGCACGCGGCCTTGTGCGTCGTACGCGCCGGCGATCGGCTTCGCGCGCGGTCGAGGGATGCCGATCTTGCCGCGCTGCGTTCCGTCGCCGCGGAAGAACAGCACGCCGTCGTCGATGCGCAGGCGATCGGATGGCACCTTGCCGAAGTAGGCGTCGTTGACCACCGGGCCGAGCTCGCTCTCGGGTCCGGCGCGAAACGGGATCACGATCGTGGTCGCCGGGCTCGGCTTGTACATGCCGAGGATCCAGACCGACAACAGGCCCTTCTCCTTCGTCCACGCCGCCTCGCCGCTGTTGCGGATCGTGTTCTCCGACGCGTAACCGACCACCGAGACCGAGTCCGGAAACTCGACGCCGAACGCGCTCTGCAAGTCGGATCGATCGAGCATGCGCACCGTGCGATCGACGCGCACCACGAAGCTCGTCCCGCTGTAGTTCTGCAGCTCCATCTCGCGCTGCACCGAGATCGTGTCCGAGCCCGAGTCGATCACGCGCCACGCACCCCAGTCGAGCGGTTCGGGCACCTGCCAGTTGGCTAGATCGAAGCTCGCGCCCGGTTCGAAGTACAGGCCGTACTGCCCGCCCTCCGGCCCGAGCCAGAAGCGATCTTCGCCGCCGAACACGTTCATGTGCTGCTGGCGTTCGCGCTTGGCCACGACTTCGCGGTGAATGAAGCCGAAGCTCGCGCCGCGCTCGCCGGCAGCGGTACTGGTCATCACCCTGCCCTGATACTCGGGTGCGACGATGATGCGCCCTTGCCCGCTGGCATCTTGCAGCTGCACGACCTCGCCGTACTTGCTGAGGAACGCGAGATCGTCCGCGAAGCTGCCCTGGATGGTTTCTTCGACGTCCAAGCGACCTGCACCTGGCGCGACCTGGGTGGACGCGCAGCCCGAGAGAACAGCCAGTGGCAACCACCACAATCGTCCGTTCGTGAGCATATCCCCTCCTAGGAGTGTGTCGGGCACACTCCTAACCCGGTTGGTGACGCCAGCGGTCTACGGCCACCGCCGCGATGATGATGGCTCCGACCAGCATTTCCTGCACGTAGTTCGGTACGCCGAGCAAGGTGCAACCATTGGCCAGGACGGTCATCAAGAACGCGCCGATCATCGATCCGGCCAGGCTACCGCTGCCGCCCGCCAGGCTGCCTCCACCGATAACCACCGCCGCGATCACGTCCAGCTCCTTGCCGAGCGCTGTGGTCGGATCACCTACCGTCAGCCGGGCGAACTGCAGGCTGCCGGCCAGGCCGGCGCACACGCCGCACAGCGTGTAGATGATCCACTTCACGCGCTCGACCCGGATCCCGCAGAGCCGCGCGGTCGACTCGTTGCTGCCGATGGCCAGCGCGTGCACGCCGAACACCGTGCGTGTCAGGACCAGCGCGGCCACGGCGGCCAGCACCAACCACAGCCACACACCGGGAGCCAGCAGCAACCATTCTGGATCCGGGGTCTTCGCCATCCACGCGCTCAAGCCGGCCGCGGGCGCGTCGACCTTCTGCTCGTCGGCCAGGTACTTCGCCAGGCCGCGCGCCATGCCCATGCTGCCGAGCGTGACGATGAACGGCACGATCCGCAGACGCGTCACCATCAGGCCGTTGAGCGCGCCGAGCGCGGCGCTCGCCAGGACTCCCAAAAGCACGCTCAGCCAGGCGGGTTGCCCCTGGCGCAGCGCCAGCGCAGTCACCACCGAGGACAGCGCGATGCTCGAACCCACCGAGAGGTCGATGCCTCCGCTGACGATCACGAACGTCATGCCGATCGCGCACAGGCCGACGATCACGGTCTGCGTCGCCACCGTCTTCAGGTTGTAGGCCGACAAGAACTGCTCGGGCAGCAGGCTGGCGAACAGGATCAACACGAGACCCAGCGCCACGAACGGGCCGACCAAGGCGAGCGCACGCCTAAGCGACACCGGTCGCCTCGCGCAACACCTCGGCCTCGGTCCAGGCACTGGTGGGCCGCGCCGCTCCCAGCTGCCCGCGGTGCACTACCGCCAGCGTGTCGCACACGCCGAGCAGCTCCGGCAGGTAGCTGCTCGCCCATAGCACCGCCTTGCCCGCGCCGGCGAGCTCCCCGATCAAGCGGTAGATCTCCGCCTTGCTGCCCACGTCGATGCCGCGCGTGGGCTCGTCGAGCAAGAGCACGTCCGCGTCGCAGCACAAGAGGCGCGCCAGAGCGACCTTCTGCTGGTTGCCGCCGGACAGCGTGCCGACCGGCCGCCCCACGTCGTCGCAACGCACCGACAGCTCGCGGCAGTGACGCTCCGCGACCTCGCGCTGGCGTGCGCGCTGCAAGAATCCCCAGCGCGCGCAGGCGCCCAGCGTGGGCAAGGTCAGGTTGTCGGCGATGCTCAGCTCGACTGCCAGGCCCTCTTCCTTGCGCGCCTCGGACAACAAGCCCACGCGCTGCGCGAGCCGGCCCCACGGCGGTGAGCCCTGGTCGACCACGCCCGCGATCTTCACCGAGCCGCTGACGATACGATCGAGCCCGAACAATGCCCGCAGCAACTCGGTGCGGCCCGCGCCCACCAGGCCGGAGAGCCCGAGGATCTCGCCGCGGCGCAGCGTGAGGCTGGCGGCCTTCGGCAGTCGAACACCGCTCAAGCTCGCGAGCTCGAGCAACGGCTCGCCCAGGGTGTGCTCGCGGCGCGGAAACGCCTGCTCCAAACGCCGCCCGACCATCGCCTCGATCAACTGCTCGCGCGACGTCTCGGCGATCGCGCCGCTGGCCACGCTCTGACCGTCGCGCAGCACCGTGTAGCGATCGGCGAGCTCGAAGACCTCCTCGAGCGCGTGGCTGATGTAGATCACGCTGACCTGCCGCTCGCGCAGGCGGGCTATCACCGCGAACAGCCGCCGCACGTCGGGCTGCGACAGCGAGCTGGTCGGCTCGTCCATCACGATCAGCCGCGCGTCGCTGACCAGCGCGCGTGCGATCTCCACCAGCTGGCGCGCGCCCGGCCCGAGCGTGCTCACCCGGCGTTCGGGCGTGATCTCGGGGTGATCCAAAAAGCCCAGAGCTCGTTGCACACGCTCGCGCATCGCGCCCGCGCGCAAGAAGCCCAAGCGCGACTCCTCGCGGCCGAGTAGCACGTTGTCGCGCACGCTGAGATCGCGAGCCAGGCTCAGCTCCTGGTAGATCATCGCCACGCCGCGCCGCTGCGCCTCGAGTGGATCGCGCGGGCGATACGGCTTCCCCTCCAGCTGTAGCTCGCCGCCATCCGCGGCATGCGCGCCCGCCAACACCTTCATCAAGCTGCTCTTGCCGGCGCCGTTCTCCCCGACCAACGCGTGCACCTCGCCGCGCGCCACGGTGAGCGACACGCCGTTCAGCGCGACCAGCGCGCCGAAGCGCTTGGTCACCCCCTGCATCGAGAGCAGCGGCGCTACTTCAGCCATTGGCTGAGATCGGGCGACAGCAGCGCCTTGGTCTCGGGCTCCGCCATGCGCTCGCGCGTGACCAGCTGCACGCCGGTGTCGATGCGCGGCTCGACCGGCTTGCCAGCGAGCTTGTCCATCGCGGCGTGCACGCCGAGCTCGCCCATCCGGAACGGATTCTGCAGCACCAGCCCGTGCAGCTCCGAGCGCTCCAGCGCCTCCACCAGCTTGGCGCTGCTGTCGAAGCCCACGAACTTCACCTGGCCCGCGCGCTTGGCGTCTTGCAGCGCGCGCAGCATGCCGAAGGTGGTGGACTCGTTCGGGCAGAACACGCCGTCGACCTCCTTGAACTTGACCAGCAGGTTCTCCGAAGTCTTGTATGCCGACTCGGTGGTCGCGCCGCCGTACTGGTTGCTCGAGATCAGCTCGAGCTGCGGGAATTCCTTCTGCAGCGTCTCCAGGAAGCCGCGCTCGCGCTCGGCCGTGCTCGCCGAACCTTCCTGGTAGCGCAGCAAGATCAGCTTGCCCTTGCCCGACAGCAGCTCACCCAGGCGCTGCGCCGCCACCGCCCCGCCCTTGTAGTTGTCCGTGGCCACGAAGCTGGTGCGACCCTGCCACTTGATATCCGAGTCGATGATCACGACCGGGATGCCCTGCTTGGCCGCGTCGCTCGCGGAGGGCACGAGCGCGGTGTCATCCAGCGGCGCGAGCACGATCGCGTCGATGCGGCTGCTGATGAAGTTCTCGACCACCTTGATCTGTTCGTCGCGATCGTCCTCGCGCACGGGGCCCTTCCAGACGATCTCGACGCCGAGCTCCTGGCCGGCCTTGTTGGCACCGGCGTGCACCGACTTCCAAAACTCGTGCGTGGTCCCCTTGGGGATCACCGCGAACTTGCGCCGCGGCTTCTCGGCGGGTTTCTCCTGCGCGCTCGGTTCGGCTTTCGGCGGTGCCCCGCCGTCCCCCTTTTGGCACGCACACACGAGGAACAACGCTCCGAGCCAACAGAGTCGTTTCATGCCGGCACCGTAACTCAAGTAGCCTTGAGTGCGATACGGACTCGCCGCGCTCGGGCTGGCTTTCCGCGCTACGCTACAGGGATGGACCAGCAAGCATTGAGGCTGCTCTACTCCGAGCACGTGCGGCAGCTCGAGGGCCAGTACGGCGCGATCTTGACCGCCCACGGCTACGACTCTGTAGTGATCCACTCGGGACTACCCAAGTGGCGAACCGAGTTCGACGACCAGCAGTGGCCGCTGCGTGTCACGCCTCACTTTCAGCACTGGCTGCCGCTCGCAGAGGCGGACTGCGCGCTGATAGTCGCGCCGGGGCAGCGGCCCAAGCTGTTGTGGATTCAGCCGGGGAGCTTCTGGGAGCAACCCGCCGCGCTGCCCGAGCTCGACTGGCAAGGCGAGTTCGAGATCGTCACGCTGACCACGCCCGACGCTGCCAAGGAGCTCATGCCTGGCGGCCGTAGCGCCTTCATCGGCGAGGAGCGCGGGCGCGCGGCCGACTGGGGCTTCGTCGCGGACAATGTTTCGCCCAAGGCGTTGGTCGAGGAGCTGGACCAGCTCCGCACCAAGAAGTCGGGCTACGAGGTGGTGTGTCTGGCCGAAGCCAACCGCCGCGCCGCGCTGGGTCATCGCGCGCTGGCCGACGCGTTCCGCACCGGCGAGGCCAGCGAGCTCGAGTTGCACCTGTTGTTCCTGCGGGCGACCGAGCAGGACGATCCCGAGACCCCGTACAAGAACATCGTCGCGCTCGGCCGCAACGCGGCGACCTTGCACCACGTCAGCTATCGCAAGACGCCGGAGCGCGGAGGCGCGTCGCAGTCGATGTTGGTCGACGCAGGCGCCACGTACCTCGGCTACTGCTCGGACATCACGCGCACCTACGTCAAGGGCTCGGGCGCCGGCGCCAGTGGCTTCGCGGGCGTGGTCTCGCGCGTCGAGAGCTTTCAGCAGCAGCTGTGTGCGGCGGTCTCCGTGGGGAACAAGTACGAGGCCTTGCACGATCACGCGCACCGGCTGGTCGGACAGACGCTGTTCGAGACGGGCGTCAGTCGGCTGTCGGTCGACGAAGCGGTGGCGACGGGCGTGACGCGCGCGTTCTTCCCGCACGGCCTGGGCCACTCGCTCGGGTTGCAGTGTCACGACGTCGGCTGCGCGCTGATCAAGCCGCGCCCGGACAATCCCTTCCTGCGCAACACCACCAGCATCGCGGTCGACCAGTGCTTCACGGTCGAGCCCGGCATCTACTTCATCGACGGCCTGCTCGCGAAGCTGCGCGCCGAGCCGCAAGCCTCGAGCATCGATTGGGGACTGGTGGACGAGCTCGCAACGTTCGGCGGCGTGCGCATCGAAGACGACCTGGTCGTGACAGGTGGTGCGAACGTGACGCGCAACTTGACTCGCGAACATCTGGGTTGAAGTCGCCGGCCGTGAGCTTGTGAAGTGCGCGCGCCTGGAGTAGCAGATCGGCGTGGGGCGGAACCAAAGATCGACGATTGCGAAGTGCACGTTCGCGACGCTCGCAGTGTTGAGCGCCTGCACCGAGGTCAAGAACCACCACAATTCAGCCAGGCCGTCGGGCGACACCGCCGTGAACGGCGGCCCTGGAAGTTCCGGCACAGCCTCGCCATCTGATACCGCGGGTGCCGGCGGCAACGGCGGCAACCCATCCGTCGGCCGGGTCAGCGCCGTCAACCGGCCCGCAGCTGGGAGCGGCGGGGCTGGTGCTGCAGCTCCGAGCGGCAGCGCCGGTACACCGGCAGCCAACGGCGGCGCTGACACCCCGAGCGCAGGTGCCGGTGCTGGTGCATCGCCCACTGCGATGGCCGGCGCGCCCGCACCCATGCCCGGCGAGGTCGCAGGCAAGATCATCGACTTCTGGCGACAGCCCATGCCGTCCGTGCAAGTCACCATCGGTTCGACCACGGTCATGACCGACGCCCAGGGCAGCTTCCGCATCCCCGACGTCCCGGCCACGTACGATGCGACCTTCGTGATCAACACCACGCAGAACGGTGATCCGATGCGCTTCGTCTGGCGCTACGAAGGCCTGACCCGCCGCAACCCGATCCTGCAGAGCTACGGCGGCAACCCGCAGCACGGAGCCTGGCTCAACATAAGTATCAGTGGCTACGACTTCATGCGCCCGAAAGAAGGCGACACGCTGATCGTCAGCTACGGCGGAGTCCTCGGCGAGTGGACGACCAATGCCCCCACGAAGGCACAAGAGCAGCTCCGCCTCGTCTGGGAAGGCCCGATCTCCACGCACTTCACCGGCCACGCCTTTCGCATGCTCAAGGTGCCCGGTCGCATCGAGCCCAATGACTACTACGCCCACGACTCGTTCACCTTCGACGTCACGGCCGATCGCGACGTGCAGGTGGACTACGAGCTGCCCAACACGACGTTCGTGCCGTCCGGCACGATCACCGGCACGCTGGATGGTGCGCCCGGCAGCGACCGCAGCATCAGCATGTACATGCGCTTCGCGGACAACGCCGTCATCCCGCTCATGGAGGACCCCGCCGCGGGGGCCACGTTCTCGTACGGCATTCCGAGCATACCGGGCGCCACGGTCACCCTGGTCGCCGGACAGGACGGCAACGGCTACCAGTTGATGCACGTCGATGGCATCGACTCGAACACTGGCAACGTCGCGCTGACCATGCCTGCGGGCGTGCGCCAGGTCGCGCCGCCCACCGACGCGACGGTCGACGCGAACACCACGTTCCTCTGGGAGGCCGAGCCCAACGTGTACGTGTTCAGCGCCCAGGACGAAGTCGGCCGCGACCTGGTGCACGTGGTGACCACCAAGCGCGAGGCGCGCCTGCCGCAGGCGCCGACCTTCGTCTACCAGGCCCACCGCTTCAGCTGGATCATCGAGGTGCACGGCACGTACGCCAGCGTGGACGCGGCCACGGGTCCCGAGGGCTTTCTCGATACCCTCGCCACTTACAACACACCCCGCGGCCCGGCGCGCGGCAAAGGCACCTACGTGCAGAGCAACACGCTCTACATGTCGATCAAGCCCTGACGCTCGCGGTACAGTGGCGGCACTTCATTGACTAGAGAGACCGACCGCGGAGCGCGGTTCGGCTCTCTAGAAGGGGTGAACGCCATGACGCAAAAGATCGCGCTGTTCTGGCCGGGAGACGAGCGCCCGAAACCGAACCAACTCGCGCAGCCCAACGTCGAAGAATTCACCGTGCAGCTGGAGCGCGCGCTGCAGAAGCTCGGCCGCTCCAGCTACCGCATCGAAGGTTTCCTCTCCCGGCCGCACCACGCGATCGACAAGCTGGCGCCGGTCGACGACCCGCTGCTCGGGGTCTGTGTGCACTGGTTCTACGGACCGCACACGACCGACGGGGTGGTGGGCAAGGACAACCCCTTGCTCCTGGCGAGCAACTTCTCGGGGCGCTGGCCCGGCCTGGTCGGGCTGCTCAACACGGGCGCGTGCCTCGAGAGCGTGGGCCGCGCGCACTCGCGCATCTGGAGCGACGCCGGCAACCTGAGCGACGACGCCGCGTTCATGGAGCGGCTCGACCAGTGGTGCACGTCGGGCAAGATCGAGTACGACGAGAGCGAGGTCAGCTACGAGTGCACGCCGAGCGCCGCGGCGCAGGCCCGCGCGCTGAAGGTGGCCGAGGGCTTCCGCAAGCGCCGAGCGCTGATCATGATGCTCGGCGACACGTCGATGGGCATGATCAACGGCTACTTCGGCCCGCGCCTGCTCACGCGCCACGGCTTCACCGAGCACAAGATCGATCAAGCCTGGCTGCTCGACCGCGGCAAGCGCATCGAGGACGCGCGCATCGATGCCGCCTTCCGCTTCGTGCAGGATCGCGGCGTGCAGTTCCACTGGGGAGAGCCCGGCGCCGAGGACTTCAGCGAGCTCGATAGCCGCGAGCAGCTGCGCGACTACCTGTCCGTGCTGGATCTGGTGCAGGAGTCCAAGGCGGACTGCATCGGCTGGCAGTATCAGCTCGGGCTGATCAACCTGCGCGCGCCGTCCGACTTCGCCGAGGGCTTGTTCAACTCGGTCTGCCGGCCGGAGAGTAACGGCGACACGATCGCCTGCGCGACCGAAGCCGACCAGGGCAACGTGATGCCGATGGAGATGCTCAAGCGCCTGCTCAAGGCCAAGGGCCTGCACCAAGCCGTGATGTTCCACGACGTGCGCTGGGGCGGCGAGCACGCCGGGCGCTTCGTCTGGGTGCTGCTCAACTCGGGCTCGTGCGGCGCGTACGCATTCAACCACGATCCGAACACGCTGCGCGGCGTGCACAGCTATCGCCAGCCGCGCCAGTACTTCCCGGTGCCGGGCGGCACGTTCGCGGGCGAGAGCCTGGCGGGCGCCATGACCTGGGCCCGCGCGTACATCAAGGGCGGCGAGCTGTGGATGGACGTCGGCCGCGGCGAGGTGCTGCAGCTACCAGCGGCGCTGCGGGACAGCTGGTGGCAGGGCACGACGCGCGAGTGGCCGTTCATGGCCGCCGACATGGGCATGACCCGCGACACGCTGATGGCGCACTACCTGAGCAACCACGTGGCCGTCGCGTACGGCGACGTGTTCGAAGAGATGGTCGCGCTCAGCCGCGAGCTCGGCTTCAAGCTGCGCATTCTGGGCCGGAAGAACACATGAGCGAGCGCGCCTACCTCGGCATCGACGTGGGCACCGGCAGCGCGCGCGCCGGCATCTTCGACGCGCGCGGCAAGCTGCTGGGCAGCGGCAGCCACGCGATCCAGATGCTGCGGCCGGCCGAGGACCACGTCGAGCAGTCGAGCGACGACATCTGGCAGGCCTGCGGCGCCGCGGTGCGCGATGCGCTCGCCGCGGCGGGCATTCAACCGGCAGCCATCGGCGGCATCGGCTTCGACGCCACTTGCTCGCTGGTGCTGCTCGATCAGGCAGACCAGCCGGTCACGGTCAGCACCAGCGGCAAGGACAGCTGGAACGTGATCGTCTGGATGGATCACCGTGCGATCGAGCAGGCGCAGCGCATCAACGCGGGCGCGCACCGCGTGCTGCGCTACGTCGGCGGCGTGATCTCGCCCGAGATGCAGACGCCCAAGCTCGCGTGGCTGAAGCAGCACATGCCGAAGAGCTTCGTCCGCGCCGCGCGCTTCCTGGACCTGCCCGACTTCCTGACCTACCGCGCCACGGGCGTGGACACGCGCTCGCTCTGCACCACCACGTGTAAATGGACCTTCCTCGCGCACGAGAGCGCGGGCTGGGACGCGAGCTACTTCCGCTCGATCGGCCTCGGCGAGCTGGTCGACGAGGGCTTCGCGCGCATCGGCACGCGCGTGCGCCCGATGGGCGAGCGGATCGCAGGCCTCACGGCGCGCGCGGCAAGTGAACTGGGGTTGCTCGAAGGCACGCCCGTCGGCGTGTCGATCATCGACGCGCATGCGGGCGGGCTCGGCATGCTGGGCGCGGTGATCGACGGCGAGGCGCCGGACCCGGCCGCGCTCGAACATCGCCTGGCCCTGATCGGGGGCACCTCGAGCTGTCACATGACCTGCTCGCGCACTGCGTATTACCCGCCCGGGATCTGGGGGCCGTACTACTCGGCGATGATCCCCGAGTTGTGGCTGAGCGAAGGTGGACAGTCGTCGACCGGCGCGCTGATCGAGCACGTGATCGACAGCCACGCGCGCGGCGCGGAGCTGCGCGCCGAGGCCGCGCGCGCGGGGGTGACCGCGCATGCGTTGCTCAATGCGCGGCTCGAGCGACTGGCCGAGCGCGCGGAGTTTCCTGCCCAGCTCAGCCGCGAGCTCCACGTCCTGCCGTACTTCCACGGCAACCGCAGCCCGCGCGCCGATCCCACGCTGCGCGGCATGATCTCGGGCCTGCGCCAGAGCGACAGCCTGGATACCCTGGCCGTGATCTACCTGGCGACCATTCAAGCCATCGCGCATGGTACGCGTCACATCATCGATACGCTGAACGCGTCGGGTTTCCAGATCGATTGCATGCTCGCCTGCGGCGGTGACACCAAGAACCCCGTATTCGTACGCGAGCACGCCGATGCCACCGGCTGCCGGATCGTCCTCGCGCGTGAACCAGAAGCGGTACTGCTCGGATCGGCGGTGCTCGGTGCAGCTGCCAGCGGCGATCAACCGAGCGTGCTCTCGGCCATGCGTGCGATGAACCACAGCGGCGTGGAGCTGCGGCCTGCGGGCGGCGCGGTGGCCGAGTATCACGCGCGGAAGCACGCCGTCTTCCAGCGCATGTACGCCGATCAACGGGCCTACGCGGGTCTGATGGGCGTCTGACCCTACCCCAGACCGTTGCGTTGTGCATCAGGTGTCTAGCTGAAAGTGCGGCAGGCGGCGAAACAGCTGCTGTATGAACACGCTCGAAACACGCCGTTCACGAAACGGCGCGTTGATGGGTTATAGGACGTGCCCGGCAGAACACGACACGGGTCCCCCGGCCCACCAGTCGAGCAAGGGAATATTCATGGGAAAGACCATCAGGCAGGAAGCGGTATCAGCGATCGCAAACAAGGCGTACTCGCCCTTCGTCAACGACACGGGCAAGCAGCCGGAGGAGATCTTCGGGTCGGAGGTCTTCGGCTACGCGGCGATGAAGGCCCACCTGCCCAAGCACGTGTTCAAGTCGCTGAAGCGCACTGTCGAGACCGGCGAGGCGCTCGATCCGCTGATCGCCGATGTCGTCGCCGCCGCGATGAAGGACTGGGCGGTCGCCAAGGGTGCGACCCACTACGCGCACGTGTTTCAGCCGCTGACTGGCGCCACGGCCGAGAAGCACGACAGCTTCCTCTCGCCCGATGGCGAGGGCGGCGCGCTGAGCGAGTTCTCGGGGAAGGCGCTCGTCCAGGGCGAGCCCGACGCGTCGAGCTTCCCGCACGGCGGCATCCGCTCCACGTTCGAAGCGCGCGGCTACACCGCCTGGGACGTGACCAGCCCTGCCTACGTGCTCGACAACAACACGCTCTGCATCCCCACCGCGTTCATCTCCTGGACCGGTGAAGCGCTCGACAAGAAGACCCCGATCCTGCGTTCGACGGCCGCGCTCAACACCCAGGCCCAGCGCATCCTCAAGCTGTTCGGCCACGAGAAGCCCGCGCAGGTCGTGTCGTACGCCGGCGCCGAGCAGGAGTACTTCCTGATCGATCGTCAGTTCTACCTGGCGCGCCCGGACATCATCGCCTCGGGCCGCAGCTTGTTCGGCGCCAAGCCGCCGAAGGGCCAGGAGTTCGAGGACCACTACTTCGGCGCCATCCCCGAGCGCGTGCTGGCGTTCATGGTCGAGGCCGAGCACGAGCTGTTCAAGCTCGGCATCCCGGCCAAGACGCGCCACAACGAGGTCGCGCCGGGTCAGTTCGAGATCGCGCCGGTCTTCGAGAACGGCAACATCGCCACCGATCACCAGCAGCTGGTGATGACGCTGATGCGCCGCATCGCCGAGCGCCGCGGCATGACCTGCCTGTTCCACGAGAAGCCGTTCGCAGGCGTGAACGGCAGCGGCAAGCACGTGAACTTCTCGTTCGGCAACGCCACCCAGGGCAACCTGCTCGACCCGGGCGACACGCCGCACGAGAACGCGCAGTTCCTGGTGTTCTGCGCCGCCACCATCCGCGCGGTCAGCAAGTTCGCCTCGGTGCTGCGCGCCGTGATCGCGTCGGCCAGCAACGACCACCGGTTGGGCGCGAACGAAGCCCCGCCCGCGATCATCTCGATCTACCTCGGCGATCAGCTCGCGGACGTGTTCGATCAGATCCGCGCCGGCGGTGCCAAGACCTCCAAGGGCAGGGGCACGCTGGAGATCGGCGTCGACTCGCTGCCCAAGCTGCCGAAGGATCCCGGCGACCGTAACCGCACGAGCCCGTTCGCCTTCACCGGCAACCGCTTCGAGTTCCGCGCGGTGGGCGGCGGCCAGTCGATCGGCGACCCGGTGATCGCGCTCAACACGATCATCGCCGAGTCGATCGACTACATCGCGACCAAGCTCGAAGGCGCCGTCAAGGCGGGCAAGCCGCTGAACGCGTCCGTGCAGTCGCTGTTGCAAGAGATCATCACCGAGCACGGTTCGGTGGTGTTCAACGGCGACGGCTACTCGGCGGCCTGGCACGCGGAGGCCGAGCGCCGCGGCCTGCCGAACCTGAAGACCACGCCGGCGGCCCTCCCCGCGCTGCAGAAGCAGGACGTGGTCGAGCTGTTCGACAAGTACCGCGTGCTCTCGCCGCGCGAGCTCCACAGCCGCTACGAGGTCTACCTCGAGCAGTACAACAAGACCGTCAACGTCGAGGCCAACATCAGCCTGAAGCTGGCGAAGACCACGATCCTGCCGGCGGCGCTGCGCTACCAGGCGGAGCTGGTGGCGACCACGACGGCCGCCAAGTCGCTCGGCCTGCCGAGCGGAGAGCTGAAGCTGTTGGGCAAGCTGGCGGGTCTGATCGTCGATCTCGAGAGGTCCATCGAGGGCCTCGAGACCGCGATCGGCGGGCGGCATGACCACAGCGACACGCTCAAGGAAGCGCACTTCTTCGCCGACAAGGTGATCCCGGCGATGAACAAGGTGCGCGAGGTCGCGGACGCGCTCGAGAGCATCGTCGCCGACGACCTGTGGCCGTTGCCGACGTACCAAGAGATGTTGTTCATCCGCTGAGCAGCGGGCTTCGGGCTCCGGGCTTCGGACTTCCGGTCCGGACCCGGAGCCGTTTCATTTCACGGATTGAGCACGCCCATCTGTTCGATCGCGCGGCGCATGCGCGCCGGATCGCGGAACAACCTGGGCACCGCTTCCCACGCTTCGTCCGCCAGCGCGCCGGGCTGCCGCCCCAGCACCGCCTGCAGGAAGATGGCTTCCTTCAGCATGGGCGCGCGATCCGCCGCGCAGCGCGCTCGCCAGGCTGCCTCGTCCACCGCATCGCGGCGCACTGCCGTCTCGAAGTCGATCAGCAACACCTCGAGCGGCGCGGGGCAGACGATGATGTTCTGCAGCTCGGCATCACCGTGCGCCAGACCGCCCGCGTGCAGAGTGTCCAGTTGGCGCCGCCCCTCTTCGAGCAGGCGCCACAGGCCGGCAGCAGTCGCGAGCGACAGCTGATCCGCGCGGCGCAGGCTGGTGTCCTCGGAGTCGGGATCGAACGGAGACAGCCGCTTGTACGGTGTGCCGGGGATCAAGCAGCTGCGGTACTCCTGACCGGTGAAGCCGATCGGCGGCGGTAACCCGACCAGCTGGCTGGCGAGCACCGAGCTGTCGTACTCCACACGCGGATCGCCGTGCAGCCGCCCGGCGAAGTACGTCTTGCGGAAGTGAAGCGGGTACTCGGCGGCCAGCGCGTACTCCCGCCGCGCGTGTGCGCTGCCGATCACGATCTCTGCCGCCATCAGCGGCATGCCGTTGGCCTCGCGCTTCTCGATCGTGTGCACGACGAAGTCGCGCGCCGGGGCGCGCTCGATCAGCTGTACGTACTCACTCGCCAGGCGCACGCGGTGGCGAGGGGATACGGCTATCCAACGCTGGTCATCCATCCTTTGTGCACTAGCCTCGCAGGCCGATTTAGTCGACCCCATGCGTGTGAGTTCTTCGGATCTCGAGCAGGTTTTTGGTCGACAGCCACGCCAACCCGCTCGGTTCGCGCATCGCGTCCTAAAGCACC
Organism: Polyangiales bacterium; assembly: GCA_035274465.1. GTDB lineage: Bacteria > Myxococcota_A > Polyangia > Polyangiales > JAFGIB01 > JADGRF01. The sequence goes on from DATEOF010000506.1 coordinate 25,414, forward strand.
GGGCATGATAGCCCGATTCAAGGAGCTGTGTCCGGAGAGCGGATGGTCGAGCCCACCAGTCAGCCCAGCGAAGGCGTCTACGATCCGCTGACGCTGGGGAAACTGGTCGCCGGCCGCTACGAGCTGCGACGCATCCTCGGCCGCGGTGGCGCTGCGGTGGTGTACGCCGCGGAGCACGTGCTGATCAAGCGCTGGGTCGCGCTGAAGATGCCGCTGATCCACCCGGATCTGCGCGAGCTGTTGTGCGCGCGGCTGCGGCGTGAGGTCGCGGCGCTCGCGCACGTGCGCCACCCGGCCATCGTCGACATCGTCGACGCGGGCGAGTGGGAAGGCCTGCCGTTCATGGCCATGCAGCTGCTCGAAGGTCGCAGCCTGTCGGGCTTGATCGCCGCACGCGGCAAGCTGCAGCCCGAGGCCGTGATCAAGATCGGCATGGAGCTCGCCGCCGGCCTGAGCGCCGTGCACGAGGCCGGGTTCGTGCACCGCGACGTCAAGCCGGACAACGTGCTGATCACGCGCTCGGCGGTCAACCAGGTCCACCTGTGCGACTTCGGCATCGCGCGCATGCGCAGCACGGCCGAGCTGGCGGACAACCGGCTCACGGCGAGCGGCGCGATCCTCGGCACGCCCGAGTACATGCCGCTCGAAGCGCTGACCTGCGCGCCCGATGCCGATCACCGCGTCGACGTCTACGCGCTGGGCGTCACGCTGTTCGAGTGCCTGACCGGCGTCGTGCCGTGTGAAGGTCCGATCGCGCGCATGCTGGTCAAGCTCTCGACGCAACAGCACCCCAGCGTGAGCTCGCTGCGTCCCGACGTGCCACCCATGCTGAGCGAGATCATCGCCTGCTGCCTGGCTCAGGATCCCAACGCGCGCTTCAGCAGCATGAGCGCGCTGGCCAGCGCCCTCAGCGGCTGCACGCGGCGGGCGCCCGAGGGACAGGATCTGCTGACGACCCAGGCTCCCGCCGCGCAGCCCGCG
>DATEOF010000507.1:0-35134 GCA_035274465.1 Polyangiales bacterium
GCGCCAGTGCCGGAGCCCCGGCCCCGCCGCTGCCCGCAGCGACCACTGCCGGCATGCCTGCTGCAGCCATCGGCGGCGCGACATCCGTTCCGCCCCGGCCGGCGCTGCCTCCCGAACCAGGGACGCCGGCTTGCGCGCCCACCTGACCGCCGGCCAGCATCGCCGGCGTATTTTGGCTGCTACCCGAGCACGCGGCGAACGCGAGCCACAACACACCGATCCAGCGAGGCGACCTCGAATCCATGGCGCGCACTGACAGTGCGTCGCTCGCGGCCGATCAGGGTCAAGCCTTTGGATCAGCCGCCTGAGGACCTACCGCGCACAGTCCCGGCCTGGCTCAACAACACCGAGCGATAGTGCTGCGCGTTCGGACATTGCGGATCCGCCGTCAGCGCCATGTCGATGTGCTCCCAGACTGCGTCGGGGATGTTCGGCCCGCCGCCGCTGCGCTGGTACAGCGCCCAGGCGTACAGCGCGCGCTGGTCGGGGCGCGGCTGACACAAGCGCAGCGCCCTTTGCGCTTCGAACACCGCCTCGCGCGGGTAGCCGCGCTCGAGCAAGAGCTCGGCTACCCGGAAGTGCTCGTCCGCTTGAGCCTCTGCAGACTCGTCTTCGGGACGCGGCCCCGAGTCTTCTGCTTCTTCAGTTGAATCCCACACGCCCATCACCCCATTCGACGGCGCGCGCTCGCTGTACGCGCCGACCTTTCGCACGAACGACTTCATGGCAAGTGTTTGATCCTCGTCGCGGCCCTGATCGAGCGCAGGTGCCGGACGGCTGATCGGGCCGGACACTGAACGCAACCAGGTGGGCGCCAAACTGATGGCACGGGTAATCCAAAGCGTGAAGATGACGCGTTCGACCAGAGTGCGCGGCAAGCCGCTAAGGCGCTCCAGCTCCAACAGCGTGAGCGGGCCGTGATCGAGGATGTCGACCACGGCGCGCTCTGCGCGCGAGAACTGGAAGCGATCGAACGCCACCCTCGCACGCATGATGATCGGTCGCGCACCGATGAACTGAATCGACTCTGCGACGCACGTCTCTGCGTCTGCCCCCCGCACGACCGCCGCCGTCAGCGACAGCGTATCCACCATCCCCCTCTGAACCCATCCCCCCGACCCCACCAGATCCACACCGCTCGCGAACGAGCTCTCCGCGTCGTCTGCACATGCCGACAACGCCGCTTCGAACAGATCCGAAGCGCCCTGCAGGCGACCTGCAACTACATGGCCGCCACGACACAACAAGATACTGGCCGGTCTTCCACCCGGCCCGCGCAGCACCACGCTGCCCGTCCAGCGCCGCTCGAGCGCCCCGAGCAAGCCGCGCAGCAGCTCCGGCAGGTGCACATAACCCAGCGGAGCGTCCGCGCATTCCGGCGCGGGCTCGGCTTCGTACGAAGCTGTGAGCGGGGCGGGGCGAAGCTCATGCCGCATGGATGTCACCGGTCACTGTTCTTCATAGAGTGAGAGGTCGGGGGTTCGGTTGAAAAAAACTGTCTTCACCTTAGCCGAATTGATTCTGCGTGCGAGCCGACGTTGCGAGTCCTCTGCTACATGTGCGTACCTGTCGACCATTCGCCGCTGACGGCTGCAGGTGACTAGTGCGTTGTAAGTGCGCGTGCTGACTCGCGGCACCCAAATGTCGGCCGGCTGCCGCTAGTGCTTCTCGCGGCTGCGCGATCGTCATTACGATGAGCGTTCGCTATTCGTCGAACAGGAGCGTGCATGCGCGTCAGGTGGTCGGTCGCGATCGCGATCGTGGGTGTGATGAGCTTGGGGGCGAGCGCGGCCAGCGCGCAGACCTGGACCTCGGCGAGCGGGCGTCCTCCGCTGTGGCAGATCATCGCGGTCGACCGCAGTGGCGAGACCGGCTGGCTGTTCGGGGCCGAGGACATCGCGGGTGACGGCGCCACCAAGTTCGAGGCCGACGAGGCTGCGACGGACTTGCGCAGCGTGTACGCGGACGCCGACCGCAACCGAGTTTGGATACGTGCCTACCTGGCGGCGACCGGCAACGTATCCGCCGGCCAGGTGACGTTCTTCTTCATCGATACCGACTTGCGCAGCGAGACCGGAGGCGGCGCGGACGCCAAGGATCTGCGCAAGGAGTTCGAGAGCGATCCCAGCGAGGGTGGCTACGAGCGGGCGATCGGCGTGAGCGCGGACGGGAAGCTGATCGGCGCCTGGCAATGGGATGCTGCGGGCAAGCGCTGGATGGCGCTGATGCCGAGCGCGAACGCGATCCAGATCGAGGTCGACCACGACCAAGACGCGCTGCGCAGCGCCGGCAACGACCACGCGTACGTGCAGATCGCGATCGAACACTCGGTCTCGGGCCTGGATGCTGCGTGCAAGGGCAGGATCTTCGTGCGCACGTGGCTCGATGATGCTCCGAAGAAGCGATCGTTCGGTGACGACGTGCTGAGTGCGGCCGCCTGTCGGCCGGAATTGGACGGCTACGGGGATCCCAAGATCCTGCGCACGGGCGACTGCGACGCCGACAAGGATTGTGTGGCAGGCGGACACTGCCGCGAGCAGATCTGCGTGTTCGAGTACCAGTGCGGCGGCGACGCGGATTGCCGGACGGGCGAGCGTTGCAGCGGCTCGCTCTGCGTGAAGGTCGTGTCGGGCAGCTGCGACGACGACTCGGACTGCGACGGTCTGGTCTGCGACGGCAATGCCTGCGTGCCGTGCAGCGACAAGGGCGCCCGCGCCTGCGAAGCCGGCTGGGCCTGCACGCCCAGCGGCACCTGCGTCGATCCCGGGGACGCTGCAGCTGGCAGCGGCGGAAAATCGGGCGACGGGGGGGGAGGCTCCGGGGGCAGCGAGTACCCGCCGGGCAAGGTGCGTGGAGGCTCGTTTCAATGCGCCGCGCTGAGCGGTGAACGGCTGCGCGGCAACTGGCTGTACGTGTTGCCCTTGCTCGCACTCTGGCTGCGTCGGCGGTGGTCATGAGCACGCGGCTCGTCGTGAGCGCGCTGTTGTTGGTGGCGATGGCCGGCAGCGCGCGCGCTCAGGTCGATACGCAGCGCTTTCAGCCACACGCCACGAGCGGAGGCTACTTCGCGACTGAAGGCAGCGACGTGCGCCACCCGGTCGATCCCTGGAGCCTGGGCCTGTGGCTCTCGTACGCGCACAACCCGCTGGTCGTGGTCGAGGACGGCGAGGTCGTCGCGGAGATCGTCAGCACGCAGGTGGCGTTCGACCTCACGGCGTCGTACGCAGTCGCGGACTGGCTCGAGATCGGCTTGCACGTGCCGCTGGCCTATCTCGCCGGCGACGATCTCAGCGAAGCAGCCATCGGCGACATCCGCCTTCTGCCGAAGATACGCATCCTGAACGACGCGAAGCACGGCGTGGGCCTCGCGTTCATCGCCGACGTGCGCTTGCCCACCCACAGCAGCGATTTCTACGGCGGCGCGCGCACGCCGGCGGTCACGCCCAAGTTGGTGATCGATCACCGCTTCGGCTTGAGCGGGCTGCGCATGGCCCTCGAGCTCGGCGTGTTGATCCGCGAGGAGACCCAGTTCCGCAACATCAGCGCCGGCAGTGAGTTCCAGGCGGGCGCGGGCATCGCCTATCGGTTCGACGGCGGACAATCGCCGGTCGAGTTGATGTTGGACCTGCGCAGCGCAGTCGGCCTGGCGCAGACCGACGCCGAGGAGGTCGGGCTCGAGGGGTTGTTGGGCGCGGCGTTCCACGTCCACCGCGACTGGACCATCCACGCGGGCGCGGGCCTCGGCCTGCTCGAAGGCTTCGGCGTCCCGACCGCGCGCGTGCTCGCAGGCGTGCGCTGGGAACCCTCGCCCAACGATCCGGATCACGACGGCATCGCGAGTCCCGATACTCCGGTCGAACGCGAAGGCGAAGCCGAGACAGAGCCAGCCCCGGCCGAGGGCGAGGAGGTCCCGCCGAGCGCGGACGACGTCGACGACGCGGCGCGCGAAGCAGCCATCCGCGGCGGCTACGACGCCTGCCCGGAGCTGCCGGAAGATCTCGATGGCGACGAAGACGAGGACGGTTGCCCCGAGGGCGACGAGGATGGCGACGGCGTCCTCGACTACCTCGACCGCTGCTCGGACCAGGCCGAGACGATCAACGGCTTCGAAGACGAAGACGGCTGCCCCGACGAGGGGCCGGCCCAGATCATCGTCGAGCCCGGCCGCATCGCGATCCTGGGCACGATCAACTTCCGCCCCAACTCCTCGACGCTCGACCCGGGCAGTAACGACATCTTGAACCAGATCGCGCTCACGCTGCGCAAGCACCGCGAGATCGAGCAGATCGAGATCGGCGGCCACACCGACATCACCGGCCCCCGCAGCTTGAACATGCGCCTGTCACGCGACCGCGCGCGTTCGGTGCGGGTGTACCTGATAGGTCGCGGCATCCCGCCCGCCCGACTCAGCGCCCGCGGCTTCGGACCGGACAAGCCGCTGGCCGACAACGAGACCGACGAAGGCCGCTCGAAGAACCGGCGCGTGGAGTTCCTGGTGGTGCACTAAGTAGGGGGCCTGCCGTCTCGTCTCCTCAGTTGAACACGAGCACGCCCAGTTGAGTTTGCATCACCTCTACCGGAGTGAAACCCATTCCAAAGAAATTGGACGATGAAAGCACTCCAAACACGGTATCTGTGAAAAACACAGGACCCCCGCTGTCACCAGCCAGAGCTGGGTTGCCCCAGTTGGTAGTGATAGCAACGTCGCAGACCTGTCCATTTATTGGTGCGCCGGCAAGAAAGCACGCGCCGACACCGTCAATGTGATAGTTGCAGTTCTGCACGTTCGAAGAACGCCCGTACGCGCAGACTGTCAACCCTTCCATCGCATTTGTGTGTCGAATGAAGTTCTGTCCATAAACAATATTAGGATCGCCGTAGAACAAGCCATCAGCATTCGCCAGTGCGTGCCACTCGACATCGCCGTGCGCGTACGTTGGCACTTGGAAGCGAAACGCCATGTTACGAAGGGCTCCATTGGCTTCTTCGAGCTTGTTCAGGCCGTTGCAATGCGCCGCGGTGACAACACCGCGTTCAGTGGCGGTCCTCACCGAGAACCCGCTCGTGCAGAGACGCGTCGGCTCTTGGCGCAACCAGTTTCCGCCTCTCGCATTAGCTGGCTGCAGCGTATCCGTCTTCTCGAGCACGTCGATTTCAGCTGGAACGACGTTGGCGCTCCGCTGACTCAACCCGACCACATGGCTCGCCCAGCGGTTTGCCCGTGCCGGTTTGGGGATCGGACCACGCCGATGTCTGCGAGGCAGGCGAGGACTACAACGCGAAGGGCGCGGTCGACGACGGGGAAGGCGATCCGGCGCTGAGCACGGACGACGACGACGCGGAGCCGAGCGACGACGATCGCGACGACGACGGGCTCACGAACGACGAAGAGGCGGATCTCGCACTGATCCCGACAATCCGGACACCGACGGTGACGGCGTCAGCGACGGGCGCGAGCAGAACGAGCTCACGACCAACCCCACGCTCGCGGACACCGACGGCGACGGCCTGGACGATGGTCGCGAGATCGAGAAGCTCCGCACCAACCCAGCCGAGCGCGACACCCTGGCAGCCGAACGTCGCACCGCCCTGGATGTCTCGGCTTGGTCTTGTTCGGCTCGTGTCTACGGCGCCGCCGCCGTGCGCTGCAGGCCGCCTGCCTCGTGGCCTGCGCCCTGGCCCCGCAGCTCGCGCGCGCAGACGGCTTCGACGCGCAGCGCTTCAAGCCGACGCCCAACCAGCAAGACAACTACTTCAGCGTCTCGTCGAGCGACTCGAGCCGGAGACCAAGAATGGCTTCGCCGATGCGGATGGTTGCCCCGACGAGGCGCCGACTCTCGCGCGCATCACGTGCGACCGCGTCGCGATCGACGACACGGTGTTGTTCGAGACCGGCTCGGACCGCATCGATGCCCGTTCCTACGATCTGCTCGATCAGGTCGCCGCGGTATTGAACGCCGCACCGGACGTGACACGCTTGCGCGTCGAAGGCCACACCGACAACGTCGGGCGCAAGAAGAAGAACCTCGACCTCTCGCGGCGGCGCGCGGCTGCGGTGCGCAGCTACCTGATCGAGAAGCAAATCACCAGCGAACGGCTGGAGTCCGAGGGTTACGGCGACACCAAGCCGATCGCCCCCAACAAGACCAAGACCGGCCGCGCCCAGAATCGCCGCGTGGACTTCATCGTCGTCGAACGCTCCGGAGCGTGTGCGGAGACGAGATGAGGCCCTAACAAGCTGTGCAGACCCTTCCAGCGCTATACCCGTGCCGCCATTTTCGACAGCCCTGTGCGACCGAAAGCTCGCTGTTTGGCAGCCAACTATGGCGCACACTGGTGGGGGCGAGACCTCGAGTCCTCGCGCTCTTCGCAATAGGGAGAATGGATATGGGATTCGTCGCTGACATTTCACGTTGCACTCTCGACATCGAGAGTCGGCCGGAGATCCTGAACGCGCTCAAGCCGGACATCCGCCCGATCAGCAACGAGGCGGTCTTTCCGATGCATTCCTTCAAGGCACATTTTTGGTTCAAGTTCGAAGCGCAGCAGGGTTCGGCGAATCAAACCGGTAGCGCGCGGATCGGCCTCGTGCAGAACGTCTTGTACGAGCGAAGGACTTTCAAGTACGCCGACGGACCCACAAAAACGGTAGCCTGGGAAAGCGACATCGTGGATTCCGGTAGCAAGACGGCGTTTCCCTTCTACAACGAGCCCGGCGATGTAAGGCGGGCCGGCAAGACGGAGCATATAGTGCCGTTCCGCCGGATATCTTACAATCAGCGCGGCTTCGGCGAACAGGGTGGCAACACGATGGGCGACACATCGGCCGACGTATCCCTGATCGATCAACCGTGGTTCAAGCTCAAGGTGCGCAACAAACATGGCGCCCTACTCACCGAAGCGACGCAGATCCTCACCTTTGGCATCTGGCTGGTCGTGCTCTCGGATCAGCAGCCACCGCAAGTGCTCGCGCATACCGAGACGTTCTCGTTGATGTTTGCGTGCAAGCTCACGCGCGTCGGTACTGAATCGACAATCTCTGTCCCGAGCAGCGGTTTCAAGGTCAGAGCATCCAAGGGTACAGCGCATTCGACGACCAACTTCCCTCGAGCGGGAGGCGTTCGCGCCGTCTCTGGCAAGAGTAAGAAGGGTCCCGTCTTGGAAGCAGACTCGAAGGATACGAGAGACGAGACGTGGAAAAAACTGTACCTATCGCTGTGACGCTGTGCTGTGCCGGGGTGCTCGTGACGGGCTGCGGCTCTCTGTCGAACCGCGAGGTCAGCGTGACCCCGGCTCCGAGCCCCCAGCACCACGCCACCAATCGCTGCTACCCCGCGGGCAAACCCGCTCCAGCGCCACCCGCCGAAGCGATACCCGACGAGGTCCCGAAGACGAATTGCCGTCCACTGGTCGAAAAGAAGGTCGTGTCGACCGAGCAGAGTCTGCTGCGCAGCTACAAGCGGCGTTTCGGGCACTCGCGGGTGATCGTCGATTTTCCCTGCGATCCGGTGGAGCAGGTGAGCGACATCGATCTCGAGTTCGCTGCGCAAGCCAGCTGGCTCACGCTCCTCCACTTCGTGCGGCAGCCCGAGAGCGGCGACTACGAGGTGCGCGGGATCGAGCTCCGAGCTCCCGAGCAGCCGCCTGAAGCGTACGACTATCGCAGCGCGGCGCAGTTCCAGGTGAAGACCGCGAGCCGCCATCTCGGCGCGTCAGAGCTCGACCTCGACGGCGTGCGCACGCCACTCGCGGCAACCATCAACGAGCTGCTGTTCTCGGACGGAGCGCTCGATGTGACCGGCTTTGCCGGGGGGCCCCACATTCGCAGGCTCGTCGGCATGCAAGGTAAAAATCCACACCACGTACGAGGTCCGGACGGGCTTCTGCAGCTCGAGGAGTTGACGCTCGCGCGCTTCGAGCGGAGCTACACCGGCGAAGCCGAGTCACTTGCGCAGAAGGACTACCTGCCCGTGGAGCTCGCCGGGAAGCCGCTGCTGGCGGCAGTCCCCCCTGCGGCATTCGGAGCGGTAGTCAGCGATGATCACCGCCGGCTGCTTCGGGAGCGGATGCTGGCGAGCTTCGATGCCGCGCCGCACTGGCTGCGGGAGCTCTACCTCGTGCTCGCGACGCAGCTCGGCAGCCCCGAGTTGATAACGAAGCTGCTGGAGGTCGCGCATGCTGGCCCTGACGCACAACGCGTGCTCGCAGTCAGCGCGCTCGCCGTGATCACGGGCTGGGACGCACGCCTCGACGCGCAAGGCGAGCCGCGCCCCATATCCACCGTCGCAGCGGACTACGTGCAGGAGTGCTCGCGCGAGCAGCAGACAACCAGCTCGGCGGGTCGATGACTGTTGCACGACATTCCTAGTCGACCGTGTAGACGCGAGCAGGTAGCGCAGCCGGTGCGGAATGCTCAGCACGAACTGCCGCAACGGCACGTAGGGTATGACGTGCTCGGTCAGGTGCGCCGGCGAGACGGCGGCGGCCGCGGGCCCTACGCGAGCGCCCGATCCTCGTACACTGCCGCATGGCCGACCTCGACCCGCGATCGCCGCCTGCGGATCACCTTGCGCAACCTCGTCGTGGAGTTGCGCGAGCGGCTCGAGGTTGTCGCTGCGTCTGCGGCGCGCGCGAGGTCGAGTTCGTGGAGCGCAGGTCCAGCGACGACCATCGCCCGAGAAGGCTCTGGCAGTGCCTTTTCGTCCTCGGGATGGGTGGACAAGTCCGCGTTATCAGCGACTGTATCGCGCGTATCGCAGCTCGCCCGCGAAAAGCCTCGACATAGACACCACTAAGCCTGCGTTTTTCGCGCGCGACCTGACGAAAAATCGGCGCAAAATTCAGGGTTCGAATCATCAGGGACAGCCCCCTCGCCTCAGGACTGGGCAGCATGCTCGGCCCACCAGGCCTGGGCTTGCTGCTCGGTCCAACGCTCGAGCTCGACGCTCGCCAGGGCGCGCGCGAGCGCTGCCGCGGACGGCGGCCGGTCTGCCGGCTCTTTGGCCAGGCAACCGAGCACGATCTGCTCGAGCGTAGCAGGGATCGGGAGCTCGGTGCGCTGCGAGAGCGGCACAGGCGAGTCGCAGACGTGCTTGGCGAGCATCTGCAGCGCGCTGGTCGCGTCGAACACGAGCTTGCCGGTGAGGGCGTAGTGCGCGACGCAGCCGACGGCGTAGAGATCGGCGCGCCGGTCGACCTCCTTGTCGAGCGCCATCTCGGGCGCCATGTACGCGGGCGTGCCCGGTGTTTGGCCTGCGGCGGTGCGCAGCGTCTGCCCGTCCACGGCGGATCCGGCCGCCTTGACGAGGCCGAAGTCGAGCACCTTCACGTAGTCGTGCTCCAGCGCGAAGCGGCCGACGTGGATGTTCGCGGGTTTGATGTCGCGGTGTACGAGCCCTTGCGTGTGGGCTTCTTCGAGCGAGGCGCAGACCTGCAGCAAGACGTGGATCACGCGGTTGGCCGGCAGCGGCCCGTGCTTGCGGATCAGCGCCTCCAGATCGAGCCCGTCGAGGAGCTCCATCACCAGGTAGAACGTCTGATCCTGGGTCACGCCGAAGTCGTAGAGCGCGACGGTGTGCGGCGACTGCAAGCTGGCGGCCACTTCGGCTTCGCGCCGGAAGCGCGCGATCGTGGCGTGCGCCAGCTCGGCGCTGCCGTGGCCGAGCATCTCGCGCCGGATGAGCTTGATCGCGGCGGGCCGCGCGAGCATGCGATGCTTCGCGCGATACACCTCGCCCATGCCGCCGCTGCCGAGCAGCTCGCCCAGCTGGTAGCTGCCCAGCTCGCGCGCGCGTGAGACCTGCTCGTTGAGGCGCGTGAAGACGTGCGAGATCACCACGGCCACGCCGACGACGAGATAGTCGGGGTAGTGCATGACCAGGACGGCAACGTTCGGCCCAAAGTCCCAGTTTCCGCGCGCCTTCGCGATCAGCATGCCCAGCGGATTCATCGAGGCGGCGAACAACCCCGCCAGCAGCGTCTTGCCAGGTGTGGTGGGCATGATCGCGGCGAACAAGAGCAACATGGGCCCGATCCACGAGATCATCGGCATGATGCTCGCGCCGCGCGGCAGCGGCGCCCAGTGAAACATCTGGCCCATCGCCAGCGAGATCAGGATCATGTAGCCGAGGCCGAGATCCAAAATGAAGCGCGGGTTTCGCTTGCTCCGGCGCGCGTAGAGGAACAGGCCGAACGAGATCACCACGATGAAGGCGACGATCAAATCCGGCACCACCAGGTACTCGATGCTCCCGGTCCCATCGGAATGGGTGTGAGTGATCGTACGATCGGTCAGATGCGCCAGGATCGTCCCGAGCAGCCAGAGCGTCCCACCGGCCGCCGCCGTGAGGCTCAGCCGATGCGAGGCATCCCGCAGCAGGTCCGCCGGCAATTCATGCCGGGGCCCACGCAGCAGCCTGCGCTCGGCCGGCGTGCTGGGCGGGAGAGGGTCGACCTGGGTACGCAGCTCCATGCGAGGCGCAGTCTAGACCGTAGCCAGTGCGGGGAGCTACAAGGGCCTACGAGAGGCTCATGAACGTGATCGGCTTCGACGACGGCTCGTTCTCGCGCCGGCATCGCGGCCGCGTGTTGCTGGTCGGCGTGGTGTGTGCGGGCACGCGGCTCGATGGGATCGTGAGCGGGCACGTGGCGCGAGACGGGGCCGACTCGACGCGCCGCATGGTCGAGCTGGTTCGCGCCAGTCAGTTTCGCGAGCACGTGCGCGCGGTGTTGCTACAGGGCATCGCGGTTGCGGGCTTCAATGTCGTGGACGTGCACGCGCTGTCCTCGGCACTCGAGGTACCCGTGCTCGTGATCATGCGGCGGCAGCCGGATCTCGAAGCGATGGAGCGCGCGCTGTTCAGCGTCGATCCGCGCGAGCGTCCGCGGGTGCGCGGTGCGACACGCAAGTGGCAGCTGATTCAGCGCGCCGGCCTGGTCGAGCAGCTGGATATCGGCTCGCCTCGGCCGAGCGGGCTGCGCGGTGTGCCGCACCGCCTCTGGGTGCAGCGCGTCGGCCTCACGCTGGAGACGGCCCGGCGTCTGGTCGCGTCGACCACGCTGCATGGTCAGGTGCCCGAGCCGCTGCGCCTCGCGCACCTGGTCGCGGGGGGAATCGCCACAGGGAGAAGCCGCGGACGGGTCTAAATGCAACACCGGTGATGCGTCCGGGGTGCGCATCCAGGGCCCTTGCCCGCGTTGCACCCACAGCGGTGCCGGCGGGTACATGACGGTGACGACAGCCGGATGCCAACATCGAGATCCATGCCGATTGGGCAACCGTCACTGCATCCTCCGGCACACGTGATAGGCGGTCGCTTCGTGGTCGAGGAGGCGCTCGGTCGCGGAGGCATGGCCGCCGTGTACCGCGTGCGCGACACGAAGACGGGCGAACGTCTGGCGCTGAAGCGCAGCTGGGCGAGGGACAGCATGAAGGCTGCCCGCCGCCGTACGCTGCTGGAACGCGAGTTCCACACGCTCGCGCATCTCCGGCATCCGCGCATCATCGAGGTTCGCGACTACGGCGTCGATGAGTTCGGCCCGTACTACACGATGGAGTTGTTGGACGGCGCCGATCTCGATCAGGGCGGCCGGTTGCCGTGGCAGGAAGCCTGCGCGCTGTTGCGCGACATCGCGTCGTCGCTGGCGATCATGCACTCGCGCGGGCTGCTGCACCGCGACGTGTCCAGCCGTAACGTGCGGCGCACGGCGGATGGCCGCGCCAAGCTGCTCGACTTCGGTGCCATGGTGTCGATGGGCGTCGTGAACGACGTGGTGGGTACGCCACAGTTCATGGCCCCCGAGGTCATGCAGATGCAGGCGCTGGACGCGCGCGTCGATCTGTTCTCGCTGGGCGCGCTCGGCTACTACCTGCTGACCGGTCGACACGCCTATCCGGCGCGCCGTAGCTCCGACTTGCGCGATGCCTGGCGCTCACGTCCCGCGCCGCCTTCGCGAGCGTTTCCCGAGATCCCGGCGGCGTTGAGCACGCTGGTGCTGCAGCTGCTCGCGCTCGATCGCGGGGCGCGGCCCCAGACGGCGGCCGAGGTGATGGAACGCTTGTGCGTGATCGCCAGCCTGCCCAAGGAGGAGCTGCCGGAGATCACGCGTGGCTATTTGACGACGCCGACCCTGGTCGGTCGCCACGCGACGTTGTTGTCGATCCGCGGGCGGATGCTGTCGCTCGTGCGCGGCGACGGCGGCAGTGTATTGCTGGAGGGCCCTGCCGGTTCGGGCCGCTCGCGCATGATCGACGCGTGTGTGTTCGAGGGCAAGTTGCTGGGCGCGCTGGTCGTGCGCGCAGACGCGGGCGACGCGGTCGGGGCCTGGGGAGTGGCGCGCGAGCTCGCCGCGCAGCTGTTCGCGTTGCTGCCGCAAGAGAGCATCGAGGCCACGCGCCTGTCCACCGGCGTGCTCGGGCACGTGATAGACGAGCTGCGCGCGGAACAGTCGGGCTCGATCACCGTGACGTTCCCGGAACGCAGCTTGATCCTGCGCGAGCTGCGCGACTTCGTGCTCGCCCTGACGCGCCAGCAGCGTTTGTTGATCGTGATCGACGACGCGGATCGCATCGACGAACCCTCGGCCGCGTTCCTGGCAGCGCTCGCGGACAAGGCCGAGCGTCAGAAGCTGCTGATCGTGGTCGCGATGGAGTCCGAGCTCGAGCGCAAGGAGCTGGGCTCGCTCTCGCTCCTTCGCTCGCTCGCCTATCGCGTACCGTTGCCGCCGTTGGACGCAGAGCAGACCGAAGCGTTGATGCGCTCGATCTTCGGTGACGTGCCGAACGTCGGCCTCGTCGCCGGTCACGTCCACGCACTGGCGCACGGCAACCCGCGCGCCAGCATGGAGCTCGCGCAACACCTCGTCGACCGAGGTCTGGCTCGCTACGAAGCGGGCAGCTGGCTCTTGCCCCCGCAGCTCGACGGCAGCGCGCTGCCCGCCACGCTGGCCGAATCGCTGACCCGGCGGCTCGACGCGCTCGGGCCCGACGCGCGTGATCTGGCCGAGGCGCTGAGCGTGGCGGACGCGCTGGTACTGCCGCTCGCGAGCTATCGCGCGCTGACGCGCCACCGCGATCAAAACCGCCTGTTCCTGGCGCTCGAAGAGCTGGTGTCCGCGCGCATCTTGATCGCCGGCACCGAACGCTACCGCTTCAGTCAACGCAGCATCGTCACCGCGCTGCTCGCGACGATGCCGGCCGCGCGGAAGTCGGCGCTGCACGGGCGTCTGGCGGACATGCTGACGCAGAGCGGCGGCGACGTGGTGCAGCGCGCACAGCACTTGATGGCCGGCGGTCGCCAGCGCGAAGCCGTACAGCTGCTGTGCAGCGTGGATCTGCAGGCGCGGCTGCCGCCGCTGGTGCTGCTCGAGGAGGCTGTCGCGTACTCGGAGCAATCAGGCGTGTTGCCGGCGCGTGCGATCCAGCGCTTGCGCATGGCGCTGCTGTCGAAGGCGTCGCTCGTCGTCGAGCTGAACAGCTTCAAGCGCAACTTGCCGTCCGTGATCAAACAGCTGGAGTACGACAGCGGTCTGACGCTCTACCGTGAGCTGACCGACGTGCCGGAGGCCGAGCGGCTGTCGCAGGCGCTGGCGCAGCAGCAGCAGCGCTACCTCGCGACTCCGGAGCGCGATCAGGTGTACGCCGTGGGCGACGCGGTGCGCGAGCTCGCTCGCTTGATCTCGTCTGCGTGCGGGATCGCGAACTCGGTGTTCGATCTCGAGCTGGTCGAGTCGTTGCCTTCGCTCGAGCCCTTCTTGCCGTTGTCGCCTTCGCTGCGGGTCGTGGAGCGGATCAAGGCCGCCACGCTCGACTGGCTGGGAGGTCGCGGACAGTCCGGCGCCCGCATCTTCGAGGAAGTGCTCGCGCGCGTGAGCGAGCCAGACCGCGCCGGCCTGGAAGAGGTCCAGGTCGAGCGCATGCAGAACGCTCTTCAGTACATCCTGGCGCTCTGGGAAGCAGGCGTCGGCAACGAGCGCGCCGAGCTGCGTGCGCAATACCTGGAGAGCAAGCGAGCGTTGCGCGTCAACGCCTGGCGCGTCCGCTCGCTGTTGCAACTGCATCAAGGGGACGCTGCTGCCGCGCAGAAGTCGGCGCGCCGTGCGGAGCTGCTGCAGCTGCAGGATGAGAGCGAAAGCCACTATCCAGGCACGTCGGCGGCGTTCCAGCTCTCAGCGGCATACATGGCGACCGACCTGATCGCGCTCAAGAACGCTGTCGATCTGGTCACCAGCATCGCACGCGCACACCCCGGCTGGGAGACGATGGCGACCTACGGGCAGAGCTGCTATCGCTACTTGCTCGGCGATCTCGAAGGCTCGCTCGACACGGTCTTGCGCGGCCTTGCGGTCGCACGTCCGGGTCGTGGCGCTGCGTGGGGCCTGCTCGGCGCGCAACACATCAGGCTGCTGCGCGAGCTGGGTCGCACGCAGGAAGCCGTCGAGCTCGGGCAGGGCTACGTCGAAGTGGCCAACATGCACGAGCTCAGCAGCGCGCAGCGCTACATCTACATGGAGCAAGCCCGAACGCTGGCTGTCGCAGGCCGCCACGCCGAAGCGCTGGCGATCGCCGATCCGTTGATCGAGCACATGGAGTCGTCGGGCTCGAGTGGGCTCGCGCTCGGTACGTTCTTCGAAGCGCGCGCGCACATCGCCATCGCCATGGGGGATCGCGAAGGCTTCGAGCGCGCGGCGGCGCGCTGCGCGCGCGAGTACAAGAAGGGCAACAACCCGGCGATCTCCGCGAAGTTCGCGCGCCTGATGGAGCGAGCGCATCAACAGGGCCTGGCCCCGGCCGGCGCGGAGCTCGAGAACTCGCTGCGCGTGGTCGTCGACCCTGGGCAGGACGAAACCATCGACAGTACGATCGTCAGTCGAATCCTCGAGTGCGTGGACACGTTCGATCGCGCGCGCTGCGGGCTCACGATCCTGCTGCAGAGCAGCGACGCCTACCTCGGCTACTTGTACGGTGTGAACGAGCGCGGATTGGTCGCCCTGGCCGGGCTCCCCGACAGCGTGGCGGAGCCTGCACTCGAGCAGTGGTTGGCCAGCTGGGTAAACGCCGAACAGGAGTTCGCGCTGCAAGCCGCAACGGTCACCACGGCCACCATCAGCGTCGAACCGCCCGCGACCGAGATGATCACGGTCACCGCGTCTCAGCCGCCGGAGGAGCCGGCGGGGCGTTCGGGCGTGCCGCCCGAGTACGTGGATGCCGAGGGCCGCCGCTTCTATCCGGTCATGCTGCTGCACGAGCAAGACGGCCAGCGCAAGCTCGCGGCAGTACTGGCGATGCAGGCCGAGCTGAAGCGGCGTCGCCCGCCGGCGTTGTTGTTGGCCCAGATCGCCAGCCAGCTGCTGTCGCACAACGACGTGCAAGGCGTGACGCTGGGCGCTTGAGGCCGCCGCTCAGCAGCGCCCGCGGACCTCGTTCAGCAAGGCCTCGAGGCCGTACTTCCTGAGCTTCAAGTAGATCGTGCTGCGCGAGATCTGCAGCTCGCGGGCGACCAGCGTCAGGTTGCCGCGATGCACGCGGATCACCGCCTGGATGGCCTCGCGCTCGACGTTGCTCAGACCGCCGAGCGCGTTGATCGCTGCGACCGGCGGATTGCCGGCAGGCGGCTCGGAGTCCAGCACTTCGCTCGGCAGCACGGACAGATCGACGCATTCGCCATCCGCGAGCAAGACCATCAGCTCGACCACGTTTCGCAACTGGCGCAGGTTGCCCGGCCAGCTGCAGCGTTCGAACACGTCCAACACCTCCGGTGCGAAGTGCTTGGCTGCGACCCGATGTCGCTCGGAGGCTGCGGCCGAGAAGTGCTGCACCAGCATCGGCAGGTCGCCCTTGCGCTCGCGCAGGGTCGGGATCTGCAAGGTGGTCATCGAGATGCGGTAGAACAAGTCCGGGCGAAAGCGCTTGGCCTGCACCTCGAGTCGCAGATCGGTGTTACATGCGGCTATCAATTTGAAGTGCACCTCGTCGTCTTCGAGCACGCGCAACAGGTAGGGCTGTAAGTCGACGGGCAGCTCGGCGATCTCGTCCAGGAACAGGCTGCCGCCGTCGGCCGCCGCGATCTTGTCGATCAGCTCGATGGCCAGCAGATCATGCGGCCGGCCCGCGCAGTTCAGCGCCACGAACGCGCCGTTCGGCCGGGGGCCGCTCTCGTGGAGCGCGCGGGCGAACACGTCTTTGCCGACGCCAGTCTCGCCCTGCAGCAGTACCGGGGAGTCCACCCTCGCCAGCACGCGGGCCTTCTTGCGCACGTCCTCGAGGCACGCGCTGGTGCCGATGATGCGCTTGAAGCCGTCGAGGGACGCTGGCCGCTGCTGCGCATGCGTTCTCTGACCGTCCATGGCCCGTCCTTGTGTCGACCTTGGTTCCCAGGGCAAGGTCCGTGTCGACCCTATACGGAAGCCCGCGCAGCGCGTAATGAAATCTTCGTCACCCGGGCGACATTGTCACTCCACCGCCCCCAGATGCTTGCGCTCTGCGCACCCGGAAAGGTAACAACCGGACCACCATGTTTGGCTTCTCTTTCGTGCGGCCGCTTCTGCTCGCAATCCTGCTCGGCAGCCTCGCCGCCTCGTCGGTGCGGGCAGACGACCTCTCGCTGACCGGCGACCAGAACCTCGACTACTACCAGCCGAGCGCCAATCGCGAGCGCGGCATGTGGACCATCGCATATAGCGTGGCGCTCCCGTACGGCGACTTGTACGACTTCGCGGGCGACGTCAGCTGGCGCGGCTTCGATCTCGCTGTGCTGTGGCCCGTGTTCAAGGCGCTCCACGTGGGGCTCGCCTTCGGCTTCAACGGCTTCTACGAGGAGCGAGCGCGCGATACCTACGAGTTCGGGACGACCGCCATCACGGGCACAATCTACAACTATTCGGACAGCTGGAACTTCGCGGCGATGGGCCGCTGGCTGTTCTCGTCCCCACGGGACAGGTTGCGACTGTTCCTCGGCGTGCGAGTGGGCCTGGCGTCACTGCACACCGCCTCGCTGTTGGTCGACCTGATATTCGAGGACACACCGATGGGCTTCTTGCTCGCTCCCGAGGCGGGCTTACAGCTGCGGATGACACAGATGCTGTCCGGCTACTTCTCCTATCAGTTCAACTTCACCACGGCCGGGACGGGACCCTACGAGAGCTTCTCGTACCATTCGTTCCAGCTCGGCCTGGCGATGCAGATCGGCGGCTAAAAGTAGTGCAGCCCGACCGCGTTCCACTGGGCGAGCACGAACGTGGTCATGAGCAGGACGGCGAGTGCCAGGGAGCTCGCTGCCCGGCGCGCGATCGACCAGCCGGGCGCGCGCCAGAGCAGCGGCAGCAGGAGCGTGGCGATCGCAGTCGCACCGACTGCAGCCATCAGCAGCCAGAGGCCCAGCTTGAGGATCGGCTGCGGGTAGCCCTGGAGCGCGTAGCCGAAGCCGTAGCGCAGCTGCCAGGTGGCGGCCGCCACGTAGAATGCGAGC
This sequence comes from Polyangiales bacterium, assembly GCA_035274465.1. Classification (GTDB taxonomy): domain Bacteria; phylum Myxococcota_A; class Polyangia; order Polyangiales; family JAFGIB01; genus JADGRF01. The sequence goes on from DATEOF010000507.1 coordinate 17,466, forward strand.
CACAGGCAGGCCGTCAGGCGCAGCCAGCGTTCGACGCCGGGAGCTTTCGCCGCGTCGCCGCGCCGGCGCCGCAAGAGCAGGGCGACGGCGGCCACGAGCCCGGCGACCGACCAGGCGCGCAGCCAGAGCGCGGTCTCAAAGAACCGCACGCGCGAGGCGTTGATCGGGCTGCACGATGCGACCACGCGCGCGACTCGACCGCTGCTGTCGCGTAGGAATGCGACCCGCTCGTCACCATCGGCGTTTTGAAAGAGGTCGTGCGCGATGCGAACGTAGCGCACCGGCTCCTCTGGCCGCTCGCGGATGATGAGGGAGCCGTCGTTCTGCGCGTCGATGGCGAAGACCGAGTCCAGGCTGAAGATCACCTCGAGCTCGGCGTAGTTGCGGCGCAGGCGGCGATAGTCGCCCGCGTACTCGCGCGCGTCGCCGGGGACCGGCTTCGGCGCCGACTGGGGCAGGGCGGGGAAGTAGTGGCGCAGGAGCAGCTCGTGGAAGATCGGTATGAGGCGTCCACCGCCCGAGCTGTTGCTGGCGACGAATATTCCCAAGTTGAGCGCAGGAAACACCAGCATGTGAGAGGTGAAGTGATCGATCAATCGACGCGATGCGGAAGAGTGAGCGCTCCGGGTCTACCGGGCGCTTCGGCTCGAGCGCCGCGAGCCCGTAGCCCTTCACCAGCAGCGTCTGGCCGTCTTTCACGATCGCCACTTGCACGCCGGCGATGCGCTGCCCAGCGCTTGCGACGACACCGTCGACGAAGCTCTCGAGTCCCGGCAGTGCCTGCGCGGCCACAGGTTTTGGGAGGACGCAGGCAGCGATCAAAGCGAGGGCTGCACGCATGTGCTTCTCTTAGAGGTACGCCAGCCAGGCCGCCGAGTGCCGGCGCTTCACGCCGGCGAACCAGCGGCAGGCGGGATAGAGGAGCAGCAGCACGATCGCGTAGGCAGTGTACACGCCTGCCAGGCCGGTGCCGTAGCCGGTCGGGTAGAACACGAACAGGTTGCGGAGGATCGCCGAACCGAAGCCGCTCGCGAACCCGAAGAGCCCGGCGAGCGCGTGCACCAGCGTGAGGTGCACCACATACGCAAACAGCGGCACGCGCCCGAACGTCGCGAGCAGAGCCACCACGCGGCCCTGCATGCCTTCGAACCACGCCAGGGCGAGCAGCGCGGGCCCGAGCGTCACCAGCAGGTAGAGCAGCGACGGCGGATACTTGGTCACGTTCAAGAACGACAACAGGCTGAACGTCGCATCGCGCTGCACCGACCAGGGCGCCGGATCGCCGTACAGGTTCGGAGCGCGCAGCACCACGAAGAGGAGGCAAGCCGCGGCGCCCATCGCGAGTAGCGCACGCCGGCGCTGCGGGGCAGGCAACGAGAACAACGGCCCGAGCGCGAAGCCGCCGGCCATCACGCCGATCCAGGGCACCAACGGGTAGAGCACGAGCCCGGTGGTGATCGGCCCCTGCTCGTGCAGCACACGCCAGAGCGACGCCCAATCGCCGAGCGCAGACGCGTGGATCGGATCGAGCAGGTTGTGCAGGCCGATCAGCAGCAGCGAGAGCGCGGCGATCAGCGGCAGCGGCAGGAACACCAGGCCAGCCAGCACGCACATGCTCGCGCCGATCGCCCAGATCACCTGCATGATCAACCCCAGCTTGTAGGCGAAGTTGAAGTTCCAGGCGAAGTTCACCAGCGTGAACTCGACCACGATCAGCCAGAGTCCGCGGGTGAGCAGGAAGCGCGCGAGCTGTGGCCGAGACAACCGCGCCGAAGCCAGGTACGCGCTGGTCCCCGCCAGCATGATGAAGACGGGCGCGCAGAAGTGCGTGATGAAGCGCGTCATGAAAAGCGCCGGCGTGGTGTGCGCCAGGTCGGTCGGTTCGAAGCGCACGCGCGTGAAGAAGTCGCGCGTGTGATCGAGGACCATCCAGACGATCACCAGACCGCGCAGCATGTCGATGGATTGGAGGCGCATACGCCCGGGCGAGGGTACTCCACGACGCCGGCGCAATAACCAGCCGGTCGGCGGTACGATAAATATCAGTGATTACTCAGTATTTGGTGCCGCCTGAGCTCGCTCGCTGAATTCTCCCGGAATACGGAATCGAAAAAGGCCTACTTGGCGTTCGGGTCGACCCGTGACAGGACAGACGCATGGGTAGTTCCGAGCCGAGTGCACGTCGTCGCTGTCCGATCGACGTGTTCCGGTACCTCGACTACCGCACGTTCCTTGCCGACTTCTACGAAGCGAAGAAGAGCCGCGGCTTCTCGTACCGTGCGTTCTCGCGAGCGACCGGTCTCGGCGCACCGAACTACTTGAAGCTCGTGATCGCAGGCAAACGCAACCTGACGCCGCTGATGGCGGAGCGCTTCGCCGCGAGCTGCGGCCTCGCCGGGGATCCGGCTGCGTACTTCCAGCAGTTGGTGGAGTTCAACCAGGCGAGGGCGGCGACCGAACGCAACCGCAGCTACGAGCGGCTGGCGAGCTTTCGTCGCTACCGGCAAGTCCAGAAGCTCGAGCTCGCGCATGCGGCATATCACTCGACCTGGTACCTGCCCGCGATCCGCGAGCTGTGCGCGAGCCCGGCGTTTCGAGAAGATCCCGAGTGGCTCGCCGGCGTGTTGCGGCCCGCGATCAAGCCGAACGAAGCGAAACATGCGCTCGACCTGCTGCTCGAGCTGGGCTTGCTCGAGCGCGACGAGAGTGGGCGGTTGCGCCAGAGCACTCCGGTCGTGTCGACCGGTCCCGAGACGCGACACATGAACATCCGCAACTATCACGTCGAGATGTTGCGCCGCGCGACGCACGCGATCGAAGCGGTGCCGGCGAAAGAACGCGACATCTCGTCGCTCACGTTGTGTTTGGGGCCCGAGGGGCTGGCGCGCTTCAAGAAGCGCATCGCGGAGTTTCAACGCGAGCTGATCGAGTTGGCCGAGCAGGAGACTGAACGCAGTCAGGCCGTGCAGGTCAACTTTCAACTGTTTCCTTTGTCCGCTTCGATCGTGGAGAAGAAAGATGCCTAACGCCAAACTCGCGCTGGTGATCGTCCTCGGTGGCCTCGTCGCGGCATGTTTCTCGGCAAACCGGCCGCTCGACAGCACCCAGACGGGCAATCCCCCGGTGATCAAGACCGACCGAGTCGCGCTGCACTTGAGCAGCAGCGACGTTCGCGTGATCGGCGAGCCCGGCGCGGTGGAGCCCGGAGGCGCGAAGGTCGAGGTCATCAACCTGACGACCGGCATGTCGTTCACGACCCAGGCGGCGCCAGACGGATCGTTCGACGTGGAAGTCAGCGGCTCGGCCAACGACGCCTACAGCGTGCGCGCGAAGGCGGGTAGCAAGACCTCGAGCCCGGTGTTCGTGATCCGCGGCACTGCTGCGGTAGGTGATGGAACCGATGGGTCGCTGTCGTGCCAGCAACGCTACAGCCTGGCGGGAGAGCTGCTGAAGCAAGCTTCCGAGGCTGCCGATCGGAGTTGCAATGTCGACGCCGACTGCGAGGCGCTCCTCGCGGAAGCGAGCTGCTACGTTTCGGGTTGCGTGTACGCGTACGTATCGGAGCGCGGGCGCACGCAGATCGAGCGCGTGAGTCGCGATATCGACGCAAACCTGTGTGCCGAGTACGCAGCGGATGGCTGCACTCACACGCAGACCCAGTGCATGCCGCCTGCAGCGGCCGTGTGCCAGATGGGTCAGTGCGGAACGGGCGCACCGGATGTGCCGCAAGAGCCGGAGCCGTCGTGTAACAGCCTATCGCTCCGGGCGGGGAAGCTGTTGGATGATGCGCACCATGCGGCGGATCAGAGCTGCATGGTCGACAGCGATTGTGTGCGGGAGCAGGTACGTCTCAGCTGTCGCGAGGACTGCACGTTCGTGGTCGGGTTCTCTCAAGCCGGTGCGGCGCAATTCGAGTCTGCCTATCGCAAGATCGAAGCTGAGGAGTGCAGCCAGTTCAAGGCACTCGGTTGCCGCGCAACGGAGCCGGACTGCGAGGAGAGTCAGTACGACATAGCCTGTGTGCAAAACGTCTGCACGACGCGCCCGCGACAACAAGACCCTCTGCCGGACTGCGTCGTTTGCCTGAACACCTACCTACAATGGCACGCGACGCCATCCGGTGCTTTGGTTACGGATACGAGTACTCTCGCATCCTGCGCAACCTACCAGCGCCATCGCGTCAACAGGCAGACTGGCGAGGAATCTTCGTGCGAAACGAAGCTCGTCGCCTGCAACGCGATCACGAGCACCGGCGCGATCTCGACCGCGCTAGCGCATCCGGATGTACAAACCGTCCTCAACTACCCCGAAAACCCGGTCAAGCTGGGCAACACGCGCACCGGCGACGTCTTCCAGATGACGATCGGCATGCGGCAACTCGAGCTGGGTGGCTCGTGCGAAGGCGCTCCGCCGGACTGCGCGCCGGTCCCGCCGGGCGTGGAAGCGCTGCGCAAGCTCTTGCAGGAGATCGATCAAGCGTTTAGCGAACCAATGGGTGCGTGCGCGGGGCTCAAGCCTTAAAGACGCCCGTTGACGGTTCCTTGTTGCTTGTTCCTTGTTGAATTCGCCGTTCCATGTCCGGGTTTCCGCGATCCAGTTGCGGTCAATGAACAGCAACGTCGAACAGGACCGCGAACAGAGAACAACGGAACGCAACAAGGAACAAGGAACAAGGAATTTGCAACGCTCTTCAGGCTCCTCTCCCGCCACCACCCATTCCGCCCGATGTCCCGTCAAGCCTCCAGGATGCGTGGCTCGATCAACGCCGTGAATGTGATCTCTCCAGCAAAGTGCCAGCCCAGGTGCTCGCTGCAGCGCGCGCACACGCCGATTTGCCAGCGGTGGCCGGGGAACCAGCTGAACTCTTCCGAGAACGGACCGATGCCTCGGCAGCCGGGCGCGTTCGCGAAGCAGACCACCTGGTAGACGATCCCGGCAGGGTTGAAGAAGGTGTGCTGGTGCCGGCCCGAGACCTCGATGCGCTGCGAGGTGTCGCTGACCTGGGCGCTGCAGGCCGCGCACAGGATGGCTCGCCCGACTGGTTTGTCACTCTGCTCACCGGCGCTCGTGGCTCGCGATGTACCCGCGCGAGGCTTGTGTGCGTCCAGCAGGTGCATGCTCGGCAGGCTAGCAGAGCCGGGCGGGGGACCGAGTTGTCGCTTTCGTCGCGCCGGCCTACGGTGCGCCCATGTCTCCGCTCGCGAAAGCCACGCTTGCCATCTTGCCGTTGCTGCTGAGCACAGCTTGCGGCACAACCCCGAAGCCTGCCGTCGAGAGCCCCAGCGCGTCGCCACCAGCGAGCGCCGCCGTCCCGCCGAGCGATGCGCTGTTGACGCGCGCGCAGCAGTCGTTCGCGCCGCTGCCGCAGGCCGAACCCCAAGACGCCGCGCAGGTTGCGCTCGGCCGCAAGCTGTTCTTCGAGACGCGCATGTCCGCCGACGGCAAGGTCGGGTGCGTCACCTGTCATCTGCCCGAGAAGTGGGCGACCGACGGCTTGCCGCAGGCGAAGGGCACCTCCGGTCGCATCAACCCGCGCAACGCGCCGACGGTCTTCAACGCGTTCCTGCAAACGTCGCAGCACTGGCGCGGCGATCGCGAGTCGGTCGAGGATCAAGCCCGCAAGGCGTTGCTCGGCCCTCCGTCATTCGGGCTCGCAGCTGACGCCGACGCCGTGGCCAAGCTGAAGACGCTCGGTTACCTCGCCGAGTTCCAGGCTGCGTTTCCAGGTGATCCCGAGCCGATCAGCGTGCCGCACTGGGGCAGCGCGATCGGCGCGTACGAGCGCACGCTGCTCACGCCCACGGCCTTCGATGCGTTCCTGCGCGGCGATGGCGCCGCTCTGAGCGGCGAAGCTCGAGCAGGCCTCACGCTGTTCCTCGACTCGGGCTGCGCCGATTGCCACGACGGACCGCTGCTGGGTGGCCGTTCGTTCAAGAAGTTCGGTCGCTTCGCCGACTACGTCAGCTTGACCCACAGCGACCATTCCGACGCCGGTCGCTTCGACGTCACGCACGACGAGGCCGACCGCGCCGTGTTCAAGGTCGCCGCGCTTCGCAACGTGTCGCACACCGGCCCCTACTTTCACGACGGCTCGGTCAGCGCACTCCCTGATGCCGTGAGCATCATGGCGAAAGCTCAGCTGAACGCGGATCTGACGCCGCAAGCCGTCGCGTCGATCGTCACGTTCCTCGACACGCTGACCGGCGCCGTGCCGGAGACCTACGCGGCACCGAAGTAGCTGGTACGAGCTTTGCTGCGGGGAGGGTTGCATGCCGATCTACCGACGCCCGCAGCGGGTGCTCCCTCCGCACCCGATTGGCCACGCGCTCCGTACGCTCGCTCGCTGGGCCGTCGCCACGTCGCTGACCGCGAGCGGTGCGTGCGCCGCGCAACACGAGGACCCGGCGGTGGGCCAAACTGTGCCACCGCCCGCCACCGCGCCCACCGCCGCGTCCGGCAGTCCGGCTCTCGCCCCAGACGCTGGGCCGCAGCTCGCGGCCTGGCAAGGCGTCGCGTGTCAGGACGCAAAGCCACGCCTGTTGGCCGACGCGCTGCCGCTCACGCGCGGCGTGGACTACCTCGGCCTGTACGCCAGCTCCCGGCCCCCCAGCTCGTCCTCTCAGTCTGCGAGGGCGTTCTTGGTCGATGCTCAGGGCACGCTATGCGCAGCGAGCAGCGACCCGGAGATCTGTGAGAAGTCCGTCGGACGACTCGAGTATCCGAGCGCGGTGTGCCAAGAGAACCTGACGTGCGCGCCGTTCGCGATCACGACGAGTCAGGACGGACTGCAGCGCATTGACAGCCCGGACCAGGCATTGCTCGCGTTGATCGCGCCGATCGATTCTCCGGCCAAGGCAGTGCTCGCGGCATTTTGGCAAGGCCTGTGGGTCGCGTGTCCAAAGGCGTTCGCCTTCGGCACCGGCCAGATGACGTTGCGCGGCACCGAGGTGTCGCAGCACGACGGTGGCTGGGTTGTACGCAGCGAGTGGGAGACGTGTGGGCCGATGTCGCGCGATAGCGTGACGCTCGACGCGCAGGGAAATCTGTTGTCGAAGTCGCACGAAGATCTCGGCCACTCCGGCTGCGTCGTGGGGCGCCGGCCCGTGGGCTTGCGCGCGGCGCAACCGAAGGCCATGCCGTCGGCGCTCGGCGCGTACCTCGCAGGCAACGCGCGGCTGGAAGCGGCGTCGGTCTGCGCATTCGAAAGGCTTGCTGCCGAGCTGCGTGAGCTCGGCGCACCGGCGTCATTGATCCTTGCCGCGCGCGATGCGGCGCAAGACGAGAGGTGTCACGCGCAGCTCGTGACCCAACTCGCGCGCAGCTACGGCGCCGAGCCGACCGACCCGCGCGTCGACGAGGCGCCGCCGCGCTCGCCGTTTGCGATCGCGCTCGAGAACGCGGTCGAAGGCTGCGTGCGAGAGAGCTTCGGCGCGGTGCTCGCGCACTATCAAGCAGCGCTCGCGGCAGATCCGGCGATCGCTCAGGCGATGCTGCGCATCGCGGAGGACGAGACACGTCACGCCGAGCTCGCGTGGCAGGTGGCCGCGTGGCTCGAGCCGCAGCTGCCTTGTGAGCAGCGGGCGGAGCTACGCGCTGCGCAGGCAGCGGCGTTGGACGAGCTCGCCGCCGAGCTGGCGTTGGAAGGTATGTCCGCGGCCGAGCGCGCGGCACTGGGTTGGCCGCCGAGCGCCTTGCGAGCCAGGTTGCTCGAGTCGATGGCAGCACAGTTGGGTATGCAGGCAGTGTCTTAGGTTGCGCACCGACCACGTCTGCCAGCCTCGTTGCTTCCGCAAACCACATTGTAATTGGCTCGCGAGGTTATGCTGGCGGCTGACTGAGGACATGCTCAGTTTCGGCCTCTGACGCACACTCACATGCGGTGTGATGCGAGTGCAGCCATCAGCAGCAACGCGGCTGACGAACATCAAACGCTTCTGCTTGGTGACACAAGCAGCGTGCCCGCGACGTCCCGCGGAGCAGTCGCGCCGGAGACACTGAGATGCAACGTACGAGTCTGACTATAGTCGCGGTCGCGCTGACCCTCGCCGCATGCAGCCCCTCCGAACAAGCGCCGGGATCCGCATCCTCTCCCGCGCGCGGGTTGGCGGGCGGCGGTGCGTTCGCGACCGGCAGCTCGGGCAGCAGCGCGTTCGGCGCTTCCGGAACGATCGGTTTCCCTCCAGGCGGCGGCCTGCCGGGCGCAGCCGGCGTGGGTGCAGCGCTGCCTCCAGCTGGAGTCGGCAATCCGCCGCCGATTACCCCTCCGCCACCAGGCGGCACGCCCATGCCTCCGCGGACTGACGTCGGGCCCGCTGGGTCCGGAGCGACTCCTCCACCACGCGCGGGAGCTGCCGCACCTGTCACGCCTCCGCCCGCGGCCGGCGCAGGAGCCACGCCTCCGCCGCCTGCCGGAAGCATCACGGATCCCGTGGTCCCCGCGGCGCCCGCCGACTGTCCGATGTTCCGCAACGGCACCATCACGTACATGGGCCTGGGCGGCATCAACGTAGTCGCCGGGACCAAACCCAGTAGCCCCACCGCGCCGATGGTCTTCTACTGGCACGGCACCGGCTCGTTCGCCGGCGAGTACGTGACCCAGGCCGCTGCCGTGAGCCAAGGCGTCACCTCCGAAGGCGGCGTGCTCGTATCGTTCGAGGGCACCACGGGCGGTGACTTGCTCTCCGGCACGGCGATCTTCGGTGAGGGCGACCTCAAGATCACCGACGCGATGTTCGCCTGCGCGGTGAAGAATCAAAACGTCGATCCCAAGCGCGCGTTCTCCACGGGCTGCAGCGCCGGCGGCTTGATGTCGGTGTCGATGGCCACGCTGCGTTCGACCTACATGGCCGCAGCTGCGCCAAATTCCGGCGGCTGGACCATCCCGCTGGCATTCCAGAACAAGCACACGCCAGCGCTGATGACGATCCACGGCGCGCCAGGTCTCGACGTGGTGATCATCGACTTCTCGGACTCGAGCAAGACGGCTGACACCGGCTTCAAGAACGCAGGCGGCTTCGTGATCAACTGCAACCACGGCGGCGGCCACTGCGGCGGCGGCGGCCTGGCCGGCGACATCTGGAAGTTCTTCAAGGCGCATCCCTTCGGCGTCCAGTCGCCGTGGAAGGGCGGATTGCCAGCGGGCTTCAACTCCGCGTGCAAGATCTTCTGAGCGGTCCTCGCCGACTTCCCGTCTGCTGAGGGTCCTCTAGCAGCGCGCTCGCGAAAATGTCATAAGCCGCGCTGCTTATGCACGAATCGCTTGGTCCCAAGGGTTGGTACGTCGCGCTGCTGCTGTCGGCGGCGGCCGGTTGTGCAAGCTCTCAGCTGCGGCCCACGTTGGTGTCGCCCGCGGACTCTACCGGTTATGCGACTCGCTACCCGGAGTTGCTGAGCGCCGAAGCGGATACGTTCGCGGCGCACAAGAAGCAGGCGCACGAGCTCTCGACCAGTATCGAGGCGCACGCGCGCGAGCCCAAGCCTGCCGGCCAGAGTGCTTTGCTCACGCAGGTGGTGGATCAGGCGGACGCCGATGGCCGCCGAGAGTCGTTCGCGCGCGCGCAGCGCGAGGACGTGGTGCTACGCCAGTTCTGGGACGACGAGCGCGGCCCGATCTCGTCGCGCGCTTCGGGTGCGGTGCAGAAGCAGATCACCGACGCGAATTGCACCAATGTCGCGGATACGCAACCCGCGATCCAGCAGGCCATGCGAGCGAGCGTCGATCGTCAGCTGGAGAAGCACCTGCGCGCCGAGAGCGAGGCGCACCGGCTGCTCGAACAATCCAAGGCCCAGCTGCCCCAGCCGGTGTTCGTGAGCATGCAGCGCCTGGTCGACGACATCACGCTCAACAGCTACCTCGCGAACGTCGCCCTGGTCGAGGACGCCGACGCGCTGAACCATCGCGCGGCCGAGTACTCGTCGGTCGAGTCCACCCTGCAGCGCAGCCTGGAGCAGGAGCGACAAGCGCAGGTGAATGCCCACACCCCCGCCGACCAGAAGGCCTCGCAGGAGCGCACCCAACAGCTGTCTGCCAGCCAGGCCTCGCTCGCGAAGAGCCGCGATAAAGCCTCGGCAGAGTTGACCAATTACGAGCAGCAGGTCCAAGCCGCTCGGGACGAATACGCTCGTGCCCTGGCCGGTGTGAAGGTAGCTCTGGCGCCGCCGCCGCCCGCAGCCGCGGCGAAATGAAATCGGGCTCCAGGCTCCGGGCTGCGGGCTCCGGGTCTGAACCAGCAGCCCGTAGCCAGAAGCCCGAAGCCCCAAAATCGGCGCCCGCAGCCCTCTTCGGCACAAAGCCACACAAAAACCCGGATCAAATCCACCACTTCCCTTGACACCCAAGCGGCGACCAGTATCTTTGCCGCCCCCATCCCCCGGATTGCGTACAGTCTCGAATGCCGACCATCAATCAGCTCATCCGTAAAGGCAGACACGCGAAGGTCAAGAAGACCGATTCGCCCGCCCTCCAGGAGTGCCCGCAGAAGCGTGGCGTTTGCGTCCGCGTGTACACGACGACGCCCAAGAAGCCCAACTCGGCGCTGCGCAAGGTGGCCCGTGTTCGTCTGAGCAACGGGATGGAAGTCACGACCTATATCCCTGGCGAGGGTCACAACCTCCAGGAGCACTCGGTGGTGCTGATCCGCGGCGGTCGTGTGAAGGACCTGCCCGGCGTCCGCTATCACGTGGTGCGCGGCACGCTGGATGCGACCGGCGCCGTGGGTCCGAGCAATACCAACAAGGCCGAGCGCACGCAGGGCCGTTCCAAGTACGGCGTGAAGCGCCCCAAGAAGTGATCAACTGAGGACCCGACATGGCACGCCGTCGCGACATTCCGAAGCGCAAGATCCTCCCCGACGCCAAGTTCCGGGATCGTCTGGTCGCCAAGTTCACGAATATCTTGATGTACGACGGCAAGCGTTCGACTGCCGAGTCGATCGTCTACGGCGCCTTCGACGTAATTCAAGAGCGCTACAAGGCTGATCCACTGGATACGTTCCGCAAGGCCCTGGACGCGGTGAAGCCCAAGCTGGAAGTGAAGAGCCGCCGCGTCGGTGGCGCCACCTACCAGGTCCCCGTCGAGGTCCGCCCGGACCGCCGCACGGCACTCGCGATGCGCTGGCTCACGATGTATTCGCGCGAGCGCGGCGAGAAGACGATGATCGAGCGCCTGGCCGCTGAACTGATGGACGCCGCGCAAGGTCGTGGCGCCGCCGTCAAGAAGCGTGAAGACGTCCACCGCATGGCTGAAGCCAACCGAGCATTCGCGCACTACCGCTGGTAACCAACAACGGTCGGGAAGGTCCCTGCGGGAGCGCAGGCGAAACCACTCGGCTAGGAGAGAATCGACACTTACATGTTGTCTGACACATAGACGAGACCTGACACCGCGACGGAAGTACGTCGCACCCGTGCAGCTCTCGAAGCCCTTTCCGAAACGCAGGCCTTGCCTGCAACACCCGACCCGATGGAGGTCGCGTGGGCTTGGAAAGGGCTTTCGTGTGTTCAGACCACAACCTGGAGTCGATGCTCAGCGGAGATCAGCCATGCCTCGCGATTACCCACTCGAAAGGACGCGCAACATCGGGATCATGGCCCACATTGATGCGGGCAAGACCACGACGACCGAGCGCATCCTTTACTACACCGGGGTCAACTACAAGATCGGCGAGGTACACGACGGCGCTGCGACCATGGACTACATGGAGCAGGAGCAAGAGCGCGGCATCACGATCACCTCCGCTGCGACGACCTGCACCTGGCAGCCGCACGTCGGCCCGTACTCGAAGCAGCGTTACCGCATCAACATCATCGACACCCCCGGCCACGTGGACTTCACCATCGAGGTCGAGCGCTCGTTGCGCGTCCTGGATGGTGCAGTCTGCGTGTTCGACGGCGTGGCGGGTGTCGAGCCGCAGTCCGAGACCGTCTGGCGCCAGGCCGACAAGTACCACGTGCCGCGCATCTGCTTCATCAACAAGATGGACCGCGCCGGCGCCAACTTCACGCGCTCGGTGGACTCGATCCGCGAGCGCCTGGGCGTGCGCCCGATCTGTATCCAGATGCCGCTCGGCCTCGAGGATCAGCACAAGGGCATCGTCGACATCATCAAGATGCAGGGCATCGTCTTCGAGGAAGAAGGCAAGGGCTCGAAGTACGACTACGTCGAGATCCCCGCCGACCTCAAGGCCGAGGCGCAGGGCTACCGCGACAAGCTGGTCGAAGCCGTCGCCGAGCAAGACGACGCGCTGATGGAGCGCTACCTCGAAGGCGACACGAACTTCGACGAAGACACCATCGTCCAGGTCCTGCGCAAGGCCACCCTGAGCTTCAAGCTCGTGGTCGTGACCTGCGGCGCCGCCTTCAAGAACAAGGGCGTGCAGCAGCTGCTCGACGCGGTCGTCAACTACCTGCCGTCGCCGACCGACATCCCGGCAGTCGAGGGCGAGAACCCGGACACGAAGCAGAAAGAGACGCGCGAGGCCTCGGACTCGGCGCCGTTCTCCGCGCTGGCGTTCAAGATCCTGAATGACCCGTTCGTCGGTCAGCTGACGTTCCTGCGCGTGTACTCGGGCCAGGTCGCGAGCGGCACCGCGGTGATGAACACGACCAAGCGCAAGCGCGAGCGCATCGGCCGCCTGCTGATGATGCACGCCAACAAGCGCGAGGACATCAAGGACATCCAGGCCGGCAACATCTGTGCGGCGCTCGGCCTGAAGACAGCCACCACCGGCGACACGCTGTGCGCCGAGGACCACCCGATCATCCTGGAGCGCATGGAGTTCCCGGAGCCGGTGATCTCGGTCGCCGTCGAGCCGAAGACCAAGGCCGAGCAGCAGAAGCTCGGCGAGACGCTGCAGAAGCTGGGCCTCGAAGACCCGTCCTTCCGCGCGCATACCGACGAAGAGACGGGCCAGACCATCATCAGTGGCATGGGCGAGCTGCACCTCGAGATCATCGTCGACCGCATGCGTCGCGAGTACAAAGTCGAGTGCAACGTCGGCAAGCCCGAGGTCGCCTACCGCGAGAGCATCACCAAGACGGTCAAGCAGGAAGGCCGCTACATCAAGCAGTCGGGCGGCCACGGCATGTACGGCCACGTCTGGCTGGAGATCGGCCCGAGCGAGCCCGGTGCCGGATACGTGTTCGAGAACGATATCGTCGGCGGCACGATCCCCAAGGAATTCATCCCGTCGATCGAGAAGGGGGTGCGCGAGGCCATGCTCCGCGGCGTGCTCGCCGGCTACCCGGTCATCGACGTGAAGGCCTCATTGTTCGACGGCAGCTACCACGACGTCGACTCTTCCGGTCCGGCCTTCGAAGTCGCGGCTTCCATGGCTTTCCAGGATGCGGCCAAAAAAGCGGGCATTCACCTGCTGGAACCCGTGATGACTGTTGAAGTCGTCGTCCCGGAAGACTACATGGGCGACGTGATCGGCGACCTGAACGGTCGCCGCGGGCGCATCACCGGCATGAACCCGCGCGGCAACGTGCAGGTCGTCACGGCCGAGGTCCCGCTCGCCACGATGTTTGGATACTCGACCGACGTGCGCAGTAAGACCCAGGGTCGCGCGACCTACACGATGCAATTCCACCGCTACGAACCCGTGCCCAACAACATTGCCGATCAAATCATCGCCAAGGTTAAGGGCAACTAATTGATTGACAGACCACGAAATCGCCTGCGGCGTTTCGTGGACCGATAAGATTTAGAAGGACTAAGGGAGACAGTCATGGGCAAGGAAAAGTTCGTAAGAACCAAGCCGCACGTGAACATCGGCACGATCGGTCACATCGACCACGGCAAGACGACGCTGACGGCGGCGATCACCAAGGTCATGGCCGATACGTTCGGTGGCGCCGCGGTGTCGTATGCCGACATCGCCAAGGGCGGCACTGTCCGTGACGCGAGCAAGATCGTGACGATCGCGGTCAGCCACGTGGAGTACGAGTCGAAGACGCGCCACTACGCGCACGTCGACTGCCCGGGGCACGCCGACTACATCAAGAACATGATCACCGGTGCCGCGCAGATGGACGGCGCGATCCTGGTGGTGAGCGCGCTCGACGGCCCGATGCCGCAGACCAAGGAGCACGTGCTGCTCGCCGGTCAGGTCGGCGTGCCGAAGATCGTCTGCGCCTTGAACAAGACCGACGCGGTCGAAGACCCCGACCTGCTCGACCTGGTCGAGATGGAAGTGCGCGAGCTGCTCAACAAGTACAACTTCGGCGGCGACGACGCCAAGGTCGTGCGCGTGAGCGCGCTCAAGGCCCTGCAGGGCGAAGCGCAGTGGGTCAAGTCGATCCAGGACCTGGTCGAGGCGGTGGACGAGGCGATTCCGCTGCCCGTGCGCGACGTCGACAAGCCGTTCCTGATGGCCGTCGAAGACGTGTTCTCGATCAAGGGCCGCGGCACCGTGGTGACCGGTCGTATCGAGCGCGGCAAGGTGCACGTGAACGACGAAATCGAGATCCTCGGCTTCAAGGATCCGAAGAAGAGCGTCGTGACTGGCGTCGAGATGTTCCGCAAGCTGCTCGACGAGGGCCAGGCTGGCGACAACGTCGGCTGCCTCCTGCGCGGCATTGAAAAGGACGACGTCGAGCGCGGCCAGGTGTTGGCCAAGCCCGGCACGATCAAGACGCACAAGAAGTTCGAAGGTGAAGTCTACGTGCTCAAGCAGGCCGAGGGCGGCCGCCACAAGCCGTTCTTCACCAACTACCGCCCGCAGTTCTACATGCGCACGACCGACGTGACCGGCACGATTCAGCTGCCGGAAGAAGTGAAGATGGTCATGCCGGGCGACAACGTGAAGATGACGGTGGAGCTGATCACACCGGTCGCACTGGAAGCGCAGCAGCGCTTCGCCATCCGCGAGGGCGGCAAGACCGTCGGCGCGGGCGTCGTTACCAAGATCATCGAGTAAGGACCATGCAGACCACGAAGATCCGCATTCGCCTCAAGGCCTACGACCATCGATTGCTCGACCAGTCGACGAGTGAAATCGTCGACACGGCGAAGCGGACGGGTGCGCGGGTAGCGGGACCCATCCCGCTGCCCACGCGCATCAACAAGTACACGGTGCTGCGCGGACCGCACGTCGACAAGAAGTCGCGCGAGCAGTTCGAGATCCGCACCCACAAACGCCTGCTCGACATCCTCGAGCCCACGCAGCAGACCCTCGACGCCCTGATGAAGCTCGACCTTTCGGCGGGCGTGGACGTCGAGATCAAGAGCTGATTGTTAGTCGTCCCGACGCAAGAGCTATCCAGATGGCCAAAGTCTCCGTCTACAACTTGCAGAAAAACCCGGTGGGAGAGATCGAACTCTCCGATGCCGTGTTCGGCGCCGAAGTGAACGAGCCGTTGATGTACGACGTGCTCAAGGCGCAGCTCGCGAGCCGTCGCGCCGGCACGGCCAAGACCAAGACGCGCCCCGAGGTCTCGGGCTCCACGCGCAAGCTGTACCGCCAGAAGGGCACCGGCGCCGCGCGTCACGGCGCCATTCGCGCCGCGCAGTACGTGGGTGGCGGCAGGGTGCACGGCCCGCAGCCGCGCGACTACAGCTACCGTCCGCCGCGCAAGATGCGCGCGGGCGCGCTGGCGAGCGCGCTGTCGCTGAAGCTGAAGCAAGGCCAGCTGTTCGTGGTCGACGGCTTCCAGCTCTCCGAGGTCAAGACCAAGCAGTTGGCCTCGATCCTCAAGGCGTTCGACGCCGGCAGCTCGCTGATCGTCGACGGCAAGGCCAACGACAAGCTGCGCCTGTCCGCGCGCAACCTCGAGAAGAGCCAGTTCCTGCCGCCCGAGGGCGTGAACCTCTACGACATCCTGCGTCACGAGCACCTGATCCTGACCAAGGACGCCGTGACCGAGCTGCAGAATCGCCTGGAGAACAGCTGACCATGCGCCCCGAAGAGATCATCAAGCGTCCGCTGATCCTCACGGAGAAGGGCAACCGTCTCCGCGAGGCTGACAATCAGTACTTGTTCGAGGTCGCTCGCGGCGCGAACAAGGCCGAGATCCGCACCGCCATCGAGAAGCTGTGGAAGGTCAGCGTGCTCAAGGTGCACACCCTCAACGTGCGTGGTCGCATGCGTCGCATGGGCCGCGGACACGCCAAGACTCAAAACTGGAAGAAGGCCATCGTGTCGCTCAAGAAGGGCGACAGCATCGACTTCTTCGAAGGCAGCTGATCATGCCCATCAAACGCTACAAGCCCACCTCGCCCTCGCGCCGTTACTACGAGACGATCGTCGGCGATCTGAGCAAGGACAAGCCCGAGCGCAAGCTGCTCGACGTGCAGAAGTCGACTGGCGGTCGCAACCACTGGGGCCGCATCACGTCGCGCTTCCGCGGCGGCGGCCACAAGCAGCGCTATCGCATCGTGGACTGGAAGCGCAACAAGGTCGGCGTGCCCGCGAAGGTGGCTTCGGTGCAGTACGATCCGAACCGCAGCGCGCGTCTGGCTTTGCTGCACTACAGCGACGGCGACAAGACCTACATCCTCGCGCCCGACGGCGTGAAGGTGGGCGACGAAGTGCTCTCGTCGCGCAAGGCCGACATCAAGCCGGGTAACGCGCTGCCGCTGCGTTACATCCCGGCCGGCACGATGATCCACGCGATCGAGATCAAGATCGGCAAGGGCGCGCAGCTGGTGCGCTCGGCCGGTACCGCCGCGCAGCTGATGGCGAAAGAAGGCGACTACGCCCACGTGCGTTTGCCTTCGACCGAGGTGCGTCTGGTGCACCTGAGCTGCCGCGCCACGGTCGGTCAGGTCTCGAACCAGCTGCACGCGCGCGTGTCGCTCGGCAAGGCCGGCCGTACCCGCTGGCTGGGCCGCCGCCCGCACAACCGCGGCGTCACCATGAACCCGGTCGATCACCCGATGGGTGGTGGTGAGGGTCGCACCTCCGGTGGCCGCCATCCGTGCTCGCCTTGGGGTCAGCTGGCCAAGGGCAAGAAGACGCGCACCAACAAGCGCACCAACAAGTTCATCGTGAAGGCCCGCGCTCACAAGTAAGCGAGAGAGATCCCATGGCACGCTCAGTCAAAAAAGGTCCTTTCGTCGACGCTCACCTGCAGAAGAAGGTGACGACCGCGCTCACGACCAACGACCGCAAGCTGATCAAGACCTGGTCGCGGCGCTCGACGGTCACGCCCGAGTTCGTGGGCCTGTCGTTCGCGGTGCACAACGGCCACAAGTTCGTGACCGTGTTCGTCACCGAGAACATGGTGGGACACAAGCTCGGCGAGTTCGCGCCGACGCGTACCTTCCAGGGTCACTCGGGCGACAAGAAAGCCGCCTCCGGTCCGAGCGGCGCACCGCCGAAGCCCTCCGCGAAACCCCCGGCGCCCGCAGGCGGCAAGCGCTGATGCTTGAGACACCACATCGCACGTGCTACATCCCGCGCCCGTTTTTACCGGGGGAACGTCGCCGTTCCCCCGCCCCGCCGGCGGAGCCGTCGGGGCCCCACCCCTTCACGGGTTCGCTTCGCTCACTGGCTAAAAACGCCCGCCTTGGGCGAGTAACGGAAACGACGGTTTGATCATGGAAGCCAAAGCCAGCCTCAGATTCGCTCGGATCTCGGTGCGTAAAGCGCGCACCGTGCTCAAGATGGTGCGCGGCAAGAACGTTGCCGTCGCGCTGAACGAGCTGAAGTTCACGCGCAAGGCGGCGG